>PAYP01000007.1 GCA_002714785.1 Candidatus Poribacteria bacterium | reverse complement strand
TGAAGGGCTTGAATAGGGTTGACATGAGGGCTTAACTGACAAGCCTGAGAGACGAAAGCATCAATACTGAGGGGATGATCATGTCGCATGATCTGATAAAGATCAGCGTTGGAGGGAAGGGAGTTATCGAGTTTTTGATGTTGATCCTGCCAGAGTTGAAGGGTTAGGAGTTTAAGCTGTTGGTAATCTTGATCTGAGTGATTAGAACAAGTCTGAGAGGAGAAGAAGGCAGGTTGCTGAGTGGAATTATCCTGATAAGAAGAAGAAGTTTCTGTGAGAGAGTTTCTATTAATTAAGCAGGTTTGATTCGACTACGCCGTAATTCGGAAAGCCTACAAGTATAAGTCTAAATTCTAATACTGGTAATGTAGACAGTACCGTTAAAAAGGGAAGTTGGCAGTCAGTTTCGGTATTAATTGTTTAGAAGTTGAAGTAGTTATATAGAAACGCACTTAATAGAATGATTGCAGTTATTAATAATAGTGTTCTCGTTCCAAATCCTAAGATGCTGAGTATTGTTCTAAAAATAAATACTGCGATTAAGATAACTATTAGCCATTCCATTTTATTCAAAAACTGATGTCAGCTTCTGCCAGAATGATCTGGCTTTCATCCCTATTAGCTGCTGATGTTCCACTTCGTATCTCTTCTCAGATATAGCTTGTATCTGCAGGGATTGATTGAGAGCCGATTGCAACTTCTCTATTTGTTGATCTTGTGTTGATAGTTGCTCACTATACCATTCTTCGTCCATCAAATTTCTCTTTCATTCAGTCTAAACAACTACTGTTGAAACCAAGTTCGTTTAGATTACACTGTAAAATTACCCAGCAATCCAACTGAATAATATTTGCCACAGAAAGTAGAAATAAGCCAAGCTTAACCGTATTAGGTCTGATTTTCCTAGATATCAGCTCTACTCTATTCTTTCAAGCCCCCTGCGTACACTATCTAAACTGAAAGTTCCTCCATAGAAAATTTCGTCTGCTGTTCCTTCTGAGTCCAGCCAAGCTTGAGCTAAAGCCCTTGGCATTTTATGAATTTCATACCCTTGAAACGCTTGTATTGGATAGAAACCGTAGATAGTAAATATACGCCACCCTTCTTTTTGTCGGCTGTTAGCTTGGTGCCACAATCTCTGATCCCACATTATTACATCTTCTTTTCTGGCTAAAAATAATTCTTGCTCTGATCCGTTATATGGATTTAAGTTTTGATCTTGGTGGGATCTGGGAATGATTGCGGTTGGCCCATCTTCAATACTTTCTATGTCCCGGTAATAAATTCCCAAGTGGACAGCCAAGGGGTAGTGATATTCACGACCTGGCATACCTTCATGTTGGCGATCTTTATGCCAACCACCAAGATTTTTTCCACTTTCACTAATTAACCATGCTGTTTCAAACACAGAAATTTTTGGTGCCATTTGGGATGGACTCAGAGCACGACTCAGAGGATCTCGTATCCGAGGTGCCTTAAGAGGATAAACCAACTCAGGTCGGTTATCCGGTAATTCGAAACGACCATCCTGAGTTTTAACTATCGCAGATTCAACTTCTTGCCTAAAGTTGTCAACGCTCTCGCGCTTAAATACATTTGGTAAAACGACATAACCTTTGGCACGGAATTGGGCTAGCAAATTACCCAAATGACTTGAAGGGTATGGGGTGTCAATAAACTTAAGTGATGGTTGTTGCAATTTGAATCCACCTGTTAGTCTGGACTAGATTGCCCCAAGATCAAGAAACATGAACCTACATTAAACCTAGATAATAATCAAGGAGGAATGAGGAATTGGGTACTTTCAATCTCAAGGTAAAAAGGAATCTATCCCTATAATTCTGTTTAAGAACTTTGTTCCATTTCTTATCATGCAATTTCAAAGTTGCGAAAATCGTTCTTTTTATTTTTTTAGTGTGAATTGATATCATGCTAACGGAAGGACATGGCTGTAACACCTTTTTCAATCTGATTTTCAAATATTAAATACAGAATAAACACTGGTAAACCACAAGTAAAACCGGCTGCCATCAACAAGTGTTGCTCTGACCACCACTGTCCGTTCAGTATTGCTAAACCGATGGGTAGCGTTCGCATATTAAGGCTATTAGTTACGATTAGAGGCCAAAAAAATCCATTCCAACTACCAAGCGCTGTGAAAATTGCCAAGGTTGTTAGTGCCGGTCTTGCCAGAGGAAGAATAATCTGGAAAAAAATACGTAAATTTCCACACCCATCGATTCGGGCGGCTTCTTCTATCTCACTAGGTACATTGAGAAAAAATTGACGTAGCAAAAAAACACCAAATGGACCAGCCAAACCTGGGACAATCAAAGCCCAATATGTATCAATCCAACGTAATTTTTGTAAAATAATGTAGACCGGAACAAGTGTAACTTGTCCTGGTACTACCATTGCAGCTACAACTAAAAAAAATAGCTGATCTCGGAATGGAAATTTAAGTCTGGCGAAGGCATATGCAGTCAAAGATGAAATAGAAACGACTAGAACAGTAGAAATAATGGCTAAACCAACACTATTTAAAAACCAACGGACCAACGGAACACCTGGCTGCTGGAACAGATCAAGATAATTTTCTGGGTGTAGTGTCGAGGGTAAGATTCTTGGCGGGTTTTGGTAGACGTCAGTTGCAGACTTAAGGGAAGTAATTAACATCCAAAAAATTGGCAGTAACATTAAAACGGCAACAAAAGCAAGAACTGTGTGCCAAACCCACCTGCTTCTAGGTCTTTCCGTCATTAGTAATACTCCTCGTGTTTACCCAAAAATTTGAACAATACAGTTGTAAAAAATAGAATTAGTAAAGCGAGAATGAACGCACATGCAGAGGCATACCCCATCCGAAAATACCGGAAAGCTTGATAGTAAATATGGAAAATAGCAGTATAGTTGGAAAAGTAGGGCCCAACTCCAGTAAGCATATATGCCCCCTCAAAGACCTGAATACTTCCGATTGTGGACATCACCAAACAAAATAAAATCTTCGGTCGAATCAAAGGCAAAACAATAGACCACAACTGCCTATGACCAACTGCGCCGTCTATTAATGCTGCCTCTGTTAATTCCTTCGGAATTTCACGAATACCTGCGTAGTAAATCAGCATGTTAAACCCACAACTACCCCAAATTGCCATCATAGCAACAGCTGGCATACTTATACGCGAATTACCTAACCAGTTTATATTTCTGATTCCAAAATAACCTAAATAGTGATTGAGCAAACCAAAGTCGGTATTGTACAACCATTGCCACATGATACCAACAACACCAATACTCAATAACAAAGGCATAAAGAAAACTTTCCTGTAAAAATTCCGTAACACTCGAACTTTAGTCAATCCGTAAGCCAAGAAAAATGACACAAGGTTTCCCACGATAACTGTCATCAAAGTATAGTAAAGCGTATTTTGGATTCCCTTTAAGAAAAGTTCATCAGAGATAGCATCAGCGTAATTTTTCAGACCAACTATCTGATAGTTGCCTGAAATGAAAGTCCATTTGGTTAGACTAATCAAGAGTCCTGCTATAATTGGAATGACAGTCCAACACAAAAATAAAGAGAGATAGGGAATAGTAAAAGAAAAATTAATTAGAGACTGTATTTTTTTTGAGCCTGCGTGTCTGGTTTTCACTTACGACTCCTGCGCAAAATACTTTCCACCGAAACTTTTATTTCTTGTACCATTTTTTCCATTGATTGTTGTCCTGACATCGCAGCTAACAAACATGGTTCCATTCGAGTCTCTATTTCGATAATATTGGGGTCGTTTGGCCCAAATATCAGATCGGGAATTTGAGAAGCAAAAACGGGATAATGTTCTTTTTGGGTAAATTTTGGGGAAGTTAATTGCGAATACCGTGCTGGTAATTGTCCGCCATCCGACCATTCAACTCCATTTGTAGACAGATACTTAATGAATAACCAGGCTGCCTCCAAATCAATCGTATCACTCAATCGAGGTAAGCAGAGAATATGCGAGCTTCCCCAAACAGCTTTCTTGTCCCCAAATTGAGGGTATGGCAATATACCCCAGTCGAAGTTTGCCAACTTCTTCATTCCATTCATCATCCAAATACCGTCGGTATACATAGCAATCCGACCTTGTAAAAATCCTTGCCAAAGATTAGATCCGTCATGGATTGGATTTGGCATATATCCATCTTTATTAATAGCATCATACAAGAGTTGTAAAGCTTTCTGACTAGGTGGTTGATCGATTTGACAGATACCATTTTCACGATCTAAAAAGTTCCCACCAAATTGCTCTGTCAAAGTATAAAGATGACTACGTACAGACCCACCAAAAACGAATCCCCATTGGTCAGGTCTACCATCTTTATCTTGATCAAGGGTCAATTGTTGGGCCAAATGAAAGAAATTATTACGATCTAATCTTTCAGGCAGCGGGATATCTAACTGTCGGAAGCAGTCTTTATTGTAATAAACAGCGTGGTTATGACAGTCTAAGGGAATACCATAGGTCTGTGGTTCTTTCTGATCGTTGATGGTTTTGACACGAAGCCTGTTCCAGATTGAGGGTAAACAATCAGAGACTGATAACCCTTTTGGCCCATTAATCAGATCGTCTAAAGGCCGAATAGCATCTTGCAAAACGTAGTTTACCAACTCATTTTCATGCAAAATAAATACATCCGGTGGCTTACCAGATCCTAACGAAACCATCAGCTTATCAAAGTACGTTCCCCACGGAATTATCTCCATCTCAACTTCATATTCTGGGTAATCGGCTTCAAAATTTTTGATAATTTCCCACATAGTTTGGCCGTCGGGACCAGTGAATCCATTCCAAAAAGTAATTTTGGACTTTTTCCTTTCGTTTTTGGATCCTAAATCTTCATTGATTGGCTTAGCAGAATTCTGGTTGCAAGAAACTAAAAAGAGTGTACAACAAACAGAAAGGAGCAACAAAGACAATTTAAGTAATCTCTTCAGTGCTAGAAGTAACATTTTTAAAATTTACAACCAATTTTCATGACTATTTCTCAATTTACCAAAATAGATTTCTCATCGCTAATGAACAGATGAAATCACACTTACCATCAGTCGTATTCATTAGATGTAGATTCCAGAACACAGTTTTTTCTCTGGCATATAAAATTTTTGGCTTGAATCTAGAACTAACTATAATATGCATTTTACATGTATTCACACTTTAACTTTTTGTTAATTCTGTAACATGCCCAGTATAGGAAATTACTCGACCTAATTGAATTCCAATTCCTTTTGATTCGTCTCTCTTTCGTCCAGTTGCTACTACCTTAAGAACATGTTTAGCATCAGGTAAATTTGTTATCCAGACTGCAGTGGATTGAACTGAATTATTATATTCACTCGGAGTATACATATCACGAGTTTGTACTAACTTATCGTCTATGTATACATCTAAAATGCCAAATCTTTCGTGAAGATTTCCCTGCATATATACGCACGTGCTAGTAAATTCGACTTCTACGTAGTCACCAGCTCGATCAGATGTCAACAAATCCTTGTGTGTTTCATCGATTGTCCAAGATCCGTGAAAATGTAATTCAGGTGAAAGATGTGGGTGTATAGTAAAAATATCGGCAAAATCAAAGTCTATAAATGAGATTTCATGTTGACCTTGGAATTCATGTTCTTGTGTTTTTATATGAACATGGTCGCCTGAGACGTATCCACCATTCTGGCAAATATTTTTAATTGCCAGATCATAGCTAAGACTACTTGCTGATTCAATAGATAGGCTGGTGAAATTGTAGTCTCTATCCATGTAGGGGGCTAATTCGTTCTTGGTAATCAGCGGCAGATCTCGATAGCCAGTAATGATCCCCATAATGCCGCCACAATTAGCCACATTGGAATCAGTATCTTGGCCACAACGAGNACATATCTTAATAGCTTCCAAGTAGTCTCCTTTACCATAAAGCAAACCTATTAAGATATATGCGCCATTAAAGTGGCCTTGAATATTGAACTTTTCGATAATTCCTCCTTGCCGAGAAGGTGGATCAGATTTTGCCCAAGGACACAGGTCAAAATTCCATTTATCTTCGAGTTTCTCCCAGGTTTTGCGCCAGTCACCTGGGTTTTTATCATACCAATCTAGTATATCGTTGATTATTTTCGCATAAGAGCACTGTGCAGGAATTGATTTTAGTGCTCTTCTAATTATGTTAGGAATATTGGTATCCAAATAAGCATAGGTGTAGAGAGATGATAAAAATGCGCCCGCATAGTATCCATCCCCGTAGTTCATGATGTGGCCTACTTTGTCACAAATGAGATTAGCAGACTTAGATAAACCGGGAGAAATAATGCCAATGAAGTCACATTCTATTTGAAAGTCTATGTCATCAGCATGTGGATTGTATTGTGGGTGTCCAGCAAGGTTTGGCGTTATCCCGGCTAACAGATTTTGTCTGGCTTGCCCATTAGCATGCCAGAGCATGAATTTAGACTGACGAAACACATCAGCAAAATCCTCTTGACTGGCATCAAGGCCTTTGTCGCGCAATACCTCAAGAAACGCCATGTTGGTATAGAGGTCATCTTCGTTGTGCAGCCAGACCTTAGGAGATTCTGGATGGATATCAAGGCTTCCTTGATAAATTTCGCCTTGGGCAGCAAATTCCATTGGTTGCCCCATCATGGCACCATACGATTTTCCTGTCCAGCCACCAAGAATCTTATTTTTTAACTCTCTCTTTCCTAAGCTAAACATCTTCAGTCATCAATATCTAAAACTGATTCAACCAATTATTTAGAAACAGAAGAAATTGCCAGATCTGTTTTCTTTTACCAATTTGATTAGAACTTTGTTGACAAGGAGTCAACCTACTGATTCTAACAATAAAGTTCTAATCTGTAAAGTTGTAGACCCAACACTTAATAAAATCCAAATAACTAGATCGTTTTATAGAGATCTCACTGAAAACAGAAAAATGCTAAAACGGAAAAAGGTAGCTAATTGAGAAAATCATTATAATCTAGCTGATAAGTTATTGAACGAAGGTAAAGATTAATCCTAGATTGTTTAAAGCCTTTACGAATATGTGTTTTTCTAAAAACTAGAGGCTACTTTTTAAAAAATTTCACGTAGGAATAGTTTATAACACTAACCACCCCAGAAGACATAAGTAGGTATCTGGAAGATTATACCCACAATACTCCAACCACTACCGATGACAAAATCTCCTAGAATCAACCCTTGGAAAAAAGGGATAGTTTTTCGATATGAACGAACACCGCCAAATCTTAAAATTGACCACTTCAGGATAGTACTAATGAAGAGTGGGAACCATAATCGTCCAATAATCCACCAACCACTAACGGCATAACCAACGGGGTGGAATGGCCACCAGAGAAACTGAGAACGAATAGACATTAACACCATAGTAAAAACGAAACCTACTCCCATAAAGGAGAGATCCACGTAAGATGTTTCGTTTTGATGAGTTAAATGGGATGCCAAAATAGTATAACCTTGTCGAGCGAACCAAGTAGTACGATAGAGTTTGGATTCCATTCCTAACTCATACCCAACGTGTAAAATTGACCAAAAACAAGATATCGCTCCAATAGTGGCAGCCAACATAATAGCCAAGATCAGCCGACGGCTATCTTTTCCAATTCGACTTGCTAGCTTAAAGCCTTCTAGCTGATGTGGCATTGGGTGTGCTCGATAAGATTCCCGGTTCAACCAAAAGAAAAGCGTCATCACTGATAGATTTTGCGACCCAATCCTTCTAGAACCAAGAATTGAGGTTAGTATATGGTCTGGGCCTGCTCCGTACATATCGTGTGCTGGAGGTCCAAGTTCTGCTCTAATCCGAGTGATAGCGATAGATAAGGAAAGATATATAACAAAAAACCAGAAGGCAAAGCTGTAAGACATACCAGCTAAACGACAAAATCCAAAAATTACAGCTAAACCAATTATCATCCCTGATAGCGCTTGTCCTGCCGTCATTGGTTCCTCACTTCGATCAGTAGATGTACTCACAGCTGGCTTGAAAATGCCTGTAATACCTTGTTTTAAGACTTTCTGGAAATACTTACGTCCTCCCCAGATAACATAGAGTAATAAGGCAATCCAGACACCGCGAACTTGTGCCATTGGATAGGGAAATCCAGGAAGAGATTGAAACCCCAATTGGCTACCAATAATCCGTTGAAACTGCCAAAAAAGATAAAAGGACCAATATGAAACAGCTAGGGATAATGGCATTAGAAAACCTAACCCCATCACAAACGGGTAGAGCGTAATGTTCATAGAAGAAATGGCGTTCCATGGTTTTGTAGTGGCCAGCTGGTTAATGGATGTTACCCAAATTGGGATTGATGGTACAGAAGGATAGAGATACGAAAACCCATTGAGCAAGCCAATACCACCTGAAATAGACAAGCCAAACCACAATCTTTGGTTAGTCAGCAGACTATCTCTTTTTTTAGAAGTAGATTTATCGACTGTCGTCATGTCATATGGTAATTCGACTATCGGATATGCAAGCCGTTCGTGTTCAATCCATTGCTTTCTCAGTAGGACGTTAATGCAAAGCATGACCCAGATTAGTAAGATCACAAAAACAGTCCAACACACAATCGGAATCGCCCAAGCCGACAGATATCTGGAACTATAGAAGTTAGACTCTCCATTGTAAAAGGGTGTTAAAACTTCAATATCTTTAACCACCAACCAATCCGGTAGATGGTGGCTGAATAGGGTGATCCATTCGTTCTCATGGGTAGCGTACCAAGTTCCTGTACCCATGAGAGAGACCAAGCACTGCATCATATCGTAGCCGCACAGGGCAGTCGAAGTGCAGAGCATAGTATAGATAGTCAACAGTTCGCTTTGTCTTAGTGAAGTCTTAGGAGAATAACGTGCCCAAAAATGGTTGCAAACTACTAGTAGTAGCAAAATGAAAATAACGTTGAATAATAAAGTTAGAATGGCAGGGAAATTCGTTAGCCAAACCAACGTCATCTGTATATGCCAATGGCTATTTAGTGGGATTAATACGGCGCCTATCAGTACTGACCGCCAGCTAGTAAATGATTGATTGTTCATATGAGTCAGCTTAGATATATTAAGTTTTTTTTCATCTATATTGACAAAATTATGATTTTGTGGGTTTTTGGGTCAGATTAATAAAGGTGATTAGTTCACTGATTCCGGGTAATTGTATCTGATCTAATTACTTGAATAATTTACTAAAGGAAGAATAATTATATTTTTAAAAATTTTGATTTGAAGGTGTAAACTTTCTTCCTGCTCAGAAATGAACAATTTTTAAACCCAAGAATTGATTGATTTGATGATGCTGTTTCAAGCCAATATAATAAGGTTAGCTTTTAGGGATCTCCGGAAAACTCATTTTTTATCTAACTCTCTGTCAAATAACCTTTCTAATATTCCTAGCTTGTTCTGACTTTGTTTTTAGACGCTGGAGCCATAAAGGCTCAAACAACTTACTCCATCGATTTCAATCATTTTGAATGGTTTCTGAAATCAATGAATAAAAAATAAACTAGAACACATACACTTACCCCAAAGTCTTTAAACACGATTGAAAATGAAAATATGATAGATCACAAGTTTAATTACTTTAAAAATTGCACCTATATATTGATTCGTTATTCTCGTTTGATTAGTCAAAAAAAGACCTGAATCAGAAGACTAAAACTAAGTAAAAGAAATATTGATAAGCAAGCATAAACCCTTAGAAACTGTCGCTTAGTAGTTTTGAATAAAGAATTTGAATGTGGGAGATGAAATCTGCATCAGTCAAATATAAGCAAATGGTAACTAGGAAGTGATGCAATGTAGTTGTTATGCTAATCAAGTATCACAATGTTTGTACTCCTAATTTAAATCAGCCGTAAATTCTTTTCTGAGGCGTTCCTANTATTACCTTCAATTGACTAGTGGCGTAACGTTACGTTATCAATCATTTTTCAACGCAAACCAGACACACATCGAAACCCAATATCATTTTTTCTATCATTTGGTGAACCATAAGCATCTCGACTGGCCAGTCGTCGGCCACGAGAAACGCTGTACCATGACCCACCACGTAAAACTCGACCTGTCGCTATATCTGGCTTATCTGGTCCCCTTGGGTTCTTAGTAGGAGATTTACTATAGTAATCGAACCCATACCAGTCAGCACACCATTCCCAAACATTGCCTGTCATATCATATAATCCATATTGATTTTCTTTGAAACTAGCTACCGGCGAACAATATGCCCACTTATCCTTCCCATTGACTGTATTACCCCAATTAGCGTCGTCGTGTGTTATCTCATTCCCCCAAGGATACCTGCTACCTACCATGCCACCGCGGGCTGCATATTCCCATTCGGCTTCTGTCGGCAAGCGTTTATCAGCCCATTTAGCATAGGCTGTTGCATCATGCCAGCTTACATAAACCATCGGGTGATTGTCAGTTGGCGAAAATACAGCCACTTCGTTCCACAAGTTATAACTATAGTCACTTTCTAGAATAAATTTCTTAAAATCGCCTACAGTGACTTCGGTTACATCCATATAAAATGATTCTAGTTCTACACTATGCACTGGTAAGGCGTCATTCATATTGTCGTGGTGATCCCCCATTTCAAACGACCCAGCTGGAATTAAAACCATGCGGTTTATAACTAGACCTAACTTATCTTGAACTTCATTTTTAACCAAAGTTTCGCTATCTTCAGAAGAACTAGTTTCACATCCAAGAGAATAAAATAATCCTACCGTTAATATCATACATAGCAACTTACCAACTGTTTGCATGGTATTTCTCCAAATGAAGGTACAATGATAATTTGATTTAAAGCGTATAATATACAAAAAATACAATCACTATTACGAATTGTGTATGATTTTTTTTCAATATCTATCAATTGTCATCTGTCAGACCACTCTCTACAAATGTTCACTATTACATAAAATCTTCTGTTTAAGTACAGATGATCGATAGTAAAAATGTCTTGTCTGGTAGCATTTTTGAACCCTAACATTGGAATAGTTGACTCACATAGCTTAGCTATTAACCTAGTATTAAGTTATTGATCTAGGTAGCGGATCGAAATCCAATACTATCCCCCCAGACTATTTTTTGTTGCAATAAAAAAAGAAAAGATATTAGCTAATGTCTTAATTAGTCTTGTGTAAGGGCAACATACCTTGTAAAGTAGATTTGTAAATAACTAGCCGGCCGATTTAGATATGAGCGGCAATAATTTGTGTGCAGCATTCGTAAGTACTACATTAATCCCCATACTCAGGTAGCTCTGCGCATCGTTTAATTCGTCTGACCAAAAAAGATTGCAGATTAACCCAAGTTCATGGGCTTTTTTAAGGGCTTTTGGGGTTACATTGCGACCAAACTGTACCCGATTACAAGCAAATTTCTCTGCCACTGTTACCATATGGTCTGGCACTTTCTGTGCTGCTAAACAAGCTCTTGGAATTTCTGGTGCATAGTCCAAAGCAACTTCAAGAACATCTTCATCCCCAGCAATGTAGTGCATCTGTGGTAGGCCTTGCTCATAGAGAAGATCACATACGAGTTTGACAAGTTGTCCATCGAATCCAGGTTCCTTGATGTGGATATTAATAGCTAGGCGACCATCAACAATATTCAGTACATCTTCAAAGCGTGGAATACGTACGCCTGACCACCCTGCTCCAAGTGTGATGCCCGCGTCAAGGCGTTGAATATTCGCCCAAGTCATCTCAGCAATCATCCCTTCTCCATTGGTGGTCCGATCTACACTAGAGTCGTGACAAACAATTGGTATTCCATCTGCGCTCATCCACAAATCAAGTTCTATTTCTTGAACCCCCATGGCGATTGCTGCACCAAATGCCGGAAGTGTATTTTCAGGGCAAGCGTGGCTCACTCCTCGATGTGCACACAAGTGAGGTAAAGTANAATTAGTGATTGTTTTTTCTTGACCAATGTTGGATCGATAGAAGTTGGGAAGATGTTTAAGGCCAACTAAATCTTGTCCGTGTAAAGAAGGTTTCCTTGGCTTCGTATTAGGGCTAATATCAAGATTAAGTAAACCTGAACCAAATTCGATGTTGGCTAAAATCGTTCCTTCGGGACTAGCGATCAGTGAATTCCCTTCCTGGCGTTCGGTACCCGNTGCATATCCACTTCGGATTATGTAGCTACCAGTGTCTAAGGCTCGACACTGGCACATTATGTGAATACGTTCTACTGGTTCAGATTTATGACTAACTGGGCTAAGTATAATATCCACGTTTTGAGTAGCCAGTGCATCAAAATAAGCAGGAAAATATAAATCAGAACAAACAGCAAATCCGAATCGTACACCACCATATTCCGCAACAACACAATCTGAGCCAGCAATTAAACCCAACTCCCTTTCCTTATTGGTTAAGTGTATTTTATCGTACCAAGTGATTGGCTCACCATTTGGGCCGAATAACCAAGTACGGTTAACCCATTGTGATACCGACTTTTGGTACAATGTTCCTACGCATATTAGAGACTTAAGACGATTTGCTTGGAAGGAAATTTGCTCAATAAAATTTTCTCCATGGGTTTTTACTAAGTCAAACAAGAGATTAGGCTCCAAAAGACCTAGAGCATTAATATAAGCCGGTAAAACTAGCAATTCCGCGGCATCAGGGGTAATCGTCTTCAATCGATGAAGTATTTCGTTCTGATAAGCCTTCGCAGATTGGTGAGTTTTTGTTTCCGGATAGGGTAGTTGCAATGCTGCGATTCTCAACTTGTATACTCCTTCATCGGATGAGACTGATAAATCATTCAACGTTATGCTCAAAACACCATATACGACAAAAATCTAACCAGTCGAATAAATGCAAATATTTTAATCTCTGATTTCCGGCTGTGATTCAGAACGATTCATAAAAAGAGCACCGAAAACTAACAGTTCGGCACACCGAAGAAATATCCAGTTGTTAGTATGCCTTGCACCCACCGGTAATGTTGACCATGGAAAACTAAAAAAAACGAAATTAAGAGAATAATAGACGATAACGCTAAGAATTAACCCATAGCGTGTGAAAAGTTGNCCATTCAAAACACTTCGCCCAACCTTTTCAAAATAGAGTGCTACTACCGTCATTAAGCTAAGAGGTAGAACAATCAGAACAAAAAAATCTGTATGAACATGCACCTTGTCAGTTATTTTCATTGTAATACCTGCAATAGGTAGCGTGATTAGTGGAAGCGNTAATATGTAGGGCCAATAACGCCCACTAATGACACATATTACCGGGATTGCCCCCATAGCCAGCGGAAAATTAGCAATATAATCGAGACCTTTATACCTTTTAACACCCCATAAATATAATAGGACAGCATATAATATAATCAGAGCCCACTCGTTTTTCGGCGAAATTTCTACTGATGCTTTTCGGTTATTTAGATTGATCAGATTTCGGTTGAACCACAAGCCGAGACCGAGTCCAAATCCTAAAACTAGGCCGAAGATTGTCTCCATCATGTTCCACCAGTTCCAGCCCATCAAACTAAAAAATTTCTCAGGGAAAACACCCGGCAACCATTGATGTAAAGACAAATCGAAGGTTGTGAGCCAATCGGGGGTCCAAGAGTTCTTGGACTGGATCCACTGACCCATAGTAAAACCAAGGCCACCAGACAGAATACCAACAAATGCCATATTACGTGCTAATTTATCCTTTTTGATATATCCGACATAACCAACCAAAACGATGAGTGCACATAGTAATCCTCCCCAACACTCTCGCCTAGGTTTCATCTGTAGGTTAGACGGTTCCCATTTCCAGTGATCCGAAAAGTAAATCCACGGTAACACTCGATCCGCAGAACCAACCTCTGGGACATACGGTCGATTGAATAGTTGGATACCTAACAGAACGGAAATCAGTAACACTACGTATAAGATCGAAATTTCCTTTAATCGGTATTCTTTNCTTCCTAATCCAATGCCAAGNAATGCTCCACCAAATCCTATCCATAATCCCCCCTTAAGAAAAAGTCCTATCATTCCCCAACGGAAGGCGGGATAATTGCCAACTAAGGGTGTGTCTTGAGTTAACCCAACGGTTTGTCCATAGGTCATAGTACCACCAAATGATACTGCTAGAGCCGTCAATGAAACGGCTCTAGCAGTATTGAGTGGTGTTAACTCTCGACCAAAGAGAAAAACCAGCGTGAAAGCTACTAGAACACCTGGTACCATTGCTCCCCATTCATGGCCATATTGGCCTCTTATTCCCCAACCCATTCCACCCGCAGCTGCACACATCACTGGTGCAGCAACTAATAAGATTAAAGATGAGGAAGTATTTGGGGCGTTGATATTATCTTTATTTTTCACATTGAACCTCATCATTTGGAACCGATCTGCTATATCCAGTTCTCTTTGTAAAATGNCAATTCACTCTGATTTAAACAGTCCTATTCTAATGCATTTTATCACAAGAATGAATACTTCCCGCCACATTAGCTGAATAAGGAAGATAAATGAGAGCAAACAATGATTAGACAAAGACTTCTTCATTTCTCGTTATATTGGCAACCTTGATTGAATACACATGGATATGGACTTATAGACTATCTATTTGGAATTCTGAAGTCTTTTGAAAAAATAACTTGAAATTACACTATTCAAATCTGCCTCTTACTTTAAGTAATTCGATCATGATTAAATTTCGGTTGGTAAACTTTGTGATCTCTCATATGAGAAGGCTGATTTGTTTTGACTCGATCGATATTGTTAAACTTAATCGTCGACGTATTTCAAATAAAANAATTAAACTTCCGAAAATAATTNTCCAAGTTTCTATACGAGTTTGGTAGTTGAGATGTTTAGGTATTAACCAATCTACAACAAACAAAGTTATATCGGTCTTGGTGCCTTGAAGTAGGCTTCGAAGCATATCAGTGATGATTATTGCTCTAGTAGTACAATTGGTGATATTCTGGTAAAAGGCTNTTAGGCTCGAATTTGCTTATGTTGAAACAGTCCGTCTTTCTGAAAANCATTGGAGCTAATAGTATTAATCAACAATACTCATGACCTCTCATAGAAATAAAATTACTATAATCCTTACCTAATCGTTCTATA
This sequence comes from Candidatus Poribacteria bacterium, assembly GCA_002714785.1. Lineage (GTDB taxonomy): Bacteria > Poribacteria > WGA-4E > WGA-4E > UBA9662 > TMED15. The sequence goes on along the minus strand of PAYP01000007.1, from coordinate 45,620 downwards.
TTATTAAAATCAGAGTGTGAGTAGAAAGATCGTGTTGTCATAAGCCAAAGGACATTTGAAAATGATCAATATGGATGAATATTGATCATATCTAGCATAATGATTAAACAGAGCAAATTGAATTCTTCATTGTTTTCTCTTATCTTCTTTTTTGGTCTGTTTTCTCATACTTCTATCAGCTACAGTATAAATAATCTAGAAAGACATTTGGATCTGGCAAATAGGTACTTTCATCAGAACAAACTAAATCTTGCAAAGTATGAATATGAAAAGGTACTTGACATTGCACCAAATAATGGAAGGGCATATTTTAGTATAGGTGAGATTTATCAAAAACAAGGTGCCTTAAACAAGGCTATTACTAAATATGAAAAGTCAATTNCTCTCAATCCTGATTTCGTACAGGCATATTTGAATTTGGGGGTAATATACAGTAATCAAGAAAAAATCGAAGATGCCATTATTCAGTTTGAACGAATCATTCATCTATCTCCTGAGACTGTACAAGCATATAGTAATCTTGCCGTTGCCTATCAGAAATTAGGTAGATTAGAGGANGCTGTAGTCTTGCTCAAAAAATCAATCGAGATTGATTCCGGTTTTGTACAGGCATATTACAACCTGGCACTTGTCTATCGGGAACTAAGTCAAATAGAGAAAGCTATTGAGAAACTTGAACAAGTAGTTAGGATCGCTCCTGATCATGTAGAAGGACATTTCGGACTAGGAGTAATCTATCATCAGCAAGGGAAAACCAAGGACGCATTGGCTAAGTTTGAACAGACAATTTCTTACGCGCCAGATTTTGCACCNGCACACTATAATTTGGGTGTGATCTACAGACAGCAAGGAAAATTAGAGGAAGCAATTACTACTTTCCAAAGATCAATTCAGATTGATCCCCGGTTCATACAATCAAATTACGAGTTAGGACTAGTTCTTCATCAAAGAGGAAAACTAGAAGAAGCAATTACTGCCTTTCAACAAGTAGTCCAGATTGATCCAAATTATACGCAGGGTTTTTTTTCTATAGGACTGGTTTCTCGTCAGCAAGGAAAACTAGAAGAAGCAATTACTGCCTTTCAACAGGTAGTCCAGATTGATCCAAATCATGTACAGTCATATTTGAATCTAGGATCTCTTTTTTATCAAATGGGAAAGCTGAAAGATGCGGCTAGATCGTATTTCAATCTGGGATTATTCTATTTAAACCACGGCAGATTTTATGATGTTATTCCGATTTTACAAAAGACAATTGCTCTAGATCCTGTTTTAATAGATGCACATTTCAATCTGGGATATGTTTATCAACGACTGGGTAAATTAGACAATTCTGCGGCTAAATTCGAAGATGTAATCCAGGTTGATCCTCAGCATGTCAGAGCACACTTGGGATTGGGTGTAGTATATAGCCAGCAAGATAAACTCAAGGACTCCATTACTGCCTATCAAAAAGTAATTACTCTTGCTCCCAATTTGAAAATAGCATACGTTGGTCTGGGTCAAATCTATTACATGCAAAAAAGACTAGATGATGCTATTGCCAAATTTGAACACGTAATTCAGATTGATTCCAACTATGTGACAGCATATTATAATCTTGCCTGCTTGTATTCACTCAAGAACGAGAAAAAATCAGCAATAAAATGGTTACAAAAAGCAACTGTTCTGGATGAAAGTATAATTGAAAGATCTAAGACCGATGCTGATCTTGATAATCTCCGACAAGATCCCGAGTTTCTACGTCTGATTCATTAGGAATAATTGAAAGCGAATTTGCTCAATTATTCCACTTTCATCCGTGCTAACTGTAAGACTGATAGAACTTTCGTGTAGAGACATTCTAACTTTTTTATCAATTTTTGACTTTAAGTCGAGAAGAAATAGTATTCCATTACTTTTTCCCTGATTATTCAAATATACAGCTTTCTGTCTTCGATCGTCCCTCCATGCTAATCTCAATAGACCTAACGAGGAATTTAGTTCAGATTGTAAACGAAAACGTATCTGTCTGTAAAAACTGGATAAAAGCTAGGGCCTAAGGTCAACCAACTATATTTTTTTAGAACTGTATAAAAAAATATAGCATTTCATATTCAGAAAAACCCACTTGACCACTCATGATGCAGTCGCTTATATTGTGTTTAATGAGAAATACTACCTTTACTTGACAAGAAAAAATAGAATAGATTAGGCGGAGAATAGGTTCTACATATCCTACTTTATTGAATTACAATGTCTACTTATCAAAATTTACAAGTGTTTTATGGAGACTTGCATAATCATTGTGGTATCTCCTATGGACACGGTAGTTTGGAAGATGCCTTACGGAATGCCAAGGAACAGCTTGATTTTTGCTCAGTAACAGGTCATGCTCTCTGGCCGGACATGCCACCTGCTTCTCCTGACGTACAATATATTATTGACTTTCACTTAGAAGGATTTAGCAAACTAGAGCGCTTATGGCCAAATGTACAACAGACAATGTCAAATTTTCACAAGGATGGTGAATTTGTTACCTTTCTTAGTTTTGAAATGCACTCTTCAGAAGACGGAGATCGAGTCGTCATTTTCAATGATGATAAAGGAGAACTATTAAAGGCCAGTGGTTTGCCAGAACTTGAGCAAAAGATTCGTCAGTTGAAGGCCAATGGTGTCGGCGTAATTGCGTTACCTCACCATATAGCTTATTTAAAAGGACAGCGAGGCATTAATTGGCATACGTATCAGGCTGATATTTCGCCAATAGTCGAAATTATTTCCATGCATGGTTGCAGTGAAGGTAGTGAAAACACACGCCCTTTTTTGCATGTCATGGGGGCTTCGGATTATAACAGTACCATGTCCTACGGTTTATCTCAGAAACATCTTTTTGGTGTCGTTGGTTCTACCGATCACCATAGCGGCCACCCAGGTAGTTATGGACATGGACGTACTGCAGTTTGGGCTGATAGAAAAACCCGAGAAGCTATTTGGCAAGCACTTTGCCAGAGGCAAACCTATGCGTTAACCGGTGATAGAATTAGTCTACAGTACTCGCTCAACGATCAGATAATGGGTAGTTGTTCAGCCTTCACAGCCAAAAGAGACCTTGATATTTCAGTATCTGGTGGTGGTGCTATCGATTGTATCGATATAGTTAAAAATGGACAGTTGCTCCGTCGTTTTTCTGAATACGAAATGAAAGATGAGAACCAAATTGATAAGTGGGCTCCACTTCATACTAAAATCTACTTGGAAGTAGGTTGGGGAGAGAGAAAAGTTAGAACTGACTGGGAAATTGAATTTGGAATCTCAGATGGAAAGATTTTGGGTGTCGAACCGAGATTTCGTGGGAGCGAAGTCGTAGCACCACCGGAAATTGACGATGGGTTATCGAGGGAACATTATTTATCTCACTGGCAAATGGGTGATCTGAATACTGTACGAGTGACTACGTCGACCTTCGGAAATCCAAATAATTCAACCAATGCCTCACAAGGAATTTGTCTAGAAGTTATTATGCCAATATCGGCTAATATACGGGCTAATATTAATGGTCAAAAATTTAATATTCCTTTGAGCAGACTAATCACAGGGGCTAAAGCTGGACGGTTAGCGAAAATTGGCTCAGCCGGTTACCGATTTCATCGAGCGCCTAAAACCTGGGAGTTTAATTGGAATTGTCAATTGACAGATATAGTCACAGAACCCGATGCTGGTGGGGATACATACTATGTTCGCGTACGTCAAAAGAATGACCAATGGGCTTGGAGTTCACCTATTCTAGTACAAGATTAATATGACTGAGGATAAAAGGCTTCAGGGTGATATATTTTTGTGGGTAGTAAGTATGAAGATGTATTATTAGGCCTGTGAAATTATTAAAATAAGATTCTGATCAGCCCAGCCAAAAACTGAACTGAAAATTAGTCATTCTTACCAATCATTATGTAACTCGGGTAACAGTTTAAATTCTACAGTTGGTAGTCTCAAGAATAAAACAAAGAACATGCCCGAAAGTAGCCATCCATTGCCTCTTTTGATCTATTGAGCAAAATTGAAAAGAATCTACTGGTGAGGTGATCATTAAAAAAATTCCAACTAGAAAGTAGGATCATGAATTAGATGAATCTCCGACCTCAATCGTTTCTATTACTCTCAATTTCTGTGTTATTACTGGTTACTAATTTCTTCAACAACCAATTCCAGATTGTAGATCAGAATTGGTTTGATAACCATCAAAAAGATACCGAAAGCTTAGTAATAGGAAGAATGGTTAAGGCCAAACGAGACGGTATATTCTCAGCAGGTGGGCTGACTGGTCAAATCACGGGAATACAAGGAAAAAAAACAACAGATAGATTGCAGTGGTCGGGAGAAACTGTTGAGGGGCAGTACCAAGCATATTACGACGATTTAGGGTTTACTTCTTTTAATCCTTATTTTTCCCAAATTGGTTTCCAAGCTATTATCTTCAGTTTCATAGATAAAATTCTACCGTTATCTCCACCTCTTTATATCACTACACTCAAAATCCTAAATGCTTCTCTCTTCTCTCTTGTCTTGTCGCTGATCGTTTTTTTCTTCTATCTAGAATTTGGTCTATTTAGTGCAATACTAGTTTTACTAACCACTTTATTCTCTCAGTGGATAACAGTATTTGGGCGCAATTTATGGTGGGTTATGTGGGCTTTTTATCTGCCTTTTCTAGCTAGTATTCATCATCTTGAACAGAAAACAACTCAAACAATGAACCTGTTACTTTCTTACACCGCAGTTCTAATTAAATGTTTCTTTAATGGGTATGAATATATTACAACCACATTGATCATGATGGTCACGCCTTACATTTACTACTGGAGAGTCGAAGGATGGAAATTCAAATGTTTGATAAAAAGACTTCTAGTAGTAGGTATTATGTCTACAATTGCTGTTCTTTCTAGTACTATCGTATTGGCAACCCAGATAGCAGCTGTCAAAGGTGGATTGAAATCTGGGCTGCACCATATTTTTGTCTACTCGGTGGGAAAAAGAACACACGGGGATGCCGCCAGTTATCCTGAAGTTTATGCTAATAGCCTAAAAACTGATGTTTTAACAGTAATCAAAAAATATCTAAACGGATTGATCTTTGACTTCAGTCAAAAGGATATTAACCTACACCTAAAGATCAAGTATCAGACCGTAATTATCATTTTTGCATTCTTTTCCTTATTTACACTGTTATTCTATTTTTATTTTCATAAAAGTAAGTCATTTGAACTATCAGATTCAATAAACAAATTGTTAGCCCTGACCCTAACTGTATGGTTCTCATTTTTAGCTCCCTTATCATGGATGGTTGTATTCAAGGGACATGCTTACATTCATACACATATGAATTTCATCACGTGGCATATGCCTTTTACAGTTCTGGGTTTTGGTTTAATTGGATCATTTATGTCCTTTCTTGTAAGCCTCATTTTTAGTTTAGGATCAAGCCAGAGAAGACGGTTCACGCCTTAATTGCTAGGCATACAGTAAGCATATTGATTATTCTAGGTCTTACAAGCCGCTGATCATACTGAAATCGACAATAGACTCATCAACAAAGAGATTAACATCAAAGATGTGAATAGGATTAGGATCAATTTCAACACGACTAATACCACAATAGTGAACAGCAACTTTATGGCATTTACCCTTGTGGTCATATGTAAAAACGAGGCAATGATCAAGTTCAGAAAGATTGTTATCGGATAGCCAGATTTTATAGGTTTGCTCACAAGTCCTTTTCACAGTTCAAAATTCTCCATAAATACCCACTATTCTCTTCAATAGAAAATTTAAGCCATATCGTATAAAAGAAATTAATCAATCTCGGTGAAAAATTTCGCGCCACTGACGGTCAAAATCTAAATTCTACAATCACCAATCACTTACAATTATTTAGGTTTTTAAGTGCGATGACTATGAGTTGTTAACTATGAATATATGTGCTAGGAAGTTATTTATTACGGTAGGCATCAAAGCATGTACAATACAAATTTGCAGAGATTAATTTAAAACCAGCGCTTCAATATTCTGACCCATTTGATCTTACTCAGACCAAGAAATTTTTGATCGAACGGTGGGTACCGAATCGGCATATCCAGCCAAGATCCTCGGTCTACAATAGGTTTTTGGTGTGTAAACTCTTCTATACTATACCGACCGTGATAGCGACCAATTCCACTCTCGCCAACGCCACCAAAAGGGAAACGGTAGTTAGAAAAGTATGTGGCAACGTCGTTAATGCAACCACCACCAAAGGCACATTTCTGAATTACACTCTGCGCCAACCGTTGATTGCGAGTGAAAATAGATAAAGATAATGGTTTAGAAAATTGATTGATTTGTTCTATAGCAGTGTCCATATGTGTATAGTCTAAAACAGGTAAGATTGGTCCAAATATCTCATCCTCCATTATTTTATTATTCCAACTAGCTTGGTTTATAATAGTAGGCGCTATATACAAATCTTCCCTGTCAATTTGCCCGCCAAGAACAACATTATCTTTTTCAACACTGATTAGACTAACTAAACGATCAAAGTGTGATTGGTTAATAATCCTAGGGTAATCCATCGATTTCTGAGGATTGGAACCATAAAATTTGGTAATTGCCTGCCGTAAAAAATGAAGTAGGTTTTCTCTAATATCAGCATCAACTAAAACATAGTCAGGTGCTATACAAGTCTGACCCGCATTCATAAATTTCAAATTAATAATTCTTTTTGCAGCTAATTTCAAATCTGCTGTTCGATCTACAATACAAGGCGATTTACCTCCTAATTCTAATGTGACGGGAGTCAAATATTCAGCGGCTTTCTTCATCACAATTTTTCCAACGCTTGTACTGCCAGTGAAGACTATATGATCAAAATTACAATCAAGTAGTTGTGTTGCTACATCGATCCCACCAGGAATAGCTGCAACGTGAGACTCTTCAAATACGTGGTCGATGATTTTGGCAACGAGATCAGAAGTGTTAGTGGAAACTTCTGATGGTTTGACAATTACACAATTACCTGCGGCCACAATTCCAACTAGAGGCATCATTGTCAACTGAAAAGGGTAATTCCATGGTGCAATCAGTAGAAATCTTCCTTTAGGACAATGATAAATATGATTGGAAGACGGATAGCCGAAAAACATCTTTGACACTATCGACTCACCAACGGATTTGGTTCGAACCCATTTTCGTAAATTTTTCTGAAAAAGTCGAATTTCATTTAGAACAAGAGTTATCTCTGTAACATAGCCCTCAAATTCTGACTTTCCTAAGTCTAATTCTAAAGCTCTTAGGATTTCACCTTCCATTTCTTCAATGATTCGAGCTAATTGATCTAACCTGTTGAGCCGAAAACTAATCTGGTGTGTTTTGCCTGAAAGAAAAAACGATTTCTGCTGCTCAACAATATTCATGTAAGGTGTATCTTCCTGTCTTCCTTCAATCATAAGCAAGTACGAATCTATCTAGTGAAAACCAGAAATCTATAAAGCAATCTACCAGTTGATCAAAGAAATGGTTTCTATTCGTCGGTAGAAAAAATAATTTATAATTTCCTATAGGGATCGGATAACTATTCATAGCCGTAGAGATTAGTTTTGAGGTCTTTTTGTGAAATACTATCTGAGCCAAATCAATTTTTGTTCAGTAGCGAGTCTTTAAAGAAAATCATGTATAGCAATTTGATCCAGATTGGAGCTAAGTCGAATGTGGTCTAGATCCAATTCTCGCATCCTGAGAAGGGCATATGAGACCCCTTAATGTATTTTGGGTTTGGCAGATAGGTGTTGATACCTGGGACTTCATTCCCACGCAACAGAAAAGCACAAGGCCACGTATTTTCTGAAATTATTTTAGTACTAGTTGGGATATAACGTATGGTTAATCCTGCTCTTCGTTTTGAAGACGTATTTGGGTTAGAACCATGAATCAAATTCGGGTGATGGACTGAAACACCACCTGCTTTCACGGTAACATCAACAGCGGACTTTGTATCTACAAGTTCCTCTGACATACCAGAACCAAGAACACTAGGGGTCTCTGGACGAGCTTTCATCTCGTGTAGCTGAGTAGATTGAGTCTGGGGAATCACTCGCATGCAGCCATTTTCGGTGGTTGAGTCATCTACTGCTAACCACAAAGTGACGACTTCCATAGGTTGTAGTGGCCAATAACTACCATCCTGATGCCAAAGAACCGGCCGACCGTCAACTGGTGGCTTACTAATATAATGTGAAGCAAACAGAGCAATATTAGGACCAATAAACGCCTCAGCAATATCAAGCAAACGGTCATCGCTAATCAGTCGAACCCAAAAAGGATCTTCAGCTACTAACCTATGATGAAAATTCTCTGACCGTAAATCAGGATGTTTCTTTTGAAGCCAATCAATGTGTTGACCAGCTTCCTCGACTAAATTTGGATCAATAACATTCGGTATTGTTACATAACCATCTTTCTGGTACTGATCAATGATATCAGTACTGATAACTGAAGTCTTACTCATCGAATAATAGTTCCTGTTTCAAATTGTGGTTGTGTAGAAGTTTCAATAGTTGAGTGTAATCGCATCTTGTTTAACTATTTCCTTAGTATGACCATACGAGGCAGCGGAAACTAACTCTTGTATTTCTGGTGTAAGTCGGTCAATAATCACCTGAGGCAAAGAAACTTTACCTTCATATTGAGGTCTATAGCGCAGAATTAAGAATTGACGAGATCGATCCTTAGGTTTCCATCGTAATACACCGTGGGTCAATAATTCCGAGATGCAGAGGAAATCACCTGCTTTTGGTGTTAGATTAGTAAAAACTGGATTCGATTCAGGGTCAATTCCATCTGGACCAGGCTTGAGCAATCCCTCTGGTCTATCAAATTCGCTCTTATGAGATCCTGGTATAACGATCAACCCTCCGTCCCCAGGGTTAACATCAGTTAAGTAGAAGAAAAAGACTAGATCATTACAAAATATTCGACCATTCTTGACTTCGTATCGTGTGTACCAATACCGGCCTTCACGTGCACAGTGAAGGCCAGCTGGATTCTTTTCAACTGGTGGCCGGTCGGGATCGTATTGCTCGTAGGAAAGAGTTCCACTCACCAACCTTGGCATATCGGACGTTAATTCTTTCAATATAGGCCAAATCGATGGATTGACTGTCAATTCCTCTAAGCATCTATCAAAAGCAAATCCATGTTGGTATCGAATCAGAGGGCGGTTACCCAGTTCCTCGACGGATAATTCTTGACCACGCGGCTCAAATCCGGGTGGACGTTGATTGGGATGACAGTAGATATATCGTTCAGCGGCTTCCTGCACAGATTTCAATTTTTCGCCGGTGACAGCTCCTTCAATGTGTAAATAACCTGTCATATCAAACAAGTATCGCTGTTCATGATTCATCATATCAGAAGACGTGTCTCCCATTTTCGCAAATTTTATTTTACGATATTTTGTAACAGCAGGCAATAATTCTTCTTTCCGTGAGAATTGGTCTACTGCGTTAATGTTGATAAGGAACTCAGTTTGAAACATTCCTTCTAAGACTTTAGGAGTAAATTTAATTTTCGGGGTGTTAAAACGTTGTTACTGATCATTGTTTCAGAAAGCATTTTTTGACATTTATCCTTGAATCATGGCTAGTATGCTGATTTCTTATACTTTCACGATATGAATTATCTATCGTGAAGATTTATGAGACAGGTTAAGATAATATTCATTTAGCTCGGTAATTCGGATGGATGAGAATATATAATAGGAGGTAATTAAAAAAACTATGTCAACTTACTTTACCATCAATTTCTCTACAACGGTTTAGTATTTGGCTAAGGCTTTATTCGTATTCATGCTTACGGAGAAAATAATAAGTACAAATGATCACTGTTGAAGTGTGCCTAGAAGACATTGAATCAGCCATTGCGGCACAGCTCGGGGGAGCAAATCGAGTTGAGTTATGTGACAACCTGACGGTGGGTGGAACCACACCGAGCATTGGTTTAATCAAGCTGGTCCGGCAACAAATAGAGATTGATTTACAAGTGATTGTCCGCCCAAGAGGTGGAGATTTTTGCTATACCAACTTAGAATTCGNGGTAATGAAATCCGATGTAGAAGCTATAAAATCAGCTGGGGCAAACGGNATTGTAATAGGNANATTAAAACCTGACGCAACAATCGATATTCAACGGACTCANGAGTTAGTGCGATTAGCTGAACCTCTTCCTGTTACCTTTCACCGAGCTTTTGATCACACACCNGATCCATTNTTATCGTTGGAAATNTTAGCCGATAATGGAATTAGCCGAATTTTATCTTCGGGACAAGCTACATCTGCTTTGAAAGGGGTAGGATTACTAAAACAATTGAATAAGAACGCTCGAGACCGAGTCACTATCATGGCGGGTGGTAGCGTAAATAGCCAAAATGCACCAATAATTGTAAACGAGGCTAAAGTTACAGAAATTCACGCAGGGTCAAGTTGTGTCAGATTATCAAAAGGAAATATGAATACTCATCGCACTGATATCAATATTGATCATCGAAACCCAATTAACACTTATCCCCAGGTCTCGGCCAAACTTGTTAAACAATTAGTGCAGTCAGTTCACAAAATTGTTCTATAGAATTAGAATAATGAGGAGTAGTAATAATGAATGATCTAGTTTTTCAATCAGGCCAAACAGTTTTGTTCATCGGTGANAGTATTACCGACTGTGGGCGTCGTCAAGACCAAGAACAACTTGGAAATGGATACGTCCGCAAGGTAACAGAACTTATTACCGCTAAATACCCCCACCGAGATATTTCCTACGTAAATAAGGGAATAGGTGGCGATACTGTTGAGGGCTTGGAAAGCCGATGGACCACAGATGTCCTTGATATTAAACCAGATTGGTTGTCTATAAAAATAGGTATCAACAACGCTGCAAGACAAGAAGATCTGGATGATATTTATATTCCCAAATGGGAATCNGCTTATCGTGGAATCTTGAATCGGTCCAAAAATGAACTAGACTTAGCCGGGATTTTTCTTTTTGAAATTTTTTATATCGCAGAAGATGTTGAGTTCCCCCAACAATGGTCTGTTCCTGAATACAATAAAGTNATTCATCAGTTAGCAGAAGAATTTGGCGCGCAATTAGTTCCTGTCAATATTGTTTTTCAACAAGCTNTCGTGGATCGACCAGGATTTCCATGGACCACTATGGATGGTGTACATCCAAACCCGACTGGACATAGCCTGATGGCACTAGAATTCCTTAAAATTGTGAATTGGTAGCCGACATAAAANTACACACGGTGCATCTAAGTAAAATTTTGGATAAAAATCATCAAAAAATTCAGCGGCGGGATTTTATTGCCAAAGTCACTCAAGGCTCTACTAACCTGCTGATTGGGAGCAAAATGGTAAAAGCAGAATCAGATAAAAACACCCATTTCCAGACTGCGGGTAGCGAATTTTCTAATGAAAAGGGCAAATACCCACTATTTGTATCGACTTGGGCCTTTGGTAAAGCCGCTAACGATGCTGCTTTGGAAGACTATAAACGGAGTAGGTCACGACTAAATGCGGTAGAAACTGGTATACAAATCGCAGAAGCTGACATTACTAATTCTTCTGTTGGTATTGGTGGGATTCCCAACGCTGATGGAGTAGTTCAGTTGGACGCTTGCATCATGGATGGCCCTGAACATAGAGCGGGTAGNGTTGGGGCCATGGAAGATATTGCCCATCCGATTTCTGTAGCACGTTCGNTAATGGAGAATACGCCACACGTTATGTTAGCTGGAGATGGGGCTAAGAAATTTGCCCTGGAGCAAGGGTTCGAACCTGTTAATCTCCTAACTGAAGATCGTCGAAAAGAATGGCATAGCTGGCAGAAGAAGAAGAGTTCAAATCTACACAAAGATTCTCACGATACAATTACTCTACTAGCTTTAGACGAAAATGGAGATATTNCTGCTGGTTGTTCAACTAGCGGATGGGGATACAAGTTATCCGGTAGAGTCGGAGATTCACCGATCATCGGAAGTGGTTTATACGTCGANAATCAAGTGGGAGCGGCTGGNTGCACTGGAAAAGGTGAAAATAGCATGCGTTATTGCTCTTCATTTTTGGTAGTAGAACTGATGCGATCCGGACTCGACCCCACGAGTGCTTGCGTAGCCGCACTAAAACGTATTGCAACAATTGATCCNCTAGGNCTNGATTTAGATATNTACTTCATTGCTTTAGATAAAGAAGGTCGTTATGGGGCGGCAGGTACAGGAAAAGGATTTCAATATGCTGTGACCACTCCGTACTCGAGCGAAGTTTTTGATAGCGAAGCTTTAGGCTCAGGTGTTGTTGGTGTAGAAGGTGGAAATCTTTAAGATCAGCATTCTAGAGATCACTTTTTCACCTTCGATTAGTAGCTTATAACAGACTACACACTTCGTAGTCAAAGGCAGAATTTGACTTCTATCAAAAATAATAATCAGGTTTCCTGGAATTTTGCTGCATTGCAATTTTTTTCTTTTGCGGCTCTTTCTCTTTTTGGTACTTACGGGATGGTCTACTTCCAGAGACGCGGATTGTCAAAAATTCAAATCGGAATTCTGAATTCTGTAGTTTCAGCAGTTTCGATTTTTAGCCCCATGATTTGGGGAATCACCAGCGATTGGCTACGAAAAAGGAAACCATTAGTCGTAGTAATGCATTTGGTTTCAGCTTTATTATTCCCTTTGTTTTGGTTCCTGGACAGTCGTTCTTTCATTTTATTATGTTCTATTCGAGCAATATTTTCATTTTTCTTTCGGACAAGTGTTCCATTGATTGATGCCTGGACCTTAGACCACCTATCCCGCGAGGGGGGGGATTACGGAAAAATTCGAAGTTGGGGTTCAATCGGTTATATGATCCCCCTAGTTGCCTCCATATTTATTTTTTCTTCTTCTTCCGAAGGTCAGGCGGAAGTTCTGCTTCCCATGTTCGTTGGTGTTTCTTTATTTCGGATCATATCTGCCATTCAGGCCATCTTTTTACCTGATTATTCAATTGAAAAACGAGAAGAAATTAATTGGAAAGCACTAAACATATATCTACACCCGTTTGCCTTGGTATTCTTTTTTAGCGTTTTTATCCGTACTTTCATCTTTGCTCCCTACTTTGCTTTTTTCAACATATATCTTGATCAGCTAGGCGTGGCCGATAACATGAAAGGTTTACCTTGGATTTTTGCCGTTGGAGCTGAAGTCGTTATGATAGCTTTTTCCGGAAGTTTGCTCAGGCGATTTGGTGCTGTATCCGGTATTATTTTAGCGTTCATCGCGATGTCGATTCGTCTCTTTGTTTTGTCAGCCACACCCAGTTGGGAAATGATCTTGTTTATCCAACTACTTCACGGATTTACCTTTGGAGCCTATCATCCTGCATCTATTCAAATCATTAACAAAATAACACCAGATTTTTTCCGGGCGACTGGTCAAACTTTGGTATCCGTCGTTGGTGCTTCCGGTGGAATACTTGGTAGCCTGGCCGGTGCGATCTGGGCTGAGACAAACGGCTACACAATACTTTTTAGAAATTTAGGTCTTTGTGCCTTGATAGCCACGATTTTGATGTCAATATCATTTTCGATGTGGAAAGAGTAGATATTTAACATCGCCTTTTATTCTATGAAAGGCGAACGAATTAGCTACCGGTTGTATGTTAAAAAATATCCTCAGACCGGTATGAAAATTTTAGGCCTTTACACTTAGTTGTCTATTTGAGTGAAATGGAAATTTGATCGACGAACGCAATTAGATGTCCGACGGTGTAATTGCTGGATTTAACGAGGATTAATTGTGATAACTCTATTTAATTTTCCATTCTCAATTCAAAAATTAATTAGCAAATTGTTATTATCTGTAGTATTTCGTACTCAGTAATTTGATAGTTGAAGGATATTATGACCAAGACTAAACAAACAAAAAAACGTAAAAGACGTAAGAGGAACCTTGGAATAGACCAAGAAACAGCTAGAAAAATGATGTTTGAAAAAGAGGTTGAGACCTTGACCAATAAATTTTTGAACAATCCCAACTATTGCCCCTTAATAGAAAACTCTGATTACCTTTTAGAAAATCATCCAGACATTTTCACAAATTTTGATCATATTAAAGAGTTAGATGAACAAGCAATAGTTTGGGATAGGAAAAACGAAGTCTTGGTTAATATGAAACGAGAAATCTTTCTTCAGTGGGCCATAGAAAACGATAAAACAGCAGTATGGGCAGGTGAGTTGCTAGAATTAACTGATGATTTGATTGAAGAAATTTGCCAAGAGCCAGTCCGGACCTATGACGGTTGCTTAGTGGCCTATCAGCAAGCAGACTTGCAAAAAGCTCGAGTAGATGGACTTAAATGGAATCCTATTAGAAGTACTCTCATGTCGGATAATTCTTGTGAGAAAAGCCAAAACCATGAAACCTAAAATAAGATTAATACCCTAAGGTTAGGGGTTACTCTGTTTTGTCTTTTCGTTATCCAATTGAAATTATAATACCGCAGCAGGTTGCCAATATATTTTCGATTTCTCTCCATTTGAAAATTCTATGAACTGATGACTCTGATCTTCAGAGAGAAAATGGTTGCTAGCCAATTGCTCGTCTAAAGAAACAAAACCCGTTTTATTGGACTAGATAAAGAATTAGCAATATTAAGCAAATAATTTACTATTATAGGGGTAATCAGGATGATATTTTCTACAACTAACTCTCTCGAAGGAAAAACCATAAATCAATATCTTGGTATAGTTTCCGGTGAGGTTATTTTGGGAGCTAATATTTTCAAAGACCTGTTCGCAGGTATTCGAGATATTGTAGGTGGACGGTCCGGTGCTTATGAAAAATCTTTACAAGATGCGCGAAGCGCAGCATTTACAGAAATAAAAGAGAAAGCCGAAAAATTGGGAGCAAATGCCGTCGTCGGAATAGATATTGATTACGAAACAATAGGTACAAACAGTAGTATGTTAATGGTTTCAGTTACCGGAACGGCTATTGAAATTTCATAAATCTTTGTCAGCTTATTCGAGCAAAATTATCAGCCTCCTATTTGATTGTTCCAAAATGTCGATATTGAGTCAAGGCGAATAAAACGGCTCCTGCTCTTTGCAAATTCCCACGATCTCGGTGCTGATAGCCTCTTTTGGCATTAAAACCATGATTGAAGGTAAATCCCGCAGACCGTCTCTCAGTTGTCGAAGTTTCTAGATGCTTCTCTGTTTTTAGGTCTTCTACAGAATCAACCCTTTTGCAAATCATTCGGCCTATTAATCTGAAGTGATCTGGCACAGGCATACGGTTCATCATAGTTAAAAGTATATTCGCGTCCTGTGTGTAGAATCAGATGAATAATAGCTTTATTTCCCATGATATAACCTATATGCTGTAAAATTTTTAAATACTATCCCTGATTTTCCGATCGTATTCACCTAATATTAGTTTTTCCAAATTTAATCAATCTCGACAAGTTTATTCTACCCTCCATAAGGAGTATCCAAATCTCAGCTGTTCATGATCAGCTAATACGAAATAAGTAAGGAAAGCATCATCAAATATAGAAAGAACCACAGCAACAGGTAGGAAACTTCTTCAACTCTAAAAACCGTTGGTAATACGGATTAAAATGATTCGAGCTAAAAAATCCAAATTAACCGTGAATTCTGTTTCTGAAAGGACATAGTCTTCTGTGAGCCTTAACTAATGAATCCAAGTTCTGTTGACGAAGGATATCTTGATTAAACCCAATAGAATATACACAAATGAAGAAGAAAATGGACCGGAAAAGGTTAATAACTAGATTGTTGGTATCCGCCAGTTTAGGTGTTTGCAACGCTCATAATTAGTATCTTCGAATTTTTCACCCAAGATGTAGTTACAAATCTATCAATAATAGTGAGACCAACTTATAATGATAAAACTGTTATGCATTTATGATGTTGCCGTTTTTTTACTTTTGTAGGATGTATAAAACAATATTGGAAGTTGCACAAATGGATTGCCCCTCTGAGGAAAATTTAATCCGTTTAAAATTGGGAGAAATTTCAACGATAGCTCATTTATCTTTTGGTCTACCCAATCGAAGATTGACCATTTTTCATAGTGAACAGATAGATAAAATAGAACAATTACTTATTGGAATAAATCTGGGTGCAAAGAAAATTTCAACTGTAAAATCAGACCTGATAGATTTTACAGAGAATACCGATCAGAGAACCGTACTATGGTTGGTATTGGGAATAAATTTTGTCTTTTTTATCATTGAAATAGCAACCTGCCTTATTTCAAAGTCAATGGGACTCGTTGCGGATAGCCTCGATATGTTGGCTGATAGTTTCGTTTATGGAATTAGTCTGTTCGCCATTGGAGGAACAATTATTAAAAAAAAGAGAATTGCAACGATTGCTGGATATTTTCAAATAATTCTTGCAGTTTTCGGGTTTGTGGAGGTTTTGAGAAGGTTTCTTGGAGAAGATAAACTACCAAACTTTTCGACGATGATTATTGTTTCTATTTTTGTGCTTTTAGCTAATGTAATCTGTCTCTATTTATTACAAAAGTCGAAAAGTAAAGAAGAGATCCATATGAAAGCAAGTTTGATTTTCACCTCAAATGACGTAATCATCAACTTAGGAGTCGTCCTCGCAGGGGTCTTGGTTAATTGGTTAAATTGAAGTACACCTGATTTAGTTATTGGAAGTATTGTTTTAGCCCTAGTTGTACAAGGTGCATTGAGAATATTAAAATTAGCAGAGTGAATTAAACGTATTTGGCTTTTAGGTCAAATGATTGGAAAAATAGTTATAGGTATTAGATTTGGTTGCATAGGCATGTACGTGTTATTTAGTTTGTTTTTAGCCGCCTAAAATTAAAATTGATCTAGGGCTTTATCAGTAGAGCTAGGGTTAGCCTGAGAAAGAAGGCTTTTGGTGAAAAAATATATATTATCCTATTCAGTCTAGTCGAATTGGGTGGTGATGCTGATATCGTCTATTTAAATAAGGAACAACAAATAAAAGGAATTGTTATAGAGTAAACCAGTGGAACTCTGAAAGTTGAAGTTAATGATCGCCCTAAATCTAAAAAAGTTGTCATGGTATGTGATATTGGGAACATGAAGAACGTGGAAATAGTTATTAACGAAAAGGTTTCATTAATAACTATGTATGACAAAGTGCCTAGGAAGCTCAAAACCAGGCACTTTGTCGATGTAAAACTGGATAGATGATGAGTGCTTCAACTACCCAGCGTGGTTTTATTAGTTACATAAGAAAGGAGTAAATATGTAACGCCAAATTTATACTTCTTCAATGTGAATCTAAAACCATAAATCAAGATCTTTTAATCGATTTATGGTTAAAAAACGATTAAGAAAAAGGATGTGAGCTAGAATTCTATGGTTTGATTTTAACGTATACCGTTTAGACTATATTCTGGAGGATTTTCAAACTGGCTAAAAACATAGAAACAATATTACTAGATAACAAAATCAATCAACAAAACATGAGTAGATACTACTAATAGATCTTTTTAGTGTTAATCCTTATTTCAGCATAACTAACACGATTCTTGGTGGTTGATTGATAAAGAATCGAAGAAATTTGAATGCCGAAGATCGGAAAGCTTAGGTAAATTCAATATAGTTTTCCAACTCGTATGATATTAAGCCGATTATTTTCCACTCATTGCTATCTTTTCTTAACAGATATAAAGCACTTGAACGATGATATTCCGAATCATCCTTTTTATATCTAGCAAATATATTGCTAACTATGGAATTCTGCTCATCTAACAACTTGACTGATGATTTGACCACTTTACTATAGCTATAGTCTTGAGGTAAGGTGTCAATCAGACCAGAATAGAAGTTTCTTAGAGTTCCTTCATTATCCAAACTTTTATGCGTATTGCCAAAAATTAAAAAAGTTGGATAAGAAAAGCGAGTAACTATTTCATCGATATTTTTCTCAATAAAACCTTTATGATACAAATCCATTGTTTTCTTTATTAATTGAGCATTTTCTGAGCTGATACTGGAATCAAATTGCATGTCTTTCCCTCAAGATTACTTGACACATTGGTATTTATTTTTTAATTGTGTGATTGTAAAAATAGATTAGATCGACAACATTTGAAGGGTTCATGGTACATAGTGTATCCTCGGGTCTGTATAAATTGGGTGGAAGATTTCACTGCCGTATCATGAAAAAGAATCAACATTAGTCTATAATTGGGTTTGTATTCAAGTGAAGTATTTGAATCGAAGAGTTTATTTAGAAATTATTTTAGCCTTTTTTATCGAAGTTGATGCTAGCAAATTCACCTTACTGATTTTGAATGTTGATTGAGAACAACGGGAACTCAGATGGGTTCAGTGAAACGAGATAATGATTCTAAACTAAGCCCACTTCTTGACAAAGTGTCTAGGCTTTGTACCGGTGAGTCTGTCAAAATAGCAAAAAGTTCATTTCTAAGTCGCATAAAACTTTTTGAGCCAATTGGTTCCTCTCCTTCTATACTAGCTAACCTGCTTAAGGCGTCCATAGCATAACCAACACTGATGATGTTTTGATCTTTCTGAATTACTTCTTTCAATGCTTCTATAGTTATATCGAGAGATGATCCTAGAATGGATGATCCTTTCGAGCAAAGAATCACCATTGACCATAGAACATTTTCTCGTACTGAGGAACGAACTGGTTGAAAGCGATCTAAGCCCAAATCGAATCCACCACCTTCACACACATCGGACTCGTCAGTAGGTCTTACAAACTTAATACTTCGACCTTGTGACAGGTCCATGGCTAGTCTATTTTCTTCTTTGTTTAAGCTATCTACCAATACTTTTAAACAAGAAGGAATTAGTTGATTACCAATACCAGTAGCGGCTGACCGGCGCCCCAAACAACCCAGTGAACCTGCGGCGACAGAACGAACATAAACAGATGGATCATATTCCAACCGACCAGAGACAGTTTCTAACACTTTCTCACTTAGCTCACAGGCGTCTCCCAAGGCATATACGCCAGCTTTTCGAACCCATTTCAATGGTGAGTTGGCCGCCTTTATAAGTGTTTCAGTAGCTTGATTACCAACGGCAATTAACCCGTAAGTGGCGGCCCGACGTACGTTCTCTCGTGTATCATAGAGAGCGTCTTCTAGGATATTAACGGCCAAGTTCGAATTCACGGTATTAGCTAATCGGTAGGCTGCACCAATACGGTCAGGTTCTGCCGAGTCATTCTTTAAGCGCAACTGATGACCCAACTTTTCAGCTTCTTTTTGGTCTTGGGACAAGACCTGAGGTGGACCTTTTCCTGTTTTAGTCCAATGATAATGGTAACGCCAAACCGTAGTTAGGTCAGACCCCACAGAAGTTAAGTCAATATTTGTTAGTGGATCCTCACCTAGGTTATTCCAGTCGATTTTGGAATTCAACAAATCTCGAGTGTCCGGCTGACTAGGATCAGTCGTTCGGTAGATCCAGAATCGCCACATGAAACGTGGATTATCTTGCCAAGTACGCCAGTCATCACGGCGATGGTTGCCACGGTGAAACATATTGTGGGAATAAAGAATTACGCTACCTGCAGATAACGGAGCGGCTTCAAATGGTTCAACCAAAGGCCATTGCAAATCGGTAACCGCTTGCCTCATTCTCAGATCATGATCAGTTAGTCGATTAACAATGTCATGTGGATCATAGGTTGAATTCGGTCCACTTACAGTCTGGGATTCCATACCTTTTAAGTGATAATTGAAATCAAGATGATCGGCTCCAGCAAAATTATCGTGATTCTCCTCATGATTGAAAGTCCAATATTGTGAATAGGGAATAGTAGCTGTGGGTCCCATGTCATCTGTTACCATTTGTGGGTAGTAAAGCATTTCTATTTGTATTGCTTGATGATGACGCTGTTTCCTGCTATTTCGGGGAGCATTGTCATCCTTATGCCAGTGCTGATCACTACCTCCACTAGTTATGGAACTGGAAGAAAAGGGTACGATAGCCCAATTTTTACCTACCAATTGATCGCAAGCTTTCACTAGTCCGGGCGAATTGATAATGTCCAATATCTTTGGTATTGTCGAAGGCCTGATTCTCTTTCCTTCTCTAATAGCCTGTTTTTGCTTTTGGTAAATTTGGTGGTGTATACCAGGCGGTAACCCCAGACTTTCCGGGGACAGGATTACTAGTCCTCTATTCGTAAAATCAAGCAAAAGTCTCTCTGAAGAAATATATTCTGATCCTAGTGGATTGCCGGTCGAATCTTTTGTTTTTTGACCACTCAATTTATTTAAATCCTCCGAAACTTAAGTCATATTCTCGATATCGTTTTCAATGGCTTGTGAATAGATTTATGGATTTTACTCTAATTTCACCTTGTCGAGTGAAATTTCAGGATCTGGTCATCGATAGATTTAGCCCCGCGAGTGGTTAGGCTTGATTGTTCATGTAACCTGAATCCTATACAATAATCAGAAATAAAAAACTGTCCGTGTTTTCATCTGTCTTGGCTATTTTTATTGGGTTGGAGCATCTTTATACCTTCTTTATACATGGAAAGATCTATGAAACAAGTATGAATGTTATACAGGATTGTTCCAATAACAAGGGAAACTGCGGATATCAGTTTCCCTGTTTCCTCAGGCAAAATACCAATCCCACTAACCAGAATCGAACCAAAGAATAAACCAAAGAAAAATGCAATTGCCCAATTCATGGTATCACTATGCCATATAAAATCAAGATTCTGCAATGGTGTTTCCAATGTATGTCTACATAATTGGCAAATAGATAAATCAGCCGCCTCGATGGAATTAGATTGGTATCTCAATAGATCAAAAAATTTATTTTCATCGACGAGTAGCCCCTTGTATAGAAACTGGACTTGGTGTAGATTTAAACGATTACTATTTTTTGTCCTTGGAGGGAAAGAATGAGACTGAGCACGTTAACAGCGGAAGAAAAATTTGTCATCGATTTACAAGGATATATTGTCATACCTGAGGTTTTAACAAAAAGTGAGGTTAGCCAACTGAATAAATATATAGATCAATCTGATCGACAGGGGAAACCAAGTTTGTGGGGCGATCAGTTCAAAAACTTGATCGACCATCCTAAAATTCTCCCTTATTTGTTGGAACTTTTGGGGCCATATGTACGACTAGACCACGACTATGCCATTTTTATGGATGCAGGAACATCAAAAGGTGGGTTGCATGGTGGGCCGGATGTTGTCGGTGACCACTGGTATAAGTATCGAGATGGAACTATCAGGAATGGATTGAGTGTGATGACTTTTGCTCTATCCGATGTTAACCAAGGAAACGGTGGTTTCGCTTGTATTCCAGGCAGCCATAAAACTAACATGTTGCGATCCGTACCAGGAGATGTCCGACAGTTTAAACGGGACACTCATTATGTAGTACAACCTACTATGAATGCGGGCGATGTCCTTTTCTTTACTGAAGCTTTGATTCACGGTACCAAACCTTGGACAGCCAATCACGAGCGCCGATCACTTTTGTACAAATACAGCCCTGGGCACTCAGCGTGGAACATCAATTATCCCAACGAAGAATCATATGGACAGTTGACCGAAAGACAAAAGAGAATGCTCTTACCACCCTCTATTGGTAATAGGCCTAGAGTTGATGAATTGTAGGATACTAGGCAAATATTGTCTTCATTTCAGAAGGAAGAATAGGAACTGCGCCAGACTGAGAACAAACATAAGCTGCCACCTGATTGGCTTTTTCGTTAATCGTTTCAAATTCAAATTGATTAAGTAAACCCATTGCCAAAGTAGCAGTAAATGCATCACCAGCACCAACCGTGTCTTTTACTTCCACTGATAGACCCGGATGATCAAAAACTTCGTCTTCGGTTAGCAAAACCGCTCCTTCGTCCCCTCTAGTAAGTGAGACTAAATCTAATTCAAACTTTTGTTTTAGCTGTTCCAACTGATTAATTGTCTCACCTGTTAGGCCTAAGATAGATTTGACTACTGGTAACTCTTCATCATTCAGTTTTAAAAGATTCGCAAGTTCCAATGATTGAATAATCAATTCATCACTATAATAATCTTGCCTTAGATTGATATCAAAAATTTTCAGACAATCGACCGGTACCAATTGTAGGAACTTTTGAATAGTTTGCCGAGATTTCTTGGATCGTTGATCCAGCGACCCAAAACAAACAGCATTAGTTTGTCGGGCTAGATTCTCTATTTCAATTGACCAAGGAATAAAGTCCCATGCCACATTAGGAGTAATATGGAAACTTGGCTGGCCCTCATTATCCAAATCTACTAGTACTGTTCCTGTGGGATATTTAGTCGATTGAGCAATAGCTTCAGTATTAACTTGATATCGTTCAAAAACTTTCAGTATATCTAGTCCCATTTGATCTTTTCCAATACAACTGACCATTGCAGATCGTCCGCCTAACATTTTGGAATGACAAGCAAAATTTGCGGGTGCTCCACCAAAGTGAGTTTCATCTGGAAACACATCCCACAATACCGCTCCCAAACCAACAACTATAAATTCCTTGATTGATTGCTCCATATCGTCTCCTTACGATTGATTCTTTCAAATTTAGATTTTTTGCCATTTAGACTGTAACAACAAACCATAACAAATTGGGAATGTTGGTCGCTCATATGGCAGAATTAAGGTGCCATTTTGATTAGAAAACTAGTAAATCTAGACCTCAAATAACATAATTGGATGAAGTTACTCTCACACATCAATCAATTATACGAAAATTAAAAAACTTGACCAAGAAAATACATAAATGAAACCGTTAATCCGCACATTCATTACAAATCCTGTTTTGGTACATATGATTACAATTGGTGTAATCGTATTCGGTACCTTCAGCTTTCTTACTATGCCTCGAGAGCTGAATCCAAACTTAAATTTCTATTGGATGATAGTTGAGGTTTGGTATCCAGGTGTATCACCAGAAGAAATTGAAAAACTGATTACTAAACCAATAGAGGATGAAATTTCAGATGTGGATAACATTAATACGATCACTTCATCTTCGGCTGAAGGTCGATCAATAATCAGTATCCAATTTGAACAAGATATTAGTGAAAGAGAGTTTAAGCAGTCAGCCCAGAGTTTACGAACAGAAATCGAAAAAGTATATCTACCGGAGGATGCTGAAGACCCAATAGTCATTGAGCTAGATTCCAGTGATTTAGAGTCGATGTTGGATGTGGTCGTTTCGGGAGACCTTCCTGAGATTAAAATTAAACAGATTGCTGAAGATCTCCAAGAAATGATCAGGGAAATCGAAAATGTAGCTGATGTCAGCATGCGAGGAGATCGAAAGCGCCAAATTCGAGTTTCAGTTGACCCTGACCGATTAAGCCAGCACGGTATTGCTATCGCCGAGATTGCTACTGCGATTTCAGCTCAAAACCTAAACATCCCCGCCGGAAAATTGAAAGTAGCTCAAGCAGAATTGCTACTACGCACCATAGGTGAATTCGAGACGGCTGACCAAATTTATGACGTGATCATTCGTAAGTTGCCACAAGGTGGAGAAATTAGGGTACGAGACTTAGCGACAATTGAAGACGATTACGAAGATTGGCGAATAATTACGAGACTGAATGGCAAAACATCCATTTCCTTATCAGTTGCTAAGCAATCAAAAGGTAATACCATCAAGATCGTTGATCAAGTCAAGACTGTTGTTGATAACTACAGAAAATACCGTTTGCCAGAATCTGCTTCTATCACTTTAGTTAGCGACTCATCAACTTTTGTGAAAAGTTTTATTCAAGTTCTTGAGACTAACGCTTTTCTAGGCATCATCTTTGTAGTCATAGCTCTTTTCATTTTCATTGGTATTCGTAATGCTTTATTTGTGGCGGCAGGAATTCCCATAGCACTGCTGATGACCTTCACTGTCATGTACTTGAATAAGCAATCCATCAATCAGAGTTCTCTCTTTGCTCTGGTATTGGTCTTAGGAATTGTAGTTGATGATGCTATTGTGGTAATTGAAAATATCTATCGAAGACTAGAAAGAGGTGAGCCTCTAACTACGGCCGCGATTGAAGGAACTAAAGAGGTTGCTGTTCCAATATTGGCCGCTTCATTGACTTCGATAGCTGCTTTTTTACCCTTGGCTCTACTACCAGGTTTGATTGGTCGCTTCATGCGAGTGATACCAATTGTAGTTAGTCTTACGATCATTACCTCGATCTTGGAGTGTTTCTTTATTTTACCTTCACATATTGCTGAGTGGGGTAAGGTTGTGCATTCGCCGGCCAGAGATCGGCTAATGCTGAAATTACTCAACCCTTACTCTAAAATACTAAAGTGGGTACTCCGTTGGCGGTACTTGGTCTTGATCTTAGTATTCATAACAATTGGAGGCAGTATTGGTTTAGTTGCCAGCGGTTTAATTCCGGTGAACCTATTTGCTTCTGATGAGTTACCAATGTTTTTCGTTGGTGTCACACTCCCTTCAGGTGCAAACTTAGAAGAAACCGACCGCGTGATGAGACAATTTGAGGAACGAGCGCTATCTTTGCCATCATCTGAAGTCAATGCCGTATTATGCCGAACAGGCTTTATTACTAAGAATAATGAGCGTGCGGTGATTGGTAGTAATACGGGTATGTTGGTCCTAGATTTGGTGGAGGAAAAACAACGACAACGCAGCGTAGAAGAGATCATCAGTGACTTACGACAGAGATGTCAACAGATAGCAGGTCCAGAATCAGTCGAATATATAAAAAACGATTCTGGGCCACCAGCAGCATCAGATGTAGAAGTATTAGTGAAAGGTCGTTATTTTGACCAGCTCGAGGGTCTTTCCAACGAAATTCAAGATTTGCTGTCTTCTACAGATGGTGTCTTCGACGTTCAAGATGATTACCAACTTGGAAAAGAAGAACTGAAACTACAAATTAAGACTGACAAAGCCCAAGAATACGGCTTGAGTGTAGCGCATATTGCCCAATCTATTCGACGTTCCTTCGATGGTTTCAAGGCAACTGTGATTCGCGACGGTGATGAAGAAATAGACGTCGTTGTTCAATACGAGAAAGACAGGCGCCAGTCTATCCAAGATCTTCAAGAAATGAATCTTGTAACTCAGCCAAGTCTTAACGGGTTACCAATTATTATTCCCCTAAAAGATATAGCTAGTATGTCACGACAAAAGGGATACTCTACTATTGAACGTTTTCAAAGAGAGCGAGCGATTACTATTCGCGCTAGTGTGGATAAAGATAAGATTCAGCCAGCTCAAGTTAACCAGAAGGTACAAACTTTCTTCGACCAAGCTGGAATCCGTTATCCGGCCTGTAGTATCAGTTTCGAAGGCGAATTAGCCGAGATTAATTCAGCCTTCTCTGACGTTGGAAAGCTTTTTGCCGTTGGTATGTTGCTAATCTATTTTATCCTGGGCACTCAATTCAAATCTTTTGTACAACCAATTATTATCATGATGGCTGTACCATTTGCTTTTATGGGTGCAGTGCTAGGGTTAATCAATACAGGACAACCACTATCGCTGTCTAGCCTATTCGGTATAGTAGCTCTTGCTGGTATTGTGGTCAACGACTCGATTGTATTAATTGACTTTATCAATCGTCGCCGACAAAGTGGTGCGAACAAGTGGCGAGCCGTAATAAAAGGTGGGCAGACTAGACTCCGACCGATAATTCTTACTTCTATTACTACTATTTTCGGCCTATTACCCATGGCGTTGGGTATTGGTGGTAGGTCGGCAACTTGGATGCCAATGGCCAGTACTATCGTTTGGGGGCTGACCGTCGCAACTCTACTGACCTTGTTCGTAATACCGGCTTTCTACATAGTGATTGATGATTTCTTCCCGTGGAAAAACCGGGAACANNANCCGGGANCATGAGTGATTGATTTATAGGCANAATACATCAATTTCTATTAAATTNAGTGNTGAAATTAGCTAGAAATAGACACCGGGTCGAAATCATCGATCTTGATAAGTTGTCTATCTGATTGGTTTCNCCACTTAACTTCGATGCTGTCAACGGATAAAGTCTTTTGGCTGACTGTCACTCGCAAGGGTAAACCAATTAGGTCGGCCTCTTTAAACTTGAATCCCGGGCTTTCAGATCGATCATCGTACAAAACTTCTAAACCTTGANTGGTCCAATCTTGGTAAAGTTGCTCAGCTGTCTCTACGACTTTCTCACCTTTACCAATATGCATTAGATGAATTTGATAAGGAGCTATCGATTTGGGAAAAACTATACCATCAGCATCGTGATTAGCCTCAATCGAACTAGCCAACAACCGTCCTACACCAATTCCATAACAGCCCATGACCATTGGTTGTGATTTTCCGTTTCGGTCCAAATAGGTTGCCTTCATAGCTTGGCTATATTTAGTACCCAGCTTGAAAATATTACCAACCTCGATACCCTTTTTAAGTTTGAGGGTGCCTCCACATTTAGCACACACCGACTCATCCTCAGCCAAGGCCAAATCAGTAATAATATGGGCTTGAAAATCACGATCATAATTAGCATTTTTGAGGTGATAACCGATCTTATTAGCTCCAGCTACCAGATTGGTAGATTTTGTTACTGAATCATCTAGAAAAACTTTTACGCCCTCAATTCCGATGGGGGACGCATAACCAGCTACTATATCATTAGCTTCCAATTCTTCAATAGTAGCTGGTCTAACTTCCTCTCCGACTGCATTAGTCAATTTAGTCAAATTGACTTCTAGATCGCCACGAATAGCGACGAAAATGACTTCTCCTTGTACGGTGGTGTAAAAAACTGCTTTTAAGGTTTGGTTTTGTTGGACACCCAAAAATGTTGCAACTTCTTCAATCGTCTGTTGGTCAGGAGTTGCCACTTCTTCTAAGGGTTTCATTACTTGAGTCTCGGTTTGTCCTTTTTGGAAAACGGCCACTTCCGCGTTAGCCGTATAGTCGCAGGAAGAACATAAAATCAGGTTATCTTCACCTGAATCGGAGACCAACATGAATTCGTGGGCAGCCGACCCACCAATCATACCAGTGTCTGATTCAACTACTACTACATCTATCCCTGATCGATGAAAGATGTTCAAATAAGCTTGGTATACAAGTTCATAGTATTCGTCTAGATCTTCCTGACTGGTATGAAAACTATATGCGTCTTTCATCACGAATTCACGAACTCTTATCAGTCCTGCTCGTGGTCGAGGTTCATCTCGAAACTTCAATTTGATCTGGTAAAGTTGAAAAGGTAATTGTCGATACGAATTGACTATATTACGGACCAGATCAGTTACAGCTTCTTCATGTGTCATCGCCAGAACTAAATCACGGTCAAATCGGTCGCTAAAGCCTGCTAATTCCTTTCCAATTAATGGCTCCCAACGACCACTTTCTTGCCATAGTTCGGCCGGATGTACCAAAGGCATGTTGATTTCTTGCCCGCCAATCGCATCCATTTCTTGGCGAATGATTTGTTCAATTTTTTGAATGGACCGGTGAGCCACAGGCAAATAGCTATACATACCAGCAGCTAATCGATGAATCATTCCGGCACGTAGTAACAGTTGATGACTAGGAATTTCAGCTTCGGACGGAACTTCTTTTAATGTTCGTCCAAAGAGTTTAGACATTCTCACTTCAGAATCCTTTAACCTTCAAAATTTTCATCACCCACCAATTCAGCCACTAAATCTCCGACTCCACTAGTCGAGTATCCCATTCGGCCAGCAGCCTGGCTTTCCATTTTGGTCCCAGTCACTACTTTTATAGCTTCAGTAATTCGGTCGGCAGACGAGCGATAACCGCCTTGATCTAATAACATTGCCATAGCGGCAATTGCGGCAATTGGATTAATTACATTTTGTCCAGTATATTTGGGTGCACTACCACCCATGCACTCGAACATACTCGTACCATTAGGTTCAGGGTTAATATTTCCACCAGCAGCAACTCCCATTCCCCCTTGGATCATAGCCCCCAAGTCAGTAATGATATCCCCAAACATGTTGGTGGTAACAATCACGTCGTAATACTCAGGATTTTTGACCATCCACATGCAACAAGCATCAACATGGTTATAGTCTGCTTCAACATCTGGATAATCGTTTGCTACGTCTTGAAAAGTCCGCCAAACAAGGTCATGCCCAAACGTCAGTACATTGGTTTTTGCCACTAGCGTCAATCGNTTACCCTTCGGGTTATTCCTTTTCTGAGTATAATCAAAGGCNTAACGAATAATTCGTTCACAACCTTTTCGAGTGTAAATGGCGGTTTGAGTTGCCACTTCGTCCGCTGTCCCCTTACGAAGGAATCCACCTACTCCACAGTACATATCTTCGGTGTTTTCTCTGACAACTACAAAGTCAATATCTTCAGGACCTTTTCCTGCCAGAGGGGTTTCCACACCCGGATATAGGGTTACTGGTCGCAGATTCACATACTGATCAAGTTTGAAACGTAATTCTAACAGAAGGCCTTTTTCTAGGATACCTGGCGCAACCTCCGGGTGCCCAACCGCACCTAAGTAGATAGAATTGTATTGACTTAGCTCTTCGACAGCACCATCCGGTAAAATCTCNCCGGTTGACAAGTACCTATCACCACCAAAATCATAATGAGTTAGATCGTATTCAATTCCATCTCTGCTAGCTGCAGCAGACAAAACTTTNAGTGCTTCATCAGTAACTTCAGGTCCAGTACCATCGCCCGGAATAACTGCAATTTTGTACATTTATAATCTCCTAATTATTTTATAAAATACTTGATTCTCCGTAAACTCCCAGCTTCCGATAACGATCGTATCGTTTTTGTACCAATGTATCTTTGTCAATTTTTACTAACTCAGACAGGTGTTTTTTAATAGATCGCTTAACGTTACGGATAGATTGTGCTGGATTACGATGTGCACCGCCTAATGGCTCGCGAATAATTTCATCAATAACACCAAGCTCAATCAGATCATCAGCAATTGGTTTATAACCTTCTGTGGCTTCCGGAGCATGTTCTCCATTGTCTTTCCAAACGATACCACTACAGGCTTCTGGAGGTGCAACACAATAAATAGCATACTCCATCATTAAAACTCGGTCTCCAGCAGCAATAGCTAATGCTCCACCACTACCGCCTTCACCTATAACGACTACGAGCATTGGTACCGATAAACTTGCCATCTGAGCCAAATTTTCCGCAATTGCCACCGACTGTCCTCTCTCCTCTGAACCTCGGTCAAAATGGGCTCCTGGGGTATCGACCAAACTGATGATAGGACGGTCAAATTTTTCAGCTAATTTCATCAGTCGCCGAGCTTTACGATACCCTTCTGGGTGCGTATAGCCAAAGCTCATTTCTTGTCTTTCCTTGAGATTTCTGCCCTTTTGTTGCGCGAGATAGACTACCGGTTGNCCTTGGAACCAAGCGCAACCTCCTATCAGGGCTCGATCATCTCCGTGATATTTATCTCCNTGCAACTCCANAGGGTCATCAAATATGGNTTCAATGTAAGAAAACGACTGTGGGCGTTGCTCGTGCCGAGCTAATTGAACCTTATCCCACCGGCTCAACCCTTTAAAAATTTTACGAGTCTGNGATTTGACGTTATTTTCTAAAGCCATTAGTCCTTTGGAGATATCAATTTCTGGATGGGAATCAGAAAAATCCTTCAACNTCTGAATTTGTTTTTCCAGCTCGATTAACGGCTTTTCAAAGTTTAGTTTGCTNTGCATATTTTTCTTTTCAGGTTCAACTATCCGATTGGCAAAGAAAGTTCATACCCGGTAATTGAATAACCAAGCCTTGTAATTCCATCATAGTTAGTATACCTGCGATNGTATNAACTGGCAGTCCAGTAGTGCGAGAAATTTGGTCAATGTGAGTTCCTGACTCATCTCCATTATCAATGGCCGACAAAATCATTTTTTCTTGTGAAGGTGTAGTATCAGGCGGATCGGAATCTTGCTGACTGGATTCTGTTATTACGGTATCTAATTNTTCTGTTTTAAGTTTGGAATTGGGTACTGGCTGATCTTCAGTTTCGAATTGATCGGAATCAACTACTGGAACTAATAGATTCTGATCTTGGTTAACTGGGTAATTTGGCAANAATTCTAATACTTCTTCTGCTGAGTCTACTAATCTAGCACCTCGACTAATAAGGCGATGTGTAGCTAGATACGTCCTAGAAGATGGATTAGCACCGTCTAAGATAAAAACGTTTCGCTCTTGTTCCAATGCAAAACGGGCGGTGATTAAGGAGCCACTCCGATCGGTAGACTCCACTAGGATTATGTCTTTCGATAACCCACTAACTAATCGGTTTCGCTGAACAAAATTCATTACTTTGGTTTTTGCAGACATAGGAAATTCCGAAATAACGGTACCATTTTCCATAATCTCTGTAATTAAATTTCGGTTTTCACATAAATGAACTTGGCTTAACCCACAAGCCATTATAGCTACAGTTTTTCCTTGGGCGTCTATTGCTCCTCGATGAGCGGTTTCATCGATACCGTTGTTAGCACCGCTGACAATAGTCATTCCTTTGTTAGCGGACTGACTAGCCAGTTCATAACAAATCTTTTTGGCGTTATCCGTCGGCTCTCGGGCCCCAACAATCGAAAGATAAGGGATTGTTTCGGGTGGTATTCTCCCTTTAAAATAAAGAACAGGCGGTGGGTCTAGTATATCTCTTAACAAGACAGGATAGGATGAATCACCACACGTCACGACTTGGCAATCATTCTCTTGGATTAACTCAAGTTCTTGATCGACGGATATCTTTTCTTTCTCGTACACGATACGGCGAAGTAAATTCGGATCGACCGACCATTTTCCTGAGTCGATATCATCCAAGGTCAAAGATAGGATCTTATCGGCTGACTCAAATTCTTGTAGTAGCTGTTGGATGGTCCTAGGGCCAATACCTGGAACTAAACTGAGGTGGATTAATGATTTGTCGACCGACATTTCTAAATATCCACCTCCAATTTATTCCAAACCCAAAACAAAAATTAATTTATTCTACTCAGTGGGAACTGGAGCTTCCATTGGTAGAGCATAATAAACTTCGATTTCGCGAATCTTTTTATAACTAAGACTAGGAGCACCACCCTCACCCACAGTTCTTCGTTTTTGTCCACCAACACGGCGAGAATCCCACCGGTTAGGTACTCGGATTTGCAGGTGTGTAGTAGTAATTGGTTTAGGATTAACATAACTGTAAGCCTTAGAAATATTATTTTTGACCTCTTTCAAAAGCTCCCAATTTCCTTCGTCATCTTGGTAGTAAATATTGAAAAATTCCAATTCGTACTGATCAGTTTTGACTACAACCCGTTGAATAGTTTGTGGTTTGACCCAACGCAAAGTAGCCTGCGAAAATTTATCTGCCGCTTCTAGTGAAGCTTGATCACGCGCATCAAGTAGCAGCGGTCCAGTTTCACCATAAGTATTGATATTGTCATCATGCATAGGAGAATCGAGGCTTTCGCTACCAGCCCGACCACTGCTTGCACTGAGAGCAATATTTTCACTCCAGTTGTACTTTGGACCACTTAACACACAGCCTGTGCTAAGACAGACTAAGACAGATAAAACGAAAATAACGGCAATTTCCCAATTACGCTGATGCATATTTTCTCCTTTATACTAAAAAACGATAGATACTAGAACGTTAATTACTGATAGACCAATTTGTGCCGGATTTAGAATCATTTAATTCTATACCAATTTGAGTTAGCTGATCTCGAATTTGGTCTGCTGTAGCCCAGTCTTTTTGCTGTCGAGCAGATTGACGTAGTTCTAAAACTAGATTCATTAGGCCCTCTACTAGCGAATCGTTATTGGTTAACGATTGTTGTGGATTATAAATCCCTAACACTTGGCAAATTTTAGTCAAGGTACGGTACGCTTGACCAAACCCAATCTCATTCGTATTTTGGCTTTCTAATGAACTTGCCTCTTGTAATCTACGATTTAGATAACCAACGAATGTATAAACAGAACCCATAGCCGACGCCGTATTGAAATCGTTATCCATGGCTTGCTCAAATTTGATTTCCATCTGGCTAATAGCATTCGTCATATTAGAGTCAATCGATTGATTCTCGTCTAGACTTAATTCAAATGGCCGGATTCGATCAAGGCACGTTTGAAGTCGCCGAATAGCACTCGCTGATTCAGACAAACTTTTGCTGTTGTAATCTAAGGGATGACGATAATGCGCAGATAGNAGAAAGTGACGGACAGTTTCCGCGTTATACTCGGACAATGCGTCACGAATAAAGATAAAATTACCTTCTGATTTTCCCATTCGGTTGCCATCAATCCGTAAAAATGCGGTATGGACCCAGTAATTGGCGAATGGTTTACCTGTTACGGCTTCACTTTGAGCAATCTCATTTTCGTGGTGTGGGAATAGTAAGTCTTGACCGCCAGCATGAATATCAATAGTATGACCTAAGTGCTTCATAACCATCGCTGAGCACTCNATATGCCACCCGGGCCGACCTTCTCCCCAAGGGCTTTTCCACCAAGGTTCACCGGGTTTGGCTGCTTTCCAAAGGTCAAAATCGCGTGGGTCTTCCTTTTTTTCGTTAATCTCGACGCGTGCTCCAGTCAGTAAATCTTCTAGATTTCGGTTGGATAATTTGCCATAACCATCAAAGCGAGTGACTCGATAATAAACATCGCCCTGACTTTCATAAGCATATCCTTTGTCAATCAGATTTTGTATCAGGTCAATAATTTCTGTTATGTGNTCAGTAGCACAGGGGTGTACATTGGCCATTCTCATTCCGAGGCCTTCGGCATCTATGAAATAAGCGTCAATATACTTACGCGAAAGTTCGGACGATTNGATTCCTTGCTCATTGGCTTTCCGAATAATTTTATCATCAATATCTGTTAAGTTTTGAACAAATTGGACTTCGTAACCTTTGTGTTCTAGGTAACGACGAATAATGTCTGAAACCAAAAAGGTGCGAGCATTACCTATATGAAAATAGTCGTAGACGGTTGGACCACAACTATACATTGTGACTTTTCCTTNCTNAAGGGGTACAAAATCTTCCAGTTTCCGCGTCAGTGAATTATAAATCTGTATTGACATAAATCGATTGTTAAAATCCCTTAACTTTTACCTTATTTAATGGCTAATNNCCTAGTATGATACTACTTCGATGGTGGTGAGGAAATTAAACAGCAAACGGATTGGGCAGCGATGGCTTGAGACTGCCCAATATCTCCCAAACCTTCGGCTGTAGTCGCTTTGATATTGATCTGGAATATTTCTATACCAATTACTTTAGCTAACTTTTGTCGCATATGAGGGATGTAAGTCGCTAACTTCGGTCTTTGGCAGATCACCGTAGCGTCAATATTCTCTACGGCGAAATGACCTTGATTCAAAATAAGCTCACACACACGTTTAAGTAATACTAGGCTATCAATGCCTTCATATTGTGGGTCATTATCTGGAAAATGCTGACCTATATCTCCCAGAGCTGCAGCTCCTAATATGGAATCGCAAATCGCATGAGTCAAAACGTCAGCGTCTGAGTGCCCCAATAAGCCGAGATCAAACGGGATTTCGACTCCACCTAAAACTAATTTTCTATCCTTGACCAATCGGTGTAAATCATAGCCAATTCCGATTCTATGTGCAAGTTTGCTGTTTTGATATACTGGGTCTTGTTCCGTATTAGAATTGGATAAGAAAGTCTGTGCAACTTCCAAATCTTCAGGGGTCGTAATTTTCAGGTTTCGATAATCTCCTTCTATTAGCTTGACCGATGTTCCATTTTGTTCGACGAGTGTAGAATCGTCTGTAGCCGATTCTACGTTGTCGAGAGCAGAGTAGTGAGCATCTATCAGTAATTTTTTGTTGAACACCTGTGGTGTTTGAACCGCCCATAACGATTGGCGTTCNGGGGTTTGAACAACGAATNGGTCTTCGTCCACAATTTTTATCGTATCTTTGACAGGAACGGCCAAGGCTACAGCTTGAAAAATTTTGCACTGATTTAAGCAATTCTCAATTTGAGATCCAGTTANAAANGGTCTGACTGCATCATGGACAACGACCCAATCTACGTCCTTGTCCATTACCTGCAGTCCACAAAAAACAGATTTTTGCCTAGTCGAACCTCCAGCTACTACCTGAATTGGTGTTTGGAACTGATANGGGGTTATAACCTCCGACCAGCACTTTTCTACATCCTCTGAACTGACTATAACAATGATTTGTCCGATAGACTGAAGACGATCAAAAACTGAAAGAGTGCGACTTAAAACAGGATGATCGCCCAACGAAATATAGGTTTTCTTAACTGAGCTAAGCTCGGCCATACGGCTTCCGCTTCCAGCGGCTGGAATTAGAGCGCATACCCTCTGAGCGTTGCTTGCTAGATCTTTCATAGAGATCGAAGTAGTCGTTGCTTTCATCGAATTGTTCTTCATACCCTACCATTCGAGTAAATATCATACGTCCGGCGCTGGTTTGTAACGTTTGCGTGACAATGGCTTCGACCGTTTGACTGACGGATTCTTGTGCGCCTTCGACAACTACCATGGTCCCATCTGCCAAATAGCCAACTCCTTGATTGGGTTCTTTACCTTCACGTGTGATGCGAATTTCTATCTGCTCACCGGCAATGAAATCAGGCCGAACTGAGTTAGCTAATTCATTGATATTCAAAACCACAATTCCCTGAAGTTCTGCTACTTTGTTCAGGTTAAAGTCATTAGTCAAAATCTGGGCATTGCGTTTCCGAGCCAGTCGGACTAACTTAGCATCAACCTCCGGCACTTCAGGGAAATCATCTTCCGAAATTTCGATTTCAATGTTTGGGTCACTTTGTAGATTACGCAAGATATCAAACCCACGTCTCCCTTTTTCGCGGCGNAGGTCTTCGGTCGAATCAGCAATATGCTGCAGNTCGTTTAGCACAAATCGAGGTATGATTAACAAACCATCAACGAAACCAGTATGGCAAATTTCTAAAACACGACCATCGATAATAACACTAGTATCCAGAACACGTAGTTTGCGATGGACTGTTTCAGTCAGGCCCCCATCAATGTCAGTCATTGGAACAAACATCGATAACTGGCTTCTACTATGATAACCAATCATGGTGCCACAGGATGCAAGCAGTAAAGTGATGCCAGCAACAGCATTACGAGTCAACTCACTCGATTCAGGCCTAAGAGTGTAGATAATAAAAGTTACAACACCCGCAAGTATGAGACCTAATGAAAATCCAACCCAAGCCGAGAATAAATCTGATAAGTGTGACTTGTTACTCAGGATTTCAGATACGACTAAAACAGCTGTAACGCTAGCGCCGGCCACACCACCAAAGCTGTCAGCAAGCGCAAAGCCAAACAATCCACTTATCACTATGAAACCAAGGCGAATTAACCAAATGATCATGATGTCCCCTTTCTTCTGGGTGGGGAATATGCAATAGCAGTGGACACGAACTGAAAANATGCCCACACGCCGATTNGACGCGTCACAACTTTCTGCTGAACGAGGAACATCACCCTCCCACAATAAGATGATGTTTTTAGCTCGAAATCGGCAATAATTTACAACAATGCGCTAATGGCACCGTACAGGTCAGTTACGCCAACAAGTTCTATATCCTCCCTCGCTTGTTTATCTGTGTCTGCCAAGTAGTTACTTAAGTTATATTNCGGAAAAACCGCGCGGCTAAATCCGAGCTTATTTGCTTCTCGGAGTCGTCTACTAATGTGTGTTACGGGTCGGATCTCACCGCCTAATCCTACTTCGCCCATGACAACTGTATTGGTTGAGATTGGAATATCACGATGATTAGAAGCAATAGCCATGATAGTCCCCAAATCTACACCCCGTTCATCAACCCGCATACCACCAGTCACATTCACGAAAANGTCAGAGNTCCCAATCTCGAATCCAACACGCTTCTGTAAAACAGCAACTAATAAGGCAATACGTTGACGGTCAACGCCGGTTGCTGTATTACGCGGAATGTTGAAATTCGATGGTGCAACAAGTGCCTGAAGTTCAAATAAAATCGGCCGAGTACCCTCCATACTAGACACAACCACGGAACCTGATATGTTTTCAACCCGGTTACTAATGAACAACTCAGATGGATTTAAAACCTCGCTTAAACCGCTAGCTGACATTTCAAAAACCCCAATTTCGTTGGTCGAACCAAATCGGTTTTTCACAGCTCTTAACACCCGATACACATGATGGTTCTCACCTTCAAAATAGAGAACCGTATCCACCATATGTTCGAGAACTTTTGGTCCAGCTAGAGCACCTTCTTTGGTGACATGGCCAACTAAAATAACAGGAACATTCTTTGTCTTAGCCAACACAAGCAAATGGCCAGCGCTTTCACGAACTTGGGTTACNCTACCCGGTGCTGATTGNAGATGCGGNTGAAAAATAGTCTGAATAGAATCNANAANTANNACACTCGGATTAAGAGNGGCAANATGNGATTCGATTTGTTCAAGGCTATTCTCGCAGAGAACATACAACGAATNNGACTCGATGTCAAGTCTATTAGCGCGNAACTTGGTTTGTGAAACTGATTCTTCCCCTGANACATACAATACTNTNCCGTGATGGAGGCTAAGCTCANTACTAGCTTGCAATAAAAGTGTTGATTTACCAATACCTGGATCCCCAGCAATCAATGTCACGGATCCAGGAACAATTCCACCACCTAGAACCCTGTCAAATTCACCAATCCTTGTACTAAGTCGTTGATAGTCGGTTGCAGTAATATCATTGATNAGTTCTGGNTGNCTGGCAGCGAAAGTTAAGTGTTGTTTTTCTTTTTTGGAAATGACGATTTCTTCTACTAAACTATCCCACTTGTTACAATCCGGACAACGACCCAACCAACGCAAGGACACATGACCACAAGAATGACAGATAAATTGTGTCTTTTTGGCTTTTCCCATTTCTACACGAGCTACTACTATCACCAATTGCTATCGGCGAGTCGAAGGCCAAAGGTTAGTTGAGGCTTTTTCCACCCGTTTCTATCAGAAACATCATCGAGACCGATTAACCAGTGGAAAGATGTTGAATCTGTCAACCTCAATTTCCAGTATAGTTCTGCTGCGAGAGTTGAGTTCTTGGCCAAATTTTTCAAAGAGTTTTTCGAGTTAATACTATTCATTAACAAGGAAAAACCAATTCTGTTATCAAACAATATAAAATCAGTCGCTATTCGGGGATTCATNCGGTTAAGACCGATTCGACCCCTCATAAATGGNAATATTTTGTAGCTATATTGAAGAGATAATCGAGTTGTATTTTTGCTCCGACTGTAGCCAGAAAAACCAAATTGCAGCAATTGTTTTTTNTCAGGAGACCAACCGANTAGAAATTCGCTTTGTAATTCGTCATCTAAGTTAAGATAGCGCACTTCGGAATGCCAATTAATCGAAGGTAACTGAAANGCAGCNGATTTTGCTTGCCAGTCTTGAGCTAAAGCGGCTGTACTTTCAAGAGTCTGACCTAGATGATCCAAGTTCTCTTTGACTTCTTCAATCAATTCTGGTTTGTGTATTAGCTGAGCAAAAGTCCCATTTCCACTACCAGCTTGATTAACTAATTTTGCTAAATCCTCACCTAGCCGACCAAATTTCTTACTGGTTTCAGTAATTTCAGTAATAGCCTGATCTATTTTGGGTAATTCCGTTTCGATGGATTCTCGGCTGATGATCACTAAACCTAAAATTTCATTCTGTAATTTATTGATCGTCCCTTCAATCCTTTGGTTGAGAGGTTTCAGATCCATGGCAAGACTCTGAAATGAGTTTAAGGTATTAGTAACAGCGGGCTGGTTTTGATAGATTAGATCGTCCACTGATTCGGTAATGGCTGTTGTATTTTCTGCAACCTGCAGAAGTACGGACGAAACCTGATCAATAGTAGTGTTTAGGTTATCTAATGTAATTTGGATATTGTTTTGTGCATCGTTAGCAGATTGATTAAGGACGGATAAAGTCTGTTCTAATTGTTTCTGGCTATGTATCACTGTTTCACTAATTTGGCGGACCAGTTGGCTTAGATCAGTAATAAGCGTTTTTACTTGGTGTTGATTATCATCAATCAGCGCTTTAGATGACTCAATTAAACCAGCCACCTCAACTACCATATCTGTCCCACTTTGAACAACATCGGCTACAGAAGCTGGATCGATTCCAGTCAGCGGGAAGTCTTTAGTTTCTATCAAAGGCTCAGTCTCTGGCCCGTTTTCAATGTCAACGAACGCTTCTCCCACAAAACCTATAATGCCAATTTCGATACTGCTTCCACGACGTAGTCGCTGAAGAGCTTTATCAACTCGTAAATCAACCTCAACTTTACTAGCATCGTCCAGTAAACGGATACTAGTCACACGACCGATCTGTACCCCGGATAGCATAACACCTGCACCGACTTTTAGGTCATTAACAAAGTTAAAATGTACTGTGACAAAATCACCACGTCTTTCAAATGGAGAATCAGTAGCAGAAATCAATAAGACTACCAGTATCATAATACTAATAAAAACAGTAATACCAACTTTAAGATTTAGGCTCCACATAATTAATATTCCCTGCTTTTATTTGGGGCGAGCATCTTTCTAGAACCAGAATAAATAAATTGCTGCACAATTGGAGTATCATTATTCATTATTTCTTGAGGCGTTCCTTCTGCTACTATTTGACCCTCGTAAAGCATTGCCATCCGAGTACCCACAAAAAATGCGCTGTCCATATCATGAGTAACGATGACAGAGGTGACTTTTAACTTTTCATGCAGATCAGACATCAGTTGGTTGATTTCATCACAAGTGATCGGGTCTAAACCTGTGGTCGGTTCATCATAGAAAATAACTTCTGGATCTGCAGCGATAGCTCTGGCTAATCCTACTCGTTTTCTCATGCCACCACTAATTTCAGCTGGCTTCAATTGTCCAACATTGTGTAGGTCTACTAGCTCTAATTTCTCTTTGGCGATTTGGTGAATGTCTTTCCATCCATGATGCTGGCGAAGTGTGAATCCAACGTTTTCTTCTACTGTCATAAAATCGAATAATGCAGCTGACTGGAATAACATACCGATTCTTTGCCTAATCGGAACCAGCTCTCTCTTGGACAGACTAGATATTTCTTGGCCATCGAACCAAATCTCACCTTGATCTGGTTTCAATAATCCCGTTAACAATCGAAGTAAAACACTTTTCCCGCAACCACTTGGTCCCATAATAACGAGTGTTTCTCCACGCGGGATATGCAAGTCAATTCCATTTAGAACCTTGTTTTCACCAAAGCTTTTACATAGACCTTTAACTACAATCATAAGGTTTCTAAACCAAAGATTCGCTTATTTAAATCCCAGAATTTCATACAGTAGGTGGTTCAGTAGGAAGTCGATGATTAAAATAATCATAATTGCAGTAACTGCAGAGCCTGTGGTCGCACGGCCGACACCTTCAGCTCCATTACTAGAGGACACTGAAAATCCTTTATAGCAACCAACGATTGCGATTGATATACCAAATGATATAGCTTTTACCACACTAACCACAACACTGCTCAGATACATAAAAGACTTCAGATTTTTCCAAAAAAAGTTGCCATTCATATCAAATAATTTAATCACTACGTAGTAAGCACCACCAATACCGAAAGCAATAGAAAAAAGGGTCAGGGCCGGTAGCATGATTGAACAGGCTACTAAGCGAGGAACAACCAGATATTTTACTGGATCAACAGCCATTACTTCTAATGCGTCTATCTGTTCGGTAACCTTCATTGTTCCGAGTTCCGCAGTAATAGACGCTCCGATTCGACCCGCCATAACGAA
Source organism: Candidatus Poribacteria bacterium (assembly GCA_002714785.1). GTDB lineage: Bacteria > Poribacteria > WGA-4E > WGA-4E > UBA9662 > TMED15. The sequence continues at coordinate 5,702 of PAYP01000007.1, read as the reverse complement.
TGCTGGAACTACAAGGCCCAATTCTTTGATAATCGTAACACTGACAAATCCACCAATAGTTCCCTCAGCTGAGAAAAGTTTAAGTTGATGATAACCTTGTGTCGCTACTAATAACCCTGTGAAGATCCCAGTAAAAATAACAACAGGCAAAGCTGTTACTCCAACTATGTAGCATTGACGAAGAGTCATCTGAAATTGGTAGGGGGGTTGAAATGCCAGTTTAACAGAAGTAAGTGTCAATCGCGTCGCTTCACCTAAACCAGTGAAAAAGACGATCATCAGCTGTCCTATTTTTTCAATTGGTTTAATCAAAGCAGACAAAACATAATTTCCATTATAAGATATGTGCGTTCTTAGTAACGGGTACAGTTGTCAAACCGCATCTGCTCAGCCACAAACTCGAGCTGAATTGTCCCTGTGGGACCACTGCGGTGCTTTTTGACCATTAGGTCTGCTATACCAGCCTCTTCGCTCTGCTCATTATAATAGTCATCTCTGTACAGAAATGCCACTAGATCAGCATCCTGCTCAATTGAACCGGATTCACGCAAATCAGATAGAACGGGTCTTTTGTCTGGCCTACGTTCAACTTCTCGGCTTAATTGTGCACAGGCAATTACCGTTAATTCTAGCTCCACTGCTAGGCTCTTTAGGGATCGAGAGATCTCTGCAATTTCCTGCTCACGCGGTCCACTTTTATTGGATCCACTAACTAGTTGTAAATAATCTACCGCCACTAAACATAAATTGGGATGCTCACTTTTCAAACGACGAGCCTCGGATCGTAAGCGCTGAATAGTCAATCCCCATGTACAATTAAGAAAGATGGGGGCTTCTTCGAATCGAGCTACAGCCTCTGCTACTAAATCCCAATGATTATCATTCAAATAACCAGATCGAATGCGAGAAAATTCGACACCAGCTTCGGCTGCTAACATTCTTAATGTTAATTCTTTAGCTGGCATTTCTAAACTGAATATGGCTACAGATAATTCTTTTTCAATGGCGATATTCTGAGCTACATTCAATACGAAGGTGGTTTTTCCCATGCCAGGTCGAGCTGCAATAATATGTAAAGCACCTTTCTGTAAACCAGAAGTCAAGATGTCAAAATCGACAAAACCAGTAGCTACACCTAAGATATCATCATCTTGATTAGCCGCAGCTAGCACATCTTGAAGTGTATCCCTTACAACAGAAGAAATCGCAACAAAACCTTCCTGCCGATTTTCGTAACTAACTCGAAAAATAGCTTCCTGAATCTGGTCTTGAACTGTTTGGATTTCTTCTTCCTGATTTAACGCCAATTGTTGAATTTCTTTGCTTGCGACGACAAAACGACGGCGAGTCGACTTTTCCTGAACAATTTGCGCATAAAATTCTGCGCTCTCAGTTTCAACAATTCGGGCCTGTAAATCGTAGAGATATATATTACCACCAGCTCGGTTGATTTGTTGCCCACGCTCCAATTCATGAGCTACCAGACCTGGCTCAGCATGGCTATTACGCTCGTAAGAGGCCAAGATAGCACTGTAAATTAATTGATGGTCAGTAGTAAAAAAAGCGTCAGGAGTTTCACCTAGGACTGGTGTTATCAAGGGGATTGTCGTAGCATCAGTCAACATCGATCCAAGAACAAACTGCTCTGCTTGCCGATCATGAAGAGATTCTACCGATTGCATGAGGGATATTCGATTGATAGATGGGACGGGTGCCTCTGGTCTACTCCAAGGAAACAGGACACCCAATAATTATCTATTTAAAGTGGGGTAGTTGTCAATTCCACGATCCTAAACTGAAGGGTAATAGGATCTACTCTTCTTCACGAATGACAACGACCCTAAGGCTTGGAATGATATCNGGGTAAAGGCTAATTGGAATCATAAANATACCAAGTTCTTTGATCGGTTCGTCTAGATNGATTGACCGCCGATCNACAACCACGTTTTGTTCCTCTAACGAATTTGCAATATCTATGCTAGTTACTGAACCAAACAAACGATCTTCTTCGCCAGCGCGTCTGACAAACTTACAAGTCAGTCCACTAATCACGCCAGCCATCTCCCTAGCTGACTCTTTATTCTTCAGTTCTTTAGCTTCTANCAGCCGTTTTTCATGCGCCAAGGCTTTCAGATTTTGTGTGTTAACTTGNACTGCAAACCGGTTNGGAATGAGATAATTGCGAGCATATCCGGCAGCAACATTACAAATNTCTCCAGTCGCCCCGAGCCCTTCGACATCTTGACGTAAAATAACTTCCATCTTATTCTCTCTTTCTTTTAGTGATTAGAGAAGGGGAGTAGTGCCATGTTTCTAGCTCGCTTAATGGCACGAGTAACTTCTCTCTGCTGCTTAGCACTTAAGCGNGTAAANCGGCGCGGGAGGATTTTNCCCCGNTCNGAGATGAACTGTTGNAGNAGTTCAACGTCCTTATAGTCAATCTCTTCCAAAGTGACTTTACGGCGACGGCGNCTAAANGGTCTNCGNTTGTTATTGTACTGCGAACGTCCTTCTTGGCGCCGATCACGACTTGCTGGTCTATCCTGATTCATATAAATGTTCCAAATTCCTAAAAATATAAGCTAGTGGGGTTAAAACTAAAANGGGATGTCATCATCTGTTGCTGACGATATCCCACCGCCAGTTCCACCGTCGCTCTGGAATCCATCGTCNTGGCGAGAACCAACAAAACTAAAACGGTCCAAGGTAACAGAATGCTTCGATCTGCGTTCGCCAGTGTCGGTATCCCACTGACGGAATTTAAGCTTACCTTCAACCAGAATAGGCTTACCTTTGGAGAAATATTCATTGACTACTTCGCCTTGTCGTCCCCAAGCATCAATGTCGACGAAACAAGTTTCATCTCTTTTCTCACCAGTATTTTTATCGGTCCAGCTTTCGTTGACCGCTATTCCAAAATTAACGACCGACGCCCCACTGGGTAGAGTCCTTAACTCGGGGTCGCGAGTTAAATTCCCCATCAAGATAACTTTGTTGTAACTCATGTTGACCTCTCTGTTGCTTGACGATTTTTTCTCATTGCTCGGTTTTAACTATCTTTTGACACTTGACCTTCATCACCATCTTCATTTGATGTTTCACTNTCCCTCGCGGACTGCCGAGTGGCAGAATCTTCTNCTGCTGACGTTTCGCCNTGACTTCTTTGGCTGGCAACAGTAACAAACTTTTCTAAATCGCCATTGAAAGTAAGCACAACATGCCTCATAATCATCTCAGTAATCAGGAAATAGTTNTTCAGTTTACTAACGAGATCTGGTGGTGCATCGAAAATCAAAAATATATAGTATCCGTCTGAGTGTTTGTTGATAGCATAAGCCAATCTCTTTTGGCCCCAGTGATCGGTGAGCAGGACGTTTCCGCCACTATCTTGAATTAACGCATTAATTCCTTCCGTCAGCTCCCCGATTTGAGCAGCGTCGAGCGTGGGACTAACAATAAAAAGACTTTCGTACCTATTCATAATTCCATCCTCCCTTTGGACTAGCGGCCCACTTTCCAAATTGGACGCGGGCAGGCAGAGAATTACCCATTNTATCATAGTTGTATGACTTTAATCAAGTNGACTTATNCNTNCTCTNGATTTCCAATCTGAAGNAAAATATTTCAAAAANAACCAATCATCTTTACAAAAAAACAAATTCTTGATAACCTAGATNAGTTGAGTGAATCTAATTGAAATAGCAATCAGAGAACAGAATGGGAAAGTTTTTAGGCTTGGTCATGACTCCCCTAGACGTACAAGTCGAAGGGTTGAATGCCGTAATGGAACGGATAGAGTCAACAGGTGCTACAGCCATCAATTGCAGTCGGATTCTTAATCGACCTGCAACTGTAGATTCTGGTTTTCGGGCACCACCAATCGATATTGACGGATACGACCGAGTTTTTGATCGGCCTGTTTGGGGAAAAAGAGAACTGTATTTAGAAAGTTTCCGCAGTCAACAACCAAACTTGTCTTGGTATGCGGACACCTCCTACAAACCAAAATGGAAAAAACTCCCACCTGACCTCGATTCTAGTTTGCCTAACCAAATTTATGAATCAGCTCGAAGTCGGAATTGGAAGGTATACACTTCTGTAACGCCCTTAGCCTTGCCTGACCTTAAAGCAGAAGATAAAATGAAATGGATCAATGGGCAAAGCCCTGATCCAAACCGTCGAGTGGCAAATCAAGGGTGCCCCAGTTCACCCAATGTGAAAGCCTGGGCAATCGCTTCTGTGTTAGATGAAATCAGTCAGCAACCTACCCCCGACGGGGTGTGTCTGGATTGGGTTGAATACACGACCTATTTGATTGAAGATCACTTCTCTTGTTTTAGTCCTTACTCCCAGGCACATATGAAGAGTCTTGGTTATGAAGCAAAAAGAATTAAGAGTGATGTACTATCCCTATGGCACTATTTTAATGACTTGACCAATGAGCGTCTTGATAATATTAGCCAGATTCTAAATAGTCCATCCCGAATACTTGAACTTCTAGTCCGCTTCCCCGGTGTATACGACTTTTTTCATTTCAAGTCTGATGTGATTTCTGGATTATATCGTGATATTCGTTTGGCGATGGATCAATCAGGATTTGGTCATATCGAATTGGTTGCTAATGGATGGCCATCACCTTTTAACCGTTCAAGTGGTATGGATTATGCCAGATTAGCCGAAGTTGTAGATTCAGTTCGCCCTAAGCTCTACACCTTCCACTGGTCGGTACTACCACGCTGGTATGGTCAAGTACTAAAGAATTGGAATCCAAACCTAGCTATTACGTCTGTTTTACAAGCTATCAAAAGTTGGTTCAACCTGCCAGACTCAATTGAACACCCCACTTGGTCTGATTATCATATTCCAGCACCAAATGACAGGCACCCTGTTTGGTTCAGGACCTTCAACGACCGTATTAACGAAGTGGCAAGTCAGGTTTCTGGACGTGCGACAGTTATTCCTCTCGCACACGGGTATGTACCACTCGATCAGTGGAAACGAACAATATCTATAATTCGGGATAGCAAGGCTGACGGGATGTGGGTGCAGAGATATTGTTATTTATCTGACGAAAAGATTTTAGCTTTGGCTAACATTTGGAATGTTCAAGAATCTAATAATATCATGGCTACCGGTTCTTTTTTTTAATACTGCCAATAGCCAGATGCGATTTGATTAATTATGAAGTTCAAAATTGCGCCAAATTCAGCATAACTGTTATAATCAAGGGTATTCATGAAAAGAATAATTGTCGGTTTGACTGGGGCCAGCGGGACCGTGTATGGCACACGCTTGGTTGAAGTATTAGCTGACCAAACCAACTTTGAAGTACACTTAACCATCTCGCCAGCTGGTGCTAGATCATTATTAGAAGAAGTTGGTATAGATATTGATGTTGATAATTTCGAATTATCTGACTTGATTGGCCGGGATGCGGACAACGTCATCTATCATAGCCCTAACGATATCGGAGCTTCGATTGCTAGTGGGTCTTTTAGAACAGAAGGTATGGTAATTATTCCGTGCAGTATGGGAACTGTAGCTTCCGTAGCCATGGGACTTTCTCGTAACTTGTTACAAAGGTCGGCCGATGTGTGCATGAAGGAGCGACGAAAACTGGTTCTGGTGGTCAGGGAAACACCATTTAGTACAATTCACTTAGAAAACATGCTCAAGTTATCACAAAACGGAGTGATAATTTT
>PAYP01000006.1 GCA_002714785.1 Candidatus Poribacteria bacterium | reverse complement strand
CTGCATTGTTATCAGCAACTCTGTATGATCAAGTTAAAATGGCTGAGTTTCTTATCCAGAATGGGGCTGATGTTAATGCTAAGGGAGACGATGGAGGAACAGCCTTACACGCGGCCGCTTTTTTAGGTCAGTATGAAATAGCCAAACTATTGATTCAAAATGGCGCTGATGTCGATGCCAGAAATAACGAGGGCGAGACTGTCATTAATGGTACTATGGCAGATTGGGAGACAACCAAGTTTATTGCTGGTATATTACAACTGAAACTAGATCGAGAATCCGTTGAAACTGGTAGAAGTCAAATTGTTGAATTGCTACGAAAAAACGGGGCGACAGCTGAATTTTCTGATCCTCCTGATAACAATTTTTGGACAATGGTGGGAGTTGGTAATCTACAAGCAGTCAAGCAACATTTAGCTAAAGGTTTAGATATTAATGCTAAGAACAAAGATGGGGTAACGGCTTTACAGATAGCTACTCTTTTAGGGCAATATGAAATTGCTGAATTACTGGTTCAGAAAGGTGCTGATGTTAATACTAAAGCGAATGATGGAACGACAGCCTTACATTCCGCTGCATTCCTTGGCCGTTATAAAGAAGCCAAGCTTTTGTTGGAGAACCGAATTGATGCTAATATTAGAAACAACGATGGAGCAACAGCAATAGATATTTTAAACTTAGATTGGAGAACAACCCAATTTGTTGCTCAAATGTTGTCACTCCAAGTGGATAAAGAAAAAGTGGAAGATGGTCGGAACAGAATTAAAAAACTGCTCGGCCAACAAGTTGCATCTCTTGATAATCAATCCATTGTTGGTCAAAGCCTCCATGAAGCCGCATTGGTTGGCAATCTTGAAGGCGTAAAACGACACATAGTTGTGAAAAGCGATCTGAATCAAAAAGATCCTAACCTGCAAGGACAAGGGGCTTCAGCACTGCATATAGCATCAATATTTGGACAACTAGAAATTGTTGAGTTGCTAATCCAAGCCGGAGTTGATCTCAACCAGGCAGACAGAGAAGGCTCAACCCCAGTCCATGCGGCAGCCTTTTTTTGTCATGAAAAAATTCTTTTATCCTTATTAAATGCTGGCGCTGCACCAAACCAACCAGATAATAAAGGGACTACGCCTCTTGATTCAGTGATTAGTCCTTGGATTGCAGTCCAAAATATATATAATTTTGTCGATGCTCTAATATTTAAACCAATGGGAAAGCCCTTGGATATAGAAAGAATTAAAACCGATCGACCCAAGATTGTGAGAATTATAAAATCTAAAACTGGAAAGAGATAGAAAACTATTGAACAGTACAGACGCAAGTTAGATTTTGTGTTTTTATAAGATAGTGTCAAGCAAAAGCTCTATCTCAAAGTTACTAGACAGAAAAGAAAATAGGATGCGCGAGTCGAGGTCATCCCATTTTCTTCCCCGTAAAGCTACTGGTGTTCTATATTCGGTAAGAGTATTTTGGAAAGAGATTTTCAGCACACTAATGAACTAAAGCAGATAGTACCAAGCCAAACTTGTTTGGCTTGCGATGTTTGTTGTCGGTTTCTAGATTCCAAAAGTCCCTTCGCTCCTATTTTTACCGATGAAGAATATGGAAAGGCTCTATCCTCAGGGCTTTTGGAGAATCAATTCTCTATAACTTCCGATGGTTCGAGTAGGCAGATTCAGCTAAAATCTCATCAAGACATGTTTATTTGCCCGGCTTTTGATCCGAAGACTCAACACTGTACAATTTATCGAGACCGGCCATTAGATTGTCAAATCTATCCATTTATGATGATGTGGAGTGCCGATTATCAGTCCGTTTTGTTAGTAGTCGATCGACTATGTCCGTATACTGAGAATCAAATACAAGGCTCTCAGTTCAAAACTTATATTGATGAAATGGTTGAGTTTCTAGAATCTATCAAAAAAAACATAGCTCAGAATTATAGTCTGGTTAGTCATTTCCAAGAGGATGTGATTGTTGTACGTCAACTGCAAAAACTAACGAAATTACTTGTTAACCGATGCGTGAGTTAACGTTAGATGATCAACAGATTTTTAATCAGTATCTGGCTAATTTTCATCGTCATTGGCAATTTCAACCAGAATTTATAACCATACCTTCTGCTTATTCTTTTACCGCTCATTATATATGGCGTGATTTCTACGATTTTTTTTGGATGACTCAAAACGATTTTTTTTGTTTGTTCGCTAGGCAAGATGGGGACTATTTTATGCCTATTGCTCCCTTTGGTAGCCGTCCTTTGGAACCAGAAATTATAGAATGGGTGTTTAGGTTAATGGAAAACCAGAGCCAACGAACAAATATTTTACGGGTTGAAAATATTATTGATGTGCCAAGTCGATTGACAGGATTTCAAATCTTTGAAGCTGAAACCGAGTATGTCTACTGTCGCACGAAGTTAAAGGATCTGAGAGGAAACACTTACAAAAGTAAACGCCATTCAATCAACCAATTCCAAGAGAACTACCCTGCAGCCGAAGTTTCGGTATTTCAATCATCAGACACCATTGAATGCCTAGCTTTATACAAAGAGTGGGTACTGAATCGAAAAAAGTCCCATGCTGCGGTTAAAGATGAATTAGTTCGATCTATGCTAGACGATTCTTTTTATGCTCACAGGCAAGGATTATTAGCCTCAGATCAATTAGGCTTGTTAGGCCTCGTAGTTAGAATCGATAGTCGTCTTTGTGCGTATACACTTGGTTACACTTTATCGCCTAGTACTTTTTGTGTATTGTTTGAGGTTGCAAATTTAGACTATAAAGGCCTCGCACAATTTATTTTTCATCAATTATGCGTACAACGTCATGAAAAATGGATAAACGTGATGGGAGATTCAGGCTTCTCTCATCTAAGATTGGTCAAAAAATCTTACAGGCCGGATCGGCTTGAGCATTGCTTGACTATAAAAAGATCACATATCTAATTTGGCTGGTCCTTGCCTAACAAACTCAACCATGTTAGATTAAAACATTACGGTCGAGTGGAAGCTGCTCTAATTTTTTTTCTTATTGAAAATTTTATTTTCTTGTGAAATTTAGCGATGAATGAAGGAAAAGTTATCATTTATACGGATGGTGCCTGTAGCGGTAACCCAGGACCTGGTGGTTATGGAGTTATTCTATCGTACAATGGTCAACAAACAGAATTGTCACAGGGTTTTCGTTGGACCACGAACAATCGAATGGAGATTCTAGCAGCTATTGTTGGTTTAGAGGCAATTGACACACCCGCTCATGTTCAAATATACAGCGATTCAAAATATTTGGTCGATGCTATGGAAAAAGGATGGGCTANGAGATGGAAAGCTAACGACTGGATGAGAAATAAGAAGGANCTGGCTAGCAACATCGACCTTTGGAAACNGATGTTACAGTTATGNNACCATCATCAAGTTGAGTTTTTTTGGGTAAAGGGACACGCTGGCCATGAGTGGAACGAGCGTTGTGACCAGCTGGCCCGTGAAGCGTTAGCANCTTCCCAACTATTGACNGATGACGGTTATCAAAACCTAAAGTANNTGGAGCTTATTCAATTTTGGAGTGCTTAGTTGANCGTTTTGTTGAAGCNAACAACGAAATTTATACATTGCAGGTGGGAACTACTAGNGCACAGATTGTACCTTCCATCGGTGCCAACTGNAGCCATTTTTCTATTCAAAAGAACGGNGAATGGATTGACGTAATTGATCCACCCCCNAGTTTATTAAAATTGCAAGAAAGGCCATCAGGCTTTGGCAATCCGATACTGTTTCCATTTCCAAACCGAATCCGATCTGGCAGATTCAATTTCGAAGGTGAAACNTATATATTTGACAAACCAGCTAATTCTCCAAATTCAATTCATGGTTTGTTACTTGACCATTCCTTTGTTGTCACTGAATTTGGTAGCAGTTCTGATAATCTTCAACCATTTGCCTATNTCACTTGCCAGGTCGAATCAGAAAAATCAGATTGGATAATGCGTCAATATCCGTTTCCTTTTCTATTCGAAATAACCTACACTTTAACCGTACACTGTTTGCGTATGGATATACTAGTTCAAAACATGGGTCAAAAACGGCTACCGATGGGGCTTGGTATNCATCCGTATTTTCGTGTTCTGTTTTCACCTGATTCTCAGCCACAAAATAGCTGGGTTACCATTCCAGCTAATCAATACTGGGAGTTGAATGAATTTTTACCAACAGGTCGTATACTGGAAAACCAAGACCCTGAGCTGATCAATGGGAAATGTTTTTCTGATCTGAAACTAGACGATATTTTTACCAATCTAATCTNTNTTGAAAATGGAAGCTCAATTTGTTCTATTAATGATAGGANCGCTGGTATTAGTCTACAAGTCGAAGCTGATTCAAACTTTCGACAGTGGGTTGTTTACACACCCCCTGACCGACATGTTATCTGCTTTGAACCCTATACTTGTCCTACTGATGCTGTCAATCTAGTAGCAAAGAATACTGCGGCCAATTTAATTATACTAGAACCAAAGGGCAGCGAAACATCAACTTTTTCAGCCAGTATAAAATTTCGGGTTGAATAAATGAGTGAAACATTTCCAATTCAGTCTGGTCTCACTCGTCTACTACGCAACTATACTCATCTCCTAAAAGGTCGATCCATAGGAATAATCACTAATCAAACGGGAGTAGACGAGCAGTTACGGGACAACGTGTCCCTATTNGCAGAACATTCTCAAATTAAAGCACTATTCAGCCCAGAGCATGGTCTGACCGGAACGGCTCAAGCCGGTGTTCAAATTTCTTCAGACCAAAAACAGTTAATTCCAGTTTATAGCCTCTACGGTCAAACGAAACAACCCACTGAAGACATGCTGGAAGGTCTTGACTTGCTAGTNTTTGACATTCAAGATGTTGGCGCTAGATTTTACACTTATACTTGGACAATGTATCGAGCTATGAAATCAGCAGAGGAGTGTGGCCTAGATTTTATGGTCTTGGATCGACCAAACCCGATTGGCAGTAGGGTTGCGGGTAATGTGTCAGAAACTAATTTTCTCTCGTTTGTTGGTCAACACCCAATTCCAATGCAACANGGTATGACTATCGGAGAACTAGCACAGTTATTCAACTCNGAATGTAATCTGGATATAGACCTAAAAGTTATATCGATGCAAACAAACGAAGCTAGAAAAAAANTTTTTGAACAAGNAGATTGGTTATGGGTTCCTCCTTCCCCTAATATTCCAAATCGACGAACGACCCAGCTGTATGTTGGGACTTGCCTGATTGAAGGAACCAATTTGTCAGAAGGTCGGGGNACAACCAAGCCTTTTGAGTGGATAGGTGCACCTTGGTTGGATGGCCAATGGCTAGCAACCGCTTTTAATAAATTAGACTTATTAGGAATGAAAGCTCGACCAATTCAGTTTGAACCAATCTTTTCTAAATACAAGGGAAAAGTGTGTAATGGCATTCAATTACACTTGACTAATACAAATCTAGAAGGGAAATACTGCGCGATCTCCGCTACACTACATCTACTTAATTTAGTCAAGCATCAATATCCCGATGAATTTCAATTCCATGACACATTTTTCGATCGTTTAGTTGGTAGTGATAAATTACGAAATACGATAGAAGAAGGAATTTCGGTTGATGACTTGATTGAGGATTGGCGACAACAATCTCTTGGCTTTCAGCAGCATTGTCGCCCCTATTTGATATACTAATCAGACGATTAGGTTAGTTCTTTTTTCCATTATTTATTTTCTACTTGTCTAAAAGTAAAATTCTAACAGACACATATTTTCATGATTACAAGAAATTCCAACAGTGTTAACTATATTGCCTAGAGGAGATTTACTTTGAAAGCTTTAGTGATGCAGCTAAACGACAACGGCCAACGCGAAAAAATTCTGATTGATGATTGGGTAGCTCCACCACCCATTGAGGTCGACCAAATTCGGACAGAAACATTGTACTCAGGTCTAACAAATGGAACTGAGCGGAACGCGATGATCGGTGGTAATTATTCGCCACCTGATTCTTCTTTGCCTACCAGTGGTGGTTACCAAAATGTAGGAAGGGTAATCGAGGTTGGTACAGATGTAGAGGATATAGTAATCGGCGATATAGTCTATTCTAGCTCTGACCACTATCAGTATTGCAATTTACGGCCACATAATTTAGATAATCTAATGCCTCACCAGCGGCATGATGGATTATTCATAAAATTAGATAATAGAGTTGACCTTACTCACGCGGCGCTGTTTGGTGTTGCTTCTGTAGCCATGCGTTGCTGTCGAAATGCTGACTTGAAAGTAGGACACCATTTTCTAGTGTTAGGAGCAGGTATGGTCGGGCAAATGGCCGCTCAAATAGGAAGTGCCATGGGAGCCCAAGTTACTATAGTTGACATTGACCAGAGGCGCTTGGATATTTCAAGTTCTACAGGGCTAATACAAAACGTCGTTAACGTAAGTGATGATGGGTGGAGACAGATTGAAGATGGCAAATTTGATACAGTTTTGGATGTTGCTGGCGTAGTCGGAATAGAAGATCGACTCATCAAGGCTGTAAAGCATCAAGGCCTAATTTTGTTCATTGCAGGTCGATTCAAGGTCGAATATACTTTTAACTTAGGACAACATAAAGAAATAAACATCAAACAAAACAGCCACTTCGACAAGGATGATTTAGCTAATTTGCAACGTCTGGTCGCTGAAGGGAGATTAAACATGGCTACACTAATTCAGGATGTTGTAGCGGTGGCCTCAGCTAAACAGATTTACGACAAACTTAGGGATTACCCTGGGGAACTTCTGGGAACAGTTTTTGATTGGAGGTAAAATGAAATTTGATCAATTGATCAGGGTAGCCGTTGTCACTGGAGGACATAGCTTTAATGTAGTTGAGTTTCATGATTTATTCGGTCGGCTCTCAGGAATCCAAGCTTACATACAACACATGGATGATTTTGCTACTTCATCTTTGAGGGTCCGGAATAACTATGACGTCATTCTGTTCTATACTATGTTATTGGATGGCCCTANTGATGATGGGNTGGAATGGTACCAAGGTAAACCCAAATCAGTTTTAGAGAATNTAGGGCAAACAGATCAAGGAATCTTTATACTTCACCACTCAATTTTAGCTTATAGAAATTGGCCTATTTGGGGGGAAATTGTTGGTTTTGATGACTTGACACATGATGTGGCTATGAATCAGGAAATATCTGTTCAAGTAACTAGCCCTAGGCANCCTATCACGTCTGGACTATCGGATTGGNAAATGGCTGANGAAACCTACAATATGAAGATCCCATTGCCAGATAGTGAAATACTATTAACCACTGATCATCCGAAAAGTATGAAAGTTCTGGCTTGGGTGCGTCGATATCAAAAAAGTCGTGTTTTCTGTTTTCAATCAGGCCATGATTCGCAGGCCTGGCAGAANCAAAATTTCGTTACTGTTTTGCAACGTGGCATTCAGTGGTGTGCGAAAAAAATTTGATACGGAAGAAGAAAAGTTTATTGATATGATACCAAATCCATGAACAATTAAAATGATTTGATGTTAAAAATTCAGTCCTTGTATTGTGTGTCATATTCACCTTTGGTTCATGTTCAATAAACAGTGAAGTATGTCCTCCGATCTTTCAAAAAGAATTAGCCTAGCTAAAATATAGGGTGATTTGGAAGTAGTCGTCTTCTATGAGTCAATAGAATAGAAAATAACAACCGATCTTTTTATCAGTTATCTATTCTCTTCGCGAAAAATCCATAGTTTTGATCAATGCAGAAATGATTTTGTGATTTTCTTTGCTTTACTTTCTCAGTCACATGTCAACTCAGATACATAACTGTTAGTAGAAAATATAAATGAAGTTCAGATCTGTCCTAGGTCATTCTTGCCAAAACCTCTTTGGCTTTTAAGGGCCAATCAACTGTCGAACCTGTGCTTCCCGAATTATAAGCGTTGATCAGATCGTCTACACTCGAAACACCCCAATTTCGTACCTCTATTTGTTTCTCACTAGCCATATCTACTGAATCAGAATCTGCGAATTTGGCTATTGGACAAATTAGATTGATATTGTGCTCAGCGCAACTGGCTACACGATTTTCCGTAATGCGATCTACCAGCCAAGCAGTTCTCTCAGAATTAGTTATTTTTTCGAATCTAATTAATTGTTCTATTCGAAAGCTACTGATGGTAATGCCTCCAACCTCATATAGGCTTTTCTCACGAGATAGCCAGCCGTAATCATTCAAATACCTATATACCAATTCTGGTAAGTCCTGATCACCAGATTTCAATTCTAAATGAAGGTGAACTTCGTTTTTATATCTATCAAGAACGTCGGTCAGCTTTGGTATTCTGTACTCTTCTCCCGCAACACTAAATTCGTTGACTGCCTCCAAGAACTTGATTTGATTATATTTACGTTCTGATACTAAATCATTTACTCCTGTTGTTCTAAGTAAATTAGAATCATGGATAATTACAGGAATTTTATCCTTAGTCAATTGAACATCAAGCTCCAAGTTGTGAAACCCTAATCCTATAGCTAAGTCGAAGGCTGGAAATGTATTTTCAGGTAGTTTCTCTGAAAAACCTCTGTGGGCTATGATCGTAAAGCCGTTTGTCTCTGTCATTATCAATAGGTAGTCAAATCTTATAAGGTTGTTATATTAACGCTCCAACCATTGCGCGGTATCTAGAGGAACATAATTATGCCAGAGTTCAAAGTATAGAACTTCGCCTATCAGCGAACCTGATTCTCCAACTTGACCTAGTACTTGGTTTGCGGTTACAACATTACCAATCTTTACGTCGACTGTTGATAAATGTGTGTAAACTGACGTGTAAGCATTACCATGCAAAATCAGAACAGTATTTCCATAACCCACAACCGAGTCGATAACTTTCCCTACAATACCTCCAGCTATACTCCTGACTTTGGATGGTCCTATTTTATTAGTAATAGGCCTAATCGTAGTGCCACGGTCAAAGGGATTTTGATTCTTGACGATTTTTCCTTTTATCGGCCAATTTAACTGTCCTTGGTCGTGTATACCTATACCTCTAATACGGTCAGCTTTGACCATTAACGTATCAGTGGATAATATTCCTAAGGCTTCCTCGAGTTCGATAACAGCCTGACGTAATTCTTTGATGACTTGGTCATAAGTACTGCGTTGGGTACGATAATCATCTAACAACTTTTTTCGTCTTTGTTTTCTGACTGACAGATTTTTTTGCTTGGTTTTTATAGCTTCGGTTGTTGTTTCAATAGTGGAAACTTGTTTTTGTAATTGTATGTAAGTTGATTTAATCGCCTCCTGCTGAGATATTAAGTTGGCCATTAATTGTTGGTCTGACTTTACAATGAGGTTTGCGTATTGATATTTGGTAAATAAATCAACCAGTCCTTCAGACGTCATCAGTAATCTTACTATTTGGTGCTGATTATTTAATCTTGATCTATAACCCATTTTGTATATTGATGTAATACGCTTGGCCGCCTGCTTTTGATAATTTAGGTGGCGA
Organism: Candidatus Poribacteria bacterium; assembly: GCA_002714785.1. Classification (GTDB taxonomy): domain Bacteria; phylum Poribacteria; class WGA-4E; order WGA-4E; family UBA9662; genus TMED15. Next base: position 208,826 of record PAYP01000006.1, on the reverse strand, counting down.
TCTCGTAGTTCAAGCAACTCTTGTTCGATACGTTTTTTTTTCTTTTTTTGAATTTCAATATTATTCAGATGGCTTTTTAGTTCGAGCTGAAGTGCTGCCATCTCAATTTCTATTTCCTGTAAGTATTTTAGAACTCCCCGCTCCTTTCCAAATACCTCGTTACGTTTTTTCTGAGCATTTTGTTTCTGTTGGATTTTCTGATACCTTTGATGTTCTAACTCATCTAGGTTTAAATCATCAGAAAGATTCTCGGCCTGCAAAATACGAGGCTGTAGGCAAATTTCTCCAACTAAAAAAAGAAAAAAAAGAAATAAGTCCCAACGTAAGAGCATAAATCTCTCGTTTATTAGTTTTCTATTCCATCAGATTGTTAATAATATTAACGTTTTCGATCACTTCATCTTGAGTCTGCATCCCAATTGTCATAGCGTGTACACAAGATAAGTTTAGTACAAATTCAATGGCTTCTCTTGCGCCGCCTTCTTCTTTATCTAATTTTCCCATTCCCATCACCTTCATACCATAGATCCCTTTACCTTTGTTAGCCATTGATTCCATTGTACGGATTACATCTATTGGAGATGCATCCATAGAAATACCGGCATAGTTGATACGAGCCAATACAATCTCAACCCAATCAGTGATAGCAGATGTCTGGAAGGCCCCAAAATCATGGCAAGAGACTCCATGTGCCCGAATTAATCCTTTTGTTTTACAACGACTAAGTGCTTCCATTGCATCTGGGTATCTTTGCGGCCAATCAAACTCAGTTAAGCAGTGTAGCAATACTATATCGATATAATCGGTTCCTATTTCCTTCAAAAACCTTTTTATATCTGCCTCGACTTCGGGACCAGTACGAGCGGTAGTCTTCGTAGCGATCGTAATTCTTTCGCGATCTAATCCTTTCAGAGCACCCTTTGCATGAGGATGGCTACCATACATATCAGCTAAATCCCAGAAACGGATACCTTGATGATATGCAAAGTGAAATAAATCGATAAGTTCTTGATAACCGAGATCTGTTTGGTTCGAGCGTCCGTTCCAGCCGTTTGATCCCGTACCAATTGCCAGTCTCGACGTTTCAATTCCGGTTTTACCTAATTCGACTATTTGCATCTCTATTTCCTTTAGTTAAATCAAAATTATATTTTTCAGTTAGTACAGACAATATAATTAAAACCTAATTATATTATTCGGTCATAATAGTAACTCAAATCAATCCACATCGTTTCCGCCACAACCATTCCCCACCGAGTAAGGTAAGCACAAACAAAAAAATCAATGGATGGTCCCACAGTTGGTGCTCAACTGTTTGATAGACAGGTTTGCTAGGGGCAGATATTAGGTCAGCTAATTCTTCGGCCGAAACATTATCTATCTGATGATAAATACCACCTGTACCACTGGCTAAAGTGGACATTAGTTCTTTATCCAGATAAGGCCTGTCAAATTCACTAGTATTAGAATCAACCTGAATTTCGATTTCATCCTCACTGTTTGAAGCGCTTGCTTGAATAATGTAACGGCCGGTAGTATTCGCAGTGAATGTAGAACGGTAAACACCTGTGCCGACTTCGTCCGTTGACAGCTGAAATGAAAGATTGTCACTAGGTATGACATTTAATTTGATTTCCGCTTGGGTCATGGGCATGAAATTAGCATCATACGCGTAAACAATCAATTCAATTGTCTCTCCAATTTGATAATTGATGCGGTCACTGGTTACATGAATAGGGTTGTTACTTACACGAGCAGAAAGCCAACGGATGGTCTGTAACCAAAAACGTGAGTAATGAGAACCTGACGAAATTTGATCTACCATCGATTTCTGTAGAGGAGATTCGAATGTCCACCGCCATGACCCCTCTGCCGATAGCAACAGACTTTTACCTAGTCCAGATTGGAAATAAGTTAAAATTGGTATGGATTCGGACTCGTGCTCAGCCAGAACAATAGCACTACTTTTTAATTCAAAGTTACGAAACCATCCTGACAAAGCAGGAAGATTATGCCAAATTTTTTGATTCTGATCAAAATCCAGGCTTAACTGCATTGATGAATGCTGTTGGCCTAGAGGAGTCAACTTGAGATCTACTTCTGTTTCGCTAAATAAGCAACCTTTGGGTGCTAGGATAGGAAAAATATCAGCCAGTTCTGAGTTGAGTAGTCCTTTATTTCCCAAGGAAACTGCCCCAGATAAAAAAACTACAGACCTTCCAAATTGCTGAACATAGTCAACGAGTATCCGTTTTTGATCGATCGACAGCTGACTCGAAGATAGATCACCCAAAACGACTATATCATATTTCAATAAGTCCGCGATTTTCGTTGGAAATGCTTCGATAGACTTAACATCTGATTTGGTCGAGAATGGTGGAGAGGTTTTTAAGATCATTCCTTCGACTTCTGTGTCTGCGTTTTTCTTGAGAGTACGCTTCAAAAAAGTATATTCCCATCGGGGGTAACCATCTACTAGAAGTACCATTAATTTTGATTTAACGGCCCGAATCGTGACGGATTTTTGGTTATTTTCGGCCGTCGCTTCACCTTCTAGGACTGGTAGTTGTATAGTGTATGTTAGGCTTCCTTCTGCTTTTGGTTCAATTTCAAAATCAATTGTTTGGTCTAAGACTATCGTTTCGTCAGCAAAAGTAATTGTTTTTGAAGAAATAGAGTTAGATTCATTCCTAAGACTAATTTCAGTTTTTTGCCTACTGAACCCTCTTTGGTAAACAGTGGCTCGTATAAGGGCCTTTTGACCGACATAAACAATCGGACTCACTTCGATTTTTTTTATTTGTACGTCAGAAGGTTGATTTTCATTACCAACTCCAAGAGTATAAATCGGAGTTTGTAGTTGTCGGATTTCTTCAAAGTCGATTGCGCCAACATTATGTCCACCATCTGATATCAATATAATGCCGGATAATGGTTGACCACGCCATTCTAGTGCGACTTGATTGATTGAAGCTTGAAAATCGGTCTCATATCCTTTTGGTAAAAGAGAATTAGTACCCGAATCAGGGACGATTTTAGTTATCTGATCGTCCCAAAACTGGTAAAACTGAGGTTCAATTCGACCATACAAATCACTTCTAGCAGAAAAAGTGCGTCCCAGATCATTTTCGAATAACCATTTTCTAACAACTTCCAAGCGCGATCTCAGTCGATTCGTATTCTTTTCTTGCACATCTACCAATCCCATACTGGATGTGGTATCGATCAAGACCAATAGATTAGAAACAGGATTAATACTTTCTTGTCCAATTCGAATTGGTTGTGTCAGGCAAAAAATTAAGACNAGAATGGCAAGAAGTCTCAGTCCAATTAAACCAGCTTTTNTTATCCTGGAAAGGCGGGGGGTACTTAGAGCTAAATAAGCACCTATAGTTCCACCCGCAGAAAACAAGAGCAAAATTATCAATAACCATAGAGGCCAGTAGAACTTAAATTGCATTTACGGCCGTTTATAAATTTAAATTACCTGATGAGACATTATTCTAGTGATGTTGGTTATGATAGTGTTGTCGCAGCAAGTCAACACCAAAGTCATCTTCTAAATGTCTCCAGATTGAGTGGACGTGATTGGCATCATTTTGTACGTTATCGTACTCAACGAAAAATGTTTGACCGTGCAATCGATAATAGTGAGGTTGTCCCTGTTCTTCTCCACCAGCCCAAGCAAAGTGAATCAGGTTAAGATCTGAATGACGAAGCTTTTTGAGTTCATTCTGTGCTACTTGGTGTGGCATACGGTCTATATATTCGTAGATTAAAGTTGTTAAGACTTCTCGTTGTGTAGNANTCATNGATTCCATAGATAATCCTTGAGCTCGNTCAATTTCCACTTTAGGTTGCTCACGAGTGAGAATATCATGTGGAGCTTCTACGTTTAGAACAGCTTTACTTTTTTGGTCGTNAGATAGCGACTTTAGTAAGTGCCGAGCTAAGTCTTCTTCTTCGGATAAAANACGTAAACCTTTATGTTTACCGTTCTTGACTTCTCCAGGATTAGCACCAAAAAAAGATGGAACAGGTGAAATGAGTTTACTGTCAACTATGGTATAGTGGAGAGAGATATGATGCCCTTCTATACGCCANCCCCAAGGCTCTNGGTTTGTAGGATCGCCAAAGATGGTAAAATAATACCTTTCTGGATCACGTGTAAGTTTGTTAGTGCCTTCAGCTTGCTCAATTTCTCCCAAAATATTTTCTAGATTGATAATAGAGCGAGCTTTTTGATAACCTTTTTCGCTCAAACTAGCGGCTAACAATGAAAATGCTTTCTGTTTTTGATCGNCTTNCATTTCTTCTAANGGTAAGCCTTGACGTGGNAACATTTCGANNGGAACATAATGCCAACGAAAGCGGTCNTTTGCATCAAAAGGCAAAATTGCTTTCCGTCGTTGTTCTGGNGTAAGTACTTCCAAAAATTGAACACACGCGATTTGGATTTGTTCACTGATCTCCGAGGCAGGTAGAATCAAGTTGCCTGTTTCTGTCTGTCGATTTTCTAAATCGTGATCTTCGTGGTTGTGGACTGACATCCGGATATCTCCCTGTTGGAATTTAAATTTGGTCGTTACGATTCTGATTTTGAGATAAATAGAAATTNCTGTTCACATAGATAACCTGGGGNTTCAGCTCAGAAGAAATCGNATTTTCTATTCCTTTCACTTTTAANTCAGCTGGTTCAGTTGGGAAAAGGCTCTCTACTCNCTCAATTTTATAATCGATTTTTAAGACACTTGTTGGATGATAAAAACTGTAGTGTCTGATAACTTTTAGGTAGTTACAAAAAAACCGACTTTGGCACTAAAAATACCCAATACCACACCTGCGGCAACATCAGTCGGATAGTGAACTCCAAGATAAACTCTTGAAAAACCAACCAGACAGGACCATNTGACCAGTGGAATTTGTAAGAAAGTGTAGAAATGACCAAGTACAATAGCAGTCATTACGGCACCTGCGGTATGTCCTGAAGGAAAGCTGAACCGATCTGGTGGTGGAATCAAAAATTCAACTTCTTCGAATACATCAAATGGGCGAGTCCGTTNGACTTTTTTNTTCAATAAGGTATATATTGACAATTTGACAACAAATCCAACCGCTCCGGTGGCGAANATCAATTTNCCTTCCGACAAATCAGGATGAAAAATCAGAAGAAAGGGTATAATCGCAATATAAAGATGACCATCTCCTGTCTTTGATATTAAGTACATTAGATGATCAGTCAAACGACGCCCATTAAGGTTGAAAATCCTCATAAACAGGCGAATGTCCCAGTCGCTGAGTCGGAGTAAAAGTCGTTTAATCATTACTATTTTTGTTCTGGATTATTATGCATAAAGCAATAATGATGTTTGAGTTTTTATTTAGGCATATGATGTAAATAGAGTTACCACCAAATTATTGTATCATCTATGCAAATGGGTTTGATACCGTTAAGTCAAAAAGGTCTTCTAACCAATGATGCAGTTGGCCAAGACAACTGCTCCTCTATGTATAGTAGTAAGGATAGATAAACAAATAATACTTTCCGTCAGGTGTTTCATATTGGAACTTTATAAATTATCGTTAAACTGAGCTAGGGCCCCTAATGAAATAACTTGGAAAGTGTTATCTTTCATGTATTGCATATATTTTTCAAATTGCTCAGGGCTGGTATTTACCCACGGGTGCTCCAAAGCGGGAACACCATGAAATGTTAATATGCAAATTTCACCATTTTTGGCTTGGTCTAAAGCCCACAGGAAATCATCCCACCTCCAGTTCGGCCCCGATGCTCCGGTTGTTGGAATTAACAAAGGATGATGTCGTTTGGGGTCATAGGCTGGCCCTCGCCCTCCGTGACCATCGTATTCGAACTCGGGCGCTACACCTCTGCGAGCAAATGTAAATCCGTGATTTTTTACCACCTGTACTGAATCTTCATTATATTGGTAACCAGGATAACAGAAAGTTTTTGGTTTTAAAATTCCATATTCGCTACAACGTTGGTCAATATGACGAATGTCGTTTAATAGATCTTCTGAGGGTTGTTGGCAAACATTTTTGTGGTAACGGGTGTGATTGCCAATTTCAAAACCAAGATCATAAAGCTCTCTTATTTCAGACCAATCCATATAATGGTTTTTATTTGTAAGAAAATTCAGTCCTTCAGTAATAAAAAAAGTAGCTCCAAACTGAAATGACTTTAGAATAGGAGCAACAAAATCAAGGTCTGATTTATTTCCATCGTCAAAAGTTAAAACGACTAAACCGTCAGATATTTTCACCTATTTTCACCTTGCTTTTTGGAGCAGCTATTATACCAAGACCTAGATTATAACACTTATGGGAATTTCAACAAATAATTTGTTGAAATTTTGTCAAACTGCGCAACTTGATGAATGGTTGATTTTTCAGATGAGTATTTGGTATCATGGAATATCTTAACGAATTGCTCAAAAAGGTAAGCTAAGTGGAAAGTGGAAGCCAGATAAACGTTATTAAAAAGAGAAACGTACTTGGAAAAAATTTGATTGAATGCAGTTGCGATCCAATGACAGGTTGGTTCAGAAATGGTAGTTGTGAGACCGACCCTAGGGACTTAGGAAAACATGTGATATGCGCCGAAATGACGAGCGAATTTCTTATCTTTTCTAAGTCAGAAGGTAATGACTTGAGTTCACCTGTTCCTAGTACTGGCTTCCCCGGTTTAAAGCCAGGGGACCATTGGTGCGTCTGCGCGGAGCGATGGAAAGATGCAATGGTCGCCGGTGTGGCTCCACCAGTATTACTTTCTGCCACTGAATTCTCGGCTCTGTCTGTCGTATCTTTGGAAGATTTGAAAAAACATTCTAAAATGAACTAGACTGCCATCAAACCTAGTAACGGTTAGCCCCTTCCTATATAAGGCATTTGAGTTGCCATTACAGTCATAAATTGAACGTTGGTCCCGAGTGGTAAGCTTGCCATATACACTACTGCGTTTGCCACGTGATCGGCATCCATAGTCGGTTCTGATGCCGTGATACCGTTCGCTTGTGTTATACCTTTCTGCATTCTTTTTGTCATATCAGTAGAAGCATTACCAACGTCTATCTGTCCGCATGCGATATTGAATGGGCGACCATCTAATGACGTAGAACGTGTTAACCCTGTAATAGCATGTTTAGTTGCGGTGTAGGGGGCCGAGTTTGGCCGTGGTACATGAGCCGAAATCGAACCATTATTAATAATGCGTCCACCTCTCGGCTTTTGTTGCTTCATTATTTTGAAAGCCTCCTGTGTACACAAGAAGGCACCTGTGAGATTTGTATCAACGACGTCTCTCCATTGTTGGTATGTTAGTTCTTCTATTGGTATGCTAGGTGCTCCAATTCCTGCATTGTTGAATAGTAAGTCGAGACGTCCAAAAGTATTCATTGTTTGGTTAAATAAGCTATGGACTGAATCGGGGGCAGTGACATCAGTTGGAATGACCATTGGTTGGTTTTCTGCTTTCCACAGACTTACTGTCTTTTCTAACATCTCAATTCGCCGACCGGCTAAAACAACAGTGTAACCTTCTTTCAACAAAGCAAGAGTTGTATGTCTCCCAATACCAGAGCCTGCACCCGTCACAATAGCAATTTTGTTACGTACTTGTTCTTTTTTCATTCTGCTTCCCAAATGAAATTCGACTAAAGAGTATTACAATATAGCAGAGGTTGTCGAGGGATTCAAATAAGCATTTACGTATGACCATGTATCAAGAATTTTAAATCCATAGTATGTCATTTTTTCGATTTAAAAAATCGGATTAAATGAAAAATTTAAATGGGTTTTCTTTGACACTAAGGATGGTGATCCTTTATAATATCAGCCTCTTTGTAACTAAGGTTTAGAGATAAATTAAACTGCTTAGTTATCAGAATAATTAGACATTGCTCTTTCTTCTTTTGGAAGGACTTATTGCTGGGTGACAACCTGCAAGGGAAATTTAATGAACATTTACGTTGGAAACATATCGTACCAAGCTTCAGACGACGACTTACTCGAAGTCTTTGAAGCCATTGGTTCAGTTGATTCTGCCTCAATTATCTTTGATCGATACAGTGGTCGATCCAAAGGGTTCGGATTTGTCGAGATGCCGAACGACGAAGAGGCTACTCGCGCAATTGAAGAACTCGATGGAAAAGAACTGTTAGGACGTCCACTCAAGGTAAATCAAGCTCGTCCTCGCGAAGACCGACCACGTCGCGGTGGCGGCGGTGGTGGTGGATATGGTGGAGATGACTACGACTCTCGCTATTAGCTAGTTGTAATTTCATGATTGAAACTGGTGTATCAAAAGATACACCAGTTGTTTTATACTTTTCGGGCACAAGATCAATTGCGTGGTTTTTTGTAGTAGGTAAGATATGATTTTCCCTGGAAATATACTGGATAATTGCTGAAGTAGATCTCAGTATAACCAAGATGTGTGTTTTCACGTATCATCTTGTGGCATCTAAAGTTAGTTCGATTAAGTAGATAGAAGCCCAAGTTCCCAGCACTTTCACCTTACAGCGATATTCCCACCTCAGCTGTTTTTGATTCAACGCGTATTCCAGACTCTTCGTGTCAGCAGTTAGTAGCACCATTCGACCTTTTTTCTTGAGTTTTGTGACCCAGTTAGTAATCAACTGATTATATAATTTTTTATTTTCTTGNGTTGACGAAAATCTGTTACCAAAAGGAAGATTGCAAATTATACAATCGACCGAATTTGGTTCCACTGGTAATTGTCTTGCATCCCAATTCTGAAGGTGTAGGTAGTGTTGCGAAAGCCTTTTTTGAGCTAATGTAACAGCTCTCTCGTCTATATCTCCACCGATTAAATTATTTGATGAATTACTCTGTTGGTGAATTACTTCTGATAAAATCATTCCAGTACCACACATGGGATCAATTATTTTATCATTCGGTAATAGGTTNGCAATTTTAACCATGGAAGCAGCAATAGTTGGTCTCAAAGCACCGGGTCGGAGAGATGGAGATTTCGAATGATATCGTAGACGATTGTCAGATAGGCGAAAAGCTAAATGTAGTTGTCGACGAATATAAAATCCCCAAATTTCAATAGAACCAGGGTCTCGAATTTTCCATTTGGGAAAAGCTTGAGCCACAGNGGATCTCATACGTTGTGCTATCGNCCGACGATAAATCGGGTAATCTTGGTCTTGCTTAACAAAACAATTAAAACTAGGTTGTTTTGGTTTAGTAGGGTGAAACAGAGAATTTTTTAAACTGACNCCCATGAGTAGCTGTTCTTTCTGGATTCTTTCTGGTAATTGATGTAAATGTACTTTCTTTGACAGTGGTAATTGTCCCATCAACCAAAAAACGTCTTCTACCGTTTTTAAAAAGGATAAACGACTCATATCAATTTCTGACAGNCTCAATATCGACAAGTCATAATTAGGTAAATGATGTACTTGAATTTTTTTCTTGTCAGAAGGGTTAAGTTCTTCTGCTGCTATCTTGGCAAGTCCAGCAAAAGTGAGCAAAGCAAACTGATTATTGGGTTTTTCGATCATAACCAATTGTAAAATATTAAAGCTACGTTTTAATAATATTGTTCTATTCTATGTTAACAGACTAACCTGTTCAGATACGAACAATTGTGATAGAATTTTCTGTACGCTCAGGTTTTTGAAAATTGATTATGTTTATCTTTAAAACCATTAAANTCAGTCGACCAGCCGCGGTTCTTGCAGGTGTTGGNTTTTTTTTGTTGACNGNATGGTCGATTTCCTTTGAAGCGGAAGCNAAAAATACNAAAAACAAAAATTTTTCNGTCAAGGCTATTCCCAATTTGTTCTTTAATTCCGATGTTGGAATTGGATATGGCATTCACCCAACCCTTTTTGTTGATTCAGTTCAGTACAAACCTTACTTCATCAAAATAGATGCTAATTACTGGAATACAACCAAAGGCCCGATGGAAACGTACTTATTCTTTGATTCTCCACACCTGATTCCCAATNATCGCTTGACAATCTATACGCGCTACTATGATGATTCTCTGAGTCCATTTTATGGTATTGGTGCTAATTCTGGTTCAAATCGTGAGTTATACCTACGCCGCCGAGCCAATTTTGCGACCGATTTACAACGCACACTCTGGCAACCTCAGGTGAATAACCAAAAGATAAAAGCTTTATTTGGTCTAGGGATTTTTAATACGGAGATTGATATCAGCAATAGTCCTCTATTAATAAGTAGCCAACCCNTTGGAATTGAAGGTGGTTGGACTAATTACGTCAAATTAGGACTAGTGTATGATTCTAGAGACAATGAAATTATTCCTAAGAAAGGTCGTTGGCTAGATATTTTGGCTGAGATTTCCAGAGGTATATTAGGTAGTGATTATGAATATCTCCGATTAACTACCACACTTCGAACTTATCACCCTTTATTATCTGATCGATTTATCTACGCTGGCAGAATATTAGCCGAAACGTTTCTTGGACAAGCCCCTTTTTATGAGTTTTCTTATTTTGCTAATTCCTACCAATGGAAACAAGAAGCTTTGGGAGGCTCAAAGAGCCTCCGTGGTATTCCACTGAATCGATACATTGGTCGGACTAAATTATTTTCTAATCAGGAATTACGTTGGATGATTGCTGATTTTAATTTTCTGAACCAAGATTTCACATTGGGGGCTAACTTGTTTGTAGATTTTGGTTGGGTGTTTAATTCAGACTCTAATCGCAGTTTTGGCCAATCTGAGAATCCAATTAAAATTTCGAGAGGAATGGGGGTTCGACTGATTTGGGGGCAAAATTTTGTTATTGCTACTGACATTGGTAATTCTACGGACATGGCTATGGGATTATATATCGGTGTTGATTATCTATATTAGGTGTTAGTAAATTATTCACTAATGNAACAAACAATGANAAAAGGACTGTTTATAACTGGTACCGATACTGAAATTGGTAAGACCGTGGTAACAGCTGGTATNGCNAGTNTTCTACGAAGCCAGAATATTGATACAGGTGTGATGAAACCAATTGCTAGCGGAGATCGGGCAGATGCTGTTGTATTAAGGCACTTTGCCCGAATAAATGAGGATCTTAACAATATTAATCCAGTTTTCTTTGATCAGCCTTTAGCACCGTCTATAGCATCTCACCTAGACAATCGTAGTATTAATTGGAGTNAAATTTACCAATGTTTCGAACGGCTGAAAAAAAAATATGATTTCTTATTGGTAGAGGGNGTCGGNGGTATTGCAGTTCCTCTATCTTNTGANCAACAAGTAATACAACTGATTTTNAAGTTTCAATTACCTCTCTTGATAGTCGCACGTGCNAATCTTGGTACTATCAATCACACAGTATTAACCGTTGCTTACGCACGACAATATGGAATTGAACCAATAGGTATTATTCTCAATTCTAATAAACCTATTGTCGATGACCCNTCAGTTGATTCCAACTCAGCTGAGATTCAGCGGNTGACTGGTGTTAAGGTTCTTGGAAATGTACCCTATAGCCCAAAATGTCAACGAACTGATGTCGATAAGCGTTTCTTGGGGCAACACATACAATCCCATGTAGATTTGTCACCGATTTATGAAATTCTGGAGAAAAAACCATGCGCTTTCGANTAGATAAATCGATCTCACTAAACTTTTTTCTAATCCCAAGCTTTTTATTATTGGTGTGGCTGATNTCNACCTCTGTACTGGTGGCTGACTGTTATAAACTGATTCATCAACCAACAATCAATCACATTGTTTTAGTCATTGATTGTAGTGGTAGCATGGATGGACAACCTTTGGCTGATGCTAAACGTGGAGCGAAATCCTTTTTTGCTGAAATAAAATCTAATGATCGAGTTGCTCTTNTATCGTTTGATGATGTAGTTGAATTTGAGCAAGACGAAACAAACAACCTTAGTGTTCTGAACACCGCAGTCAATAACCTGCGTTCTGGTGGGGCAACGGCTCTTTACGATGGAATTGCTCGAGCTGCGCTCTCCTTAGTAAACAAAAAGGGAAATCGAGTTATCGTCTATCTAACCGACGGAAATGACAACAAAAGTCGCTACCGATTGACCGAGTTAGAAAAAATGACTGTTTCCGAGGGGATTTTTGTTTATGGGATCGGGTTAGGTCAAGTTGATATTGAGAAGTTACAGCAGCTCAGTCAGAAAACCAACGGCACAATTCAATATACTCAAAGATCAAGTAATTTGGAAAATCTTTATCTGAAAGTATGGAACGAATATTACAATCAATATAATAAGCCACAGCGAGACAAAGGTTCATTAGTTGTCACCTCCATTCCAGACGGGAAAGAAGTGATTATCAATGGCCGGAAAGTTGGAATAACACCCTTCAGAGAAGTTTCACTAGAAGCAAAANCCATCAAAATAGGTATTGTCTACAACCAAGGTATCTGGGAATGCGATGCTATTATTAAATCTGGGTACCAGACAGTCATTGATACTCGTGAATCTGATTTGGGCGCAGAATTACTCATTCTTTCTAGACCTCAGGGGGCAACGGTTTTTATAGATGATGTTTACATTGGTGTCACGGCCGTTGGTACACCNATCTCCATGAGTAAACCTAACTGGATTGAACATGCTCAGAAAGATAGTCGGCAATTACGTATCTCAAAAATCCCGTATGGTAACCGTCGTTTTCGCTTGCGTGGGATCCCTGATTTCGATTTTGGTCCTGATCAACAAATAGAAGTTGAAATCCCAGTTTCTAATGACCGTATGGTTCTATTTTTCGATATTTTTCGACAGAAAGTAACCTCAGGCAANGGCAAAATTTATTCCGTGGGAAGGCCGAATGATCCCTTTAGTGAACTTGACGATGATTTTTGATTCATCTATTTAGCTTAGATTTCCAGTATTTGATTTAAGTCGTTCCAGTTTACTTCGGCGTGTTTAAATTTTTATTGGAGCTTAATGGTAAAGACCAAATTTAAAACAAACGTCATTAAGATAGACTGAGATTNACAGTCAATGCTGGGAAGCTTTTCTGGGAATTGTATGTGGTCTGTACTTTGTGAATCTAACCGTGTAGAATTGAGAATGATTTTACAAGNCCGTAGGTACCCATATTCATTATTGATTGCTAATTAGCTGTTTTCACTCCATACTTGGCTTCTTTCCATTGTTTCCAGGATTGTTTGCCCGATTTTGAACGAACGATCAATGGTGTAAAATTTCGTCTCAAAGTCGCAAACATGTAATTGGTAGCTTCTTGCTGTAGAGGAGATAATGTTTTTGTGCCAGGAATCGCGCTATAACGTAAGTCAATAGTNCAGCGAACGTTAGTTGTCTGATTAATTTTGCTGGAATGAAACGTCAGATTAGTCAAAAATAATCCATCACCCACAGACATCGGTACAGCCAGTGGTTTGCCGCGTTTTTCAACATCTTCGAAGGTACGGATGTTTTGATCATTGCCCCTTTCGCCGTCGAGATATCCCCAGTGATGGCTGCTAGGTATTACCCATATACAACCGTTAGCTTCGGTAACTTCAACCAGAGGTAAAGAAAGGGTGACGACGTGCATGTACTGCGTAGGTTTACCATAATATTGGCTGTCTTGATGCCACGGAAAAGCTGTCCATTGATGGCCTGGTAGCTTAGGGCGTAAATGAAAATCGCCATGGTGAATAATTTCTGAACCGATTAAAGACTCTACCACGTCTAGAATGTTTTTGTGGGTTATTAAATTGTAAAGTTCGTGGGAAAATATATCAGTATTCCAAGATCGCATTCGGTTATCGAGATTTCGGTAGAGTTTAGCCATTCGGAAATCAAAAGGTGCAGATTCAGCTATATCATCAATTTTTCCTTCTGATAACAGTATCTGGGCATGTTGATCAACGGCTTTCTCAATAACGCTTTGAAATGGTTTTAACTCCTCAGNTTGTAGTAAACTTTTCACTACCATATAGCCATCGTCAAAATAGTTTCCCTGTCTTTTCATAATATTGTCTCTAATATTTTAATAAGCCGATTCTATCAGTCATTATTCAAGTGGTCAATTTTCTAACCTCAGCCCTTTTGTTAATAGTGTTCCTCAAACTATATCGGTTTAATTATTTTGTCTTCTCCAAAATACTTCAGGTACCTTCCGTCATTTTATCATTAGCCCGTAATATATTCGGAGAGATAATAAATTCCCTTTCGGCTACCTGCAGATTCTTGATTAACTAGCGTTCAACCAGTGCGTCTTTGTGTTCTTCAACTCTGATTCACACGTTAATTNGTAGGAAAACAAATTAGTCTATAACAAAATTAGAAAATCGTTCATCTAACTAGTTTTGTGCATAGTCAAATAGGATAATCATACTACAAAAGTCTTGTTGACAAATCGAGGTAGACCACCCAAAATAAGCATTAATCATTTATGAAAAAACATAGTAAAAATATTTTACCCTTTAGTGTTGCTATTTTAGCGGGCGGAAAAAGTAGCCGTATGGGCAAACCTAAAGCTTGGCTGGAAATAGAAAACGAACCGATTATTAATCGTACAATCGAAATAGCTAGCCGAATAACAAACGAACTNATCATTGTTTCTGGTGACGACTACAAACCATTCGAGACCCTCAAGGCAAAAATAGTCACCGATCAAATAGAGGGAAAAGGGCCTTTGATGGCAATTTTTACAGCACTGCAATCTATATCCAATTCTCACTGTCTAATATTGGCTTGTGACTTGCCATTGATAACCGAACGAATCTTAATTGAGATGGGAAANAAGATTGGTTCANACGATGCAGTCGTTCCATTGACTGATANCGGTTTTGAACCATTNTGTGCTATCTACGCCCAATCTTGCTCATCTACGATAGAGTCAAGAATTAATCAGAATAAGCTCAGTGTCCATCGTATATTTTCCGAATTGAATATTTATCCTTTTACCGAATGGAGCAGATTTGATCCATCTGGTAACATTTTTCTAAATATGAATACAAAAGATGATTACCAAAAAGCTAGGCAAATTTTAGCAAAGTCTTCTTCAACAGGTACTAAGTATTATACTGGTATTTGAACATAGTATGTTTTAGCTGTTGGTAGTAATTCAGAGGAATCTAAATGATTAATCCATTAGGCAAAATTGAATCAGGTATCAAAATTTGCGCCCAGATGTCTCCGGAAGCCAGTGAAGCTGATTTCCAATTCGTATTACAAATGGGAATACGTCATGCTGTGTTGTGGATTGATGCGCCAAATGCTAGTTCGANATATTACCAACAACAAAAAGACAGATTCGCAGAGTATGGAATTGAAGTTTTTGGCCTTGGGAACTTAAACGTACATAACCAAGATGCTATTGTGCTAAATTTAGAAAATCGAGATAAAAAGATTGAAGAATACAAGCAACATTTATGGAATTTNGGAAAAGCCGGTATTCCCTATACTACCTACGCACATATGGGAAATGGAATTTGGAGTACTGGTCAGAAAACACTAAGAGGCGGGGCTTCAGCTCGTACTTTCGATCTAAACCAGGCAGAATCCGGACATTGGAATGGGCAGACATTTTCTATGCCACTGTCTCATACAAGAGAATATAGTCAAGAAGAGATTTGGGACAACTACATTTATTTTATAAAACAGGTTGCTCCTGTTGCTGAAGAAGCAGGTGTCTTAATCGGTATTCACCCGGATGACCCTCCAGTTCCATATTTGGCTGGAATTCCTCGTTGTATTTTCAGTAGTTTCGAAGGATACAGAAGAGCTCTAGAAATTGCGGACAGCCCTAACGTTGGAATTTGCTTTTGTGTTGGTTGTTGGCTAGAAGGTGGAGAATTGATGGGTATGGATATTCTCGACTCAATACGCTACTTTGCTGATCGAGAGAAAATTTTCAAGGTCCACTTCCGTAATGTTGATCAACCATTACCCCATTTCACTGAAACCTTTGTTGACAATGGATATATGGATATGTACCAAGTAATGAAAGTTCTACATCAATATGAATTTAAAGGAGTAGTGATTCCTGATCACATACCAACTATGGGAAGTAATAATCAAGTCGGAACTGCCTATACTATTGCTTATATGAAAGCTATGTACGAGCGTGCAATGGCCGAATCTGCCAATTGAAATAATTTCTTTATTCATGCTTCAGTCGATAATCTCAGGATGCTTTTTGGCAGCCCTATTTTTCTGTGTTCCCTGTGTTTCAGAGCCAGATACTTCTATAGAAAATGTAGAACAAGTTGACAAGACCATTACGGTTAGCGTTAACTCATTTCCNCCTTTTATCATTTTACCAGATTCAAATCATACTCCAACTGGTTTTGATATTGATCTTTGGCAGGCTATTGCTGAAGATCTTGATCTTTCTTACGTTTATCGTCCTGTTAAAACACTAAAAGATTTATTTGATGACTTGGTCGAAGACCGATCAGATATCTCAATTGGGGGTTTGACGATCACCCTAGATCGAGAACGGAAAGTTGATTTTTCTCACCAATATATTGAAGCTGGATTACAGATTTTGGTTCGGAATCAAATTAATCCTAGTGTCTTCAGATCTTTGGGCGTATTTCTAAAACCCCAATTTCTGAATGTGTTAGGGATCTGGCTAATGTTTACGTTAGTTTTTTCACATCTTATTTGGTGGGCTGAGCGAGAGGAAGGTGAAACTTATTGGGCTAATATTTGGGAATGGACGTGGTGGCTACATGTAACTATCGCAACTGTCGGATACGGAGATAAAGTACCAAAAAACAGAATTGGAAGATTGATAGGTTTAGTTGTCATTTATACTGGAATTGGCTTCTTTCTTTACTGTACAGCCGAATTTAGTTCTGCTATTACAATGGAGAAGTTGAAGGCGGATATTACAAGCCCCTCTGATTTGCATAACCGGCGAGTTGCAACTGTGCGCGATTCTACTAGTGTTAATGTCTTGGAGAACATTGGAGCTAACATTATTTTGACTAATCGGGTGGATAGTGCTTGTCAAAAGCTGATTAATAAAGATGTTGATGCTGTTGTATACGACTCGCCAAATCTGCAACACTATGCTCGTTCCGAAGGCCAAACTCGAGTCGTAGGACCTATATTTGAAGCGCAACATTACGCCATTGCATTACAAGCCAATAGTTCACTTCGAGAGAAGATTAATCAGGCACTATTAAAATTAAAAGAAAATGGTCAATATCAAAAAATCTACCAAAAGTGGTTCAGTCAACCTAAACCTTAACTTCGTATTTGTTGGCCTGAGAAGATTCTGAAGCTTAAAAAGTAAAAGTGTACTGACTAGGAAAGAAAGAACTTGATAATTTTTAGGAAGNGAGTTAAAATTGAAACTGGGTCTCAATCTCACTGGGNAATTCAGGGCGNTCTGAAGTTTCAGACCGGCTAAGTTAATGGAGATAGGTGGTTGAAGAAGTGAGTAGAATTACTCGTCGTCTAACTTGATTTGCTGCGCCAAGTAGCCGCCAATGCCAATTTGTTGGACTTGATCTAGTTGGGCTTCAATCCAATCGATATGTTCTTCCTCGTCCGAGAGTATTGATTCCAAGAGTTCTGATGAACCGAAGTCTTTGTGGGTGTGTGCGAGTTGTATACATGTGTTCAGCCGTTCTATTGCTTCTTCTTCGAGAGCTAGGTCATTTTCTAGCATTTCCTGCACGTTGGTGCCGACTCGAATTTCGAAATAACGAGCCATATTAGGAATACCTCCAAGATAAAGTAGNCGAGCGATGACTTTTTCAGCATGTTTCATCTCGTCAATAGACTCTTTTCGTATGGCTTTGTACAAACGGCTGTACCCCCAGTTTTCACACATCTCTGAGTGAGCGAAATACTGGTTGATGGCTGTCAATTCAGCACAAAGGACTTCATTAAGGGCGTTTATAATTTCAGGGTGACCTCTCATGGTCGCCTCCTTCTATATAGGTGTTCAATCAAAAGGGAGTTTACTATAATGGTGCCTTAGACCAAACCACTGGCTATGGCACCCTTCCCTTCATAATCATATCATATGAAGAATAAGATCGCATTTTTATGTCTGTTTCGACATTTTTTGATCTGAGACCTTTANCATTATGAAAGAGACAAAATTAGTAAAAACCTTGCCAGCTAGTAACTTTATCGAGGTAATTGGCACAAATGAAGTACCAGAGGGTCAATGTCTTGGCTTAATGGTCGAAGGGCATTTTTTAGGCATTCATAATGTTGATGGGCAATTCTATGTAGTTGATAATACCTGTCCACATGGTGGGGGGGTACTTCACGCAGGGGGATTAGAAAACGATGTTGTTGTTTGTCCAATTCACCAGTGGAAATTTGATGTGAAAACCGGCCAGTGCATTTGGCCCAAAAAATGTCAAATCGCGACCTACCCGGTGAAGGTATTTGAAGACCAAATCTATGTTGACATTACCACCCCAAGTATACCTGCTAAAACCAACCAAGTTCACGTTTATCACGTAAAAAGACCCAACCGAGTCCAAATAGCCAAAGCTCAATAATTTCGCTGCTTTCTTATTGAAGCCGACAGTGATTTCTTGTCTAAATGGCATGAAATAGCAGCCAGTCCGATTTNTCGACTGTTTGCTTCTTCTTCTGTTCTTACATGTTTTAGTATATTTTGATTGGATTTTCATGATCACTTAATCTAAATATCCATTGAGAACCAGTGTATAATTTCACTGTTTTACCTCCGGCATCGGTTTTGAATTCTACACAAAATAATAGCTGAACAAAGTGAAGTACGAGAAGATAAAGGCATTCGGATTTTCTTGTTCACTTGTAACTATTATTTTGTGTAGAATTTTACAGTAAAACCCAAAACGATGAAGTGCTATCAATATTTCGTCTGAATTAATATAGGCAGATGTTAATAACATTTTCTTTTTTATTCTATCTTGATTTTGGAGTCAAATAATAGACACCAATGGTAATTGGCTAATACTAAACTAGGAAAGACTAATCTAATACGAGTATTAAGTCGCTAAATCGGATATTGATTGATTTCACAAATCAAGGTTATTATAGTTCAGAGAATAGAAATAGTTACTAAATACTATAGGAAGGACTCGATTAATGGTAAGTTTACCTAATATCGTACTTATCTTAGCTGATGATCATGGTTACGGGGATGTTTCTGTTCATGATGGTCCACATATCCAAACACCCCATATTGATCGTATTGCTGAGGGTGGTGTCCGACTCACCCAATTTTATGCAAACTCTTCAGTTTGTTCACCCAGTAGAGCTTCTCTTATGACGGGTCGCTATCCCGATAGGGTTGGTGTGCCTGGAGTTATTCGTACCCACCCCGAAAACAGCTGGGGCTACTTTAGTCCAAGCGCAGTTACATTACCATCACTCCTAAAACAAAACGAGTATAATACATCCCTCATTGGTAAATGGCACCTGGGGTTAGAAGCCGAAAATCATCCTTGTCGTCGGGGATTTGATCACTTTCATGGATTCCTTGGTGATATGATGGATGACTACTATACACATCTAAGGCATAATCAAAACTATATGAGGGAAAATCTAGAAAATATTGACCCCCGTGGACATGCTACAGACCTATTTTCTGACTGGGCTGTCGAATTCATTCAAAGCCAATACCACACGTCTCAACCATTTTTCCTCTATCTAGCATATAATGCACCGCATACACCAATTCAACCTCCAGCTGATTGGATTGAACGAGTACGACAACGTGAACCTGAGGCTTCAGAAGAAAGAGTTCGATATTCGGCTTTAGTTGAACATATGGATTCAGGCATTGGTCGAGTCTTGGATATACTTGAAAAAACAGATCAGCTATCAAATACTCTGGTGATTTATACTTCTGATAATGGTGGTCAGTTGAATGTTGGAGCAACTAACGGGATTTTACGTGGCGCAAAAGGGCAAATGTACGAAGGTGGTATTCGTGTTCCAGCCTGTGCTATGTGGTCAAGCCAGATTGACCCAGGAAAAGTGGAAACTCAAGTAGCCATGTTGATGGATCTTTTTCCTACAATTTGTCAGGTAGCGGATATTGAAATAGGTCATCATATTGAGGGTAAGTCCATTTTTCCTACCCTTCGAGGTGAGCGACAAGACTTATCCGAACGAAACCTTTATTGGGTTCGAAAAGAAGGAGGGCAAGCTTTTCTAGGTCTTAATCAGCATTCTGTAAGACAAGGTAACATTAAACTATTGCATAATAGTCCTTTTGAACCACTTGAGCTCTATGACCTTAGTGCAGATCCTCAAGAATCACATAATATAGTTCATACTGAACCTNATCTCTTCCGTCAGATGAGTGATATTTTACAATCGGAAATACAACACAGTGGTACAGCAGTTTGGCAATCCAAATAAACTCAAAAAGGAGGATATGCAAGATGTTAAACTTTAATGGGCAGCAAATCATTGATTATCAAAGCCCAATGGCAGACAGCTCAAGATGGAGAATATTTCAACTTCGTCCAAACGATATTATAATTTCTACTCCTCCGAAATCCGGAACGACTTGGACACAGATGATTTGTGCTTTGCTAATTTTCCGAAGTGCCAAATTGGATCAGCCATTAGGGACAATCTCTCCGTGGCTAGATCAAAAAGTACAGTCAGTTGAACAAGTACTTGCTCAGTATGAAGCACAGACTCATCGGAGATTTATCAAAACCCATACACCATTTGATGGAATACCTTATTTTGATAATGTAAGTTATATTTTTGTCGGTCGAAATCCACTAGACCAGTTTTTCTCTCTTTACAATCATTACAAAAATTCAGATCGAGCAGCCATTGAAGCATCTTTAGGTCAAAAATTAAAAGCACCTTTTTCGGCCGATCCAGACAAATACTTTCAACAAGAAATAGCAAAAAGTACTGGCTGGCATCATTTTGAAACCTTTTGGCAAGCCAAAACCTTACCAAATGTTATCTTGCTACATTATAGTGATCTGAAATCTAATTTAGCCAAGCAGATATCGAAGTTAGCTCATTTCTTACAGATAGATATTACAATGGAAATCTGTAATTGGCTATCGACCTTTGCTAGTTTTGATTATATGAAGGAAAATGCTAGCAATCTAGCACCTAACAGTATCCAAAATTTTTGGCAATCAGATCACAGATTCTTTCATAGTGGTCAAGATGGTTTTGGGCGGGATTTTCTTTCTGTGGAATCAATTCAGTTTTATGATAGTGTGAAAAAACGTTACCCACTAGACATGATCCAGTGGCTAGAACATGGAAAATCGACTCATCGATAATTCAAGATCCATAAAATAAAGAAGGTCTCTTTTAAATCCAATTTTTATTATAAAAAAACCTTAAGCCCTAAGGATGTCAGACCTTTCATGTGTCTTTTATTCTTTTTAATCGACTAGTGCTAACTTTAGCTGAACGAAATTCAGGTCGCTGGTGCCGGGACGGTAGTTTATGACTTAACCCTTTGGATAATAGCCTTTTTTGTAGGTTACCCAATATTTTTCTTTCGTCATGCGTCCGTGATATTTTTTTTTCTAACCTTTTTATTATCAATACAATTAGNTTCACTAATTGTCTAAAATGATGTGTCAAATTTATATTCCTCTTAAAAAATCTCATACCATCCGTCTTTGTACATTAACATCTATTAAATGCCAAGTAAATTATGATAGAAGACTCACATTCATCTCTATTTTGATATAGGATAATTGATTACCTAGCGAGTACTCGTTTGACTAACACAATCAAAACAAATTTCCATTCAGTAATGTGCCTAGTCAAAAAAAACAAACACACNGATCGCTGATGATCTANAATAACATTTGTTCATACTAAGTTTTATGGTTAGGAGAAGATAAAAATGTCAAAAAATATATCTTCGGGTGCAACTTCTGTTGGTATTATTGGTTGTGGTATGGTTAGTACTGCTTATCTTAAAAACAGCCGAAATTTTTCAGCCTTTGATATTATAGCTGTAGCTGATCAGCGTGCTGATGCAGCTCAGGATCGGTCCAATGAATTTGGAATTAACAAGGCATGTTCAGTTGACGAAATATTAGACGATCCTGCGATTGAAATGATAATTAATCTAACGCCACATAGTGCCCATGGCCCAGTCGCATTATCCGTATTAGAGGCCGAAAAGCATGTGTATAACGAAAAACCAATGGCTGTCCATCTAGAAGAAGGACAAAGTATGTTATCACTCGCTAATAAGAAAGGGTTATACATCGGTTGTGGGCCCGACACATTTTTCGGTGGCGCATGGCAGACTGCTCGCCAATTCATTGATGCAGGAAATATTNGCCAGCCAGTGGCTGCTTCTGCTTGTTTAATGGCTTTTCGTCAGCCACAAATAGCCAATGCAACAGCAAAATCAACTGAGTATGTCAACTTCTATCGTACCAACTTTTACGACTTCGGTGTAACATGGAGTTTTGATCGTGGCCCCTATTACTTGAATGCTCTAATCCACCTTTTGGGACCAATTCGTCGTGTTACAGCTTCAACCAGAAACGTATGGGGAGAAAAGAGAGAATTCAAAGACGTAGTCAAAACCCCAACCCACTTTGCTGGAATAATGGATTTTCATTCTGGTGTAGTTGGTACAATTCTCGTTAGCTCCGATGTTCACTCCACGAATCTACCGCACATTGAGATTTATGGAACAGAAGGTTCGCTAAGGTGNATTGATCCTAACAATTTTGGAGGTCCCATCTATTTTCGCCCATCTTCAAAGAATGAATTTGTTGAGGTCGAATGCAATTATAGCTACAATCAGAATTCACGCGGCGTTGGCGTTGCTGACATGGCTAAATCAGTTCGAAACCAACGTCCTATAAGGGCTAGCGGTGAAATGGGGTATCATGTCATCGAAGTCATTCATGCTCTACACCGAGCATCAGCTGAAGGCCAACATATAGAGTTGAGTAGTACCTGTTTACAACCTCAGCCATTACCATTAGGGTTGTCTGACTGGGAAATTGACGATCAAGGCTGAGTGCCTTCATAGTACTAATAATACCAATACATCAATTATTCGGTTAGAAACTGGCTAGTAGTATAATTGATATTCTATTTAATAAACGATTCAATATTTGAAGTGGACTTGGTCAACAAGCCTTAGGAAAATCTATATACGCATTCTGTTTACATCTAGGCTTTTGATATTAACTATCAATAAATAAAAGGAGTAACCATGTCTAAGTCTTTTGAACTTCCCCGTCGTCGATGGGGTAAAAGTGAAATTTCAATTCCAGTAATACCATTCGGTACACAGGGTTTTGGTAACCACTTTGGATCTGTTTCCGATGATGAAGCTTGTGAACTAATTCGTTTTGCTGTAGATATCGGTGTTAACCACTTTGACACGGCCCTTTGCTATGGAGATTCTCAACGTAAATTAGGACTTGCCTTGAAAGAGGGTGTTATTCATCGAGAAGACATAATTATTTCTGCAAGAGTTTGTTGCGAGCGTAGATATGAGTGGGATCNTCTTGATTATACCCAACATAACGATGTTGACTATTCAGCTGAGTATGCTATTGACAATGCTGAGAGGCAGCTAGAACTACTAGGAACCGACTATTTTGACGCACTTATGATTCATGACCCTCGCGAGGTTGATCCTACGATTAAAAAAAATGGGACTCTTTGCGGATTATTGAAATTGAAAGACCGTGGTCTAAGTCATAATATCGGCTATGCTATGAATCCTCACCAATTTCACTTGAAAGCTATCGAAACTGGTGAACTTGATGTCTTATTGACTTTCAATGATTTTAATCTTTTCGGTCAAACTGCTACTAATAAAATCATACCATTAGCAGAAANGAATGATATTGGAGTTTTAAACGGTTGGTCGATTAAGCGTGGTTTACTAACGGGAATGGATTTATCCGACAGAGATCCCAAAGATAAAGAAGTTCAACGCGCGACAAAGATGCGTGAGTGGTGCTTGGAGCGTGAAACCAGCCTTCTCGCTGTTGCTCTACAATTCTGTATGCTCGACCTACGAGTACATGGAAATCCAATTGGCAGTCTGAACCGTCAGCAATTAGAAGCTAATGTAAATGCGGTCAGTATGCCTCTACCAAACGAGGTGATTAATGATTTCCTTGAACAGAATTTTTAATCCTTATTAATCTTTTCTTTCTGGTTTTGGAAAGGTAGTCTAGAATTCTTTTATTGTCTAAAGTTCATCTTCACTACTGATGACGAGCCATGTCTTCCTCCCTCGGAATGATCAAAAATTGCAATGGCTACAGGATAAATTTGACCAGGAGTGAATGCAAGATCATCTGAATGCCCTGTATCCAATTTACGCCTCAACTCCAGTTGCCATCGGCCACTTTCCCAAATCCCTTTCGCCTGTACATCTGCCTGACTGTGTGTCGGCAAATTAACCNAAAATGACGGAACACTTTGACCTTCAAAGGTTCTAGGTTTTGATCGAGAAGAAAATAATGGATACCCTTGATCAGCTGGATTCGCGAACCAGATTTTTTTCCCTCCAGGTATCGAAATTTGTTTGGCTTTTCCTTTGGGTTGCGTAAATGTGTGAAGATGACGACGATCAAATGCGTAACCAGAAGGATCTGTACGTGCTGCGTTCCAATGCCAAACGTCCCATTCAACTTCTATCGGGGACAACATNTCACCAGTAAAAGAACCACTTATTGGAAAACCAACAGAGAAGATATCTTCCAAATCACGCCCTTTTTTGTATCTAGATTTGGCTGTATCCCAAACCCAAGTTTTATAGGTTCGGTTCTCTGTCTCATCGGCCCAGATAGCCAGAATGGCTAGTTCTGTATCCGTATAAACAGCCTGAAGTCGAAGTCTTGTAGTTTCTTTTCCTTTATCCTTGCCCATCGACTTTTGGATAGATAACATCAAAGTGGGCGCATAGCTCCAGACTTCATCAGTAATTTTTCCGTCAATTATTGGTATTTCCGTAGCCTTTGCAACATACCAATTTTGTTGTTCAACAGCAATGGACTTAGTACCGATCATCAATCCAAATAAGAGTGATAACTGCCAAAAGCCTATTCTTGACCTAATCATTACTAATTTCATATGTATAATTGCCTAAAAAATACTTTTTACTTATTTGATCCCAAAAAAAAGTCTACGGCTAGANCCCTGCTTGAGAAAATTATTAAGTGGAAACCAAAGATCTCGAGTTAAGCTGAAGGAATTGANAAACACACAACCATAGGTCTTTTGCTAGAATAACCACATCATTTATTACCTTTTCGGTAAGATAGCTGTGGCGCAAGAGAACGTTTGAGAATGATCCCCCACTGGCCAACAATCCATAACGTATTTTTGTCTTCTGAGCATACTATGGTATATAAGTCATTATCTATATCAGTATGTTGTTGTTGCCAAGTATCACCCGCATCAGAAGAGTATAGGATTAATCCTCTATCCCCAACAGCGTATAATTCTTGTTCAGAGAGAGAAATTATGCTATTGAGATTGGTAGTGGTTCCACTGGAAAGTGCTTCCCATTTGAAACCTCCATTATTGGTACGCAAGACGATGCCATATTGGCCTACGGCCCAACCAACACGTTTCTTGATAAAGTTAACCGAAAACAAATCATATCCAGTGTCAGTTTCATGATGTTTCCAGTACTGCCCCCCATTGACTGTCCGCTGAACAATTCCAGAGTGTCCCACAGCCCAGCCCAATGGGGCAAATTTCATTTCAATGTCTACTAAATCTTTACCAGTAGAGGTCCGCTGTGGAGTCCAGATTGGACCGCCATCTTGATTATGAATGATTTGGCCATCACTACCGGCGGCCCATCCCTCAGAGAACTTACCGAATGAAGCATCGTTCATTCGAAAATTAGTTGGAGGTTCTTCTTCAAATAAGGGTGGACGCATCGGTGTCTTACCCGGGGACCATTTATCTCCATCGGTTGTGTAATGGACTGTTCCGTCCTTTCGCATGACCCAACCCCACTTAGGGGTTAAACCTACAAAGTGAACACCTACTAACTCTTGTCGAGTACCACTGTTGAGCGTATGCCAAGTGTGNCCCCCATCTTTCGTTTCCATTAGAGTCCCCTGTTCACCAGACACCCAACCATTATTCTGACTTAAAAATAAGACATCTTCCAGATTTTCATATCGTTCTCCCCCGTTTTTTCTCTGCCAAGTTGCACCACCATCTTGGGTTTTATGAATATTTCCTGATTCTCCTACGGACCAGGCTTCGGCCTCGTTTAGAAAAAAAACGCCTTTCACATAATTTTGATTACTTGTTCTATTCGGTACAATAGGTCTTTCATCTGTATCCATTAACTCTTTATCTATTTCAACATCAGATTCCTTCGTTTTATTCTTCGGACTTCTTTCTGATGATTCTACCTGATTACTGGCCACTCGGTTGAATCGGCTATTCTCCATACCACGTTTTTCTAATAGCGTCTGAAATTCGTCTACATCATTTTTCGCTATTGAGAATTGTGTCTTGTCCTGATCTGTTTTTTCAGTTGGTCCTTGAATTTCCTGTGGTGGGCGGCCGTCAAGAAACAACTCTCGCCAAGATATACCACGATCTTTTGTCATAATAATTGACTGGCTATTGGTAAATGCCCAAGCTTGTTTATCGCTTAAAAATGACACACGATTAATACGACCTTCAAAATCAGTTTGTTGTCTTTTCCAAGTTTTTCCACCATTACTTGTCAAAAGAGATGACGCATCTGCCAATAGCAACCAACCGTTTTGTCCATCGTTGCTAAAATGAACAGCAATAGCAGGTTGATTCGTTTTTTCTTGAATTTTCCAATAATTTCCACTGTCTGTAGTATGTAGCAAAAATCCACCATCCCGCCTTTGCGGAGTAACAGCCCAACCATTTTTACTATCGATAAAGTGTAGATCACTGATAGCTTGAGTGGTTGTTCCACTTCTTTGCACTTTCCATGTTAAGCCACCATCAGTCGTATGCAGTGTCTGACCTTGTGTCACACCTAGCCAACCTTCTTGACGATTCAGAAATTGAAGAGTAGAAATACCACCTCTAAAGTTTTGAAGTGCCCCTCTCAAAACCTGCCATGTCTGGCCTCCGTCGACAGTCCTCAACATTAATCCTCGAGCGAAGACCCAGCCAGTTTCTTTATCAATAAAATATACTCGCTGCAGATCATTATCGACACCACTATATTGCGGTTGCCACGTACTTCCTCCGTCGGTAGTATGAACAATCCTCCCTTCAGTACCAACAGCCCAACCCCGCTGTTGATCAGTGAAGCAAACATCATTCAAATCAACTTGCCAATCTGTTTTACGTATTACTTCCCAGTGGTAAACGACTTCTTCAACTTCTATTTTGGCTTTTACCTCATCGATCTTTTCTATGCTAGCAACAGGAGGGAGTTCAACCGGCAATTCTTGATCTTNGGTCAGCGCAAATTTCATAGCTAATCCACCTTTACCAACCGCGATCATACCNTTAGGAGATAAGGCAAACCCATATAAATCATTTTTTGTTTCACTCTCTTGAATNTCCCATTTTTTCCCCCCAGAAGTAGTCGTAAGAACCACACCATCATCGCCTACAGCTAAACCGTGATTAGCATCTCCAAAGAAAATTTTGTTTAGATTATTCTCTGTATCACTACGTTGGAACTTCCAGTTTGCTCCACCATCTTTAGTATGTAAAATTTCGCCGAATTGCCCAACTATCCAGCCTAATTTTTCATTCAGAAAAAAGACACCATATAACTCATTATATGTACCAGTCGTTTGTTGATTCCAAGTCAATCCACCGTTTTTAGTATGTAAACAGATCCCAGGCCAACCAATTGCCCAGCCCAGCTTTTCATTCAGAAAAAAGACACCCTTGAGTTGTTGGAACTCGCCAGGAGTTTGCTGAACCCAATTTTTACCACCATCTGCGGTATGTAGGATAGTACCCATATCTCCGACGACCCACCCCTTTTTAGTATTGACAAAATAAACATCGGTCAAAGCATACCACCAACCACTTTTCTGTTGTTCCCAGTTCAAACCACCATCCGTAGTATGAGTAATCATACCACGAGAACCAACAGCCCATCCTTCTTTATCAGTAGCAAAGTAGAGACCATTGATATCATCCCAGATTTCCGAATCAACTTCTGTCCATGTCTCCCCTCCATCCTGAGTCATGGTGATTGTACCGCGCTTACCGACGGCGATTCCAACATCACCAGTTGCAAAAGTAACTTGTTCTAAATCATTGGCTGTTGTACCGCTTAACATCTCCCATGTTTCTCCCCCATTAACTGTCTTCATAATAGTTCCATACCAACCGACGGCATAGGCAATTTGGTCTGTAATAAACTGAATGGAAGTTAAATTGTTTTCGGTAATATTGTCACATAGCTGCCAGTTTTCACCACCGTCAGATGTATGAATAATAAAGCCAACATCAGCTACAGCAATTCCATTTTCTGAATTAACAAAGTCAATACCGTTAATAGTGTCTCGTACATGACCATTAATCAATGGTATACGACTATCCTGTTTTTGCCAATCAGCTCCCCCATTGGTAGTATGGAATACTGAGCCGTCGCTACCAACCAGCCAGCCTTCGTTTTCATTCAGGAAAAAAACACTTTTGTTATTATTTATCAAACGATCTCGCTCACCTGAACGGCGATTACTCTGTTCTTGCCAATTGCGCCCACCATTTTCTGTGAAGAATATTCGATCATATTCACCAACACACCAACCTCGAAATTTATCNGCGAACCAAACCCCATTCANGGGAAATTCGCTTACATATGAGTAGCGTTTCCAGTCTTTGCCACCATTTTGAGTATAGAGGACATCGGCACCTTCACCAACAANCCAACCCACATTGGAGTTGGCAAAATATACGTCGTTAAAGTTGGCAGAACTACCACTTTTTTGTAACTGCCAATGCTTTCCACCATCATCAGTATGAGCAATTAATCCTTCAAAACCAACAGCCCATCCTTCATTTACACTTGCAAAAAATACCGAATTGAAGTCTCCGTCAATCAGGGTTTCTTGCCTCTGCCAAGTTTTTCCACCGTCATGGGTATGAACAATAAGTCCTGCATCCCCCACGACCCAACCCAATCGGTGATTGACAAAGTGAATATCGTGAAAATCAGTTTCCCAATCAGCTCGTCGCGTAACTTCTTTTGTGACACAACCCGCTAATAGGCTGATAACAAAAATAAGAGCAGTCATGCTCAAAAATTTGGATAAAATCTGATAAGTCAACTTGTTTCGTGGCATGTAGCAGATTCCTGTCTGTGTGTTGAAAGTAAATAAGTTTAAGTAAAGATNCTAAGATCAACGAAAATGATTTATCATGACTTTTTAAGAAAAGGATTGCGATATCTAATACTGACTCTTTGTCTGCACAGGGCGCGTCCTAACCTGAACGAGTCAATAAGATAGAGCGAGGGTGAATTATTCTTCTACCCTACGTTTGATTGACAAAATTCGATTGAATTTTTGCTTTAGCTCTTGTAGATGTTGCTTAGCCCTATTCGTTTTGCGCTGTACATCTTTAACAAGATCAGTAAATAGATCTTTCCCATTTTTCTGGCAATCATCAAAAGTTGNCTTCAATCGATACCCTTCACTAGATTTTACTCTTGATATTTCGATTGTGAGATCTCCAATAAATCTTTTTGTTCTCCTAATAGACCACTCAATCCGTTTTTTTTGAACAATTACTGATTCTGATTTATCCATGGAAGCTATGTCGGCAGAGCCTTCTTGAATCCTCAGCAACGTTTTCAGATCATTCGTTTCGTAAGCTCGATTAATACGGACCATCATTTCGGAATCGGGGAGATTCATTGATGCTTTGTCCGGGTGGAAGCTTTTTGCTAATTGATGATAAACTTGTTGTAGCTGTTCTTGTTGAGAATTATTAAAGGGCTCAGATGAGGTTGAACCACTCTTAGTATTCGTAGCATTGGGGTCAGGCGAATATAAGTTATCCAGTCGTTCCCATCTACTTTTAAAGCAATCTACAACTCTATTTTCGATNGCACCAGTTTCGACTCCTTCTCTGGCTAATCTTAGGCGTAACTGGAATTGTTGTGTGGAGAGTTCAGTTTCCTCCAATTCTCTGTAAACCCTAGAAAGGCGCAATTGGTATTCTTGTTCTACACTCCAAATAGCCACATTCAATTCTTCTAGATCAACTGTCATTCTCATAACCTGCTTGCGCATGGAACGGAGTTTTTCCTGAAGTTGATCGAGTTCAGGTTGTTGAGGGTCAACAAAAACCGTTAGTGCAGATAGCCGCATTGGACTAGACTAGCCTTCTTGGTTACGTTGGATATTTGATTGTGGTTTGACGTTTATTTCATAGCTCTAATTTAAGGAATTCGGTAAGTGATGCGCCCACGTGTCAAATCGTAAGGAGATAACTCAACTGTGACTTTGTCTCCAGGCATGATACGGATGAAATATTTTCTCATTTTGCCTGATATATGGGCCATAACTTCGTGTCCATTCTCTAACTCAACCCGAAATGTTGCGTTTGGTAATGCTTCTAGAATTGCACCTTCAGCCTTAATTTTTTGGTCAGTTGATGGACTTTGTTCTTCGACTGTCGTCGTCTGGGTTTGATTTACCTTTTTCTTGTTTTTATTATTTTGGTTGGCACTCTTAGTTCGTTTGCGTTGATGAAACCGCTGTTTCCTATTTGCTTTTCTCACTCGATGAATTACTCCCCGCCGATGGGACCGGCTTATTAAGGCGATTATAATACGAAATCTAATTTCCGTTCGTCTTGCTTAAATCCAATGAAACGAATGATAACAAATTAGATTTAATTTCTAATTCCAAATATACATTACCAGTTTNACTGTACCTAGCTTATTAAGTGTATCGCAATACCCGTGGCAAGCTTAGGATAGAAGAATGTAGATTTCTGAGGCATCGTCTCACCTTCCAATGCCACATCGTACACTTGACTGACACTGGTTGGGTTAGGCAAAATAGCAACTTGAAATTCACCAGACGCAACTGATTCAATCGCTTGCTCNGTATTGGCTTTATAACTAATTTTTTTCTGATCTTCGGCAACGGTTGTGTCGACACCAAATATATTTTTGATGATTTGGTCATGTAAAATTTTAATATCCAAACGATTCAAGCTTGATTCTGTTTGACTCGGAGGTTGTGCAATTATCAATTGAAACTGACTACCACCAGTGTAATAACCAAATGATGGTTTGACACCAGCTAACTTCGCTTGAGCTGATTTCAAACTGCCTAA
Source organism: Candidatus Poribacteria bacterium (assembly GCA_002714785.1). GTDB lineage: Bacteria > Poribacteria > WGA-4E > WGA-4E > UBA9662 > TMED15. Next base: position 177,593 of record PAYP01000006.1, on the reverse strand, counting down.
ATCACCAAAAACCTGTAGTTCAAAACGACTGATTATCTCATTCTGTGCTTTTTGGATGACAGCAGGGTCTAAATTATGCAAAAGTCGGTTGATGGGAAGTACGGCCAACCCGTCAGATTCCATACAAACCAAATTCATCATTACATAGTTACATGAATCTTGGAGAGACCAATCCTGATTTTTAGCTTTCATCTCATCTCGGAAGGCCAGAGCAGTCTCGTATCGGTGGTGTCCGTCAGCAATTAATAATGACTTATTGACAAATGATTGCCGAATTCGCTGACCAACAGTAATNTCATCGACTTTCCATACTCGGTGAGTTGAGCCAAATTTCTCACTTAAATCCATTAATGGTCTGTGGTTTTGCGTAAATGCTTCCATCTCCTGCTCAATTATTCTTTCCTGATCAGAGTAGAGTAAGAAAATTGGACTTAGTTGGGCGTGTGTTTGACGCATCAAATTAAGGCGATCTGCTTTAGGAGCAGCCAGCGTTTTTTCATGAGGCAGAATCACACGGTCAGCAAACTGATGTAATTTTCCCACGGCAACAAGTGCTCGACGAGTATAGTTTTTTCCATCAGGCGTGATAAAATCCTGGTCGTAAATGTAGTAACATGGTTTAGAGTCTTGTAACAAAANACCATCTTGTAACCACTTACGTAAACTGTTGGCCGCACGCGTATATTGATTATCCTGGTCTGTATCTTGATCAGTTGGCTGACTCAAGATTAGGCGAACAATATTATTCGGATGCTGTTTTTCTAAAGTAATACGATCTGATTGATAAATCACATCATAGGGTGGTGCGATAATATTNTCTGGATTAGTGATCCGGTCTGTATTGAATCGAACACCTTGAAACGGAAGTACTTCTGCCATATGTTTCCTATTATCTCTGCCTTTAATCCCATAAACGAGTACTAAAGTAACGTTCACCCAGATCACAAAATATGGTAACAATTAGACCNTTTTGGATTTCTCTGGCGATATCGTATACTCCTTTCATGTAGGCACCTGAAGATTGCCCCACGAACCAACCTTTACGTGCTAATTCANTACACATATCGTAAGCATCGTCAATAGTAACCGGTAATTTTACATCGACTATGCTGTCATCATAAATTTCTGGTACAATATCTTCTGGNTGCCCTAAGGGTTTCAAACCTTCTATACCGGGGAAGTCGTCTGGGACAATAGAGCAAATCTGAATATCAGGATTAAACTCTTTCAATCGCCTACCAACACCTGTGAGTGTACCACCCGTTCCAACTCCGGCAACAAAATGGGTAATTTTACCNTCTGTTTGCTGCAAAATTTCAGCTGCTGTCGTTTCGAAGTGTGCACGCCAGTTATTTTCGTTTTTATATTGATCAGCCATGAAATACTTTTCAGGTAAGGCNTGATAACGGCGATGTACTTCTCTTAGTGCTTCATCATAGCCATGTACCGCATCGGTAAATACCAGGTTTGCATTGTGTGCCTGCATTCGTTTTTTTCTTTCCTGACTGGCATTTTCCGGTATAACNAGTTCAACTTCATATCCTAGTACTGCTCCAATCATCGCATAGGCTATGCCCGCATTTCCAGAGCTGGAATCCAGAATCACCTTGTCTTTTGTTAGGTCGCCGTCTAGAATCGCTTGAGTTAGCATACGAAGAACCGGTCGATCTTTTATTGATCCNCCTGGGTTAAGCATCTCGGCTTTAGCATAAACTTCGATCTCTGGAAACTGGTCTCTGGTTAGATCAACTTGTACTAGGGGGGTTTGTCCTATCTGCTGCAGTAGNGGGTAAGGAGAAAGATCAAAAATTTTGGAGTTATTCATTGTAGTACAAATTATACTTGCAGCTAAATACTTTGGTTAGGCGAGTAAGCGACGGTATCAATCAAGCTAACAAGAAAGTCTCGATCTCTCTGTAATGCAGAAAGTTTATTTTCACCATGAATAAACTCTACCTCTAAATACCCATCGTAACCGACATCAGCCAATTTTTGTACAACTTCATTATAATCTACAATACCATCAGCCAACCCACAACCTTTTCGGTTTTCATCAGCATTTTGCGCATGAACATTGACAATGTTTCTACCTAGTTGCTCAATTGAANCAATTGGGTCGTCGGCACCAGAGCGAAAAGACGGTTGCCAGTATGTTTTGAGCGCAGGNGACTTCACATAATCTAGCAATTCTCGAGTTGTTGCAGCTGAATCGCTGAAATTATTATCGTGCATCTCCAAACCCAATGTTAGTTCCCGAAACTGGGCCCATTGTGACAAACTTGCTAGGCGAAAAAATAGGGAACGTTTATCTGTCGGCAAAATGCTTTTGGATGAACCTCCACCGGACCAAATCCTCAACAATCTAGTTCCTAAGCCTTGCGCGATATTTGCGGCTACTTCAAAGTGTTTTTGGTGTAATGATAATAATGGGTGAACATACGAACCGAAGGCGGTCACTTCTAATCCCTTAGAATTGACAAGGTTTCGAACTTTTTCAACGTACTCTGCGTCATACTCATCGGGCATATGTGGGGGTTTACCCCAAATCTCAACCCCATCAAAGCCATAATCAGAGGCAATAGAAATAACATCCTCCAAGGAACGCTCTCGGAAAGCAATTGTACATAAGCCGACCTTCATAAAATACTCGCAGCCGCCCTCACGCTTTCTATAGTGAGGAAACTGTACCTCCTATTTTCGTCATTACCAAATATATCAAGTGTACTTTATAAACAGATCCTGTAGGAGAACTTATTCTCTACGCGTCTTTTGATTCTGATAGGTACAAGTCAGCCCGTGTCCGATTTACTAAACAGGATAAGTTGGACTATGCATAACGACGGAATCATGTAAACTCCGTTAGGCAAACCGCTACCCAATGCCTTCAGACCCAAAGATGTCTTTCACGTTTTCATAGGACTAACTGACAGCAGGTGGGACTGGAATAAACGGCCAAATCATACCATAGGATAACTATCATGAACAAGAGAGACTCCGTCTATTCATCAAGTCAAGCGTAATAACTGAGATTTAATCTAGGAGCTTGACGGCTTGAATACCACTATCAATAGCTTCAAATAGTAGTGGTAATCGACCATTATCAACCCCTGCGTAAACTAGATTAGGTTTTGATCGGTATTTATTNTGATCATTCAACAGATAATTCACAGTTGGTATTGGCATAGCATGCCCTAAAACTTTCAAAAAAACTTTCTGAATTAAGGGANCAATATCTTGATTCAGATGGATATTAATTTGTTTGATTGTTTTAGAAACGATATCTGCAGCGTTTGTTTTGATTTGACTCAAGAATTGTCGTTGATCTGGTGCAAAGCAATAATAAGCTGTTAAAACCCGAACATTTGGGTTTCGCTGAACTTGACCTGCATTGTCTATAAAACCCATAAATTTCTGTTTATGGGTTTTATCTGATTCAAAGATCATNTCGTTTTGCCAATAGGCATCAGACTTAAGTTGATTTTGTAATACAAAACTCACAACCAGCCAAGGTGCATAAATGTTTTCAGCAAACAAATGGGCATCAGCTTGAAAGANATAGGATAAAGAATGCTTTTGTCCGGCGTAAATGATGAATTGAGTTTCATAAACATCAAGAAGGCCAGTAGATAAATCTGCTACTTCTACACGAAAACCAGACTGAATTGACTTGATAGATCTAACCAAATGTTGAGTCTTTAGTTTCGTAGGATCAAGTTCATCCGCTAATTTTTGGACGAAATAGTAGTTACCTTCTGGCGGTGAAAACAACTCAACTTTTTTATCATAGTAAGGACGACAGGCATAATAGTGAATACCTGCGAGAGCGGATACATGACGAGAGCCAGCCCCATAATCATCGTGCATTTGGTAGTCAATGAGGTTCTCAAATTCTCGATAAAAATGTAATGACTGGATTAAAAAATCTCTAAAAGTAAGCTGGTTTAGATTGTGAAACTGACCATCGATCAATCGAGTTGGTAGTTTCATATGACCTTGGTATTGACTGATCAATTCGAGAAACTCAGTTTTGAATGGCCCCTGTGGTAACATCTCATGGCGAAACTCCTTNGGAGTCCAAATCAATTCTGCCTGATCCTCGTTGATTAGGTATTTTTTATCAACAAAATTCCATAAGTCTTGTGTCTGGTTCAGCCGAATAATCTTAAGCTGTTGCAAGAGGCTTAAAACTTCTTTACCATAGTTGATAGGATAAGCTAAATCATAATGAGCACCTTGAGAAAATGACTCGCCGGCAAAAACCTGTTGACTAGAAGTACCCCCCAACTTGGAAGACAATTCGCATAAGACAAAATTTCGACCAACCAATTGTGTCGCCGCTGACAAACCTGATAACCCACCACCAACGATCAAGTAATCCGTAGTTTTTAGGGTGCCCTTTCTTAAACTGGGTTGCCATAATATCTGATGACCTACTTCCTGATCAGAATCAATACGAATACTATAAGCAATATCGTCGGCAGGGATACTTGTTTTATCTGGTTGACACGCACTAATCAATGCTGTAGTAGATAGTTTTAAAAATGATCGGCGATTGACCTTCATCATTTTTGGGCGANATCCATAACCAATGANTAGAAAAATAAATATCAATTAATCAATGGACAGATCAGATAAATAGCTACTTAAGTCCTTGGGTTGACCATCAAGCGTGGTATCCATTGCTGCAATGACCAAAGCAAAACTCTTGATATTGTCCGTAATCCTAGTCGCCGAAGGGGGACCACCGTCAAGCCATGTCAGAAACTCATCAAAGAAATGAATATCCCCATGCTTTGAAATATCAGGAGCAGTGTAAACTTCACTTGCTTGACCAGTTCTGTGTATNTTAACATCATTTCCTTCAGCTATTTCGACTGTACCATCCTCAAATTCCAATCGGTAGTGTTCGCTATTCCAACAATTAGTTATACCCGCAGCACTGCTATTTCCTTCATAACAAGCATGAACACCATTGTTCATTCGCATCAAATAGTAACCACTGGAATAGTGTTTAAAACTTGACCATTCGGGGTTCCACCCAAATCCCATTAGTCTTTCACAGTCCCCACCAGACAAAAAACGTAGCATATCAAAATGGTGTACTGAGCCTTCAAACAATAAACCGAAATCCATGTCATGTCGCCATGCACGACCCCAAGAAAGATATTCACGGTAGTCGCACGCGTAGCGACCAAAGACATGTTGTAGCCGTCCTAATCGTCCTTCTTCCCGAATTCTGATGACCTCTTGCTTATTTCTCGCATAACGATAATTTTGCATGATGGCACAGGGAAGACCTGTTTCAACCGAGGCTTTCACCATCGATTTTGCTGAATCNAATGTATCTGCAATTGGTTTTTCACTAATTACTGGCATTCCTCGGTTTAGGGCTAATACAGCGGCAGAGCTATGGAATTGAGGAGGTGTGGAAATCCCACAAAAGTCAGCTTTAACTGAATCAATAGCAACCTGATGATCATTAAATAATTGGTTCTTACTCAACCCCAGCTTATGTCCTTGATTTTCTAANACTTCTTGGTTTACATCNACTAGACCAACGATTTTTACTTGTTCGCTGAACTGATCTGTAAACGTACGAATCCAACTACCAGCACGGCCACTAGCCCCGATCATCAAACATGTTTTTATAGACATTAATAAAAAATCCTTCCTATTATTAAGCGGTTGATTCTAGCAAAACAGGTGTTAGGTGTCAACAATGAGTATATCTCGTTCTGATCTCTTTTGAGAGAGAAATGGCCTAGGTTGTAATTTTTTAACTAATACGATGATTCAACTTACCTAGGGACTTTCTTATAAATTAACCACGATGGCTACCCAATATAGTAGGCAAACTTTTCAAAACTTAAAACCAAATTGATTAACCCAGATTTCAGATTTACCAAATTGACTTTAGTTGATTAACTTCCAAACTAACTAATTTAGCTGAACCACCTTCAGCAAAAGCTGAAATGTTTTCTACTACCCCCAAAATACGCCGGCTACTGGTAATAAATACTCGGCCCCGATTCCCAATAGTTTCTAGCATTGGACGGTCAANCAAAACTTGCAACGTTATTTGATTGTTCTCAGGCTTTAATGGAACATCATTCAGCAAACTTTTTGATGCATCGTAAGTTATCCTTTCTCCACCTATGTCAAGACCAATACTCTTTGCTCCTTCTAATATAAAANTAGCACGTATATCAAATAACTCCCCTTTGACTTTCAATTTAGCAATTTGATTGTCAGTTAGATCAACATTTTCGACGGTCTGTTGGGTCTGGTGTAGAATCTCAATTTCTNGGATGGGTTCTGCAAATANTCGCAANCCATCATCGGTTTTTCGAAGTGTAAGAGTATGTGGAAAACTGAAGGTTTGGTTGAATGGCATTCCTTCCATTTCAATTTGTGCCCACCCTATTTGTATACGTCGCCCATCAGGACTATTACTAAAGGTTTGGGAAGCGTAGTACTGGCCATAATGCACCCGCTGTTTTTTATCATGTTCAGGTGTGAATTTTTGTCCATCAAAGTTACCTATTGAATATTGTCCATCAGCAGCAAAAAGAACCCATCGAGTCTCATCTTCACTTCCATCTACAGGTATTTCAAATATTTCAGGACATTCGTANTAACCATCAAGTCGACTTTGAAAAGACCATCTTTTAAGGTCGCTCGAAGTGTAAAACGCAATTGAACGTACTAATTCTTTTTCTTCTGTGCCAGATGAAGTTTCAGTGTAGACAGCCATCACCCATTGTTTTTTTTGGGCATACCAAATAATCTTGGGATCACGACCTTGATGCTTAATCACGGGATTTTCTTCGTATTCAGTAAAAGTCTGACCGCGATCATTACTATAAGAAATACACTCACCTCGGCCTGTACTAGTCCAAGAAGCGACAATAACTTTCTCTTGACCCGTTTGCCATCCACCCGTATTNTTTTCATCCACAACTGCACCACCAGAAAAAGCCCAGTCCCCGCGACGTTTGTTATAAATCGCAATAGGCTTTTGGTGCCAGTGGACTAAGTCATTACTGACAGCATGCCCCCAATGCATATTTCCCCATTTCCACCCGTAAGGGTTGTGCTGAAAATAGAGATGCCACTCACCATCATAATATACTAATCCGTTTGGGTCATTATTCCAACCAACCAGCTGAGAGAAATGAAATTGTGGTCGTAAGGACTCACGATAAGGCACATCAACTTCTGGGATTTCTTCTGATTGACGAATCAAATTGACTCCTGTTTTGGTTGCCCCCCTTAGTTGGATCGTTGCTGATTGGCCATGAAAATCGGTTATATCCAAGAACGACCAAAAGCTAACTTTTGAAATATCAGTTGCAAGTTCTAGGTCAAACTCACGTACATTTTTGTCTTCAATACTAACATCGATATGAGTCATATCCACACCATTAAAAATGGGGAACAATAAGTATTTTTTTTCAAGATTCATTGTCAAAGTATGTGTATTCATCTGTTATCTCCTAAGTTCATGGTAAANTGTCCTCTCATTATATAAATTATTATCATTCAGTTCAAATACCACACACTAAACCAAGCTAACACTTGTTATTAGGAGTATCGGCATTCTATAATGTACGAGGTTAGGAAATCATTCTGCTAACATTAGTAAAACAGGAAGACTAGGAAAACATATGATGAAAGGATCTACTATCCTAACAGGAAGCAGCTTAATTTTATTCATTTCTTTTGTCCTTTATCTTGGTTGTGGTGGTAGCGAAAATCGGGTTTCATCCAATGAAAGAGTACCTGACAATCGAAACAACCAAACCTATTCGGTTGGGGTTGCACAAACCAACGTGAATGTGAAGATTGATCTAACCGACAAGCTCAATCCAGCTATTTTGCCTGACGTCATGCGTGAGGTTTTGGAAGAATTAGCCCCGACGGAAAAGCCTGATTCACAGAAGTTTCAGCAAGACGTCGTGAGGAAACTAAGCCATAAGATTATTAGTAACACAGATATTAATTACCAAGTTGATCTCAATGAAGATGCAAATCTGGACCCTCTATTGGTTGTACCTGAATCAGTTCAAGGTGAAGCTGCGATCTATTCAATTCGTGTTCCAGACCCAACTGAATATCCCAAAGATCCCGCTGCATATGATGTCGATTGGGATCAAGTTGCTAAAGATGGTATCGAGTTAGTAGCCTTGTCAATTACTTTTGATCAAACATCACAGCAGATGGTCATTGGTGCTGAAGCAAATGCTCACACTTATGAGGGGCGACCTAATCACTATCGGCGTGATTATCACTCAGACAGCTACAGTTGGATGGGTAGTTATCTACGTTATATGGTCATTCGGGACATTTTGTTTTCACCGTACTCGTGGTATGGTGGTGGTTGGTATGGAGGATGGTACCCTAGGTACTATGGTGGTTGGCACTCACCAGTTGCGACTAGAACTGTTACTCGGACCAGAACTATTACTCGATATAAAAACGCTAATCCCGCCCAGTCAGCACCATCAAATAATGTTCGGAGTAGTAGAGCTAAAAATAGGACTCAGGCACCCAAAGCGATTCAGCAGATGAAGTCTAAGCGTACTATGGCTGCCCGACAGAAGGCTAGCGGTATTCGGAGTGGTGGATTTGGGCGTCAAGCCTCAGCTAGAAGAAGTACATCTGCTGCTTCCAACAGGGCGGCCACCAGTAGCCCTCGGAAAGTAGCAAATTCTCGTAGTGGCGGTTTTCCAGGCCGAACATCGTCGCGGGGAAGTTCATTCCGGGGAGGCAGTCGTAGTTTTGGCAAGTAGCCTCTCACTAGAAAATAATAAAGAACTAGATTAAAGGAGTCAACTTAAGTTATGAATCGAAAATTGCCCGGTCTAATGTTGGTTATTTCTACATTGTCGGGTGCAATAGCAGCACAGCAGGGTGTCGGTAATTCCTATAGCTTTTGGAACGAGTTACCCCTCGGTTTGGCCGCTGCATTAATCTACAGTTTTTTGGGCATTATCGTTTTGATGATTGGATTCAAAATTTTTGATTGGATCACGCCCTTTAGCCTCAACCGAGAAATTGAGGAAAAGAACAATACCGCAGCGGGTCTAATCGTCGCCGGAATTATGATAGCTTTGGGGTTGATTGTAGCTGCAGCTATTTTATAGGCTCTTTTTAGATTCTTGTGCTCAATCTAACAAATCATATTCTATCTGCACCGGAGACAATTGACTATGTAGAGCAACGGGTTTCCAACCTTGAATTCTATTTGTATGAAGGTCGGATTTCCCCCAGTTATTTCCAAATTTTTCGACAAAGTCGACTGAAACGATGCAAATATGAGGCTGAATTCTGGATTATTGGCAGTAGCCACGTGGTAATAATTGAAACCGAGAACGGTAAACTAACGGAAATCGTTTCAGCTGATCAAGGTCGGTTACCTTCTTCCAATCGAATCTATCATCTATCAGGATTGCAGAACGGTCAGTTCTGTTATCCTCCATATCAAATTTCCTTGGAATTGAGGGGATTTGATTGCTTAGCTCTATTCGAAAGTGAATTTCGTCAGTTGGTTGATTGTAAGTCTGAGTTTCGCCTTCAGCAAATGTTTCCCAGGACCAGACTCGATGGAACTGGCTCCGGTCAACACTTTCCGCCGAGTACAATCATCGACATTTTTCGAGCGGACGATGCTGTGTTGAATTTCCGGACTTTGCACACCTACACGGAGGAAATGTCAATTGCAATCACCAACACTCAGGTCAGGCTTCCTGAGTAGAAAATTCGAAGCCTTCGGGATTCTTTTTTAGACTAACAAGAAAGTGTATTGGCAGAGACTTCCAATTTCCCAACACAAAAATTGAAAAACAAATCCTGGCCCAACTGCAGAAGAGATCACCGACTATGAGATAACAATAGAAGTCAACCAAACCGATTATTCGTTTGCTAGGTAGCCGGATACTCAAGTTGTTATGCTGCGGTTATTCTGAGACAAAACAACTTGAGTAAAAAACGATTAACCAACCAAAAACGAGTAGCTAAGGGTTAGACAATTATTGATTCTCGAAGGCTTTTCTGTTTAAGTTTTCCAGTTTGTCGACAGTTCAGGATAACATTTGGTCTAATGGTTCGAAAATTTGCTCAACTGAAGGTTTAAATATATTTCCACTTAGTATGTCTGTCACACCTTGTTTGCATTGTGGATACTTTTTCAAAAANCGGGCAAAGNTGAANTCTTTATTATAGAAGGCATACACCAATTTTTTGAAAGCATCCATTCCTCGCCAGAATTTNTCCTGAAAAGCTGACAAGCGCTTTTCTGAAAAATCGTTGTTTTTCCATGCATCGATAATGCAGTCTGCGGCCATCTCACCCGATTGAAATGCTAGTAAGACGCCCGAAGAATATACAGGATCTAAGAACCCGAGCGCATCTCCTACTAGAACCCATCCGTCTCCGGCAACTTGAGATGAACGATAAGAAAAATCTTTTGTCGCTTTAGCGGCGAAAACTTGCTCTGCCGACTGTATACGTCCTTTCAGTGGCAAACACTTTTCGACCTGATTGTCGAATATATGTTGCAAGCCTTTTCTCTTGTCTTCCAACAAGGTATCAATCGGCCCAACAACACCAACGCTGACTAAATCATCGGCTAACGGGATGTACCAAAACCAAGCAGANTTNTCATNGGTGTGCATTACTAAAGTTGCACCTTCATCTTGACCTTGATCGCGAGTCGCGCCCCGAAAGTGAGTAAAAATAGCAGCATTTTTTAATCGAGAGTCACTCTCCTTGAGAGCACCCTTACGTGATATCAATGTACTTTGACCGGTCGCATCAACCACGACATTAGATTGAATTTGACGTATAGTTCCACCAGGAAACTTAGCCTCTACACCACTTGCTCTATTTCCTTCAAACAAGACTTTTCGTGCGGANACACCTCTTTTGACAGTGACACCACTTTCAGCCGCATGATCTAATAGCATTTGATCAAATTCACTTCTTAGAACNTGCCAAGTTACTGAACTTTCGTGAGGGTCGTTATCGTAGAAGTAGAAAGGGGCNGACCCTCGACCAGACGATGAGTAAAATTGTACACTGTGTTTCTTCTGAAAGTGGCTCTGTTTAAGCTTTTCAATCATNCCGAGTCTTTCTAAAGTCCAGTANGTACCAGGAATTAGAGATTCACCTATTTTGAAGGTTGGTTTGGTAGACCTTTCTAAAAGAACTACTTTTTGGCCCTCTTGAGCCAGCAATGTAGCAGCAGTACACCCTGCTGGACCACCGCCAATGACGACAGTGTCTACTCTAGTTCTGTTTGGGTCCTCTATCTTAAATGTCATTTCTTCCCTCAATTAAAGTGGGCTTTTATATTGGTTAGTTCGNACCATCCCGTTGCTTAGGGCAAAATTGTACCGTCGACAGCTAGACTTTACTAATTTTCTTTTCCCATTCATCACAAGTCTTATGTGTTAGCTCAACTGAAGCACCGATGTAACGCGTTGAATCCTGTAGGGTTTGACGTTGTGTTTCAGTTAATTGGTTAAGGAATGGGCGTAAATTACTGTCAGACCAAAGTAAATCGGTTAATGTAGCACCTTGGTCATGGACTTGAGATACTAATTTCCGTGTGTGGTCGTACGCATCTGGGAAACCATAATAAGCCAGTAAAAGATAGATCGGCTCTGCTATTGTATTACCAGCGCTGAGTTGCAAATTCTGTAACATCTGATCTGACTTAACATCTAGTTCAGTCAATGCTCTNCTCAATCGATANATTGAGTAGTCAAAAGCGGTAAATAACTCCGTTAAAAAACGGCTAGAAGCTGAGTTTGTTAAATCTCTTTGATGCTCTAAAATACTATCCATGAAAATGGTTTGCATTCGAGGAATAAACGCNTTCCATAAGCTTTTAACATTCTCAAATGCTTCCGGGTTTACTTTATGAGGCATGGTTGATGAACCAACTAAATTGGGATCATACTTTCGTCCGACTTCTCCAATTTCGGTCCGGTAAAGGTGTCGCATATCATCAGAAAAATTAGCAAGAATCGTATAAGTGGATGAAATAGCATAAGCTAAGTCGCTGATAAACTCAGGTTCAACACACTGAGTTGAAGTGTGAGTATCAGATGCTTTCAAACCCAGCAAGGAAAGTAAATCAGTCTCTAATTTTTCTGGGTTGTCGAATACCATAGATAATCCATTAAACGCACCAACAGCACCTGAAAACTGTCCTCGAAGATTTTTGGCAGCTTGATCAATCAANTCGATTCGATTACCTAGCCGACTGACNTATAGTGCTAAGGNATAGCCAAAAGTAATTGGTTCTGCATGTTGTCCATGTGTACGACCAATTTGNACAGTTTCTGCATGGGTTCGTGCTAATTCAATCAATTGCTGAACAAAACCAACTAAATTAGGCAGGATAACTTTTTCGGTNAGCTCTTTGAAACGAAGAGCCGTGGCAGTATCTAAAATGTCAGCTGAAGTTGCNAATAAGTGGACATAAGGCCTTGCAGAAGGGGCGATTTTACGCCGAATGACATTAACTAGTGAACGAATATTGTGTCTAATTTTNGCTTGTTCTTCGTAGACTTCTTCTGCTGTCACTTGGTTGACTGCTGACTCCACTTGGTCAGCAATTTCAGAACTACAAACCCCATGATTAGCTAAAGTCCTGACCAAAGCCGCTTCGACTTTGGCCTGATACTTGACATAAGCTGACTCTGAAACATAGGGTTTTAAACGATCCATTACCGTTTCAGTTGCTCCATAATACCGAAAATCGAGCGGGCTAACAGCTTCAAAAAGCTCCATTTAATTTTACTCCTCAGCTNGCTATTATTTTTTTTAAGAAACTAATACTTTGGCTGGCTATTGTTATGGGGTCTGGTTCAAAGTTAAAAACTTCAGTCGACAAATAGCCATCGTAGCCGGTCTCAGCTAACGCTGAAATGATAGGTGGATAGTCCACATCACCAGAACCAGGTAAATATAAATTATTATCGTTAGTATGAAAATGAGCTAAATCATTAGAAAATTGACGAATTTCAGTTGGCATATCCAAACCCTGATTCGCNGTACTACAAACGTCCAAAATCAAACGAAAATTTGGACTATTAACCTGATGAATCATTTTCACAGCCTGAGATGGTGTATTGATGAAATTCGTCTGATTATCAGACAGAGGCTCCATACACAGTAAAACATCTTTATCTTGAGCATAACTGGCACTGTGTGTGAAGGTTTCTCGGGCATAGTTCCATGACTGATCAGCATCCCAANCTTCTTGAACAGACCTCTGTTGTGGCGAACCAATAATCATGACTCGGCCTTCTAAGTCTGCACACAGATCTATTAAAGCCAGAAAATAGTCTAAGGTTTTTTCTCGAATTTCATTATCAGGGTGATTAACGTATAATCCNTTTGGAGATACTAATAACCAATGCAAGCCAACGATCTCTATTTGACTGTTGGCGGCAGATTTTTTAATTTGGTCTCTTCGATTAGAACTGATATCTCTAACATCGTCTGCCAAAGTGAAGGGAGCAATCTCAACCCCTCGATAGCCTAGTTGTGCAGCGCAATCAAAGACGTCTTCAATTTTCCAATCCTCAAACATTTCATTGCAAATTGCCAGTTTCATAGTGTCAGCCTCNTAACATTTCGAATTTTTTTATCAAAATTAATGAATAACACTCGNCAATTCTAGCATACGGNAGACAATTCATGCTATGCGCTCCATTTTGGCTTCCACCGGAAAAAGCCAAGTAAATAATAGTTGGTTTATGATAGAATTTTTTAGGTCCTTAAATCTGTTCCAACAAATGTGTAAATGAATACCATAATCAGATCATTAAAACCCTATATCGATCAAACTATNTTAGAATTTGACCAAATTACCGATCAGCGGCGACATCTTCTATATGAAATTGCAACAGAAATACAAAATACAGACCAATTAACCTTCATTTGTACACATAACTCACGACGTAGTCACTTCTCACAAGTATGGGCGCAAACTGCGGCATTCTATTACCAAGTTTACCAAATAGAAGCTTTTTCTGGTGGCACTTCAGTTACCGAGTGCAATATTCGNACGATTAATGCGTTACAGCGAGCTGGATTTTTAGTCAACAAATCACATTCTCAGGAGAATCCAATTTATCAAGTTAGATATTCTGAACAATCAGCAGCCATTAAAGCATTTTCGAAAATTTACAATACAAAAAATAATCCTACCGAGGGTTTTATAGGTTTAATGTGCTGTCCCGAAGCAGATCAAGAGTGTCCAGTAATTTTCGGCGNGAAAAAACGATTTCCCCTACACTANNTTGATCCTAAATTCGCCGATGGTAAACTGTCAGAAACCGACACCTATGATCAATGCTGTCGACAAATTTCTAGGGAAATGTTTTTTTTCATAAAACAAGTTAAAAATCGAATAGAAAACTAGAATCATGCTTCACAAAGTATTATTGGATACTCATTTTCGACGACGAAGTAATATTTTTTATCCTAACGATTTGAAACAACTATATAGTTTAAGCGAGGTACTATGGGGGAAAGATGAACCTATAACCGATGANGANNTGTTTGNTCTGAAGGAAGATATCACTGTAGTTATTACNGGACANTGGCGCTACGGTGATGTCTCNCAATTTCCTAAACTAAAAGCTATCTTTGAGGTCAGTGGAGGGTTTCCATCTCCTAGGCAATTGTCTTACAAAGAATGTTTTGCCCGAGGTATTCGAGTAATGAGCTGCGCACCAGCNTTTGGCCCAGTAGTTGCCGAAATGGCTCTGGGTCTATCAATTGCAGTAGCACGTCAAATTGNTTGGAACGATGCAGCTTTTCGGAAAGGACAAGCAAACTGGAGCCATAAAGAATTTGGAGGAACATTTTCCNTGTATGACAAACTAACTGGTTTCATTGGTTTTGGTGGATTAGCACGATCACTCAGAAACCTATTGAAGCCTTTTCGTAATTCAATTCAGGTCTATGATCCTTGGTTAACAGATAGTTACTTAAAACAAGAAGGNGTTCGACCTGCTAGTTTAGAGCATTTGCTGAAAACGTCTCGCTTCATCTATGTACTAGCTTTACCAACACAATCTAACAGAGCTCTCTTAGATCGCCAAAAGCTAGAATTGATTACTGATGATTCGGTCTTTTTGCTAATGAGCCGAGCACATATAGTTGACTTTGAAGCCTTGACCGATTTGTTATCCCAAGGCCGTTTTAAAGCAGGAATCGATGTATTTCCTCAAGAACCATTAGCCTTGAATCATCCAATCAGGCAACTNCCAAACGTGGTGTTATCGTCACATAGNGCAGGTGCTATCGGAGAAGGTTTACTAAATATCGGNCGTCTACTTGTACGTGATGTTGAAGCGGTTGTTTCTGGCCGAGTGCCGNAAGAGTTTCAGGTCGCACAACCCGAGTACATAAGAGAACGAGGTTAGTATAGATCTCGGATCATTTGGATTACATTAGTCGTAGATTTGCCAGTCACATTTATACCGACTATAACCCGGCCACCATTTTCTTCAACAACGTCTCGCTCGATCACTTGTTCAAGAGAATAATCGCCACCTTTAACGTGAATGGTAGGTTTGAGGATCGATAGTAAGTTCCTCGGGTCAGGCTCTGAGAAAATGACNACATAATCGACACAACCCAAACCGGAAAGCATCTCTGCTCTTTCCATTTCTGGNACNAGTGGCCGATTATTACCTTTTAATTGTCTGACTGATTCGTCGCTGTTAACTCCGACTACTAGTATGTCNCCCATNTTTTTTGCTGCTTTCAGGTANCGCAAATGNCCCACATGAAGCAGGTCAAAACAGCCNTTTGTACTNACTACAACCTCACCTAGAACCTTTTTTTTTGTTATTATTTGGGACAATTGTTCAGAAGTACGAATTTTATCTGANAGTTGAATTATCATCGNATAACTACATTCTATGTTCTAAGTTGTGAACTCANTCTAACGTTTTNAAAATTAATGAAAANTTTTACGACTAGGNATTTCAGACTTNAGTACCTTNATGAGGTCGGNAANNTACTTCAGGANCAGCATTGATCANGCANGGCTTNAGGACTTNCNAATCTATGTTCAGAAATGAAATTTTCTTAANTTNCCCGAACGGAAGCAATTTATATTTCACGTTCCATCTGATTCGTTCCTTCGATTTTATTCTTGCAAAGATTGAACCCAGATATTCCTCACACCATTGTCTTCGTCTTCGTAAATCCTCATTTTTTCAATATCACTGCTCTCAATCATATGATTCCTAGCAAGGAAGAAGATGTCTTTGACCGTATATAGATCTTCTGCTAGTATTTGTCCTGAGGTTACATCTTGTATCGAAGGTAGTTCAACAGATTCATTCCGTTCCAATTCTTCATCGGATACATTGACTGATAAATTCTCAAAAATATCAAAAAATCGTTCGTTGTACTTACCAATTTGCTCGCTAGGCGAGTAAACATCTTCCTTCATTTTTTCAATAACTTCTAACGGACCTAACGGGCCACCGTGTAATTTCGAAAATCGAAAATTATCGTAGTCGCTGACAATTCCAATAATTTGCGCCCAATCGTCAATCTGGTCTAAAAAAATACCGTAATAGCCTTTGCCATCTCTTCGCTCGTGATGTTGTCGAATTGGTTTTCTTAAGATTTTTCGAATTTCATCTGGCAGCCGTCTGATTAACCATAATCCATCTTCAACGTGCATACTGACTTGCTTTTTTTGATCTTCGCTTAAATCTACGACGGGTATCCTCCAAAGAGATTCAGGAAACTTAAGTTTTCCAATATCATGCAAAACACCCGCCATCTCCAAAAGATCTGCTGGGAAAGCCATGCTACTTTGCCCATCTTCAACTACTGCGTCGGCCATCAGTCGACACCATTTACCAACTCGTCTGGAGTGTTGCCATAATGTTGGATTTACATACTGCATAGTGAACAGTAAAGTATCTAAAAAACTTTGATTTGTCTTACTGGCGGTTTGCCCGATTGACTCTTGTAGTTGGTCAAGATTTGATGCTAGTTCCTGATTTTCTTTTTTCAAACGAACGCTCTCTGCCCGATAATATTTGGCAGCCCGCGTCATTTTATCCAATTTCTGATTTTCTCTTCGTTTTAATAATCGTTGTTTTAACCCCTCTTGTACAGTCTGAACTAACTGCTTGTTATTCCATGGCTTACGAACATGACGGAAGATCTTAGCTTCGTTCACTGCTTCTACCAATATGTCTGAATCAGAATATGCAGTCAATTGAATCCGNANAGCNTCAGGGCAGAAAATCATACTNTCTTTCAAAAATTGACTTCCTGACATACCATTTCCCATTTTTTCATCAGCAATAATGACATCTGCATCCTGNTTGTTTTCCAAAATCCCCAACCCTAACTCACCACTGTGAGCGGTTAAAACATACTGGTAACCAACATGNCGAAACAAGCGNTCTAGAGCGTCCAAAATGATTTGCTCATCATCCACACAAAGGATTTTATAATTCATGGTAGGTCGTTGTACTGTTTTTTTTGTCATTAGTTAATCTGATACANGAGGAGAAAGCAACTCGTATTACNANGTTTTTAGCTCATTATGATTGAAACAAACNCTTCAGNCCAACTGNAAAACGATAATGATTTTCAATTCTNTCNTTACACGCAAAAATTAACGTTACCAATACACAAAGAGTTTCAGGCCCTAAGAATTACAGCTGANCTGCGACCTATTTTTTGAAATCTTGAATTGTTTAGAATCTAAAGTTAAAAATTTTTTCGGTCAACGATTCCTAAATGTTTAGTTGAAATNTGGGAATCATTGACCGAAAATTCACATTCCAAAATCATTATAGTTTGTTNCTCAATCCGAAACTAATATTGTTCTCGATTAAATTCATTAGAGTCAAAAAAATCAAAGTTGAATTAGTCTTTTATATTCTCTGATTCAATAATTTGCAAAGCAGACTCGATTTCAATTATCACCTCAANGTTCTTTTCATTTTGTAATTTTTTTTTTGAGAATAGTTTCNGCAAGTGGTGTGGCAATTTGTCCTAAAGCCCATGCNGCATGTTGACGTACNAGTGGTTCAACATCCAAAATAGCTGATTGAAGAGGTTCGACCATTGATGGGTCTTTTGAATTTCCCATAGCCACAACTACGTTTCGTAACAGGCCACGTCGTTTGGTTCTCTTGATCGGGCTTCCTTTGAACTTTTGGCTAAATTCGTTTTGAGTAATTCCGATCAAGTCAGCTAATTTTGGCAGGAGATTACCCTTTCTAGGTTGGAATTCTTTAACAGAAGTTGGTTGTGATTTGGTATTCCANGGACANACCTCCTGACAAATATCACAACCGAAAATGAGGTTACCAAGACCTGGTCTTAGATCCATCGGTATTGCTTCTTTCAACTCGACAGTTAAGTAAGAAATACAACTCCTTGCATCTACCTGATTCGGAGCAACAATAGCGTCCGTAGGACAAGCCTCTATGCAAAGTGTACAAGAACCACAACTACCTCGTGCAGGTAAAACATCGNCACCTAAATCTAGGCTGATCAAGATTTCAGCTAAAAAATACCACGAACCTTTTTGCCAGTTGATTAAATTAGTATTTTTACCAATCCAACCTAAACCTGCNGTTTGGGCGTAATCACGTTCNAAAATGGGGCCAGAGTCAACAAAAACNCGGCTTTTTGTTTCTCTTTTTAACCGTTTCTCAATTTTTTTAACTAATCGCTTGAGTCGTTTACGGATTACATCGTGGTAATNTTCGCCCCAAGCGTAGCGGGAAATTTGACCACGGGTGGGATCCAGCTTTCGCACAGCATCAGGTTCAACAGTATAATAGTTCAATCCTAATGAAATAACAGATTTCACTTCTGGTAATAAGTTTTTTGGGTCTTGTTTTAAAGGAAAATGGCGGTGTAGGTACTCCATTTCACCTGCATAGCCTAGATTTAACCATTCACGGTAACGATCGATAAGTTTTGGAGGGTCAGCAGGCACAATACCAACCAAATCAAATCCCATTTTTTCGGCTTGTTTTCGAATCCACTGATTCAACTGAGTCTTTTTTAACTCCAACTGATTAATTTTTGTCATCTCANTTAGTATGNTATACACTTACGANTCGATAATTTTTCATTTTGAAGGGCCTNNGCTATTCTAGTATTGTTTACTCTAACTCTCAANATACNATAACTTATTGTAATAATCANCTCCTGACACTTAACCAAGGNAAAGTAAATAATGGCTGCTCGCTGGAAAATAATTTTAATACTGATGGTCTTTTGTAACTGGAGTCACAAAACCAGCCAAGCTCAATTCTTGAATAGTCCGAACGAAATTGTTACAGCAACAACCTTTCTATCAAAAGATCAATTTCACGCTGGTCAAAGCTTTGAAGCTGTTATTCAGCTAGAAATCAAAGATGGGTGGCACATAAACGCTAATCCTGCAGGCCAAGAATACTTGATTCCAACAGAGTTAATTCTACCAGAGCAACCTTACTTAAGTTTAGACTCGCCCTTGTACTCAGAGGGAGAAATCACTGAATTAGCTTCAGTCGGTAAAGTTCCACTCTATCATTACCAGTCATTAATTGGCTTTAGAGGAAAAGTCAGTAACAACGCACCACTTGGATTGATTGAATTCATGTCAATTTTACGTTACCAAGCATGTAATGACCAGAGTTGCCTCATGCCAACTGAATTGTCGGTTCCTATACAGCTAAAAATCGTTCCCTCCGAAAAATTGACCCAATCGATTCACACTAACATATTCGAAAATTTTAATTTCAACTCATTATCAAAAGACATAAGAGACCAAAATGAAAACTTACCACCTAATGATCAGTTCTTATTTGCATTATCAAAAGGACATTTTTGGGCGTTCCTATTCGTTTTTATCGGTGGAATTCTGACCAGCCTAACACCATGTGTCTACCCACTGGTCCCAATAACGGTATCTGTGTTTGGAGCAGGAAAAGATACAAGTCGAAGTAAATCTTTTTTGTTGTCAATCAGTTATGTTTTTGGAATGGCTGTCATGTACTCAATCCTAGGAGTCATTGTGGCTTCAACCGGTTCAGTATTTGGTTCCATCATGACTAACCCGATTGCCATAGGTTTAGTATGTACTATTTTAATAATTCTTGGTCTCTCAATGTTAGGTTTATTTGANCTTCAACTACCAGTCGGTGTTCAAAACCGACTTAATGCAGTTGGTGGATCTGGTCTTGGTGGCGCATTTATAATGGGAACGGTAGCTGGAGTAATTGCTGCCCCTTGTACAGGACCCGCTTTAGGCGCCGTATTGTCTTATGTAGCTACTACTAATAATATAACATTGGGCTTTTTTTTAATGTTGACGTANGCAATTGGTATGGGGTTACTTTTTATTGTGATTGGCACTTTCTCTAGTATTTTAAGCTCTCTACCCAAGTCAGGTGGGTGGATGTACATGCTAGAAAANATTTTCGGTGTTGCAATCATCGCTATGTCCCTTTTTTATCTCAAAAACATTTGGCCNCCTCTAAATTTACTACTACGAAATTCAGTAGAATTTTTGGCCATTGGCTTAATTTTTATTATCAATGGTATACAAATTGGAAAATTTACTAAGCGATTTAAAGATCTAAGGGGTCTTTCTTATTTGCAGAAAGCATTCGGTGTATTGATAGCTATAATCGGTTTTTATGTAGTGGCTGGAGGATTCATTAATGGTGGATTTCAATTTAAAGAAGTTCTTAGATCTCATGATAATGAACCAAAGGTAAATTGGATTACAGATGAATCAGAAGGTTTTGTGATTGCTAAACAAGAACAGAAACACGTCATGATCGATTTTTACGCCGACTGGTGTTCGGCATGCAAAGAATTAGATCACCGGACTTTTTCCCAACCTGAAGTAGTTGAGCGATTAAATGATTTCGTTACAATTAAGCTTGACTTCACCAACCCAAAAGACCCAAGGATCAAAACACTGAAAGCTAAGTATCAGGTCAGTGGGTTACCGGTCGTTGCCTTTTTCGATAGCAATGGTCAAGAATTAGAACAAAAACGAATTTCCTCTTTCATACCGGCTGACAAATTTCTGACTTGGATTGGTAATATTCGATAAGTTCAATCTGTCTAATCAAAAAAAGCTTCCATGATTATTCAATNTTGAAATCAAAATATTAGCAACCAGATTAGAATAGACTGTTTTTAGACAAGTGGTAACCAACAATAGCACCGATTGGTGCTAGTAATGAACCGTANGCNGCCCCTCGAAGATACCCTGTTTGACCGANNTGCNGGATTTTGCTATATATGATGCTGCCAATCANTGGGCAGAAAACAGCTCCAGCAATCACGTTGATACGTTGGCCTCCACCATAACCCAACTCTTCGCCTAATAAATAAATTTGTTCAATGCTACCAACAGTTAAACCTATTGCACCAACTTCATAAGGAACAATACCTTCCTGATTCTTAGCACCAATGAGATTTCCACCCAAGTAAGATAGTACAGCAGCCCCAATGGCAATGGTGTAACCACTTATCAATTGCAATCGAACTTCAGGCCAACCCTCCAGTGGGGGAGGCTTAACTGATGGAGGTAATTTCCACCTAGTAACTAACAAATTAACTTNAGCCCGACCATAGCTTGGCTTAATCTGTAAGGCTTTTTTAAACGATTTGATCGCTTGTATATAGGATCCCATCTCGTATAAAGATTCACCCAAGTAATTGTAAGCCTCTGCATGATTTGGAAACAGGTCAATAGTGTATTCGAATTTTTTNATAGCTTGGTCAAAACGACGAGCCCGNTAATGTGACATTCCCTGCTCAAATGAGTTGTTTGCTGCAAAGCCTCGATCTAGAATAATAAAAACGGGCAAAAAACAGACCAAATATCTAAGGTAGAACACAATCAATATTAGGAAAATGTGTTAGGATAATCTCATTCAGTTGTTCAAGATCATGACATCCACCTTTGGCTCCTCGGATAATGTTTCGGTCTTTAGTCCATTGATTTCGGTACCAAGAACAAGCTTCAAATCCGTCTTCTTGAACATTCATCCAATCACCTAATAAGGTCCTATAAAGTTGGGNTTTATTAGTGTAATCAGGGTTTTCAGCTAAGTTTTTTAACTGGTATGGGTCGTCCTCATTATTGAACAGAAACTCCTGTCTATTTTTACGATAAACAGCAAAAGTGAACTCATTATCCTTTACTCCTCTCCACTCGGTACCATCAGTCCAAGCAGCTGTTGCTCCCATACCTTGCATAAAGGTTGCAATTGGTCCCACGCCTGAACCCTGAATGGCAAAACTACTGACGTCTGAGCCTTCCACAGTAGAAGGAATTGGTAAATCCATCATCGATAACAACGTCGGCATAATATCAACCGTACTGAAATTGACATTAGTCTTGTGTNCTGACAGCGTATTCTTACTGTGCCGTAGCAAAAAAGGTACATGGCAGGCTTCATTATAGAATATGTTTTTGGCTCGTCTGCCTTGTGAGCCAAACATCTCTCCATGATCAGAGGTAAAAACTAAAATGGTATTTTCGGCTAACCCAACTTGCTCTAGGCAGTCCATCACTCTCCCCAAGTTCCAATCAATATTGGTTGTTTGAGCATAATAACCTCTCATCGAGTTTTGTAAACCATTCAAATAATCTGGGGTGATTTTTGCCCAATTATCTGAATAAGGATCTGGNTGAGAAGAAAAATTAGGGTTCGGATGAATATCAACTCCTTCAAACATCTTCCAGTACTCATCAGGGGTGTTATCCAGTCCCCAAGGATCGTGTGGTGGTCCCCAAGAAAGAAACATGGCAAATGGAGTACTATTTTTAGCAGCTTGGCGAATATAATCGATTGCAAGGTTAGTTTGTATATCAGCTTCGTAGCCGTTGTATGGAATTGGGGTTGCGGTTTCCTCAAAATAGTAAGAATCGTATGAATTATGATTAAAATTATACCCAGCCCAATAGTCGTCAAAACCCAGTCGGTATGGCCCCGGCGGTACAAATCCATTACGAATTGCGCGATGATTACCAAGTTCGTTAGCCCATAAATGCCATTTACCAATGTAGGCCGTCCGATAATCATTAGCTGTCAGAACATGTCCAAAACACTTATGATCNGGGCTCAACCTCAATTCGTTAATAACCATACCATGACTACTTTGATANTTTCCGGTAAATAGCGAAGCACGATAGGCAGAACAAACTGGCGTGTTGGANGTTGCATTAGTAAAATTGACGCCTTGGCTTGCCAGTAAATCCATGTTGGGTGTTTGNGCCCAAGAATCACCTGCAAATCCACAAGCCTGGTACCGTAATTGATCAGCAAAAAGGTAAACTAGATTTGGTCTTTTT
This sequence comes from Candidatus Poribacteria bacterium, assembly GCA_002714785.1. Classification (GTDB taxonomy): domain Bacteria; phylum Poribacteria; class WGA-4E; order WGA-4E; family UBA9662; genus TMED15. Next base: position 154,210 of record PAYP01000006.1, on the reverse strand, counting down.
ATAGATCTGTTCATGAATTTCTCAAATCCAAAATTAACTAAATNAGACCTTTGTATTCTGACTCNANGTTATCGGTAAAACTAACGACGCGACCTACGGCCAACTCTGCATCATTCCGTTCNTGTCTGGACATTTTCCTNTCAGCTATCCATTNCCTNCGCTTCGGTATCCACTCTTTTTGCAAATAGTTGAGCTGGTAGGCGAAGTCTGGGTCTTCCACTTCACTAACGAAATATTCTATCACACCTAATAAACCATACTGGCGATTGATTTCCAGATTGTCTAGTTCCANATTCATTTCAGTTGCGAGTTGACGAGTTCTGGCTTGACGATTGGTTGCGACTTCTATTGCTACGTCGGTTAAGAGTTGGTCGACAAAACTGTCTTTTGAGTCTACAAATCCGGTCAATCCCTCAACATAACTTTCTAGTTCAAACTTCCCATTGCGTTGTATGGCAAAATGGGCATGGATATGGATATTACGGAAGAAACTAGTGTAACCTACATTGGGATCCATGGTATCTGCATCATACAAAATCTGGTTTTCGATATTTTTATACAGGATATCGAAGTCTGACTGGTTCATGTTGATAGGTTTTAAGTGAGCAAAGACAATCGAACGTACTGCTTCAACAAACTCTGTATCGAAACCAAAGTCAACCAAGATTTTTTCAGAAATAGTAGCTCCCGAGTCGTGGTGAACTGTTNCGTATAGGTCGTATTGCTCATAGAGTTCAGTAATAACGTTTTGCCGCGCNGGTTTTATTTTTTCATTCAACCAAAACCCCTGAGAACTAGTTACTCGTTTACCATCCTTATCATGCAAAATTTCACCATCATACCGCTTCGTTATGTCGTGAAGTGTACCAGCAACTTCCAGCTTCTGAATATCACCACCGACTTTACCACCTAACTCCATACCCATAGCTCGTACCCGTTTAGTATGATTCCAAGTATAGTGTCTCCATTGAAAACCAACTCGATTATGGTCCCAGAGCCCATACGTTTCAAGTACCAAATTCTCGAGTTCTGCTAACGTTTTTTGGTAATCCATTTAGTCAATTTCCTTGTCAAAAATTAATATCTAACTATATTTACCAGCAAACCGCGACCTTAATAACCTCTCTTGGATTGTGGAAAATCTGACCGTAAGCCGAGGGTAATTCTTCTGACGATACAACAGGTGACGGTAAACCNTGTGGAATTAGATCACCTCTACTAAATAATTGGATCAGGATATCGAAAATACGGCTTTCACTCCAGTAAAGATCACGCTGAGGATGGCTACACGCACGNGCTGAAATAATGTTGAGCTGGTTAAAATGAAATTCTTCGCCCAAATGTAGGCCATTCGATTTGCCACTATAGAAAGCTAGTNGTACTACATTACCCGCATAACGAGTAGCTCGAATGGCTTGGTTAAGAGCATGATAACTCCCACTGGCTTCGATTGTTACATCAGCACCATCACCTAACCAATCTCTTGAGGCTAGAGCAAAATCATCCACTTGGTCAGGGTCTACTGCNAGTGTGGCACCGTGTTTGAGTGCCAATTCTCTCCGGCTTTGGATAGGATCGACAGCAATTATATCGGTAGCACCAGATAAACGAGCTAGCTGGACAGTGAACAAGCCAATTGCACCCATGCCAAATATAATGACCTTTTCACCAACCCGTACGTTTCCGTCCCTAACTGCGGCTAATGCAAAGTTAGCAGGATCCATACAACANGCGGCCTCAGGTGTAAAGCCATCAGCCATTAAGCGAAAGTGACCACCTTGATGTACAGAACGAAATCCACCATATCCCCAAACCTGATCTCCAACTTTGATTTCTTCAACTTCGGCCCCGGTTTCAATAACAAGCCCAACCGTCGTATTACCAACACCTTTCCATTGAGAAGTGTCGGGCTTATTGACCGTGGAACGATCAAAGATTTTTTTATCACCCAGATAAGGTGATTCAATGTAAATAGCCTTACCTAATAACTCAGAATGTTCAGTTCCGTGTTTAGCGGCTGTTAGCTGACTTTGTACTCGAACCTCTTTGGGACCAAGTGTGTTTAGTTCATATGATTCCCAGCGTGGGTTAAATTGATCGTTACAGACTAATTGTTTCAGTTCAATACCATTGAATATTCCCATTTCTCTACCTTTTATTGATGTGATGGCGAGCTACTACTATCAACTGGCCGGCATTATAGTTGATTTTAGCTAGCAGATCAATTTTCATTTACTCACCTTTCCTCTGTCTTCCGTTTTCTGAATGATTGAACCAATTGAGTGATCGCTACTTGTTTATTAGCCCAATTCATTCGGGATGGTGGTATAATGTAGATACCATCAACCGAAAAATGATTTTGCTCACTGAGCCGAGAAACTAAATCTCTAGCTATCGATAGACCGTAGAGGAGTTGGTCTTTAGGATCATCAATATCTTGGAACTGTTTGACCACTATCGAGGGAATGTACATTCCCAAATTATCTTGTAAAAAAGATATACTACGAAGGCTTGTAATTGGTAAAATACCAAGAAGGATTTTAGTATCTAACCCCTCGTTCTTAATAGACTGGTAGACATCCTCGGCCGTACTTAAATCGTACACAGGCTGAGTGTAGATAAATTTTGCACCACGCTCCACTTTTCGACGCAGATGCTTCAACTGTGGCTTGAGATTTTTAGTAATAGTAAATCCACCACCAACATAAAANTCACAAGGCTCTCCTAGCGAAGTACCATCAATCAAAGTGCCTTGATTTAATCGTTTTAGCAATTCCATCAACTGAACAGAGCCTCGTACGTCAGTAACGATCTTAGCGGTCTCAAATCGACCAACTTTAGGGTGATCTCCAGATAAAGCTATGACTCCCTTAATACCTAATGCCCAAGCTTCCAACAAATGGGACTGAATGCTAATTAGGTTACGTTGACGGGTGGTCCAATGGATCAGTGTAGGGATATTACTGNCCTGTTGTAACTTAAAAGCCGTACCGATAGCGCCTATATTAACCGTAGCCCCCGCGTTATCTGGGACATCAAACAAATCAACTTCCAAGTCGGCCAGATTTTTGGATACTTTAATCATAGCTCTTAGCTGAGGAAAGGTATTAGCACGCATCTCTACACTAACTATACGATCATTAGTTTCAAAAATTTGCTTAATGGGATTGGGTGAAATTTTGCTTTTACTTNACTTCTGATTATCGGGAAAAACGAAAATCNGGGTCTGACGCCGAGCCGGTACGTAGCCGTCAGTATTTTCCCGAATTACGCTAATATATTCTGATGTAGTACCACAACAACCACCAATTACGTTAATCCCTAGACTTAGAAACTTCTTTATAAATCCAGAAAAATGGTCNGGAGAAACACTGTATGTGGTACTGATTTTCCCTTGATCAATCCTTGGNGTTCCTGCGTTAGGTTGCACACTAAGTGGGATATCTGTGACCCGCGCTATTTTTTCAGCGGCAAGCAGCAAGTCATGTGGGCCACGACAGTTTAAACCAATAACGCTGGCACCCAATTGAGATAGTGTTTGGGCAAAAACGCGTACGTCGGTTCCATCGCTCACAACACCTTTTGAGATCCCACTGATTTGTACCATCACAGGCAGCCCAAACTTGACCGCTAATTTGGTAGCTATTTTTGTTTGTCGTAAGTCTGTGAAGGTTTCCAATATTAGAAGATCAACTCCTGCAGAAACAAGCACTTCCATTTGGGCAGTAAAGGCCTGACGAACTTCTGTAATAGACAACTCATCTTCCAGAGGGTTAGTTTCCAATGGCCCAACCGATCCTGCCACAAAAACTTGTCTGTTTTGTGATGAACTAATCTCGGTTGCGGCTTGGGATGCCAACTGTACTCCAGCAAGATTGATGGATTCTAGCTGATTACCATATCCTTGTAGGTCTAGTTTTAGTTGATTGGCTCCGTAGGTNTTGGTTTGTATAATATCCGCACCTGCACGCCCATAATCTGCATGAATCTCATAGACAAAATTTCGGAAAATAGGATCAATATTGCAGGCATCTAAACAGGGTATATTCGATGGTAATCGGAGGCGAAGCTGAGTCCCAAGCCCACCGTCCCCAACCAATATGCGACGTTCGATCTGATGTAGAAAATCAGACATGTACTTATTCACTCCTCCCGTTTTGATGACTTTCGGCCTAATAAGTGAAGCCACATTTGTCTTCTTAAACCTCGTTCTTTGTAATGATCGGATTGGGAGCACGCTCCCGCGCGTTCCGAATCTAATCGGTGGATTTCTCTTTTTGCTGTTACGGGATCATGATTCCACCAAGGCTGGTCTGGATCATTTTTACGATTGAACAGAAATTTAAGCATGTATCGGGTTCTATCGCCTTTATTTCGACTAGCTGCATGCCAAATGTCATAGTGGGTAATCGCCACTGTACCGGCTTTAACAGTTAAGGGCAACTGGTGCCGAAAGTTGGTATAGGTAGCCATCTGGTCGGTAGGAGCATTTCGGAAATGGGTTCCCGGAACAATTACTGTCGGTCCCATATCAGAGTTTACATCTTGTGGGTAATACATTGCCAATACGGTTTGAATTTGGTAATGGCGCTGATTTACGCCATCTTGGTGCCACCCCTGACTGCGAGATCCGACTGGGTTAACATGACAGTGTCGGTGTCCACTCATCTCATAATGATGCCCCAATAGGCTTGCCAAGGCGCCATTGACTTTCGGGTGTTGATATACCTGATACAGTTTGGGAACTGCATCCAAAATCCCGTCGCCAGGATTTCCATCTAATTGTTCTATCTCATCATATATTGACTGGTTAAACTCTGAAGTGAAATCGGTTTCAACTATATGATATCCATGGATAACAAAGGTAATCATTTCTTCATCGGTCAATAGATAGTCAACAAAGTTGCACTCTTGTAATTCACTACTTGGTTTAATATTATTCATGGTAAGCCTCTAACTTTTGAAGGATAAATTCATATCCAAGAATGTCAATTTCTCGGTCGTCAAAATTAGCCCGTTGATCCGGAAACTGCATAATCTGCCACCCGTCTAAAACCGCATCATGTACTGATCGATATGGCCATTCACCGTAGTCAGGGTCAATTTCGGCTATCTGATCTTTGATTGGCTCATGTAGGCTCATCGCGATCAACTGGGACCGAATGCTTGGTGTTACAGCATGAATATAGAGTATTCGTTGTCGAATATGCTGAGACAGAAGGATGGATGACAGATAATCTAGGTCTGCTTGGCAAATACTATCGTTATCAATTTTCTTTTGAGCCGAATGAATCCATTGTTCGATTTGTGTGTTAAGTGTTTTCATACTTCACCATTCTACCAACTCAGAATGTTGATGGCAACCAGAGATTCGGCTGAAGATTGACGAGTGAGAATAATGTAGTACAATGTAAAGTTGATAAACAAAGATTGCAGGTAAATACGAATGCAGAACATAAGTAAGTTAAGGCAAGTCTTAACACTCAAGTAAAAAGAGCAATTTCAAGAAGATGGGTTTTTAATTGTTAAGAAAATGTTGTCTTCGTATGACTTGCAGCCAATCATTAATGAGTTATCCGACAAGGTGGAGGTAGGAATTCAGTCAGCTATTTCTATGGGGCTTTTATCGGTTGACCAAACATTCACTGAGGCAACTTTTGCTACCCGACTGGTGTATGCTTCTACTGCTTGTTCGGAACCGGGTTGGATTTGGAATAATTTTTTCCGGAATCAGAAACCAAGAACTAAAGGTATGTTTTCTGTTCGTACAGCCGGCTCACTGCTAGATGCGATTGAATCAATCATTGGGCCAGAAATTTTTGCTCACCCACAATTCAATTTTCGCGCAAAANTACCAGATCAACAGGCCACTGTCATTCCATGGCATCAAGATCTGGCTTACCTAATTCCCAGTGAGGCTGCAGATACAATGGTGGTTAATGCTTGGATTCCTTTGGTCCCGACTAGCGTTGAAAATGGGTGTCTACAGTTAATTCAAGGATCTCACAAGTTTGGCCTGTTTCCACATGGACAGCAGGACTTAACACCGGGTCATACTGGTAACATAGGCATAGCTGATGACCATCTACCATCTGGTAAAATTATAANAGCAGAAATGTCGGTTGGTGATGTACTTTTGAGTNCCGAACGTTTAGTACACAGAGGATTACCAAATCGATCCAATATGGTGAGATGGAGTATCGACACTCGCTATAGTCAAATTGGTTTGCCCATGGGTCGTCGGAATGTCCCTGGATTTATAGCCCGAAGTCATCAAGTACCAGAGAATGTAGCTCAGTCGCATTCAGACTGGAATCAGGCATTTAAGAATGAATAAATAACAGATTTACCTTCTGAAATGGAGGTAGATTTATGAAATTTAAAACAAAAGAAAATAGGAGTAAATCATGATATTTGGCAATCAATGTTGGGTTGATGTGGAAGCAATGGATAAAGATAAAGTAGTCGTTTTACCACTTGGGTCGTTTGAGCAACATGGTCACCATTCGCCCCTATTTACCGACACGTATCTAGTATCGGCCGTTGCCGAACGAGTAGAAGCCAAATTGGCAAATCAGGTTTATCTTTTGCCAACTTTGTGGCTAGGAGCTTCCGATCATCATCTTGATTTGCCGGGCACTATTAGTATCCCTAATAGCCTATATACTGAGGTGATTAAGAATATGATCCGGTCAATTGCTATGGCTGGATTTCAAAGAGTATTTTTGTTAAACGGGCATGGTGGTAATGTGACACCAGGAACGCAAGCAATCACTGAACTAGTCAATGAGTCAGATCGATATAACGAAATGTGGTTAGCCTTATCGTCATACTGGACCTTAGCATCCCCTGTCATGTCAGCTGATCAACACGGAATGGAAAGCCTTCAGTTGTCACATGCAGGCGAATACGAAACATCAATGATGTTGTACTTAAAAGGTGAACTAATGCGAATGGATCGTGTGACTTCAAGCCCACCACTAGTTGATTCAACTTACTATCACAGTGAGCATCTAGGTCGTGTTAATGTGGCAAAACGAATGGCAACATCTACTCCAACTGGCGCTATGGGAAAACCACAAGCCGCAACAGCTGAAAAGGGCCAATCGTTGTTAACTGCTATTTGTGAAGAGGTNGTCAATTTTCTAACCGAGTTTGCCCAATGGTAAAAGTAGAATGCTTACGGTTAAGCTGTAATGTACCTAGTTGATGTGTATCTGTCTCTACAAGATCCTGTTTTTTAGCAAAAACACAGTTTTAAAAAATATTCAAAATTCCGAAGATGGAATTAATGTAATGAATACGAGGTGAATGGATCGTACACTGTCCTGTTAATGTTAGCTTACTATTGTTTGGGGTTTGATACTAAAATCAAATTTAGAATTAACAGGCAGTCTTCCTTTGTAGGTTTTCTCGTGATACTAAACTGTCTTGCTTCAGTCCCAGCTCAAGCGATGGAAAATAGGTTTCTACTTCGTACTCGCCAACTGACCTCTCATGTTGGACAAACAGGAGAAGGATATTTTTCTACTGACGGACAACAGTTGATTTTCCAAAGCGAAAGGGAAGTTGGTAATCCATTATCCCAAATTTATACCCTCAATTTAAAAACCGATGAGTACCATCGGGTTTCCAACGGAAAGGGTAAAGCAACATGTGCTTTTTTTCATCCTACGGACAATCGAATTTTATTTGCTTCATCCCATCAAGATTCACGGTCAACCCAAGATCAGGGGGCAGAAGCTAAACTTCAGAGTTCTTTCTGGGAAAGAAAATACAGCTCAGTGTACGATGAAAATATGGAGATTTATACGGCAAATAGATTTGGGCAAGATCTCCGCTGTTTGACCGATCATCTTGGATATGACGCACAAGGTGCTTATTCCCCAAATGGTGAACACATCGTTTTTTGCTCTTTTCGTTCTGCCTATCCTATCAGTCAGCTATCAGAGGAAAACCAAAAACGATTCAAGGTCAATCCATCTTATTTCGGTGAAATATATTTGATGAGGAAAGATGGATCGAAGGTGCAAAGATTAACGTATCAACCGGGTTATGATGGGGGGCCGTTCTTTGCTCCAGACGGCAAGAAGATTATCTGGCAGCGTTTTGACGATGAAGGACTGACCTCCGATATTTTCACCATGGACCTGGATGGGACAAATCAACAACGAGTCACTCATTTTGAATCTGTATCTTGGGCTCCGTATTTTCATCCTTCTGGAGAATACGTAATTTTTGCGAGTAATAAACTGAATTTTTCCAACTTTGAACTTTTCTTAGTTGATACTAAAGGTCAACATCAACCAGTTCGAGTTACATACAACCAACGATTCGATGGATTGCCCGTTTTTTCTCCTGATGGTAATAAGCTTTGTTGGACTAGTAACCGAACCAAAAATGGGGAATCACAGCTGTTTCTCGCCGATTGGAATCATCGGTCAGCTCGACGGGCTCTGCTGAATTCGACTAAAGAGCCATCGTATTATTGTCAACCGAACATTACGGAATCTGATCTTAAGTCCCAGGTTAAATTTCTAGCCAGTGACAATTTAGCAGGGCGAATGACAGGGACCGCTGGAACTCAAAAAGCAGCTGAATATATAAGTGAATACTTGAAACAAATCGGATTACAACCGCTTTCTGATAGTTTTCTTCAACCTTTCGAATTTACCTCCGGGGTTAAAGTCGCCCCAAATGACAACTTTTTCGAACTTCATTTGGCAAATTCTGTTGACCGGCTAACAACAGGTATCAGTTACCAGCCACTTTCGTTTACTGCGAACCGAACTGTATCCGGTGAAGTTGTTTTTGCTGGTTATGGTCTGCTGGCTCCTCAAGAAGGCTTTAATTCCTATCAAGACCTGGATGTGAGAGGGAAAATTGTGTTGATTTTCCGTTACGCTCCAAATTCAGTCAGTATAGAACGACGCCAGCAACTCAATCAATATATGAGTCTGCCTTATAAAGCTATGGTTGCTCGTGAACAAGGTGCTAAGGCTCTTCTTGTGGCCACTGGACCGATTTCCCCCGATTCAGGCGCATTAATTCCGCTGGAATTCGATACTAATCTAACCTCGGGAATTGTGTCTGTCTCGATTAATGGTCAAGTAGCCAATCACATGTTTGCTTTGGCTGGCAAAAACACAAAATCAGTCCAGCAACAGATAGATGCTGAAAGACCATCTACGGCTACACACTTTGAGATTCCCGGTTTGAGGGTAAAAATCAGTACGAATATTGATCGAATTATCGGTATGGACCAAAATGTAGTTGGTCTTTTACCAGGTCAAATTGATGAATATATTATGGTCGGTGCTCATTACGACCACATTGGTAAAGGTGATTTTCGTACTTTAACTAAAAATGCAAAAGAAGGAGAGATTCATAATGGTGCCGATGATAATGCTTCTGGAACTGCTGCTGTCTTAGAAATTGCACATGCTATGTCTGGAAATCAAAAACGCGGTATTCTCTTCTCATTCTGGTCTGGAGAGGAGCTGGGTTTCATCGGTTCCACGCATTTTACCGAGAATCCCTTGATTGATCTTAGCAAAATTGTTGCTTATATTAATCTCGATATGGTTGGCAAATTAAGAGACGATCGACTGTTGCTACAGGGGGTAGGGTCCTCGCCTCATTGGACTCAATTGATCAAAAAGCACAATGATAAGGCCGATTTTCAACTAACTTTATCTGATAATCCATATCTACCAACCGATGCAGTCACCTTTTATACACGCAAGATTCCAGTAATTAACCTTTTTACTGGTGGCCACGAGAACTATAACCGACCTGAAGATGATTCAGAAACCCTAAATTACAGAGGGTTGCAACGCATAAGTCAATTTTCGGCTGACATAGTATCTGATTTAGCTGATTCAAATGCGAGATTACCCTATACAGAAGTAAAAGGTAATCTCGCATTTGTTAGCGATCTAGACATCCTCCATATCGAATTGGGTATGATCATGAATTACATCGAAAATGATGTAGTCGGCATCAAGGTGTCAAGAGTTCGTATTGACAGCCCAGCAGAGAAAGCTGGAATTAAAAATGGAGATGTGATTGTTGAATTAGCTGGCCGTCGGATAACACATGCTTATCATTATACTTATGCAGTAGATAGTCTGAAAATTGGGAAAGAAGCCGGAATCGTTGTTAATCGTGGTGGTAAACAGATATCATTTAGAATACTTCCGATAGCCAAAAAATAACCTCCCAAACAAGATAGAGATCTTAATGAATAAGTTTAGTTTTAATGCAGATATATCAATTAATTTGAATCTTGAGGTTGATATGAGAACTAGCGATTGGAAGTGTATATATGCAGAACTAGAGAAAATGTCAACTTTAGCTTCCGCATTTAGAATCCAAGATTATTATAAAAATTGGGGCCAACTAAAACAAGATCTGGAAACTCTTTCGATAAGCCATTTTTCAAGAGAATTACAAAACAAAGTCAAAGAAGCAGTAAGACGCCATCTTTCGAAAAATCAGGGAAGATTAACTGCAATTTTCGCTGACGAACCAGAGGTGAAAACTGTTTCAGCTGTACACACCATAATTCGTTGTAATACCGGAGATAATCAGAAAGAAAGTTAGAGGGGTAGTTTTTAATTTCGTTTGTCAAAGAAAACACCTTTTATGTATTGACAAAAAAAATAAACTGTGATAATCTTGGCCACGGTGAGTGAAGAGAAGGAAGTTACTAGCTGGACTGCTTGGCAGAAGCTAGTGGTTGCTGACTGATTGAGGCAACCAGAAGATATAAAAACAATAAGTTTTTCCCCCTCAATACCTTGCCCAAAAGCGAACCAAACTAAATAAAATAATAGACTCCTGTTTTCGCCTAAATCAGGCGATCGGTTGTTTAATTTTCTGAAACAAAGGTTGTTTTTTTATGATTAACGCATTGTGGACCTCTGCAACGGGAATGCGTGCCCAACAATTCAATATCGACACCATTGCAAACAATTTAGCGAACGTCAACACGACTGGTTTTAAGAAGGCTCGCGTTGAATTTCAAGATTTACTGTATCAAACTATCCGGACACCGGGTGCGCAAAGTACGCAGGAGACCATAGTCCCAGTCGGGATTCAGTTAGGTCACGGCGTTCGGCCGGCAGCTACACAGCGCATGTTTTCTTTGGGAAATGTTGTAGAGACTAAGAATTCGTTTGATTTGAAGTTGGATAGCCCGTATTCGTTTTTTAAAGTCGTAGACGATAAGCAAAATTTCCTGTACACGCGGGATGGGTCGTTTAAATTAGATGACCAGGGGCAACTAGTAACATCTGACGGTTTTTCCATGGACCCGGCTATTACTATTCCTGCTGATAGCGCTGCTGAGGTTACGATTGGGTCTGATGGGACTATTTCAGTTCGGGAAGATGGGCAAGCAGAGCCGCAGCAAGTTGGCCAAGTCACCATCTACCGTTTTGCTAATCCCGCGGGTCTACAAAGCGTGGGGCAAAATTTTTACCGAGCTACAGTTGCATCTGGAGTTGAGCAGATTGACCAGTTTGGGACAATGACTTCTGGGTTTCTTGAGATTTCAAATGTGGAGGTCGTAGAAGAAATGGTTCGATTGATTACTGGGCAGAGGGCGTACGAAGCCAATTCCCGTGCGATTATGGCCTCCGATGATATGCTGTCAACAGCGAATTCAATTCGTCGATAGGCGACATTTTTAGCTTTATAGCTGTTTAGGCTGCTAGTGTATAGGCTCAAATTTTTTGTCATTTTTAACTTCTCTTGGTTGCTTATGCTTCTGGCTTAAAGCGTTGGTGTTGCTAGTTCCGGTTCGCTGAAGCTGACTTTACATCAAGAGGTCAGTGTTATCTCTACCCCTATTAGGCTCGGGGATGTGACAGCTAGGATTGAGGGGCAAATCGAACCAAAACAGCTTAAGGTTTTGAATGAGTTGAAGCTTAAGCCAGCGCCTTTGCCCGGACGTCCTGCAATTGAGCTGACAGCTAGGTCAGTTGGTGTTTACTTACGGATCGGCCGTTCAGGTTTAGAAAGCGTTGGTTTGTCCCCTGATCTTATTAGTATTGAACCTTCATCGAAAGTTCTAGTTGGTAGGAAAAGCCATGATGATGGGGTCGAGGAGTTAGAGCGATTTGTTTTAAGCCAAGTCAAGAAGGAGCTTTATGGTAGGTTTCCTGCTGAGTATGAAGTCAGGGTTAGCAGGAAGATTCGTAAGTTCGTTTTGCCATTCGGGAAAACTCGTTATTCATTACGTCCCATCCCGGCAGCATTCTTGTCAGGGGCTCTGAGCGCTTATGTTGATATTTTTGTAGATGAAGGTAAGAAAAAATCGATCGTAGTCCCATTGGAAGTTGAGGTGACAACCCATGTACTTGTTGCGAAGCAGGAGATTAATCGGTATCAGCCTATATCAGTTCAGATGTTGAGTCAGGAAGAGCAGACTTTCACAAGTCTCAGAAGGGTTCCGCTTCAGTTACCTGAAGTTGCGGGTTCTAGATCGAAAACCAGGATTAGTCAGGGTGAGTACCTCTTAAAAAAGGATGTAGAATTAACACCTAAGGTGTTAATTGGGTCAGAGGTTCCGATCACTGTTCAGCTGAAGGGTGTGGTCGTTCGTGCGACTGGAAAAGTTCTAACAGATGGGCATGTTGGTGAACGTGTTAAGGTTGTGAATCAAGCCTCAAAAAAGACACTGNTAGGTGTCGTAACAGAAAGTGGTGAGGTGGCGGTTAGTCCGTGAAAGGCTTAATAAGTGNATAGNTGATGTTGAGGGCGACACGAAAAACAGGTTTTACTTTTACTCTGCTGGTTTTGTTGTCATTTCTTGTGTTGGGGCAATGGTTTTCCATGTTGCCAGCTCAGGTTTTGTATAGTGAAGGTCAACTGGGTAGTGAAGTTTACAGCGATTTGATCAGCAAGAAAGTAGGGGATTTGATTCGAGTGGTAGTGGTTCAAAATGCCCAAGCTAATCAGAATATGCAGTCAGCTAGAAATCGGAGTGCAAAGCTGGATGCAGCAACCGAGATACCAGCGGGTGCAGGTTTCTTAAGTCCAATTCCAACGGGGACAGGTTCCGCTTCTCTTTCAGGTCAGACTCAGAAATCTGGGAGTCGGTCGACATCGCGACAAACTAGTTTCGTTGCAACTGTAACTGCAACGATAGTAGAAGTTATGGAGAATGGGAACCTTAGGATTTCGGGGACTCAGCAAACCGCAATTGATGATCAAGAAACGGAAATTTTTGTAGAAGGGATAGTGCGGCCACTGGATATTGCACCTGACAACAGTATTATTTCAACTGCACTAGCTGAAGCTAATATTCGGTATGTTGCACCCAGGTCAGCAGTACAAAAGCAAGGCCCTATTATTCGCGTGATTACTTTCCCATTTCGGTTTGTTGGGAGTCTTTTGGGGTTGTTATTTTGAGCAAAGTTAATCATATGAAGCAGACAATCTGTGTTATTTTATCCTTTTGCCTATTTGTATGGTCGGATTTTGAAGCTAATTCTGTGTCAGTCCGGATCAAGGATGTGACGACTATACCAGAAATGAGCTCTAATCAGCTTTGGGGGATGGGGATTGTGGTAGGTTTGCCCGGTACTGGTGATAGTACACGATTAGCTTTAGCCAGGCAAGCTGTGTCTAACATGTTGACCCGAATGGAAGGGTTAAGGATTAGTCCGGATGGGTTGCAAGCTCGAAACATCGCAGCTGTATCAGTTACTGCTGAGTTGCCGCCTTTTTCCAAAGCAGGAGATCAAATTGATGTAATGGTATCTTCTGTCGGTGATGCAAAAACGCTGAGTGGTGGCACACTCCTTTTCGCTCGCCTTCAAGGAGCTGATGGTCGTGTTTATGCAACGGCTCAGGGGGTAATTGCATCGGTGGCAGCTCCTGGTGAACGGGAAGCCCCGATTGGTAGTGTCGCAAAAGGTGGATTAGTAGTCAATAAGATTGATACGAGTTTCGATGACTTGGAAGTTTTATCTCTTCGTTTGAATCACCCCGACTTTAGCACAGCCAGTTTAGTTACAAAGAAAATAAACGAAACATTATGGGATGGGATAGCAGAACCGAGAGACCCAAGTACTATTCAGGTTCGAATTCCTGATGCTTACAAAAAGAAGTTAGTTAGTTTTGTTTCGATGTTAGGTGAATTGACCGTTGAGCCTGATACTGTAGCAACGGTTGTGGTTAATGAAAAAACTGGTGCCGTGGTTATTGGTGAAGGGGTACGTATTTCTACTTTTGCTGTCTCGCTTAACGGAACGGGTGCAAGTAGCCTGACTATTAAAATAAATCGTTTGCCTGGTGGTGAGTCAACTTTAGATGACGTTGTGGCGGCTTTAAAGGCTGCAGGTACATCTACCATGGAACTGATCGAAGTCTTGAAACTGATGGAAAAAGCTGGCGCATTACATGCCAAGCTGATCATTATGTAAGGAAGTTATAATGGATATTTTTCCTGTCTTATTGCAACAAGAATCCAGTAAAGGCTCAATGGGCACTGCTTCGACCGACTATGATACATACAAGTCTAAAGCCCAAAAGCTAGGGGCTAAAATATCAGCAATGATGGGCAATGAAAAAAGTGGAAGCCAGCAGCAGGCGGATTCGCTCCGAGCTTCCTCATTATCATCTCAGGGGCCTTTAACTCTTGAACAGAGTAAGCTGCGGACTGCCGCCCAAGAGTTTGAATCTGTTTTTGTTGCTCAATTACTTTCAACCATGCGGCAATCGTCTACTGAGACTGATTTTTTAGGCGAAAATAGTACCACGATGAAAATTTTCAACGGTATGCTAGACGAAAAGTATGCGATGGAAATTGCAAAGACAGGACAGTTAGGATTAGCCGAAATGTTGATCCAGCAACTTTCAGGTGGGCAAACACTGTCCGGTGGTAGCGTCAGCAGTCAAGGATTGGGTGCATTAGATGGCTCAGAGGTCGCGGTGGCTGCTTCGAGTGTGAATCTGCCAAAGTTGCTTTCAGATCTTAACATTGAAGCGCTCGGTGAGACAGAGCTGGATCAGTTAGCAGAGCAGATTGTCGCACGTTTCGCTGAAGGTGCTAGTGGCGGGCAGAGAAGTTTAGAAAGTAATCTGCAGTCAGGTGAATTTCCGATGGCAGACCTGTTATTAGAGCAAGAGGTCATGTCGGTTTCAGCCGAGTCTGAAATCACGGCTGATGGGATTAATCACGATGATATAAATGTAAATCGGTTTAATTCTGTGTTGGGCGCCCAGGAATTTAATTCGACTAATAATACAGACTCAGGCGTTCAGGAGACGCAAACACCTGTAGCCCTAAGCTTTGAGAATGGGCAGGATTTCGAGAGCCAAGTCTCAGTTTCAGCTGAGTCGAATGACGTAAAAGGCGTGGTGGGTGTATTCGACACTAACGAGAAAAAGCTGATTGAGACTGAACGGTTACCCTTTGGTGATATTAGTAATGTAGAGGATTTGGCTAGCCAGTTGGAAGTGCCAGCAGAACGAGTGATTGTCTTGCCGCCAGCTGAAAATATGCCCCAATCTAATTTTTCAAATATGTTGACAGGTAAAGCGTTTGAGCCTGGCAACGAGAGTTTGAACCAATTACGCCAGTTGCAGCTCAATCTACAGCAGCAGAATTCGCCAAATCACCAGGCTCTTAACCAACGAGGATTACAGTCTCAGCACAGAAGTTTCCAGTTGCCCCAATTCGAGGTTGGTCAAGGATATACTGAAACAGCTCAAGGTACACAAAATATGGTATTGAGTTGGAGTCAGATTCAGCGTATGGATACTGTCAGTTTGGCAAATGTACTAAGTGGGGCTCAGGGCGACGCAACCCTACCAACTCAGATTGTTAGTTCTGATCAAGTGATCATCCAAATCGCAGACAAGTTACAGCCCCAGTTAGGGCGTGGATTCCAACAGGCTACTATTGACCTGGAGCCTCCTTCCCTTGGTCGGCTTCATATTCGTTTAGTTTTTGAGGACAGTGTGTTATCAGCACAGGTTCAGGCGAGAAATGGGATGGTAAGTGAAATTGTTAGAGGTAACTTGGCACAGTTAAGAAACGCACTATCAGAGCATGGGATTCAAATCGATAACTTTCAAGTAATGTCTAATAATTCAGGACAACAAGATGGATGGCAAAACTTTAGTGATTGGGATCAAGATTTTGGATATCGTCGATTTCAAGGAGCAGGTGCGCCAACCAATGACGTTTCGTATCAGTCATCAGGTAACTCAAGGGATGACGAGCAAGTGGGAGACCAATACATGAACTTTTCTTCTGCTGGGATAGACCATCTAGTCTAAAGGAGCAAATACAATGAGTAACATCGGCCCTGTAGGTCATCTCGATGAAATGTTAGGTGATGTGGCCAGTCCAATTGCAAAGCGGACACCAACCAATACGCTAGGTAAAGAGGCTTTTCTTCGCCTATTAACCACTCAACTTCAACATCAGAATCCGCTTGAGCCCATGGACAATCAGCAGTTTGTGGCCCAGATGGCAGAGTTTAGTGCTTTGGAACAAATGCAAAACCTGAATAAGAGTTTTGCGTCAGTGGCTTTGCTAGAGGCGAGCTCATTAATTGGGAAAGAAATCGAGGCAGCTGAAAGTGGAACAAGTGACCGGGTGATTAATGGGGTTGTCTCATCGGTCCGTTTGTTAGATGGGAAAACTATCCTCAGGGTTGGGGAACGAGACGTCAATGTCAACAATGTACAAAAGATTTCCCAATAATTGAAGCGGAGATTACGACAGCTTTTAAGCAGTGATGAGCATGATCCAACGAACAGAAAACGTAACCACCTCCTTATCCCAGAAAAATAATTTTCATTCGAATAAAGGGGTTGGCTCACCTAACACAAAGACTTCTTTTAAAAAAGCTCTCAAAAAACATATTGGAGAACGTAAAGGGATAAATTTTAGTGCTCATGCTGAGGGAAGGTTGGCCGTTCGTCAAATAGATCTCAGTCGACAGGATTTGGTTAAAATCGAAAATGCCGTCGAGAGAGCGTCCCAAAAAGGCGCTAGTGAGTCCTTGTTATTAATGGATGATTTGGCATTTATCGTTAGTGTAAAAAATCGGACTGTTATTACGGTGATAGACGGACATAATATGAAGGATAACGTTTTCACCAATATAGATAGTGCAATTATTGTTTAGGAGTAAATGATTGTGAGTTTTATTTCGGCAATTCAAGCTAGTGGTTCAGGGTTAACGGCCGAGCGATTACGTATGGAAGTTATCTCTAACAACATTGCTAATGTCAATACCACACGAACGGAAACAGGTGAACCCTTTAGAAGGAAGATGGTCGTCTTTATGCCAAGGCCTGATTTAAAGGGCGTTCATATTCCGAAGAATGGTATTCGAGAAGATCATTCGCTGACTAACCCACTTCAGTTACGGTATGATCCGGGGCATCCAGATGCAGATGAAAATGGCTATGTCCATATGCCAAATGTCAATATTGTCAGTGAGATGGTTGATTTGATTTCTGCCACTCGTGCTTATGAAGCAAACGTACAAGCTATCAATGCGGCAAAAACAATGGCGCGTGAAGCGTTGAGTATTGGCCGAAATGTCTAAGAAGATAAAGATTGAAGAACGTCTAAGAAGATAAAGATTAAAGAGGAGATAAATAATGATTGGTGCATTATATTCGGGGCTGACGGGGTTGAGAACTCATCAGGCTAAGGTTAATATCATTGGAAATAATCTAGCTAATATAAACACAACTGGATTTAAAAAGTCTCGGGTCATTTTTAGAGAAACATTTGCTCAAACTCTGAAAGGTGGAGTCGCAGCTACAGGTCAAAGAGGTGCTACTAACCCTAATCAGGTGGGTGCTGGTGTACAAATAAGTTCCATTGACGTTAACCACAAAAATGGAAGTCCACAAATCACCGACGTTGCGACGGATTTAATGGTTCGTGGTAAGGGGATGTTTGTTTTAGGTGCTCCCGATGCGGCTCAAGTTGATCCAAATAGTAAAGGGGTAGCAGCCTCTTCAAATTCTGTAAAGGTGTTTACAAGAGCAGGAAACTTTGGAATTGACACTAACGGTGACATGATGTACCGGCCGAATGGTTATAGAGTTATGGGTTGGAACGCTGATAGTGCAACAGGGTTAGTTGATAGTAGTAAGCCTGTAGGAAAAATTAACTTTCCTTTCTCCAAATCAATCGCTAAATCAACCGGATTTGTTGAGTATATGGGTAATTTAGACACTCGCGCAGGTCAAGCGGAATTAACTGAGGGCGGTGGGACAGGTATTAAGACGTACGATTTGCCGGCCGATAGCCAGTTGTCAACTGGTGCGCACAGGATCATTGTGAAAAGAGATCCTGCTGACCCTGAAAGTGGTAATTTGGTAGCCTCTCTCGATGGTGGGCCTGACGTAGCAATACCTGGTGCGGATCAGGCGGTAACACTTCAGGATCCTAGTGGTAATGGTATAACTCTCAGTTTCGGTGAGAACCTTAACAGTGGGATTGCTTCAATCAACGTNGTGTCTGCAGTGCATAAGAGTACAATTGGTGTATACGATGGTGTTGGTCAGCGCCATGATGTAGAGTTAACATTTACAAAGCAGAAAGACACTGATAATACTTGGACTTGGGCTGCAACTGGTGCTACAGATGTTGAAGCCGATGGTGTTAGTGGCAGCGGCTTAGTACGTTTCAATGGAGACTCAGGCGCGTTTGAGTTTGTTACGCCAGCTGAGCCAACAGTTACTATAAAGCCCAAAGGTGATGGCAAAGATTTAACCTTTGACCTTCAGTTTGGCAATTTGACTCAGTTTGCTTCCACTTCAGATGCTATGGCATCCCGGCAAGACGGTGTGGGNCCAGGAACGTTAACCTCATTTAGTATTGGCGCTGATGGCACTATCAATGGAATTTTCTCTAATGGTATAAGTCGCTCGATTGCTCAAGTTGCTTTGGCTGATATACCTAACCCAGAAGGATTGAATACTATTCAAGATAGTATGTTTGCAGTGTCTCCTAGTTCTGGTGCTCCATCGTATATTGCTGCTGGTGGTCGTAATATGGGTGAAATCTCATCAGGTGCACTAGAGATGTCTAATGTTGATTTGACTGAAGAATTTACCGACCTGATAACAACCGAAAGAGGTTTTCAAGCTAATTCACGGATTATCACAACTTCAGATAGCATTCTTCAGGAAGCACTAGGTCTCAAGCGGTAATAGTCCTTTAGATACCTAAGGTAGGGTAAAGTTTCATGACACGAGGTTTGTACATTGCTACAACTGGGATGCTGAATGAGTTGAAGCGACAAGAGGTGGTTGCAAATAACTTAGCAAACGTCAACACTGCAGGTTATAAGCGAGATATCTCTGTATCTAAGGCGTTTCCAAGCTTGTTATTAAAGCGGATCAACGACCCTAAGGCCGTGAGTGGAGGGTTTGAAGTCGATCCTCGACCTATCGCTGGTCGGGTTGGTTTGGGGGTTAACCCGGATGTTACGGCTCATGATCTGTCGACATCTGGTAGTTACCAAGAAACAGGTAATACTCTCGATCTGGCGCTTTTTAATCAAGGCTTTTTTGTCGTTCAAACTCCATCAGGTGAACGGTACACAAGGAATGGGAACTTTGTAGTTGATACTGAATATCGATTAGTAACTGCTGATGGACATCCAGTGTTGGGAGAGAATGGGCCAATTAAAATAACCGGCAGTCAAATCGATATCAACCAAGTCGGTGAAATCATGGTCAATAACGAATTTGTTGATCGATTACAAATCGTTGATTTTGCCAAGCCATACGATTTGGCAAAAATGGGTAATAGCCTTTTTATTCCGACAGATCCTAATGCAATACCAGAACGAGTTGGAACTGTTCGTATGAAATCAGGAACATTAGAGATGTCTAATGTTAGTGTTGTTACTGAGATGGTTGATATGATTACTGTCACAAGGGCTTATCAGGCCAACCAAAGAGTGATAAAAGCCCACGATACAATCATGGGAAAAGCCATTGAGACCTTGGGTAGGGTTTCTGTATAAGTAAAGTTGTTGGCTTTTCTGTCGACACCCTAAAATAGCGAATGTTTTGGGGCTTAGTGGTAGTTACATTGCAAGCATTGCTTTCTGATTTGTTTGAACTGTTACGCTATGAACTTGATAAATACTATGAACTCTTGAAGATCTTGTATGCCGAGCGAGATTTATTAGTGAAGCGTGAAATTAAAGAGTTGGAAGAGTTGATTAAAGACGAGGAATCAACTATCCAAAAGATCCAAAAGATNGAAATTACTCGTGATGCTCTTCTGACCAGGTTGGCGACTGAAGAAGGTCTAGTTGATCAATCACTGAACGCAACGACAATTACAAGTTTGGCAGATGAGCCTCTAAAATCAGATTACCAAAGGCTTTTTCAGCGCGTTGAACGAGTAAAAAGAGAGTTCGAATTTATTAATGATACCAATAAAAGTCTNTTAGAAAGTGAGCAAGAATATGCATCTTTCCTGGTTGATGAAGTAATGCGAATCGATGAACCAGGAGATACTTATCAAGATGACGGTCATGTCCGTAGCCCAGAAGGTAAAGGCATGTTCGATCATAGGATTTGAATAGTTTAAGGATTAAGAATGTCCACTCTTTTTAGTATTCTCGAAATGAGTCGCCGGTCGATGCAAACGCATCAGGCAGCAATTCAGACAAACCAGCAAAACGTATCTAACGCGGGTAATAGAGCTTACCATCGTCAGGTTCCGATCATTTCAACCACGGAGAGTATTGAGCACCGTGGCTTGTCAGGTCTTGGCCGGACGATACATCTTGGCACTGGGAGCGCTTTAGCCAGACTAGATCGTAAGCGTGATGTGTTTATTGAAACTCAGATTAGGTATGCTGATCAGAGATTGAATCAGTTAGAAGAAGAGCAGAAAGGTATCCAACAAATTGAAATTATCTTTAATTCTTTATCGGAAGANAATTTCAACAGTACTGTTTCTGATTTTTTTAATGCNTGGGAGACTTTAGCTCAAGATCCTACTGATTCAGCTTTCAGGGCAGAAGTTAGGACGAAGGCTCAAGCCGTTGCAGGAGACTTGCGNGGGTTTTATGCAGACTTGGAAGAGTTGCAACCAACATTTGCAGAGGATATAAAAATTCGTGTTGATCGTGTGAATTCCTTGTTGCGTCAGTTATCTGTGATACACGAGGATATTTCCAGTGTAGCAGAGCCGACAGAAGCAGCAAATCTGCTAGATTTGAGAGACGAGTTGGTAGGTGAAATAGCTCAATTAGTTGACGTTCGTGTTATAGAGCAGGATAATGGTACCGTCATGATAATGTTAGATGGTAATCCGCTTATACAGGAAACTGAAGTTAATGAGTTGAAAGTAATTCCAAAGAAGCCTTTGGATGGTGCGATGGACACAACCACTGCAATCTCAGAGCAACTGGTCGACGTCGTACTGAAACAGCCTGGTCAAACCCGAGATGTGACAATCCGTGGTGGTGCAATCGCGGGTCTGTTACGGATGCAGGACGAAATAATTCCTCAGACGCTCAAAAATTTAGATCGTTTCGCATACACTTTTGTTCGTCAAATCAATAGTGTTCATCAGTCGGGTCGCGGGTTAACAGGATCGAACGGTCAATCCCTATTCCAGTTTAATTTGCCGGATGCTAATGGAACAGTTTCCTATGGTACCGACGAAACAGCTCCTCCTGAAAGTCAACCACCATCTAGAGTAGCAGCTACCATCAAGATGGCGCCAGAAGTCGCAGGTAATCTCAATCTGATTGCTACGGCAAAAGGNACTGCTAGGGGAGAGAACGAGAATGCCTTGGAAATGGTATCTCTACAGAATGCATTGTTTTTCGAAGAAGGAACTTTGAGTTTTACAGATTTTTATAACACATCTGTCGCTTCTTTGGGCGGTTTGTCGGATGAAAACGAACGTCGAGTTAATACAACTCAATTGGTGCGCGATCAGCTTGAAGCTAGATGGCAAAGTGTTTCTGGAGTTTCTTTAGATGAAGAACTCGTTACCATGATGCAATATCAAAGTATTTTCGAAGCTGCTGCTCGAATGATGTCAACAATTGACCAAATGACAGATACTGTTATTAATCGAATGGCACCAAGATAATAGAATATTCGTACGACTGAAGGAGCAAGCAAAATGGCTCGTGTTACAAGTGCAGGACAAGCTGAAAATCTAAAAAGAAAGATCAATACGGCGTTAGAAAATCTAGAGAAGGCCCAAATGCGGGTTTCCACCGGTTTAAGGATTCAGAAACCATCAGATGACCCGGCTCTAGCCAACAAGATTCTGGATATTAGGGGTCATATTTCCCAGAATGAACAATTCGTTTCAAATGTTAATCACACGGAAGCTCAGCTTAGCGTNGAGAACATGGTGTATCAGGACGTACAGAGNATTTTAGGCAGAGCTCGTGATTTGGCACAGATGGCTTTATCTGATACTAACCACCCTTCGGATTATAAGTTTTATGCAGAAGAATTGAAGCAATTGGTAGAATCTACATTAGAAACTGTGAATACCACTTTTGAAGGCAAACCTCTATTTGCTGGTAATAGGACCGACGGTACAGCTTTCACGGCTGAGCGGAGCCAATCCACAGTTGCGACACGAGAATTTAANTTTGCCAGAAACGTATCTCATGACAAAGTAGAGATTGGTTTGGAGTATGCTGATTCGTTTGCCGTAGGAGATAAATTAGTTTTGCAACAAGGNGAGAGTCAGGATTATGTTACGGTTTCATCGATTCAATCTTCAAGCGATAGTGTCGTGATACAATTCAATTCGGATTTATCAAACAATTACTCTGTCGAATCAAATCAGCCCCCTGTTTTAACAAAACTTCAAGTGGATGGTGAAGANGCCGCTGTAGAGAGCGAAGATGCNACAGCTGCTGTTCCTTTATTAAAGAGTGCCGAACGAAGGGCAGTGGTCCTTCCATTGGATCGGGTTCAAGGAGCTTTGGAANCAGGAGATCAAATTGTCGTTCAGGGCATGGGGGGGGTTTCAGAGATAGCTTTAGTTGAGGCGGTTCAGACAGATCTAACAAAGAACGAAGCTGTTGTCTTGTTAAAAACACCTCTGCAGAACACTTACGATGCAGGATTANATGCAAGGGTTATAAAACATACCAGTGTTGGTATTGGAGANATAGTTGGTATTAGTTATCAAGGGGATGAAGGAGTTCATCTAGAGCGAGTTGGGAAAAGCTCTTTTATTGAAGTCGGGATGCCCGGAGATGTAGCTTTTCAGAGAGTTTTCGACCAGCTAGTCGACTTGCAATCCGCTGTTAGAAATCAAGGGAAAGGTGCCATTGAAGAACTTTCGAATGCTGTGGAGAGTTCTATTGAGCATATCACAATTTTACAAACTCAGGTTGGGGGAAAACTTAACCGAGCTGACACATTACGTAATCGATTATCGGATAAGAACTTAGCGCTCGAGCAGTTTCTTGAAACTGTAGAGCAAATTGATTATTCAGACGCAGTTGTTGAGTATCAAGTGCAACTTAACATGTTGACAGCTATGCTTCAAACCGGTGCGCGTACTATGTCACCAAGTCTATTTAATTTTATGTAGTTTTAGTTCGTCTAACTTCATAACAAGGAAGAAGAGAAGATATGAGGAAGTTTGACCGAGCAGTGTCCATTAGCTGTTCTTTACTCTACCGAACATATAGTTCTATTTATGCTGGCTTAATACTTTGTATTGTAGGTGTTTTCTGCTCGCCCTATCTATCTTGGGGCCTTGTCACCAATATCAACGTTCAACCNGTCACTTCGGATGAATTGGTTGACCCNGGTGACTTGCAAGCTGTAGTTGCAAACATAGCTATTACAGATGATGGGGGGCAAGATGAGTGGTTTTTCCTGAAAGTAAGCAATCTTAAATTAGAAGAACAGAATAAAGGGGTGGAAGACGCTTCAATTGCTAAGATTGAGCTGTATGAAGATGTCAATAAAGATGGAAAACCNGATAGCGCTGAGTGGATTACCTCAGAGGTTCTTGATGTCAACAGTCGAGCTCCGCTGAACTTACAAAAAGCAGGGCTAGGGTTACCTGTAGGTAAACTCGGAGAAGAAACAACCACTAATTTCCTTTTAGTAGTCGTTCTTAATCCAGGGAAAACTACGAGAGGTAATCAAGTGATTCTTTATCTTAGTAGTCATGCTTTTTTCTTCCGTGAGGCCGATAGGGTTTCCGCGATGGAAGATCAGAGACGAATTGATGGGCCAATGGTTAAAGGAATTGAGTCAATTGTAGTAACAGCTCTCAATGATGGAAAGCCTGTTTCTTTTAATAAGAGAGTTGCTTTGTCTGCAATTGAAGTAAGGTCGGATATAGCCCAAAACATGATGTCGATGACTCTTCAATTGGCTCCACCNTTTGTCCGTGAGTCAGTTGAAACACTTTATCTTTACAAGGATATTGAGCCTTTACGTGTTCTGGATGAAAATGATGGTGCACCAATTGCGGAAATCAAAACAGATCTCATAAGCNTGTCATTTGAGCTTGACCAGCCATTACTTGGGGCAGAACCTGAAGGCTCAACACAAAATACCTTTTTATTGGCAGCTTTAACAAAGTCTGAAGGCAAAGCCAGAGAGGGTGATACGATTGGTGTTATTCTTCAGCAGGGGACGAGTTTTACTTTCAGTAAATCTGTTCCTGCAGGTCCTGCAGAAGACTTCAGTTCGTCCGGTCCTGTTATTACTAAATTGCCAGAAAAGCCCGTTCTAAAAATACTATCTCCATTTAAAGTGCCTGCCGTAATTTTTGATGATCAAGGTCAGGTTGGGTTCAGTGCTAGTGGACCTAACCCGAATGCAAAAATTACGTTGTTTTATTCTGGGAAGGACGATTTTGGGCCCGACGATATTGCTGGATTGAAAGCCCGTGTTGCAACAGAGAGCGACACAAACGTTTTGGTTCCGGCGATACCGAGCATCGACCCTTCGGATTCCATACCAGTGGAATTGNCTGTAGGGGCAGAAGAGACCAATATTATATGGGAAACACGTAATATTCCGGAAGGTCTCTATACAATATACGGCATTATAGAGGACACTGACATTAGTTCTGAACTGGTTCGAGCTCCGGGGAAGGTTGAGGTCAGGCATGATGTGTTCCTGAGCAATTTAACACCCCAAAACGATGTTGAAATCACAGATGGTTCTTTTATAGTTCAGTGGACTGACAAGAAAAATCTGGGAGACGCTAGAATCAGTCTTTATTATAGCGATAAGAATCTGTCAACCTTAGATTTGGTAACATTACGAGAAAACACTGAGTTTATTACTGGCAATTTGAGTGAAGATGAAGATGAAGATTTGGGTCAATACAAGTGGAACTTCCGTAATCAAAATGTAAAAGAGAATCTTTCTGGTTACTACATCTACGCAATAATCAGCGATAAAGATCCGACGAAAGCCAAAGAAGAGTCAGAAATTAAAGAAAAAGCGTTGCGTAGTAGAGGTCGGCTAGTTGTCAAATATCCGCCAACGATTAAGCTAATTTCACCGATTCTTCAAGGTTCTCGTGCGATAGATGAATATACTGTTTCATGGCATACAGAAGACATCGACAACAATGATATAAAAGTTAGTTTGTATTATCATACATTAGAGGATGACGCTAGGATAATCATAGGTGAAGTGAGTGATAATACGGTTCAATCGGGTATTTTGACCACTAATTACCAGACTTCAGCCGGCTTAGGGTCTTACTCTTGGGATATTGAATCTTTCGAATCTGCAAATGAATTTGGTTTAAACGGTTCTTATTTTATTTATGCGAAAGCGACTGATGGTAGTGGAAATGAAGCATATAGTAAAGCCGCAGGTAGTGTAACTATTCGTAAAGTGAATATCCGCTTGCGCCCAGCATCTATCGCAGCAGGACCAGGTGAAGAGTTTCAGGTTCGTGTTCAACTGAGAAGTCCGGATGTTAAGATCAAAGGGGCGAGTATTTACATGACTTTTGATGACCGATATCTGGAAATTCAGAACTCAGCTTTACCCTTTCGTCAACTATCTTCCTCAGAGGATGAAGTCGATAAATCTTCGTTAATTTTTGATTTAGATGACGCGAAAGAAAACCAGCAAGAGGTTTTGGAAAACGACACTCACGATGATACTGTTGAGGACAGTATGGCTAATGGTATCAGTGGTTTTCAGTTAGATTATAGTATAGTTATTAAGAACAATTCTAAAGCTGTTAGGACAAATGTCTACCGAACATTGACAACTTTAACTTTCAAAGTAAAAGAGCACGAAGGAACTCGTCCGATCAATACCACGGTTTCGTTTGATTTTGACGAGGCTGCTAGTAATAGAGGGACTTCGATTGCTATAATTGATCCTTTAACAGATAATCGGGAGAATGTATCACCGATAGCCAATACGCCCGCTCTAGCCATTCAGATTCTGCCTCATGCTGCCATTTTTGGAAAGGTTAAATTGGAGGGACGTCGGGATCATTCGGCTGAAGTTACATTCTCTCTGCGTAAACCAGGTACAACTGAAGATGTAGAAATCGATAGTATTGCCAATGACGAAGATGAATCTCGGCCTGGAATTCAAGTGACAACTAAAGCTGATGGGTCATATACCATTCAGGGAGTACCAAGAGGTACTTGGGAGCTAGTTGCCAAGGCAGATTCCTATTTGCGTGGTCAATACCAACCTAAAGCTAATGCTTCCACTTTAGTAGTGATTCCTGGTGATAATTTGCGTGGTATCGACGTTTACTCGAAAGATCAGGATCAATATTTAATTGGTGGAGATATTGATGGCGATAACAGGATAAACATAGGGGATATGAACTTGTTTATGCAAGCGTGGGGCACTCAAGAGGGTCATGAACAGTTCAATGATAATGCGGATTTGAACGATGACGGTAATATCAATCTAGTTGACTATGACATCATTGTTAGTGACTTTGGGGGATTAGGTGTTCCACCTACTGGGGATGGTGGGCCGCCACCAGCAGCCTCACCCGCGATCGTAGAGCAAACTTTCCAGTTGATCGAGCCAACGTTACCACAAATTGTCCAACAGGGAGAAATGATAAAGTTTAAAGTCATGGCTACAGTCGCCAGCATAAAAGGTTATGCGTTCGAATTGACTTACGATCCTGATCTGTGGCATTTAGTAGAAGAAAATGTAGTGGCTGGCCAAATTCTGGAACGGAATTCATCTAATGCTGAGACATTCTTTATTAGTCGGACNTTTGAGGAATCAAAGGGGCTGAACAGAGTTTTAGTAGCTAATATGATTGCCGGAAGGGATGGTAATGCTTCCGGAACTTCTGATCTAGCAAGTTTNTCTTTTGTTAGTACNTCTGGAGGATATAGCGACATTAAACTAGAACGTTTAGTTGTCGTGGATGGAGGTCGCAATATTTACTCTCACCCCGAAGGGGAATGGGTCAAAACCATTCAAACTTTAAAGAAGCCTCAGAAAACNGAACTAGCCCAGAACTATCCTAACCCATTCAACCCTGAGACATGGTTGCCCTATAAACTCAGTCAGCAATCTCATGTATCGATTCGGATTTACGATTCAGTAGGCATTTTAGTTAAGGAGTTGGACTTGGGAATAATGCCTGCNGGGGATTATTCCAGACAAGGATTTGCAGCATATTGGGATGGTCGTAATGCGAATGGCGAACAGGTTGCAAGTGGAGTTTACTTCTATGAGCTACAAACTGATCACCAAACATCTTTAAAAAAGATGGTAATATTGAAATAGAAGACCGATTCAATCCACATAGACCGATTCGTAAGAATCTATGAATTTAGCCTTAAAGGGCATATTGATTTTGAATTTCCACCGGCTTCTATATNCGATCATTCTGTGCTTTCTCGCCTTTACTTTCTTTGTTTCTGATTCTGAGGCAAAAGTGAAAACAGTTTACAAGCTGCTTGTGACAGATTACCGCGGTAATCGATGGATAGATTATACTGCAGTTGATGCATCTACTTATGTTGCATACAACGGAGGAGTAACCTTCATCAAGGATGTGAAAGTCATTTCTCATTGGAAAATCAAGAGTGATGAATCTTTGTATGGTAAGTCTCTTATTAATACAAAGTCCTGGGACCAAAAAATTCCACAAGTAAAAGTAGAATCTTCATCCTCTCTTCCTTTAGCATCGAAATCTAGTCGTTCCGCGATGCGGAAAGAGTCCACAGCATCTCCTCTTTACACAAAGGCAGCAATCGTTCGCCGGAACCGTAAAAGATTAGAACTCGTCCAGCACCGATCTCATCAAAAAGCCAAAGAATTCGATAAGTTCCAGAGCCAAAACTCCACGGTCATCTCAGATTTATTGAAACCTCATGACCAATCCCAAATAGAGCTAGTCGAATCATCGATTGAATCTAGATCGCCTGAAGATATTAGCATTGATTTGGCAAAAATCTTAGTTGAGGAACCCTTCGCTTCCCATCCGTCCTCAGCTGAGACGTTGTCATCGGCAAATAAAAACTTTGTTCGTGTAAAGAATAAAAAGAATCGGTCGAAAAAGCTAACTTCAGTTGACGAAAAATCGAAAAGGGAACAAAAATTAAACAATAAAATACTTGCACGAGTAAATCGATATAAGAATCTAATTCGATCGGCGGCCAAGGATAATGATTTAGACCCTGAATTGTTGATTGCACTCGTTTATGTGGAGTCTGGTGGTAATAGTCGTGCAGTTTCTCCCAAAAAAGCAAGCGGATTGACCCAACTCATGGCAGGTACGGCAAAGGATCTTGGTGTCACCAACGTGTTCGACCCGCGACAAAACATATCAGGTGGTGCTAGATACTTGAAACAGCAAATGGATTCATTCGGTCAGGTTTCGCTGGCTTTAGCAGCCTATAATGCTGGACCTACTCGGGTCAAAACAAGAAACAGATTACCTTCAGAAACGCAGAGATACATTAAGAAAGTACTGCAAGTCAAGAGAGCATTAGAAGCACAGTGAATAAACTAATCTTCCGTATTTTTTTAATTCTATTGTTTAAAGGGGTAGTCGATTGTGCCGAAATTCGGCTGCGTAGTGTTGATAGTTTAAAAAGTGATATCACGGTTCAACAAGGGGATTTAATCGATCTCGAGATTTTTGTTGATGTAGGTGATATTCCAAGTGCTGGTGTCGAAGTATACTTAACGTACGAGCCTGACAAATTACGGTTGGTAAACCAAGAGACGCCTTTTGTTCAAGGGCCATTTTACACAGGNACNGTGGTTCTAAATAAGATTGTGTCCACAACAGAAATNGGGTTTGCAGTCATTTCGAATGCTGCTCCTTANCCAAAAGGACGTGGCGTCGTTGCAANAGTTCAGTTTGTTGGTCGTGGGAGCGGAAAAGCACGTATTCTATTCAACCGAGACCCTAAATTACACTGGAACAAAGGGAAATACACCTTATTCACNCAATTTAAGGATGGGAAACCTCGATTGAGGTCATTTAAAGACTTAGTTGATGCTAACATTGAGGTTAAGAANACGTTAGTCAAAATTGATCGATATGACCTTCAGCGATTTGTTTCCGAAAATCCAGGGAANAATGTCCCTTTAGACAAATTTGTGATAATTTCAGGAACAGAAGGCAGACCAAAACTTAATTGGGTACTGAATGCAGAAGATGATAAAGGAAGACCTAAGAAAGTTGAATTGAATCTGGCTAACCAGCTTATCGTCGGAGACCTCTTACCCAAATCGAAAGGTGAGGTTGTAAAAGTTGACCTGCGGGTTTCTTTGAAGATTGGTGATTCGCTTGCTATCGATACCGCAACNTTATGGCTTGATAATAAAGGAATCCCTGTTCTGATTCGTTTTCCTGAGCTNAGTTTTCGTGCGGGTTCAGAGGAGATTTTATTACTAGACAACTTTGTCAAAGATATGGATCANAAGAACGCCGAATTAAGTTGGGGTATTGACGGGATGCCAGTCGCACTTGTCATCGGTGGAGTTAGCGTAAATCGTTTAGACAAGTCAAAAGGTATTATTGATAATCCACCGCGTTTGACATTTCGGTCATTGAATCCAGTAGCCAACACGAAAAAGTTTAAAATGTTTGTCACTGTTACTGATCCTGATGGTAATTTTGACCGTGGCGAGTTGGAAGTTTCAGTTCAACCACTTCCTTTTGTAAAACTCGACTTAACCCTTCCAAATACAGTGTCCTTGATTAAGAATGAAGAACATCATATCGATCTGAATCGTTACTTAGACATAGAGCCTCGGGAAGTTTTTAACGATATTGTATGGGAGGCTATCCCTTCTGAACATGTGTCGGTCATTATTAAGAATAGAATTTTGACATTGAGACCGCAAAGGGACTGGATTGGGGCTTCTGAAAAAGTCAAAGTAATTGCTAAATTTGAAAATAAGAAAGTGGAAGAAACGGCTATAACAATATCGGTTTTTGATCTTCCTACCGACACTGAAAAAACTTTTCCTGTTATATTAATTCGTAATCCAATTCTGCGTTACGAATTTAAAATTGTATCGATCTTGGATAACGTTGCGGATCTCACCGTTGGTTTGACTTTCCCAGAATCGCCTGATTTGACACCCCGAACATTGATGATGAAAAGGATCGATCAGGCACAAAATGTTTGGACTGTTGGTTACCAACTTGATAGTCTACCAAAAGATGGTGTTAAAGTAGTTGCCACTGTAATTGGTAGAGATAATTTAGGTCAGGATATTTCACCTTCAATGAGTACTTTTATTTTAAGGTAGGAGGAATCGTGTTTCTTGGACGGCATTTTGCTTTAAATAATTTCACAAAGNGCTGTTTCTTCATTCCTATTTTTTGCTTATATATCTTTGGTTGTAACGATAGGGACTATGACAGCTTAGTAAAAGACGAAGTTATTGTTGTTGATAAAGCCGCCGACTTGAAAAAAGCTGGGAAGAAGATAACCGAGGGTAAAGTTGATGATGCCATGGGTATATTCACTGCAGTACTCAAAGAAGATGAGGCTAATGTTGATGCGAATGCTGGCTTGGCTAGCATATATCTGTCAACAAATCAATTTTCAGAGGCAATTAAGCATGCGAATGTTGCGCTGGAAAAAGCGGACGCTGACTATCAGGCAACTTTTAANTCTAGAGTCGGTAAGAGGCACCTGCACCTGATTTTGGCTCAAGCATACTTTTATTCGGGTGATTTCAACAAGTCCAATGATCAAATTCGACAANTTGTTAATCGAAATGTTGATTTGCCACCCGATGCACTAGCAAAAGAGCTACAAAGGCTTGCTAGATAGATGAAGTTGACTCCAACTCTAGGTCGTGTCACCGACCCGTCGNTTTCATCATTCAAATCCGGCTTAAAATCTGGCGAAATCTTAAAAGGTACAGTTGTTCGTGTGTTGGGTAATAATCAATTCCTAATCAATTTTAAAGGGCAGAAGNTGGTAACTGAGGTGGAATCTAGGCTCAGTCGAGGTCAAGAAGTTGAGGCAAAAGTCATATCNTTGAAAGGNGGAGTACGAATGAGNTTTGTTCCTACAGAAAAGATGCCCNCTAAATTTGACTCTGAGATTACNTCTCTACTTAATGATGCTGGTTTGCCTTTCAATCAGCGGCATCTCGATTTTGCTCAAATTCTATATCAAAATCAAACTCCGATTGATTCTTGTATCGTGATTGATTTCGCNGAGTATGCTCAAAAAGCCGATTCGNTATCGCGGACAAACNATAACACAAATCTTCTTTTTACCAGCTGGCTGTTAAACTTTCCGCCTAAATCNCATCTGTTTCAAGCTTTAAAAAATCTTTATTATCGACAAGATAAATTAGACCAGAGATTGAAGTTATTACAAAACGAACTGAGGGCATTGGCCAAAGATTCAACTATTTCTTTTGGTAGTAAAAACGAATTGTCTCAACAGATCATGGAAGCAACACGTTCAATTGCCCCTAATTCAAACAATTTAGCTGAAGAAATTGCCAAATTTGTGAACCAATTAGGTTTGTCATACGAACGAAAATTGTTTTTAGCTGGTCAAAAGTCAAATGCCTCAGAGACGTTCCTGCAGAGAAACAACCTAAAATCCGATTTGATTCGATTGAAGATTCAACTCGGATCAGACAAGCAATACTCCGATGAGCTCTTGGGTCGAATCGGTAAAGCCATTGATTCAGTGCTGTGTCAGATTGATGCTTTAGAATTGGCTATGAATCCATTGATCACAGGACGAAGCCAAGTTTATTTTCAGATTCCATACAGTGGAAATAAGAAGGATTTATCAGCGGAAGTTTTGGGGTACAACCTAGACGATCAAGATAAGCTGGATACAGAAAATATGCGTCTGGAAATGTCAATTGAAACAGAAAATCTTGGCAGCCTCAAGTTCGATTTGCGTATTAAAAAGAGACATATGAACTGTCTAATAATGTCAGAGAAACAGCAGTATAATAATTTCATTGTTGATGAGAAAATTGACCTCCTTGAACGTATGAAGTCAATCCGTTACAATTTGGAGGATGTAGCATTTCAGGTTGTTGATTCGAGGAGAATTCGAGTCGATGTTGTTACTGATGTTTCACAAATGTCGGTAAACATGGGACGGATTGATGTCAGTGCATAGTGAACAAAAAAAACTCAGCGATGTAAACATAATAGAAAATAGTAAGGATATATTACTAAGGAAAAAACAGAAGGCTGTCGCTTTACGTTATCAACCAGAATTTGACTCAGCACCCAAAATACTTGCGGGTGGTGATGGTGAAATTGCTAATCGGATAGTTGAATTAGCAAAGCAACACGACGTACCGATTTACGAACAGCCAGACGTAGTTGAGGCCTTGGCCAAACTTGAAGTTGGAACTGAAGTCCCTCCGGAGTTTTATCAAATAGTAGCTGAAGTTTTGGCTTTTGTTTATTCGATAGATCGGAAGTGGGAAAGTAGGAGTACTTAGTTAGTTGGGTGTTATGAACGTGAAAAATATAATTTCTATTTTTATTATTGGTCTTTGCCTACTATCCCCTGTGGCGTTACTTCGCGCAAGTGATTATGGGTATCTCTACATGGAGGTAGACCCTCCAGATGCACAAATTCGAATTGATGAAAATCTGAAGCGAGCACAGAAACAACAACCTCGACCAATACGTAGTCGTCAACTTCTGGACGATGTTCCAATTTTAAGTGATCCTGTCCCGTTGATTCAACCGTCAGATAAAGGTGACGATCGAGTTTCCGTTCGAACTACTGAAGGATTTTCTGTGGGAGATCGCATACGTATCCTTCAAAGTGGGAATCAAAATGACAGTATGCAGAATTACTCTGACCACACGGTAATTCGAATCGGAGTACTTAATTTGATGCCAACTCTTTTTGTTCAGCCAGCTCTAACAGATAGTTTTGGTGTTGGGCAAAGGAGTGAAGTCAGTGACCCAAAAACTGCTCGTGTATTTCGTATACAACCTCCTAATAAAGGTCAGGTAATCGCCGTTCCAGTTGTTGAGCCAGCTAATCTAGTCGAAAATGCGAAAGCAACAAAGACTCATTTAGTAAAAGATGTCCGTTCCGGAGAAAACGAAATATATGTTGATTCAATCCTAGGATTCGAAGTCGGAGATGTTATTACGATTAAGCAAGAGATAGGGGCTGATTCATTCATTGAAAAACCATTGCCTATAGTTGATTCTGTAACTGAATTAGGAAATAAGATCATACTAAAAGAACCACTAAAGAACAGTTATTTGATGAGCGATGGAAAGGTGTCAGTTTACCACAGCATAAAGATCGGATGGCGCGCTGATTTTCCCAAAGAAAGCCATATACTGGTTCAGGAAATTGACAACACAGGTGTCTCCGTTAGCCTATTGAGGGATGTACAACCCGGGGATATAGAGTTATTTGTCTCTTCAACATCAGAGTTTGGAGCTGGAGATGTGATTAGCATTGAAGAAGGGGTGACGAGAGAAGAATCTTTACCAGAAATTGAAACAGTAGCCGATAGAATAAACAAGATCACATTGAAATATCCTATAAAAAATACATACTCAACGGGAAAGTGTAAGATATTTCGTATTAAAATTAGTGAGATCGCTGAGATCTTGGAGCCTCAGTTGGTATCGAATAGTCGCGGTGAGAGACAAACGCGACTTATACTTAAGGATAGTCTAAGAAGAAACTTTTCGAATATGGCTCAAGTTTTTCGACTGAGTAAGATTACAGTTTCAAAATCGTTTTACTTACCTGAACAAAAACTTGCACTCATACAATCCGGCGAAGTTACCAAATTTCCCCCTTTAGCCTTAAAGCGTGGTAGAGGTAGCATTACTATATTATCAGATCCTTCAAATGCAGTAATCAAGATAGAACCACAGTTCACCGATAACTCTGCGGCATTGGAAAAGCTAGTAGCTAATCCTATTCCACTTATTCGAGGAGTAGAACCTGGAGATACACATTTAGTGCCCAAAACACTTCGTATTTTTGAAATTGGCGACAAAGTTTGGCTTCAGAACCGTACAGCCGATGGCTTAGTGGCGTTTCGATCTGATCATAAAATCATTGGAATTAAAAACGTAGAGCAACGAGCTGGTCTAGAAATACCTGTATTAGAAGAAATCAACAAGGGTAGCCAAACGTTAGTAGTGGAACAAGGTACGGCTGTATTTTCGGGAGATACAATATACCTAGAGCAGTTAGATGAAAATGGTGAAATGTCAGAAAGAAAGGAACTTACCGTAAAAAAAACCGAGATTACGGATCAGTTTGTAGAAATTGACGTAGAGCCTCCTATCGAAGTTCAAATTGAAGTCGGAAAGGCTAACATTCGCCTCCAACCACGGCAGATGCGGTCGTTGATTTTTTCACCAGCGGCTTCAGAGAAATTTTTGGTTGGACGTGCCGAAGTCCAACTCAAACCTTATTTGACACCAACNACTATCCGAGATATTCCCGCCGGAGAGTATCAACTNAAAATTGATACGGGCAAATATATGGTCGAAGAGGCTCCCGTAACAATTGACATAGATGTAGACGAGATAGNACGTGAATTTGAAATTCANCAACATCTCACGGAGCCTTTTATTCTTGCTTTACGTCAAAATAACATAAAGTTATCTAACGCTTTGAGAATCCAGACAATCACCTCTGGAGCCCATTGGTCTATCACAGANCTGGAAAGTGATCGAAATTATTCCATTTACCGATTGGGAACTGGCAAAATTAGAGTTTCCCCGATTACTGTTTTAGTTGGTCAGACAACTTTCGTTAATCGTAGCCTGGTGATTGACCAACAGCCTCCGTTTGTTCATAAATTCGAAATNAATGGGGGGAAGGAAAAAACGAAATCCCCGCGACTGAAACTAGAGTTTGCTGTTACTGACGCTAGCGGTGTTTACCAAATGTCAGTCTCTAACAGTCAAGAGTTTAGTAAGTGGGACTCTTATACTTCAACCCTTGACTGGTTAGTTGAGTCAACTCCAGGACAAAAGAAGGTTTTCGTTAAATTTAAGGATCGAGCTGGGAATGAAAGTTCTGTCGTAACAAAGATAATTGATCTTGATGCTCCCTTGAGTATGATATATGTTCCAGCCACTAAAATCCCTTTCATGATGGGAAATGAAAATGGAGAAGTTGATGAAAAACCTGAGAGGTTAGTCAATCTGTCAGCCTATTATATCGACCAATATGAGGTAACAAATGCAGAATACAAGCATTTTGTGGATGCAACTAATCGCATGCCACCAACGCACTGGAATGGTCGNAAATACCCAAAAGGAATGGGGAAATTTCCTGTTGTAAACGTCAGTTGGCAAGATGCAAACGATTATGCGGAATGGGTTGGGAAAAGATTGCCGACTGAAGCCGAGTGGGAACGAGCGGCATTAGGTGATTTTTCAGGTATTAAAACCCGGCCCAGATGGGCGTGGGGAAATCGTTGGAATGGCGTAATTACGAGTCTGGTCAATATCCAAACTGGAAGAGGTTTAGCTCCAATTGATCGCCATCCAGATGGGAAAACTCAGAACAACATATATAATATGTGCGGAAATGCTTGGGAATGGGTTGCTGACTGGTATGATGCTACCTATTACTCTAAAAGTGGTATATCCTCAAACCCAACGGGGCCTTTTGACAATACTGGTTTGAAAGCTGTTCGGGGTGGAATAAGTTTACATGAAGATGGGTTCATGACTTCGCTCACAAACCGAGAAAAAGCTTCCCCAGAATCAGGGTATCCCGGTATTGGTTTTCGCTGTGTTAGGCCAATTGAAAACTAGATTTGTGTGAATAGAGTTCTAAGAATGAATTTAAAGTTAAGATTTTTCTTCTATTGCTTGTTATTCGCTGGTGTGATTGCTGATATTGCTATGGCCCTTGATAATTGGGACCAAGGATACGTTCTTCTAGTTGATCGAAGCTTTGTCTATATTGATATGGGAGAGGATTATGACTTGCAAGAAGGAGACATTTGCTATGCATACGAATCTATTGAACATCATCTCTCTCCTGTAGCTCGTCTGGAAGTTCTTGAGTCTTATGAAAATAGTGCTGTAACGAGAATTGCAGAGACAAATACTGGGAAAATGGTACGCTTTGCAGACCTAGTATCCGTTCAGGAAGTTGTTCAGACCAGAGATGGTCTTAGCATTCTAAACCAAGATTTGCCAGATTTAGCAGGTTCTTCTGATTACGATCAGCCATACCGTCGCCAATCAAATCCCTTTGCTTGGACGGCATTGTCTGTTGGTGGAGCATTGAGCATTGCTGCATATTACTCAAACCATCGAGCAGATAGTACATATAAAATGTTCAAACAAGCCCTAGTAAAAACAAAAGCCAATGAGTTCAAATCCAAAACACAACAACTCGATAGGCAAACTGGATTGTTACTTGGCGCTTCGGTTTTGAGTTTAACTACAAGCGCTGTGCTATTTTTAATTCAAGACCAAGATACTGATTCGGTGGTTCAGACGTCCTTTCTAACAACCCGAAATGGTATCTTTGGAAAAATTAGGTTCCGTTGGTAAAAAATCATGAAAAAAGACTATGTCCTTTGGTGTCTTATTACTGTTGGTATTATGATGACCACTGTCAGCTCTCTAGCGGATGATCACCAAGCCAAAGAAGAGAAAGGGGAAATTTCACCTACACTCGAAGATGGTCGAATTCTGAGTATAAACTCGCGGCGAATTAATGTTAATCTGGGTAGATTAGACGGAGTTAAGCGTGGTATGACATTAGAAATATATAGGCCAAAAATCTTGTATGATTCTAATGCGAATCTAACACAAATGATCAAAACTCCTCTTGGTATAGGATTAGTTGTCGATGTAGATCAGAACCGATCAACCCTTTACCTGTCTGATTTCGAAGTTACGATAGCTGACCGGAACAAAACAAGCCCACCACTGATCGATATTGGTACTAATATTCGATTGGTTCGATTGCCTGCCAAGTGTCTGTTAGAACTAGGTCGGCACTCTATTTTAGTAAGGAAATTTAAAGGTACGGGATCTGACATAGAAGAAAGATTAGCTGAAACCGAAACGGATCAACTTGCAGCATCCCTAGATAACGGGCCACAAGTACCATTTAAACCAGAACAAGAAGTTAATTTAGTTGACCTTGATGGAAACGAGATTTCTGTTGCATTTGGTAAAAATGCTGGAGANGGGATTGCATCCTTTGAGTTATTNCATAAAGTNGACCGTGAGGTTATTATCGTTCCCGGGCGAGAAAGTAAACCTCAGCATATTGTAGAAATATATGACAGGATTAAACGCCCCCCCCAAAACTTAGTTGGACAACTACAAAAAAGTTTATTAGGTGATGCCATGATCATTGCAATAAGGGAAAATATACTACAAATGGCGGGCATTAATCCCAAAAAAGTTGAGAATGGAGACAAGCTGACGTTGAGTAAAACACCCAAAGAAATTATTCACCCGGTAACAGGGCAAATGATCAGGTTGGGAGTCAAACGTGAATTAACGGGAGTGGTGTCTGCTGTTAGCGACAATTTGGTTCAAATAAGCATTCCACCTAAGTCAAGTAAAGGATTCTTCGTTGATGATACTATTTCAGTAAGCAAGAATTAAAATTGGGGCACTTTCAGCCGGAAATTATCAATTAAACGGGTGCTTCCAACGTAAGTAGCTATCGCTATCAAGATATCTTGTCCGTTCTCAAGTTCCAATATTGGTCTGAATGTTTGGCTCGAGACAATTGTGGTGTAGTCAATTCGACTCAATGCAGAGTCTTCCACCAGTAATTTCATCTCAGTCGTGATTTTTTTCACAGACGTCTCTCCTCGCAGAATTCGGGATTTAGCTAATTCTAATGATTGGTAGACTATTTTGGCCTCTTGGCGTTCGTCTTTTGTCAAATAGGCATTTCGTGAACTCATAGCTAAACCGTCGTCTTCTCGTACTATAGGCAAGCCGATTACTTCTAGATCAAAGTTCAAGTCATTCACCATTTGTCGGATTGCTGCTAGTTGTTGTGCATCCTTCCATCCGAAGTAAGCACGTTTTGGTTGAACAATATTAAATAATTTAGCCACAACAGTAGTTACTCCACGAAAGAAAGTCGGACGACTAATACCACATAGTCCTTCAGTAATTGGCCCAACGACGTCCAACCATGTCTGGTTCATACGACTATCTTCTTTTGGATACATTTCTTCACTGCTAGGTGCGAAGACCAGATCAACGCATTCTTTCTCGAGTAAGTCTAAGTCCAGCCGAATTTTTCTGGGATAATTGTCAAAATCTTCATTAGGTGCAAATTGAATCGGGTTTACAAATACGCTTACCACAACAAAATCATTATCTTTTCGGGCTTGGCGAACTAAACTGAGATGTCCTTGGTGCAAAGCACCCATTGTTGGAACAAAGCCAACTGACTTCCCTTGATATCGACGATATTGACTCCAAGATCGAGTGGCATTTATTGTTTGTTGCACTTCCATTTTTCTAATCTGATAACTGTTTATTCAATTACCTGCGGAACTTCAAAATATCCCTTTTCACTAGAGGGAGCATTAGCCAAAATCTCTTCTCGCTCAAATAGATTTTTCTGATGATCATCTTTTGTTACGTTTCGGATGGGTATTACATGAGAAGTAGGNTGAACATCTTCCGTGTCCAGCTGATTGAGTTTTTCAATGTAGCCCAGAATATGNGATAATTGTTCTTGACTAGCTGCTATTTCCTCACGGTTAAGCGTTAAACGAGCTAGGTTGGTAATATGTTGAACATCTTCGATGCTAATAATTTTTGACATGACTTATCCTTATGTGATTTGTAGGTTAGCATAAGATTGCATCAGTGTTTTCTCTCCTGCACGATCAAAACGGATCGTTATTCGGCTGTTCTCTCCGGAGCCAAAGATTGCTTTGATTCGTCCACGACCAAATCGTCTATGATAGACAATCTGTCCAACTTGATAACATTCCAAATAATCTGATTCATCAGGGTCAAAAGTCGAAACGACTCGATCCACTTCTGTTTCCATGTGTTCTTGAACAAATTCGAGTAAATCTGGAGGGATTTCGTCTAAGAACCGAGAGGAAATTCTGTAATCAAAATTACCGAATGTTCGACGAGTTTTCGAATGTATTAGGTGTAACTGTTCTTCAGTTCGAGTAATACCTACATAACAGAGACGCCGTTCCTCCTCCAACTCTTTTAGANATTCCATAGANCGTTGATGAGGTAAAAANCCTTCTTCCATACCAACCATAAAAACAATAGGAAATTCAAGGCCTTTCGCATTATGCAGAGTCATTAGAGATACAACATCATTTTGATCTGACAGACTATCAATATCCGTAGTCAAAGCTACCGACTCTAAATAGCCACTCAGCGTTAGTTCTGGACCAGATGATTCATAACTAAATACACCGTTAACTAAAGCATTCAAGTTTTCAATACGAGTTTGTGCCTCAATCGTATTTTCCTGACGCAANGCTGCCAAGTATCCTGAGCGATGCATCAGATCCTCAAGAGTTTCTGCTGGTGTATCAGTCGGTTGATAATTATTTATCAACTCAGAAAAGTCTTTAATTCTACTCCGGGTAGAGGCCCGAATGTTTTCGATTTCAAACACACGTTGAACTGCATTCATCAACGGAATTTGATTAGATTGAGCAAAATCTTCTAGGCGAGCTAAAGTCGTCGCCCCAACACCTCTGGGCGGGACATTAATAATTCGACGCAAACTTACCGAATCACTAGGATTGACGATAATCTTCAGATAAGCTAGCATATCTTTGATTTCCATCCGNTCGTAAAATTTAGTTCCTCCAATAATCTGGTAAGGAATATTTTCTTCACGCAAGGCATCTTCAAAAGTACGCGATTGTGCGTTGATTCGGTAGAAAATCACACAGTCACTGTAAGATTTACCTTTTTGTTTATAATTTCGAATTTCCTTCACCACATAACTTGCTTCTTCAACTTCATCACTAGCTTCAAATATGCGGATGAGTTCCCCTGACTGATTNTCAGTCCATAGCGATTTTTCCTTCCTTTGATTGTTATTTTGAATTACTAAGTTAGCAGCCTCAAGTATATTCTGTGTTGAACGATAATTTTGTTCTAAGCGTAAAATNCTTATGTTTTGGTAATCCTGTTCAAAGTTCAAAATGTTGTTAATGTCTGCGCCACGGAATGCATAAATCGATTGATCATCATCGCCAACNACACACAGGTTTTTGTGCTTTCTAGCCAAAGCACGAACCAAGCGATATTGGCATTGATTCGTATCCTGATATTCATCAACCATAATATACCGAAAACGTTTTTGGTAAAATTCCAATACATCAGGGAATGTTTCAAACAGCTCCACCGTCATTAAAATCAGATCATCAAAGTCTAAAGCGTTATTTGCCCGGAGCTGTTTCTGATAAGCAGAAAAAATCTGAGATACATTTTCTTCAAAGGGATTAACAAAGCCAGACTCAGATTGAATGGAGACATCGTAATCTGTTGGGNTCATCAGTTGGTTTTTTGCATCGCTGATGCGGCTTTTTATCGCTCGAGGGTTGTGTAATTCTTCCCTAAATTGAAATTCTTTCAGTANTGACTTAATTAATGTGATTTGATCTGCAGAATCATAAATAGTGAATGATGTATGGTAACCAAGACGATCAATATGTTTTCTTAAGATTCTGGCACAACTCGAATGGAAAGTCGAAACCCAAATTTCTTGACTCACATCTTCACTGATTAAGTGAGCTAGACGGTTTTTCATNTCGCTTGCGGCCTTNTTGGTGAAGGTCACTGCCAAAATGTTGTATGGTGAAACCTCATGGTGATGGATGAGGTGAGCAATCCGATACGTTATGACCCGTGTCTTACCACTACCAGCACCAGACAATAGCAAAAGAGGTCCTTCAACTTGCCTAACGGCCTCTTGTTGTATTGGGTTTAGACTTTGTAGTAGCTGTGTTATTTCCATTATTCCTCACGAAAATAAATTAGCAAAACTGTTCCAATTTTCGAAGCTGTTACATCAGGGTGAATAATATCTTCTCGTGGTATATTGATTGNCTCTTCTTGAGAATCAATATCAAATTCTTTAACCGTCGTTATTCAAAAAATAGNGGTATCGAGCATGNCGAGATATTCANCGCCNTAAAAACTGACCTCTGAGAGCAAAACATATGGGATCTAAATTCCCATTAAATTAGCTANNCAAGAGCAATTAAATTGAAATAAAAGANTCTTCAGATTCATCACAAGCCAATATCAACNACCAAATCAGATNCATCTTTNCCAGATTCTNATCANAATTAGGNTGCCCAGAGATCTTCACTTCGGGTAAAAAGGCCNAATCTGTCTTTAGTTGAGCTTGATCCAGAACAATTATTGGGACACCAAGCTCATACTACACATGTAAATCTACTAAAGGAAGTATATGAAATTGAAATTGAGCGTGCAAGGTAAAGATAATAAACAGCGTTGATTCATTATTGCGACCATTAGTTGTCTGTGCTACAATGCCAGCTGCAATGAGGTAAAATTAGTGTTCACACCAACCATTGAATGGGTTAATGGACGTATTCGCTTAATTGACCAAACATTATTACCAAATGAATTTAAAAAAATTTATTGTGATGAAGTAAGTGAAATTTGGCAAGCAATCAAAACTTTAAAGGTTCGTGGAGCTCCAGCAATTGGTATTGCAGCTGCCTTTGGTACAGTCTTAGGAATTTGGCACTCAACAGCTGATAATTACGTTGACTTTGAGACTGAGCTTAAGGATATAACAGATTACCTATCCACCTCCCGACCGACAGCAGTTAATCTATTCTGGGCTCTTAAAAGAATGGTTAAAGTAGCCCAAGAAAACAAAAGCCTGACGGTTCCTGAATTGAAGGAGCGACTCCTGGCCGAATCTTTGGATATTATGAGTGAAGATCAACAGATGAGCCGATCAATTGGGAAATACGGTGCAGGGTTGATTGAAAATGGGGACAATATTCTGACTCACTGTAATGCTGGTGGTTTAGCTACCTCAGACTATGGGACGGCTCTAGCTGTAATGTTCTCTGCACATGAAATGGGCAAACAAATTCACGTATACGCGGATGAAACTCGACCATTGTTGCAAGGTGCAAGATTGACAACTTGGGAACTAATGAGAGCGGGCATTGACGTTACATTGATCTGCGATAGTGTCGCAGGTCAAGTAATGAAAGAGGGCTATATTCAAAGAGTTGTCGTTGGTGCTGACCGAATTGCAGCGAATGGAGATACTGCAAACAAAATAGGAACTTACATGGTAGCTGTGATGGCTCAGCAACATGGTGTGCCATTTTATGTAGCAGCACCAACATCCACAGTCGATATGTCTTTGAAAAATGGTGATCAAATTCCTATTGAAGAAAGGGGTGCCGAAGAAGTAACTGAAGGTTTCGGTCAACGCACAGCACCAGAAGGAGTTAAGGTTTATAGTCCAGCCTTTGATGTTACACCAGCTCACTTAATTACGTCTATAATAACAGAGAAGGGGGTAATAAATCCGCCCTTCAATGTGAATCTCAAAAGAGCTTTTCTGTAGTATATTTTGTGGCTGAGGCTATAATTCAAACGGACAGNCTGTCAAAGTGGTTTGGTCAGGTTATTGCTTTAAACGATGTTACTATCAATTTCGAATCGGGTATTACGGCTTTGCTCGGACCAAATGGTGCCGGNAAATCAACATTGCTACGTTTGATNGCAGGACAGCTTAAGCCAAATCTTGGGGACATTTTAGTCTGGGGTGAATCAATCTGGAATAATCCGACTTTATATCNCAGGATTGGTTTTTGTGCTGACAGCGAAGGCTTTTACTGGGACATGACTGGGTTTGGAATGATTCGTTTTCTCGCTCAACTTAGCCTGGTTCCTAAGGATAAGTTAGANCAGAAAATTTGGTCTATTATGAAGACNGTTGGGTTAACAGAACAAATGAATCAGAAAATAGGAACATATAGTAAAGGTATGCGGCAACGACTAAAGTTAGCCCAAACTCTAGTCCATGATCCAGATCTTATCCTTCTCGACGAGCCAT
This sequence comes from Candidatus Poribacteria bacterium, assembly GCA_002714785.1. Taxonomy (GTDB): domain Bacteria; phylum Poribacteria; class WGA-4E; order WGA-4E; family UBA9662; genus TMED15. The sequence goes on along the minus strand of PAYP01000006.1, from coordinate 110,672 downwards.
TTAATGGGATGGACCCCGTTGGGCGAAGTGACACGATNAAGCTCGTTCGCTCATTGGGAGAATCAGGTCATTGTGTTCTTGTTTCTAGCCATATCCTGCAAGAAGCTGAATCTTTGACCGATAATATTTTATTGATGCAACATGGAAAGCTAGTAGCCAAGGGTAAAATTTCTGACATTCGGGACCAGATGGATGGCCATTCGCATAAAATTTGTGTTATATGCAGAGAACTCCGAAAATTGGCAGAGGTTTGTGTTTCTTTCGAAGATGTTTTTGCGGTTCGACTGGAGGAAAATGCAAATCGTTTGATAGTAGAAACTCATAGNCCAAATCAATTTTACGAACTAATAACGAAATTTGTTCTAGAAAATCGTATACAAATTGAACAAATGTATTCACTCGATAATAATCTAGAGGCTGTATTTGATTATTTAATCAAACAGAAATGAATCAAAATGAATCAAATTGAACTGTATGAATTTGATCGCCAAGGCTTTATTCATATTCCCCAATTTCTAACAACAGCTGAAACCCATTCTCTATCGTGTACCGTCGAACGACTTGAGACACATGCGAGATCGAATTTAGATAAACCAAAAGGAAAAATTAGCAAGTGGGGACCCAAATATTATCTCTGCCCTGATCATGGTTATCACTTTCAAGGAGGAATTGAGAATGGAGAAACTTTGATTATCGAAGACTTTTTCAATTTTTCACCTGCCTTTGATTTTTTGGTTAGCCACGAGAAATCAATGGAGTATATATCAGCAATTATACAAGAAGAAATTGGGATTAATAATTCCGAGTTACGAATTCGCTATCCGGGGAACTTCAGTGGGACACACATGGGTGGCCCCCTGAGTCACAAATATAGNTATACGTTTAACTCGAAAGGCATTGATTGTATGATGGTACGAATCATCTATTTCATCCACTCAGTCAAATCTGAAGAAGGTGCTTTTTGTGTTGTTCCGGGTACACACAAATCCAATTTCAATTCACCTTATAAATGTTCAGTAAANGATGAGCCCGGTATGATTGGACTAGANGTCGATGCCGGTGATGTTATTCTATTTACTGAAAATTTGAGACATGGGGGATTTACAAATAGTAGTCAAAAAACAAGAAAAACTCTACATGTTGGCTATGGACCATCTTGGATGATGTCTCAAAACATTTCTACAATGGATGANCCCCCCTACATAACAGAAGAAACTTGGGATCGATATGAAGTTAAACAGCAAAAGTTATTTCGGCCTTGGCTTCANAGTTAAGCTTCTANATGAATAAACCATAAATTATATTGGCACTCCTCTCTGCTCGTGTCTTTTTTGCACAAGAGATGTTGAGGAAAATAGCAAAAAAACATGAACNACCCCNCAATAGAACGACCACAAGTTCATCCTGACCTAGAGTTAATGGCTCAAAAAAAGTTATTGGTTATCGGAGACCTAGTACTTGATCAATATATTTGGGGAGATGTTAATCGTATTTCTCCTGAGGCACCAGTGCCGGTGGTAGAAGTTCAAAAGGAAACTTTNCGCTTGGGTGGTGCAGCGAATGTAGCTTGTAATATTGCCAGTCTATTAGGACAGGTTGAAGTTGTTGGGTTGGTTGGTGCTGACGAAAACGGTGAGAAGTTAATAGGCCTTATGAAAGAAAAGTCTGTTAAAACTNGTGCTGTTAGAGTTGATAANAGTCGACCTACAAGCACAAAAACCAGAATCATAGCTGGNAACCAACAGATTGTGCGTATAGATAAAGAGTCAACCCAACATTCTGCTCAATCTCTACATAGCCAACTNTTGAGCATCATATTGGAAAAAGTGAATACGGTCGATGCTGTGATTTTTGCTGATTATGATAAAGGTGTTGTAAATAGTGAGCTGATCCGAGCTGTTACCTCAAAAACGAAGCTCAACCGTATACCAGTAACAGTAGACCCGAAAGTAGAAAATTTTTGGAGTTATGAAGGTGTTACTTCCATTACACCTAACCAAAANGAGGCANGTATTGCTGTTGNTTTTCGAATTTTNGATCAAAAAACCTTATTAAAAGCAGGCNAAAAAATACTAGAACGGTTGGACTTGGCTCATCTACTTATTACTAGGGGTGAGAATGGAATGAGTCTATTTGAAAAAACTTCTGAAGGTCAGTTAAAAGTTCAACATATTGAGACAAAAGCTCAAGACGTATTTGATGTTACGGGTGCTGGTGATACTGTGATCGCTGTATTTACGCTGGCCTTATCAGCTGGTCTTACACCATTTCAAGCGGCACAGATGGCTAATACAGCTGGAGGTATTGTTGTAACTGAAGTTGGGTGTGTTGCAGTGAACATAGAAAAATTAAACCNATTTTGGGAACAATAACAAGAAACTGTGATGAAAACTGTATTTTTGGANAGAGATGGTGTGATCAATCGCTTGCGCCCCAACGACTANGTGAAAAATTGGAAGGAATTTGAGTTTTTGCCAGATGCAATTGATGCCATTTGCCGATTGACAGACAAAGAATACCAGTTGATTNTTGTTACAAATCAGGCTTGTGTTAACAAGGGTATTCTTCAAGCNAAAAAGCTCGACTCAATTCACGAAAAAATGCTCGNCCAAATAGGTATGGCTGGNGGAAAAATTGACGCTATTTACTATTGTCCTCACGAAGATAAAGACAATTGTTTCTGTCGTAAACCTAAGTCAGGTTTACTAGAAAAAGCACTNGTAGACTTTTGTGTTGATTCAACTAATCGCTTTCTGGTTGGAGATTCCTTACGGGATATAGTAGCAGGCCAAAAGATCAATTGTAAGACTTGTCTCATTGGCGAGAATGTAACTAATAATCAGCAAAACACAAAAACTGTAGTACCAGACCAAACTGCTAGTAACCTAATGGCTGCAACTTCTTGGATCATTCATAATACAAAATAGAAAAATCAGGGAAAATAATCATGCCAGAACAAGAAAATCAGAATTTAGTTTGGATCAAGGGAGTAGTTCAAAAAAATCAGCTGGCCTTCATTTTCGATGATTGTTTTAGTACCAACGAATTGACTAAGTTAGTCGAAGATTGTTTTGCTGGTTTTCTGGAAGTGAATTTAGCAAAGGTGTATGAAAGAGAGCTTCTCATTCATTGGTTAGTAGAAAAATTCTTTTATTCTCTATCCAGTTTCCATTTGATCACTAAAAAATTGAGTCAGAAAAGNGACCTGTTAATACAACGAATTGGATACATGAATACAGAGGAAATATATTATTTTTGTTCTTGTTTTAGGGAATTAAGCGCGCAAGGAATTGGAGGAACAACAATTTGGTCTTTGCTAATTGATAAACGTCAAAATATTCAGAAACATGGAGCCAATTTACTTAAGAGCTGTAGTTATTTAGATTTTGTACCCAATCGATTCAGAAATACCAATATACATGAAGAATGGACCAACAAAAACAGTGATCGCGACCAGGAACAAATTGATTTAGTAACCGATAAACTAAAAGATCGACTCGATGAGCTGAAGATCGAAAACGATAAAATAAAACATCAAAACAAACAGTTAAAAGGCCAGCTAGAATTTTCGACTCAAGAGTACGTTAATCTCGAAATATCTGACAATANTAGGAAGAAAGAACTGATTGCAGTCGAAGACTATGAGGCACACATCAGTTCTATTGAATTTGAAAAAGAACAGCTTAGACAAAAACTGACCAAACAATCATTAGAGTTAAGGCTTATTCAGAATACGAAACAAAAAAGGGACGAACTTGATCTAGAATTATCCACTCTAGAGGATTTGCAATCTCGAAGTCAGAAGCTATTTCATAGAATGATATCTGATTTTGAATCTAGCGTTGACAAATTAGAGTGGATACACCAAGGTTCAAACAAAACACTTAGAGATATTAAGGATAGATTATCGAGCTCTGTCAAAAATATTGATACAAACGAAGAGGAGACAAAAACCATTGCTACAGGACCTATGGGGTACTTTGATAAAGATCAACCAAGAGTAGGTGTGTTTGTAGACGTACAGAATATGTTTTACGCAGCAAAAGATCGGTACGCTTCTCGACTCGACTACATTAAGTTACTAGATCTTACCGTAGGACCTCGACATCTGGTGGTAGCCTATGCATATATTGTCCAAATTCCGGAAATTGACCAATCGAGTTTTTTATCTTTATTGGAACATAATGGGTATCGGATAAAAACTAAGGACCTCCGTTTACGTGGAGATGGATCAGCAAAAGGAGATTGGGATGTTGGTATTGCTATCGACATTGTCTCAATGCTGGATATGCTAGATGTGGTTATTTTAGCCAGCGGGGACGGCGACTTTTGTCCTCTGGTAGAACTAATTCAGCAAAAGAACAAACGTATTGAAGTGATTGCTTTTGAGCACAACACAGCCATGGATCTGCAAAGACAAGTCGACAAATTCTATCCAGTTAGCAGTGAGCTTTTGATTTAAAATAGCTGAAAGATGCAAAAAATATTTGCGATAGCTTTAAATATTCCTACCCTAGCTATGTTGGTAGTACTTTTTTCCCCGGATTCTGCTAAAACTGAATCCTTCGATTTTTTTGAAAATCGTATTCGCCCTTCCCTAGTTAAGTATTGCTACCCTTGCCACAGTGGGATTCAAGTCAAAGGAAATTTAAGACTCGATAGTAAATCAGGTTGGGTAGTTGGTGGAAACAGGGGTAGAGCGATTGTTCCTTATCATCCAAGTAATAGCCTTTTGATGACAGCAATCAATTATCAGGATCCGAACTTATCTATGCCACCAAAAGGAAAATTACCGAAAGAGGTAATTGATGATTTTGAGACTTGGATCAAGGAAGGTGCTAATGATCCAAGAGATTCCCATCAGACGAAAATCAAATCTTTTGATATTCAGGCAAGATCAAATCACTGGTGTTTTCAGCCTGTAAGATATACGAAATTACCAACAGTTATTGATACTGGTTGGCCCATCACGCGAATAGATCATTTCGTTTTAAATAAACTAGAAGAGAAAGGATTNAGNCCAGCTCCCNNGGCGNAAAAACGAACATTAATTCGTCGTTTGACTTATGCGTTGATAGGCTTACCCCCCACGCCAGAAGAAATTCGATCTTTTGAAGATGATAAATCTGACACGGCNTACGAAGACTTGGTTGACCGTTTNTTAGCTTCACCACGATTTGGTGAAAAGTGGGCCCGACACTGGATGGATTTAGTACGATACGCAGAATCTTATGGTCATGAAGGCGACTTTTCCATTGGGAATGTTTGGCCCTACCGGGATTACTTGATTCGTGCCTTCAACCAAGATATTCCATACGACCAATTTGTTCGTGAACATATAGCCGGTGATTTGCTACCAGAGCCAAGAATTCATCCGAAACTTGGTTACAATGAATCAGTAATGGGAACAGCGTTTTACCACCTGGGAGAAGCAACTCACAGTCCAGTAGATATTAGACAGGATGAAAGTGTCCGGTTATCCAACCAGATTGATGTATTAAGTAAAACTTTTCTTGGGTTGACCGTTGGCTGTGCTCAATGTCATGATCACAAATTTGACCCGATTTCAACTGCAGACTACTATGCACTTTTTAATACATTGGCAAATTCTAGAATGACATTTGCTTCTATCCAACACCCAGAAAAGCTACAGTCNTTGACTGATCGGTTAAAACTTTCCAAACACAAACTGAAACAGAATTTTATCGATACTTGGCCGCAACANATAAAGAAAATTGGGTATTTTCTTACTGCTTTACCTGAACTTAAAACACGTACGCTATTGAACTATCAGGAAAAAAGAAAACAACATAACACAAAAGAAGACTCACTAATTGGGGACTTTGAGTCAGGTACATATGAAGGTTGGACAGTTTCAGGTATTGCTTTTGGGGAATTCCCATCCAGTAGCAATAATAGCACTCAAAAAGACATAGATGGGTTTCAAGGTCGACACTTTGCGAATTCCTACTTAAAAAGTGCNACACCTAAAGGTAGTCTCCTTTCCTCACCTTTCAAAATTAACAAACCCTACATTAATTTCCTGATTAGCGGAGGTAACCATCAAGGTAAAACATGTGCTAATTTGAGGATTGAAGGTCAAGTCGTTCGTACCCAGACTGGTAGAAACACGGATAAGTTAGAAGCCGTCAGCTGGTCAGTAGAGTCTTTTACGGGTAAGACGGCTCANTTCGAGATTGTCGATAATTACAGTGNANGTTGGGGACATATTCTCGTTGATCATATTTTTCAGAGTAATCTTTCAACTGATATTGATCATTACTATCAAAAAATGATTGAACAATTAGCNACCGAAAATGAGCATTTGAAAGTTGACTTGTTGAAAAAGTGGTATAACACGAGACAGAAAAGTGATTTCGATAATAAGGATCATCCATTATTTCATTGGTGGAAGGAGGTCCGCCGACTTTCGAATGATCCAATAAGTATGCAGGGTGACCATTCTCAACATTCAAAGGCAACCGTTAACGCGACCAATGAATACCGAGTTTTAGGAAGTTTATCTGGAGAAAAGTTTAAAGACTGGCGTATCGAGGCAACAGCCTTCCCAGTACGACCCAGCCAATACGCAGATATAGTAATTAGTGGTNTTGACCGGCACATTTCTTCTCTNGTCCCACCTAGTTGGCATAGTGNTGGNTCTTCTACCCGACTAGCTGGCGCCTTGCGTTCACCTACATTTGATGTAAAACATGACTTCGTTCATATACGGGCAATGGGGCANAATTCTCAGATCCGTATCGTCATAAACAANTTGCAAATTATTCGAGGTCCACTACATGGTGGCTTAGTTCATAATGTCAATAGTACAAAACCAACCTGGCATAAATTTGATCTAAGTCGTTGGAAGGGACACCGAGCGTATGTTGAGTTGCTACAAGACAGCGGAAATGACAACTTTATAGCAACTGATTTAGTAGTTTTGCATAATGATCAATTACCAGTAAAATTTACTCAACAGCCGAGCGAGAGTTCTCTTTCGTATCTAGAATCATATTCGAACCTAACGAGTCTAGCAGAAAATTTTGAGAAATCATTAATTCACACTTTTCACCGTTGGTATAATGGATCAGCAGATTCGAGTGATATCGATTTATTGAACTTCTTTTTGTCTAATCAATTACTAAAAACANTAGATAACGTACAGATCAACTTATCTGACTATATTAAACTTGAGGANCTAATACCCGAAGATCAACGAGTTGTTGCNATGACAGATGGNCCAAATCGACCAGGGGTCGTGTATGTTTCGGGTGATTACAGGCAAGAAGGCACTTCTATCTCGTCTCGTTTTTTAGAAGTGCTGAGCCAGTCAACATCGCCATTTAATTCTGAAGGAAGTGGTAGATTAGAATTGGCGGAATCTATNATCTCAGCGGAAAATCCTTTGACGGCTCGAGTTATGGTAAACCGAATATGGCATCATCTTTTTGGACGGGGTATTGTGCCAACAGTCGATAATTTTGGTCATATGGGACAAGANCCGAGTCATCCTCAACTATTGGACTATTTAGCGCATCAGTTCGTCCGTAATAAATGGTCGGTTAAAAGTATTATTCGTGAAATTGTTTTATCTCAAGTCTTCCAGNTTTCGAGCAACCAATCAGACGAATCAAAATTAATCGACCCAACCAATAAGTTATTGCAGGCTATGAATGTTCGTCGGTTAGAATCTGAGTCAATTAGAGATGGAATGCTCGCTGTCTCAGGGCGTCTAAATCTTGAGATGTATGGTCCAAGTGTGAANGTACATTTGACNCCATTTATGATTGGTCGTGGTAAACCTAATGAAAGTGGACCACTGGATGGGAATGGTAGAAGAAGTATATATATCGANATACGACGAAATTTTCTGCCGGCAATGATGTTGACGTTCGATATGCCCACACCTTTTGCAACTATTGGTAACAGAAATAGAAGTAATGTTCCATCCCAAGCCCTAACCCTGATGAATGACCCTTTTGTCATGGATCAAGCTAAGTTCTGGGCCAAGAAAATTTTGCTAAATCAACAGACTGTACCAGAAAAACAAATTCAAGAAATATTTGAGAAAGCCTTATCCCGTAGCCCCTCTCCTGAAGAAATAGAGATGATTTCAGAAATCCTTAACAAACAGGTTTCTTCGATACATGATGCATCTTCAGAAAAAGACATATACCTTCAGTCTTGGACCGACCTTACACACGCTATATTCAACCTAAAAGAGTTTATTTATTTATTTTAGGTCGAATATCTTGGATTTCTGATTATACAAATCAAAATTCTTTTTTATTTAGTATAATATCATAACAGGTCGGGTGTTTTTGCATTAGGTCGTTTTCTTGAAAATTTTGTGATGTGTTTTCATAGGGCTGTTTTATTTATCTTAGTCTATCGTCGAATTTTATGCTGTTTTTGGAATCTTTGCTCACAAATAAGAATCCTTGTAAAACAAAAAAATAACAAGCAAGCCGAAATAATATAAATACACAATAAAGCAGAAATTGAATACCTTAGCTAACTCATTTTTCTTTGCTCTGTGTATAGAAATAAAAGGGAAAGCCCAACGGAGAAAATTAAAATGATTGAACAGATCAAAAACGATGTTCACAAAGTATTAGAAACAGCCATCCAGATAGCAGTAAACATCAATGAGCTTAAAATAGACAAAATACCTAAGATTATCTTTTCACCCACAAAAGCCCCAGAACACGGCGACATTGCTTCTCCGATTGCTTTGTCTTTAGCTAAGTCAGCTGGTATTGGACCACGACAGGTTGCTGAGATTATTATAGATAAAATTGATTTAGAAAAACAACCGCTGATTAACCAGATTGATGTAGCAGGTCCGGGTTTTATTAACATTTTTATTGATAATAACTGGATGGCTTCTTCCTTAAAAGAGATTCATCTACGTGGGGACAAGTTTGGTTATACTGAACATGGACAAGACAAAAAAATACTTGTAGAGTTTGTTAGCGCTAACCCGACGGGACCACTTAATATTGTTAGTGGACGCGCAGCAGCAGTTGGTTCCACTATTGTTAACCTTTTAAATATGGCTGGTTATCAAGCAACAAGTGAATTTTATATTAATGATGCTGGAGGACAAGTTCTGAGACTAGGAGCCTCACTAGATGTAAGATACCGACAGCAATTCGGTTACTCTAATCTGGAAATTCCTGAAGATGGTTACCATGGACAATACCTTGTTGAATTGTCAGAAGAATTAAAGCAGGAAGTTGGCAATAAATATCTAGATTTATCGGAAAATGATCGAATTAGAATTTTTTGTGATCTCGCCGTTGAACGATTACTATCTGATCAGAAAAAATCACTAGAACGGTTTGGAGTTGAGTTCGATGTCTGGTCAAGCGAGAAAGATATTCGTGAGTCGGGTGCCCCAGAACAAATCATTCAATCATTCAAAGATCAAAATCTGCTCTATGAATCCGAAGGTGCTACTTGGTTTAAAATGACTGATTTTGGTGATGATAAGGATACAGTCGTAGTTAAGAGCGACGGTGAGTACACCTATTTTGTTCCGGATGCAGCTTATCACCAAAACAAATTCAATCGTGGTTTTCACACACTGATTGATCTTTTGGGTCCTGATCACCAAGGACATATTTCACACCTGGAGTGTTTACTTCGGGCTTTAGGATATGATCAAAGCCGGTTAGAGTGTCTGATTATTCAACAGGTTAGTTTAATTGACTCAACCGGTCAGAAAGTTGAGATGTCCAAGAGAAAAGGGCAACTAATCACCCTAGATAATCTACTTGATCGACTGGGAGAATCGGTAGATGAACACTTCGCTGTCGATGTCGCTCGTTACTTTTTTTTAAACCGTTCCAACAATAGCCATCTTGATTTTGATTTTGACCTGGCACTTAAGCGGGCTAATGATAATCCTGTCTTCTATTTGCAGTATGCTTATGCCCGATCCTGTAGTATTTTTCGTGAGATGACCCAACGCGGGCTTGGAGCGTATGAGTTTCAAAAGGCTGATTTAAGTTTACTGAATTCGATAGATGAGCAACAAATGATTAGGAAGATGGCCGAATTTCCACAATTAGTTATTGCTAGTGCGGATAATCGCCAGCCTCATCGCTTAGTTAACTACTTACAAGATTTAGCCAATCAATTCCATACTTTTTACAACAAATCTAGAGTGTTAAACGTTGGGCAAATTGATCTTAGCTATGCAAGACTAGCACTAGTTTCCTGTTTGCAAATTGTTCTACGAAATGGGCTAAAGATTCTTGGTCTTTCGACTCCAGAAAGAATGTAATTGAATCAGGAAAAATTAGCAAAATCTTATCCTAGTAGACATGGAAAGGTACTTTGGTATTATCAGTATTCAAGAGATACCTGAAAGCTAGATTAAGTCAATTATGTTTTTGATACTAGCGTATTAGTTATCTTTTCTTCTTTTATTATGAGTGTGGCAAGGTAATTGACATTACGGATCCTGTGGGCTTATTTTCGCTTTATTAAGTAAAGTAATGAACTAGTTAATCAACTTTATATTTCCAATTAACTGAAGATTACAGATAGCAAAAAAGGTAATAAAAGATAGTGAAAAAAAAGTATAGGGCTGCGATAATCGGATCAAGCGGTCAGGGTAATTATGGCCATGGTCTTGACCGTGTGTTTTCTGATTTAGACCATGTCGAATTGGTTGCTATCGCGGATATAAATCCCACTGGCTTACAACAGGCTGGACAGCAACTAAAGCCATCAAATTTATACCGTGATTACCAGAAAATGTTGAAAGCTGAAAAACCAGAATTGGTAAGTATCGCTCCTGGTTGGGTTACAGAACGCTTAGCAATGGTTGAAGCCTCAGCGTCAGTGGGTAGCCATATTTACTGTGAAAAGCCGGTGGCAAGCGAATTAGCTGAAGTAGATAAAATGGCGAAGGCTTGTGATAGCGCGAATATTAAGATGGCAATTGCTCATCAGTGGAGAGCTATGCCAGCAATACAAAAGGCTATCATTGATGTTAAGTCCAATAAGTACGGTCAACTTTTACGTATGTGGGCTCGGCCAAAAGACGACAGTAGAGGTGGTGGTGAAGAGCTTTTACTACATGGTACACATTTGTTCGATCTGATGATCGCTTTTGCTGGTTTACCACGTTGGGTTACAGGCCATATTCTACAAGATAGACGAAGTGCAACTATGAGTGATACTCGTCAGGGTACACAACCCGTCGGTCCAATTATGGGCGATTCGATAAGTGCGACCTTCGGTTTTGATGACGGTATTCGTGGCTATTTCGAATCGACCGCCAACCTAGTTATTCCAAATCAATCAAAATTTAGCAATTTATTTGGTCTATCTTTAGAATGTGAGTTGGCCAGAATCGAGTTAAGAGAACCCGGAAATTACTTTGTTTATCCAGCCCCTCGTTGCTTACCTGATCAAACCCATTTGGGTTGGGAGAAAATTCTAGTGCCTGGCTGGCATGATTTATACGATGAAGAAAGACTTTGGAAGATTTTTCTTCATTTGGGCAATCAGGTTTTGATCCAAGATTTGATCGAATCAATAGAAGAAAACCAGGAACCACTATCCAGCATGCAAAATGCTATTTATATTTCTGAAATGGTTCAGGGGGTTTACCTGTCACATTTATCGAATGGTTGCCGACTGAAAATTCCATTACAGGATCGCGTCCACCCATTATTGAACACACAAAATTAAACCAATCAGGCTAAACTGTGTTTGCTTACAGACAGACCTCCGTACGAAAATTCTATTTCCCAAATTATCAAGTCAATATTCAATGATTACGAGCGTATTTATGAAATGAAGGTAAGACACAAAACATAGTACGAGAAGCTAAATGCAAGCATATACAACAAGCTAAACAACAGAGCCGTAAATATGCTACTAACTCCAAGCTCCTTGGATTTTGATTATTGCTTCTATAATTTGATCCATATCTTTTTGAGACCCCAGCAAAATATTTTGAAATAACCAGATACTCTCCGAACAAACTTGCTCTACATTCGGACAAGGTAGTACTCGAATCAGGTGTGGGTACTGGTCGAAGACCCTTTGCATACCACTTTCTTGCGACAATGGTTGTCCGTACCCACTGGATACAGGAATGCCCTCAGCTTCGAGAGCTCGCATGAATTCGGCTCGCGATTTCCCCCCAAATGCTTCTGATTGATAACGCATCATATAAAGATGATATCCATGCTTCGTAACCCAATGGCTGTTATACGGAGGTATAATTCCTTCAATTTGTTTCAATTCAGCCGACAAATAATTTGCATTTGCATTACGGATATCGGTTTGCGCTTCCAATTTTTTTAGCCGTTCCATTAGCAATACTGCTAAGTATTCGGATGGTCGATAATTCCAACCGAGTCTTGGGTATTCCCACCTTGCACCAGACGGTTCCCGCCCAACATTCATAAAGGCATGTACTAAATGATGGGTCATTTCATCATTAGTAGTCACCATACCTCCTTCGCCGGAGGTTAAGTTTTTTGATGATTGAAAGCTGAAGGCTCCAGCGTCACTCAAGGATCCAACTTTTTTACCATTGGATTCAGCACCATGTGCTTGGGCACAATCTTCTATAACTTTTAAACCATGTTTTTGTGCGATCTGATTAATAGTGAACATGTCAGCTGGGTGCCCACCAAGGTGAACTACTAAGATAGCTCTTGTACGGTCTGTGACAGCAGATTCTAAAGCTGCCGGGTCAATTGTAAAATTATCGGAATCAATATCAACGAAGGCCACTGAACATCTTCTATCGAGAACAGCTGAAGCGGTAGCAACAAAGGTATAGTTAGTGGTAATGATTTCCCCACCGTCCCCAAACCCATCCAGATCTAATACTGCGGAAACGGCAGCGCTAATGGCATCAGTACCATGTGGTAAAAAAGTAGCATATTTAGTACCAGTATAATTAGCATAAGAATGACTAAATTCTTGTGATTTTGTTCCAGGTAAGCCCTCGCTCGCGCTGAGATAAACAGCTCGCATTTTGGGTTCGATTTCAGTTTCCCATTCTTGTTGGTTAACTAAGGGCCAATTCGACCACGATTGATTTGATCGAACTGGTATTCCACCGTCAATAGCCAATTTTTTAGACATCCAATTTTCTCTCTTTGTCTNTGATAGTTTAAACTTAGTTGANCCAAGCACCAATACCATTTTATCGTTATGTANCTTCTGAAGCAACGTAATCAACTAATAGTTTATCTAAGATGCAGGTAATACTATAGCCGANTTTAACTAGTAGGGACAAACAAACAATGTTAACCAGTGCAATATAATACTATCNAACNAGNACGTGAATTNTTACGAAANTGAAATCAAGCNCTNTCANTTTTAGACAAAATTTCTTCTTCCCATGATAGAATGNAANAAANATGCTAGTAGAAAAAATAGACATACGAGGCTTTTGTATAGAATAAATTATCAACATGAAAATCCGGCGAGNGNGCGCTTCGGTTAGTCTAACCAAAGCGATTTGAGATTTGCAGGGTAGTTTTGTTNGTAAACTCACCTCTANTTAGGCTAATTTNTTGTCTTTTAAGCCTGATCAACACTTTTGTATGTNCAATTTTTAAAAAATCGTGATCTACTCAATGCCCACCCAAATCTCATGAGTACTTAATTATAANTACTCAGGCATTTTTTTNCTTCTAAGTTGACGATAAGTAGCTTGTTCATAGCTAAGACGAACTAGTTTCTGATCTTCATCAACTTCCAGACCATTTTCTTCAGTAAAAAGCAACTCACGNCCTTTTTTGGGGTCTGGCATTAAGTCTAAACAGCTTAGGGCCTTGCGATACAAAACTAGTTTATGCTTACCATTTTGACGAATATGGGCATCTCCACCATTAGCAACAAACAAGATGTATAGATCTTCTTTTGTTCGATCNTAACCAACACGGACCTCTGATAAATCGCCAATCAAGTTGTTAAAACTACGAGAAAAGTGGACGATTCCATTTCGATCAATTGATACCTGGTAATTAATTTTTTGTTTTAGTGAACTACTATCGATCCACTTTACAGTTTTTGGGATTTGAAGGTTCCGACGAGCCATATCATTTGCCTAATATTTATCTAGGGATGAAATAAGATTTTATGTTTGTTGAAAGGAATATAACATCNGATAGTTTTGTTGTGCCATACTATGCTATCGAATGGTAATCGATTTATATTTTGGATCAGTCAATTTGCCAAATAATGGGTATTCTTGCCTNTATTGCTCAATTTGGCGGTTCTCATGCCAATTGTCTTCCCGATGTGGAGTCAGGTTGTTTCGACCTTGATAATGTCCTCCCCAAATGTAGCGTAATCCAGCTTGGGTTGGCCTACGAGCCGCATGCAATAGAGCAGTATCAAAAATCACAGCAGATCCTGGAGGGCAGGTCACTACTGATTGGCCCTCCCACTCTGACAGTAGGTTTTCGAAAGGAATTTGCCAGGAATCCGTAGTCTTTCGGGGATAGACTAATAGTTCTCCTGTTTCTACCGTAGAACCGTGTAGGTAAACATTACATAGCAACCGATCTATTCCTTGATCAGTANTTTTTTTTGGGTCCCATTGNTTGAATTCGCTACCGTTCAAGTGGCAGTGCCAATCGCAGAAACTTCGGCTTTCATCGCACAATATAGCTCCACTATGCGCGAGACGTACTTCGTCTTGTAAAATCTCGGCCATCANTTTTACTATCTCTGATTGAGCGTAGAAGGGTGCTAGATCGGGAGCAAATTTTAGAGCTGGATGCAATACATAGCCAAACCGGCCACCCANNCTGGGTCGATTCGCGTTTAGCCAAACTTGATGNAAGATTGCTATAATTTGCTCCCTGCTACTTTTGTCGAAAAAACCTTCCAATACACAGTATCCCTGATCGAAAACTTNTTGAGCCAATTTAGACGTCATCGGTAACCTTCTCAGCAGTAAATTATATCACAGGCTGAAAAGCCATACAAATCCACATTGATCAGCATCAGCTTGCAGATAATTTCGGCTCTGAAGTATAATACAAGTGTTNGGTTCAGTCTTATTAATTACCTATAAAGACTCAAGGTACTAATGAAAAAGCAACTTCCTCTCTACACTGATAAACAGAAATATTCTGACCCAACTTTATTGGTTACGCCATCATATTCCCAAATTACCGCCACGGCCTATA
Source organism: Candidatus Poribacteria bacterium (assembly GCA_002714785.1). Lineage (GTDB taxonomy): Bacteria > Poribacteria > WGA-4E > WGA-4E > UBA9662 > TMED15. Next base: position 95,487 of record PAYP01000006.1, on the reverse strand, counting down.
TCGAGACTTACGGTTGTCAAATGAATATCAGCGATAGTGAACTGATGGCAGGTATCTTGTCCAATATTGGCTACCAGATGGTCGACAATGCCGAAACTGCGGACGTAATTTTAATCAANACCTGCGCTATTCGGGAAAATGCAGAAGAAAAAGTTTTTCATCGACTTAAGCATCTTAACAGCCTAAAACGACGCAATCCAGATATTGTTCTAGGAGTTTGTGGTTGTATGGCACAACACCTTCGTCAACAAATCATCGATGCTGCACCATTCGTTGATATTATTTTAGGGCCAGATGCTTACCGAAGCCTTCCACAAGCTATTCAAACNGTTCGCTCTAAAGATCCATTCGTTGGTCTCAAGCTAGATAAATCGGAAGATTATGCTGATCTCTCGCCTATCCGAAAGGACGGAGTCCGAGCATGGCTGACCATTCAGCGAGGTTGCGATAAGATGTGCACCTTTTGCGTTGTACCATTCACACGTGGAAGAGAAAGAAGCATNACTTTATCAAAACTTGTGGATGAATGCTACCAATTAGTTGATGAAGGATTTAAGGAAGTCGTTTTGCTAGGACAAACGGTCAACTCNTATCATGATGGACAGAATGATTTTGGAGATTTGCTGATTTCCCTTAATGAAATCAATGGGTTAGAACGTATTCGGTTTACTTCGCCTCACCCTAGTGATGCTTCAGAACCGATGATTTCGGCCATGGCCAGTTGTGAAAAAGTTTGTCAACAAATTCATTTGCCGTTACAGTCAGGTTCTTCTCGCATACTCCGAAGTATGAATCGTACCTATACTGCGGACGAATACCGCTCATTGGTTAATCGGATGCGTGAACTGATGCCAAATTTAGCTATTAGTACTGATATTATTGTAGGTTTCTGTGGTGAAACAGAAGCTGACTTCCAAAACACCTACGATATGATGGCTGAGGTTCGTTACGATTCAGCTTTTATGTTCAAATATTCCGATCGTGACGGCACTCGAGCTCATAGATCATTGACTGATGATGTTTCAGAAAAAGTAAAAATGGAACGGCTTCAGTTAATTATAGATCAACAATACAAAATCTCTAGACAGATTAACCAAACCTACATAGGTAAAGTTGTTGAAGTACTGATTGAAGGTGAATCGAAAAAGTCCTCAGAAGATTTTTTTGGAAAAACAAGAAGTTTTAAAACTACAGTTTTCCCTCGAAGAAATACTAGCGTGGGAGAGACTGTCGAAGTAAAAATACATACAGCCACCGCACAGACTCTGATTGGTGACATCATTTCCGTTAATCAGTGATTACATTCACGATTAATAAACCAAATATTGGGATTTTCTCCTACCTCACTNTCACCCTTAGTACTTAATAGGATAGTCGATTAAGAATTGATATGCGAAACCGAATCAGGCTTAAATCAAAAAGAGATATCGAAAAAATGAGACAAAGTGGACGTTCGGCATCGATCATGTTNCAGCGGGTAGGAGAAGCTGTGAGACCCGGTATATCGACAGCAGAATTGGATCAGATTTGTCGCCAAACTATTGAGGAGTTAGGTGGANAGTCTTCATTTTTAGGATACCAGTTACCTAACCATCCGCCTTACCCTGCAACTATCTGCTCATCCATTAATGAAGTCATTGTTCATGGTATCCCAACAGAAGATCAAATTTTGCAGGAAGGTCAAATCGCTAGTATTGATACTGCGATTTTCCTAAATGGTTTTCATGGCGATAACGCCTTTACCTTTAAAGTTGGCCAGATCTCATCAGAAGCTCAAAAGTTACTGCGTGTGACCAAGGAATCACTTTATAAAGCTATTGAACAAGCCAAACCTGGGAACCGATTAGGAGATGTATGTCATGCTGTTCAGTCTCATGTCGAAACCTATGGTTTTTACGTGGCAGATAACTTTGTGGGGCATGGTATTGGCAAAAAGATGCACGAGCCACCTCAAGTACCAAATGTGGGAGTGCCCGGTACTGGTCCTAGGTTAAAACCGGGTATGGTATTAGCTATTGAGCCTATGGTTAACATTGGTACAAGTCAATCAGCTACCTTGGATGATGGGTGGACTGCCGTGACCTCAGACTTAAGCTTGTCAGCTCATTTCGAGCACACAGTCGCAATTCTCTCAGATGGNCCAGAGATTCTAACCGATAATCCTGATCTATGGGAGATTTTTTAACTACATATGAGATATACAAAAGGAGATTTGTTCAATGTCAGAAATCGTTGACGTCCGTGGACGGGAAATTTTGGATTCTAGGGGTAACCCAACAGTTGAAGTTGATATATACCTCACTTGTGGAACAATGGGGCGGGCAGCGGTACCTTCAGGTGCTTCTACGGGCGAGCACGAAGCTGTCGAACTGAGAGATGAAGAAGATCGCTATCTAGGCAANGGAGTCCAAAAAGCGGTCAAAAATGTTAACACTGTCATATCAGNAAACTTAATTGGTGAGTCAATTTATGACCAAACAGCTATCGACCAAAAAATGATAGCGCTTGATGGTAGTGATAATAAGAAAAATATAGGTGCTAATGCTATTTTAGGTGTTTCATTAGCGGTAGCCAAAGCTGCAGCCAAGAGTCTCGGGTTGCCATTATACCGCTATGTTGGTGGAACAAACGCTAAAGAGTTACCATTACCAATGATGAATATCATCAATGGTGGATCTCATGCTGATAATAACGTTGATTTACAAGAGTTTATGATCATGCCCGTTGGGGCCAGTAATTTTCGTCAAGCTTTACAAATCGGAACAGAAATTTTCCACCATCTTAAATCAGTTCTAAAATCAAAAAACTACAATACTGCAGTCGGTGATGAAGGCGGATTCGCTCCTGATTTGAAATCCAATGAGGAAGCGTTGCAAGTAATTATGGAGGCGATTGAAAAAGCGAAATACATACCAGGAGACGACGTATTAATTGCGCTTGATCCGGCATCTAGCGAGTTTTACAAAGACGGAAATTATATTTTAGAGGCTGAAGCTCAATCGAAAAAATCCCCCGATGAGATGGTTCAATTCTACGCCGATCTNTGCCAAAAGTATCCCATTATTTCCATTGAGGATGGAATGGCCGAAGATGATTGGGATGGTTGGAAATTGCTAACCGAAGCAATTGGTAACAAAGTACAGCTGGTTGGAGACGACCTGTTTGTTACTAACACTGAGCGTCTTGGTTTGGGTATAGAGCGTGGCGTTGGCAATTCAATTTTAGTTAAGGTTAATCAGATTGGGACCTTAACCGAGACACTTAATGCGATCGAATTAGCAAAACAGAACAATTATACTGCTGTTATTTCACATCGTTCGGGTGAAACTGAAGATACAACNATTTCTGATATCGCAGTTGCTACAAATTCTGGTCAGATAAAAACAGGATCACTATGCCGAACAGACCGGACCTGTAAATACAATCAATTGTTAAGAATCGAGGAAGAACTAGGAGATTTTGCTGTATTCAGTGGAAGAAAGGTTTTCTACAATTTAGGCTAAAACGATACACTCCTATTCGATGGTCCAAAAAGCGAGCGTAACCAAGCTTTGATTTATGACGTTGTTTATTTCTGGTTCAGCAACTTGCTTACCGAATAAATATACTCAGCGATACAAAATTGAAAATTCCGTGTTTCGTTTTTTGAGAGCCTCTTTATTTTCCTTCTTACTAATACTCCTTGCGNCGAGCCTATTGCATACCGTCGGGAATTTTCTAAAATGGAGGCAAGCAACTGTCTATCAATCTTTGCAAAAAGAAAGGTTAAAACAGCTCAAACAGCAAAGAAATACTTTAANGGATCAGCTAAATCGCCTCGAATCAGATCCACTAACTCAAGAAGCACTNGTACGAAAAATTGGTTATATAAAACCAAATGAGAGAGTGTATCGGTTCGTTCAAAAATCACCTTGAGCAAGGCCGAAGACAGTGGAGAANAAATCATTGAGAAATGACTGAGACTTAACCTTAACACACACCTGAACGTTAGATTTATCGGATGGCTGACGTAGGTCGGCTACGGTCATTCCCCTTGTCAAGCTGGATCCTGTTTCGACACGGACGTCTGCTTTGATAGTTTTGAATAAATCTGGGTATAAAACGTAACCCACTACCAAGGGGTCGTGNAGATATAATCTTCGATTTCCAGTTTTCAGTTGGTGAACATTCATGGAATGGTGAGTTATAGAGCAAGCGAATTGCTTCCATGGCACANTACTTTTCGAGGCNACCTTTTNCAGCTGATTTGCGCTGATTTCAACCTGTTGGGTTACATCCAGTGGTAAAATGGTGGTCGGAATTCCAGAAGAAAAAACAATTTCTGCTGCGTGTGGATCAACGTAAATGTTGAATTCAGCGGTCNGGGTAACNTTACCATAACANTCGAAGGCTCCACCCATCAATACAATTTGGTCAATTCGCTTCATCAGTTTAGGATTCGCTAGAATAGCTTGAGCCACGTTAGTTAGTGGACCAAGACAAATCAAACGAACACCTGAATCCGACGANTCATGGACTAAGCNAAGAATAGATTCGGCAGCAGAGGAAAGTCCGTATTCGGCACCAGCAGTAAAATCAAATTCNGATGTAGTATTGCCAAGCCCATCCTGGCCATGAAAGTGCCTTGCAGTCTGAAGTTCGTAACAGATGGGCTGACTTTGTCCTACTGATATAGGCAATGTTAAACCTAGTTGATGTAGAATTATCTGGCTGTTTTGGCTCGACCTATCAACATCTACGTTACCGGCAACTGTAGTAATAGAATGAACCGANAAGTCTTCATGGCTAAGTGCATAGATAATTGCCAATGCATCATCGATACCTGGGTCAGTATCAATAATTGTTTTCATCATTAGTAACTCGTTGATGGATTTGACGGTTGATTAAAGCCGCGTTGTAACCGGCNCCAAACCCGTTGTCGATATTTACTACACTCACACCTGACGCACAACTATTTAGCATAGTGAGTAAAGCCGCTAATCCATTGAAGCTAGCGCCATACCCAATACTAGTAGGCACGGCGATTACGGGTTTATCAACTAATCCTCCAACGACACTCGCTAGTGCACCTTCCATNCCNGCAACTACTACTAGAACATTGGCACCNGTCAACTGTTCATAGTTGCTTAATAGGCGGTGGAGACCGGCTACCCCGACATCATATAGTCGATCGACTTGATTTCCCATGATACTCGCGGTTTCAACCGCTTCTTCTGCTACTGGAATGTCAGAAGTTCCGGCGGAGACGACCAAAATCCCAGTTTGTTGTATTAGTTTTTCGGCAGGTAAACTGATGGTTCTACCAGCCTGATTGAAAACAGCTTTCGGAGCAATAGAAAGAACAGCTTGGTACATCTCAACTGTTGCACGAGTAGCGAATAAAGGTTGACCTACATCTACTAGACGTTCAGCTATTTTNACAACTTGTTCAATGGTCTTACCTTCACAAAAAATGACTTCCGGAAACCCTTGTCTTAGCTGTCGATGATAATCAATTTTTGAAAAACCAAGGTCTTCAAATGGTAACTGTTTCAGCGAAGATATTGCTTGATCGATGCTAATTTGATTTTGTTGAACNTGATTTAGAAGTGTTGTCAGTTTATCTATGTTCATAGAAAGTAATCATGATCTGTGGTTGAAAATATGACAAAAAAAAGAGCCAAAGANCGAGTCTCTGACTCTGATAATCAATTAATATAACACCTTTTATCCAGTAGTTTTTTCAGCAAAGGGTTCCAATACTTCTAGATTNCCCTCTTCCTGGCGTTCACTTTCTAAATCTGTAATTACTGTTTCTTCTAGGGATTCGGTTAAGCTTTCTTCTACTATATCAGTTGTCTTAATATCTTCTCTTTTATNNTGAAAGGCTTTTGTTCCANCCGAAATCGATTGGGATACTATTTCACTAACTTGTCCAGCTATTTCGACTGTTTTCTCCCTTGTATCAATTGTTGATTCTACAATACGCTCTCGTGTTTCCCGACCTGAAAAGGGAGTCAACAAAACAGCCAAGGCGGAACCGATTAATCCACCAGTAAAAAAGGCTAAAACAACAGCTAAAACGCTATTATTACTATCATTACTCATAATTATTCTCNTTTTCTTTTACCTCGAAAAGATATTTATAGTTANNTCTAAGTAGATTATNACTCATTTTTTTTGCTTGACTAAGTGAAGTAAATTTTCTATTCCGGCCCGNACACCGCTCCACAAACTCAGAATATCNGTGATCGGAACTGATAACTGATCTCTGTAGTACTCCGCTCGAGTAACCGTTTCCTTAGAAAATTTATTAACTTCCATAATGAACAAATCAATTTCAGNGACTCTTTGGTTAACTAATTCGGTTATTTCTTGCAAAGAGTGCAAAGTTGGTTGAATTTCTTGAGCACTGATTTTTTCCAAAGTTACCATTAATCCATTAAGACTNTCTAGTAGCTCAGGTAAATCCTGNTCGAGACTTCCTATCGTTTGATTTAGTTGCTTTAAGAGTGTTAGGATCTCTCCATCCAGAACAGACTCCACCGATTTCAGTGTTCTTCCCAACCGGAAGGATAAAGATAGAAGAAACCACGATAAGCTAAGCAAAGAAACAGCTAAGGGAACTTGCCANAGTAATTCTACTTTCATAGCCAATTATCCTCTATCTATTCATTCTAATTTGTAGCCAGATATAGAATTAAGTAAGCAAACTAGTGATGAGCTCAGGTGCCTTACTGATAGCTTGCTTGGCTTTTTTTGGATCACTTGCACCGCCTTGAGCGAGTTCCGGTTTCCCCCCTCCACGACCGCCAGCCAAATTGGCAACAAGCTTCATAATATCACTGGCTTGGACTTTACCAACCAAATCAGAGGTAACAGCAACAATCAAAGAAACATTATCCGTTTTTCCTGAACCCAATACCATAATTCCAGACTCTAACCGATTTCTTAGGTCATCGGTCACATTTCGCAATTCCGTACGGTCTAATTTCTCAACAAATTCCGCCACGACACTAACGCCTTTAACATCAACTGCACGGTTGATTAAGTCAGAGTTTTGAGCAGAAGAAAGTTGTTTTTTGAGGCTAGTTAATTCTCGCTCTAGCCTTCGATTATCTTGTAATAACTTTGTTAATCGGTCGGAGGTTTTACTAGGCTGTGTCTTTAGTAAATTAGATATTTCTTGTAGTGTTTCGGTCTCTAATAGTTGGTGCTGTATAGCCGATGCGCCAGTTTTGGCTTCAATTCTACGTGTGCCCGCAGCAATACTACTTTCGTTGATTATTTTGAAAAACCCCGCTTGACCGGTCATATTCAGATGTGTACCACCACACAACTCAATACTATAATCTCCAGTTCGTACCATCCGTACAACATCACCATATTTATCACCAAAAAAAGCTAAGGCTCCTTGTTCTTTAGCATCCTCTAATGGTAATGTTCTCGTTTCGACCGGATCATTCTGTCGGATACAATCATTAACAAAAGTCTCAATCCGTCTTAGTTGCTCTTTAGAGATTGTTTCATAGTGAGAAAAATCAAACCGTAACCGCCCTGGTTCAACTAGCGAACCCGATTGTCCAACATGCTCACCTAATATGTTTCGTAAAGCACTATGTAATAGATGAGTACTCGTATGACTGACGGCTGTTTCTTGACGTCGTTCTTTATTTATTTTGGCTCTGAGTGTCATCTTTGTCACAATAGAGCCCTTTTCAATCTGAACAATATGAACTGTCAAGTTGGGAATTGGCGTATGCGTATCTAGAACACTGAGGGTAACACCTTCTCCGTCAAGAGTACCTTGATCACCAACTTGCCCCCCAGATTCAGCGTAAAATGGCGTTCGATCTAATACTAGCTGAACTTGCTCTCCAACTGTGGCCTCAGACACAATTTCTTGCCCCCGAATGATCGCCACAATGTCAGCCGATACGACGTCCGTGTTATATCCGACAAAATCGGTGCCACCGTTTTCTTTTAGAATTTCGCCGAGGATGAGACTATCCTGATTTTTTCCAGCTGCTTTCCAAGACGACCGGCTACGTTCTTGTTGCTCTACCATCTTATCTTTGAAGCGCTGTTCATCAACGACTATACCGTTTTCACGAGTCAAAATCTGAGTTAAATCAAGAGGAAAACCGAAAGTATCATATAATTCGAACGCACGATCACCATCTAGGACCGAGTCTCCATTGGACACAAGCTTACCAATTGACGAACTTAACAATTCAAGACCTCGGTCCAGAGTCTGGTGAAATCGATCTTCTTCACTATGAATAATTTTCTGAATTAGTGATCGGCGAGGTATAACATCAGGAAATGCTGTACCTAATTGCTCAATTACAGGATCAACAAAGTTATGAATAAAGGGAACATTCATGCCTAAACGCTTACCGTAAAGTACAGCTCTCCGCAGAATTCTACGAATAACATAACCACGTCCATCGTTTGAAGGTAAAACGCCGTCGCCAATGGCAAAAGTCAGGCAACGCATATGATCTGCAATTACTCTATGTGGCGTACCCCGTTCATCATCAAAGTAAGGTTGGTCAGTATAATCAGAGACATGTTCGAGTAATGGGCTAAAGACATCTGTCTTATAATTGGAATCGACTCCCTGCATGATGGCAACGATTCGCTCAAAGCCCATCCCTGTATCAACATGCTTTTCTGGTAGCGGATGCAATTCGCCATTTTCATCCCGGTTATATTGGATAAAAACTAGATTCCAAAATTCCCGAAATCGATCTGAGACATTAACGCCATCTTTAGGATCACCAGTAAAGTTGGGGTCCGCTTGAGGCCCTAAGTCAAAGAACATTTCAGAACAGGGGCCACACGGCCCAGTCTCACCCATCTCCCAGAAATTCTCTTTGGCATCGAATCGGAGCACCCGACCTGCAGGTAAATCAGTAACTTCTCCCCACAAATCAGCCGCTTCATCATCATCCAAATAAACAGAAATCCAAATTTTTTCTTTTGGTATTTGCCAAACTTTTGTGACCAATTCCCAAGCGAACTGAATAGCTTCTCGTTTATAATAATCACCAAAAGACCAATTCCCTAGCATTTCGAAAAAGGTATGGTGATGCTGATCGTATCCGACTTCTTCTAAGTCGTTATGTTTTCCACTAACCCTAATACATTTTTGTGTATCCGTCGCGCGTGAATATGGGCGATTGCCTAAGCCAAGGAAAACATCTTTAAATTGATTCATTCCCGCGTTGGTAAAAAGCAAACTGGGGTCATCTGCCGGTACCAATGACGCACTGGGGACAATGGTGTGTCCCTTTTGCTGAAAAAAATCAAGAAAACTCTGTCGGACTTCGTGGGATTTCATAGGTTACTCTCTGACGTCTAGTTGGATGAAACTCAACATTACCATTTTTCTAACCAGTGACCGAATTAAAATACTCATCAAAAAACTTCAGTTTCAAATCGAGCTTCAACACTCTGGATGGTACTATGACTAAATCCACGGCGCATTAGCAGTCCGTGCAATCTACGTCTAGCTACATGAGGTGCTAGTGATCGATATCTTTTGGCATATTTTTGATAGACTAGCCAAGCTGATTCTATTTCTTCGTTTTCACTGAACTGAGACAAGACTTGTTCAATATCTGGGTTGTCAACACCTTTGGCTCTGAGTTCATGTTGGATTAAACGTTTACTTCTAGGGGAGGATTTGTGTCGCCTATCAACCCATTTCTGGGCAAATACAGCGCCCTTAATATAACCTGACTTTTCTAAATCAGCGACAGCCTGATCAATGCTTTCAGGTAGGTATCCTCTCTGCTCTAGCATCTTTCTTAACGAAGATCGGGTAATATTTTTATCCGAATTTTTACAGATTAATTGACCTTCTCTCTTGGCTTCCATTACCGACGAGGCAAAGGCCAATTTTGTTAAAACTTTCGGGGAAACTTTCGTTCCAACTTGTAATCCAAGCATAAGTACAAAATCTGAAGGAACAATTTGGTCATCTAATTTCCCATCAAACACAACACGTAATCGGTCTTCTGGTAGGAATTGAAGGTCTATAATCTTCGGTACAGGGTCCATTTTTCAGATGAGTTTGCCTAAGTTGCTGGCTTTCCAGCCCAAACAGCACCCCGCTGGAGTAAAAGGGAAAAGTTCTCGTGTTGGCAGGCAGCTGCATCATGTCCCAAAGCTAAGTAGAAAACGCGTCCTTCTCCCCAGCTTTTCGTCCAAGCTACTGGCATTTTCTCACCTTGGTGTAGGGCTGAGGCCAAGACGCTAACTCTTTTGTCATAATCCAAAATATACTGTTCGTCGGTCACACTAAACTCAACTAAACCTTCGGTAATTGGGTGCTCAGAATCAACGATGCTGACTTGGTATTCACGGTAGTGTGGATGAGTAGTGAAGTGACCGCCCACCATGGCTTGATATTCTGGACAACCTCGAAATGAATCAGCAGCTGAATGTACGCCAACATATCCTTTCCCAGAAGAAATATGGTTCAGTAAACCGTTTTTTTGGGCATCGGAGATTTCACCTACCGTGTAATAGAAAACGATCAGATCGTAAGGATCAAGTTTCGGTGCCACTAGTGCATCTAGGTCATCCTCAATCACAGTGATTTCGAAATCATCTGTTTTTGATAATGATTTAACGATTTCCTGACTACACCCTTTCCAATCGTGAATAGCACCACCTGCAAAGACCAGCGTATTAATTTTTTTCATTTTCTACTCCTTTTGGTAGCAGTGGACTTATCCACCGACAAATCGAACGTAACAGACCTGTGAATCCAAGATCACCAAACAACAAGCTATAGGCAGCCGATTATATCACAGGCACTATTCAAACACAAGTGGTGAAAGGCTTGAGATTAATGCCTAAAACAATTTGACTAAGTCTTAAACAGTTGTATAATGAGGCGTGAAAATTGGAAGTATTAGGTTCATTGATAGTAATAATCTGCGAAAATGTATAATTTGTTAACTTGGTATCCTGAAGTAAACTTTGATAGTTGGTACCAGTGGACCCCCATGCCTAGCCTATCTCCTTTGTTCAGCGTTGAAAAAAAATCGAAAAAAAACTGTCTCTCTTTGTCTGGTAACGGAAATCATCATGTGTTTGGAGCTTGGTGCCAATATGTGGAAATCCAGGCTGGAGGCACCTATCAACTCGAAGTCCGATTTCAGTACCAAAACATCCCAGACCTATCTTTGCATATTACACCGCACATTGTCTGGNGCCGAGAGGAANCNGTTGAAGACAATTGTTCCGAAGACACANTATACNANTTNCGCAGTNTTGAAAAAGGNACNAGACNAGTTGTTGCNAAAAACACGTTTACNGCNCCTAATGATTGNGANGGAGCAGAAATNNGNCTTTTAATGCGGTACGCNAAGCNAGGACAAGTATGGTTTGATAATGTTTCTCTAATGGTTTCCGANCCATTGCCTTCCCGTATGGTTACTGTAGGAGCTATGCGATATCGCCCGTATCACCCNGCNAGCCAATCCGATCACATCCGACTATACGCAGAGAAAGTTGACCAACTGGCCCATTGTGACATCATTCTACTACCAGAGTTTGCTAATACAGCTTCAGCACCTCAAAAACGCGGCCAATCTCTGTGGGAACTAGCTGAGAAGATCCCTGGCCCTTTTTGTAAAATGTTAAGTCACAAAGCATCCACCCACAATAGCTATATTTGTTCTGGTTTACTGGAACAAGATGGTNATTACATCTTTAATTCGGCNATTCTGTATAATCGCCAGGGAGAATTGATCGGCAAGCAACGTAAAGTCCATCCCTATTGGCCAGAAGGGCCGCAAGGTATATCACCAGGAGACCAATTCGACGTTTTTACTACCGATTTTGGTGTAGTCGGTATCATGATTTGCTACGATAGCTGGTGGCCTGAATCAGCACGAGTTTTGGGACTTAAAGGAGCTGAACTGATCTTATTTCCTAATGCCGGCTATGAAGAAAAAATCCTACCAGCTCGTGCAATTGACAATAATGTCTTTTTAGTTGCGTCGACGCTGAATTCACCAGCTACAATTATCAACTCAGTTGGCGAAACTTTAGCTAATTCATCAGTGAACAATGTACTTTCCGCTACCATCGATTTGAACAATAGACCTAAGTGCCACCCTAACGCCGGCGGCAATTTAAANTCAGGGCCGGGTGGAGCACGTTGGGCAAGGAATGCTCGGTCTAATCGTTTATACGAGCAAATTTTAAACATAGTACGAGAGCCATTGGTGTGAACTTGTGGATAATATGTGGTTAGTATTATAAACATCTATACATTAATCAACTCACAATGTATTTGTTAATTTGAATAGGTATCTAAGCTAATGACACTGAAAATAACAAAACAACAAAAACAGCAGTACCAGGATGAAGGTTATTTGATTCTAGATCGTGTGATTCCTAATANTTTTTTAAAGTTACTACAAGATGAGTGCCAAGCATTTGTTGATCAGGTCAATTTGCAAATGGATCAGAAAGGTACAGACGTCTTGGGTATTAACCATCGCCACAAGCGCTACTTCATAGCTAATTGTTTTCAGCAANAGCCCAAACTAAGAGATTTTTTATTCAGCGACCTGATGGCGGAAGTCTGCCAAGCAACCCTTGGGGATACANCCTATTTGTTTTGGGAACAATATGTGGTNAAGGGTGCCGAAGAAGGTATGAAATTCAGTTGGCATCAAGATTCAGGGTATGTTGGCTACCCAGACCATCGACCTTATTTGACTTGTTGGTGTGCATTGGATGACATGACTATTGAAAATGGAACAGTTCACATTTTGCCCTTTTCTCATTCAGGTATTCGATCTTGGGTCCAACATATTCGAGAGGAAGGATCTAATGACTTAGTCGGTTATTTTGGTAAGGATAAGGGNGTCGCAGCAATTGTACCAGCAGGGAGTATCGTGGCTTTTACAAGTATAAATTTCCATAGTAGTGGAAATAANACGACTCAAAAACCTCGTCGGGCTTATTTGGCACAATATTCAGCCGAACCGATTTTATCTCGAGACGGTAGTCGACTATGGGGTAATGCTGAGCCATTTGTGGTTGATGGTGTTTCTTCTGCTAGNAGACNNACCACAACCATTTGAATTTTCATTCACTCAAACTNTAAAAATCATCAAGGTCTAAGAAATTATGCAACTGAAAGCTGATGATGTTCGATTGAATTGGGTTGGTGCTNTTTCCTTAGAAATTAATGAGAAAGGCGTAATGCCATGGCGGATTCCTCANGGAATAAGAAATCTATATCACTCGCAACTCCAAGAAAAAGCGTCTATGCCAGCGGGTGTACGTTTTTCCTTTCACTCTAATACAGAAATAATCAAAGGCCAAATTGCANACACGCCGAATGATAGCCAAATTGATTTGTATTGTGACGGTAAATGGATAAAAAGTTATGACCTAAAAAATGCCAATCATTTTTTATTTGAGAATCTTCCCGCCGGGCAAAAATTAGTCGAGTTNTGGTTGCCCCAAAAAAGTACATTCCTGTTAAAATCTTTGGAGCTTTCTAGTGGTGCAATAATCAAGCGTTACGATGATACTCAGTTGCGCTGGATTACATATGGCAGCTCGATAACCCAGTGTGCTGGNGCAAAATCACCAAGTTTTACTTGGCCTGCCATCGTAGCTCGACAAAACCATTTTAATCTGACTTGCCTTGGGTTCGGTGGCCAGTGCCATTTAGACCTAATGGTTGCACGATTAATTCGAGATCTGCCAGCTGATTTTGTATCAATCTGCTGTGGTATTAATATCTACGGTGCAAGTAGTTTAGGNCCNAGGGCTTTTCAGCAATCCATCATNGGTACCATTTTAACTATTCGGGAGGGGCACCCTGACATTCCGATCGCCTTAATTTCTCCAATTTATTCACCAACAAGAGAAAATAGCAAAAATGCAGCAGGATTTACGTTAGCTCAAATGCGAAACGAGGTTTTTCAAACAGTAACGATTCTAAAAGAACAAAACGACGAAAACCTGTTCTATTTCGATGGACTGACTATTTTTGGGCCTGAGCTCAACCAGTATCTGCCTGATCAACTACATCCGAATGCTGAAGGATACAGGTGCCTNGCGGCAAATTTCCAGCGGTTAGTNGTCAATACTATTTTTGGTNNTTCTGAAAATTAGTGCTGTGAGTAGGAAATCGTGAAGATTACTGACGTTAAGTCATTTGTTGTCTGGGAAAATGGTCGAAACTTTTTCTTTGTCAAAGTAGAAACTGATGCTGGCATCTATGGTGAGGGTGGTTTAACTTGGCGTGAAATGGCAGCCTCCGGCTGTGTGGATCATCTGAAGCCACTTTTAGTTGGTCAAGACCCTAGTCGTATTGAATACCTTTGGCAAGTAATGTTCAGAAGTGGGTTTTTCCCGGCAGGACGAATAGCTTGTTCGGCTATCAGTGCTATTGATATTGCTTTGTGGGATATCTGAGGTAAGCATTTAGGTATTCCAGTATATGAATTACTTGGAGGATTGGTTCGGGAAAAAGTAGTTTGTTATCCCCATGTTGGTGGAAATACATTAGAGAAGTTAGTTGATAATACTCAAAAAAGAATAGACGAAGGATGGAGTTTTATACGTTTGGGTTTGCCAACCGAAGGCCAACTAATTGAGCCTAGGAAGGCTGCGCGACAAATGCTGAGACAGTGCGAAGCAATTCGCCAGGCGGTTGGCGACGACGTTGAAATCCTGATTGATATCCACACCCGCTTAGATCCTCCATATGTGATCCCTCTATGTAGGTCTCTGGAACAGTTTTCACCTTATTTTATTGAGGATCCAATTCGGTCAGAAAATGTGGCGAGCTACCGCCAACTGGCAAGACATGTGGCAGTCCCTTTAGCGATTGGTGAGCAATTTGCAAGTAAGTGGGAGTTCCGTCATTTGATCGAAGATGATTTAATGCAGTACGCACGTATTGATGTTTGTATTATTGGAGGATTGACTGAAGCCAGAAAAATAGCAAATTGGTGTGAGACACACTATATCAACATTGTACCTCATAACCCCTTAGGACCCATTTCAACGGCTGCTTGCTTACACTTAGATTTATCTACATCTAATTTTGGTGTTCAAGAATTAGTTCGAAGTCCTAATTCCATCTTGCCCGACGTTTTCCCTGTTCAAGTTTCTTTGGTCGATGGGCATTTGTTACCACCAGAGATGCCTGGATTAGGAATCGTTTTCGACGAAAAGGCGGCCCTAGACCAGAGTTTCCGTATGGAAATTCCGCCACAACTCCACCAATCAGATGGTTCATTTACCAACTGGTAACTAACAGACTATCAAACAAGGAAAGTATATTTTTTATGAGAATAAACAATTGAAGAGTATAACTCATAGAGAAAATCGAGAAACTAAGCGCTCAATACTCTCGAGAATGTTTTTTTTATATTTAATTGGTTTTATTTCGTTTTTCACAACAGTAGTCTTTGGCTCAATCAGTCAAGATCTGACTGCTACTTACACTGATCAACCTATCGAACTTGATGGCGTTTTAAAAGAGGACATTTGGTCGAAGGCCAACCCAATCTCCAACCTAGTGCAAATTCAGCCTGATCAAGGCCAACCAGCTTCCCTGCTGACAAAAGTTTGTATCGTTTACGATTCTGAATCTATATACTTTGGTTTTACTTGTTATGACAGTAAAATTGACCAACTCGTCTCTAACGAAATGCGTCGAGACGGATCAAATATTCACGAAAACGACAATGTGTTTGTATTAATTGACAGTTACAATGACCGGCGGGACGGCTTTTTCTTTCGGGTTAACCCTCTTGGAGCCCTACAGGATGCCCGAATATTCAAAAATGGTGATAGTCTAAATTTTGACTGGGACGCGGTTTGGAACGCTAGGACGAAGATTAACAAAACAAACGATGAAGAAGGGTTTTGGGTGGCCGAAATTTGTATTCCTTTCAGTCAATTACGTTTCGAACCGAAAGATATAAATGAATGGGGATTGAACATTGGGCGTGAAATCGCCCGTTTACACGAGGAGGCAATTTTGGTTCCTGTACCAAAAAAATATGGTTCAAAGGCGAAATATCGTACACAAAACCTTGCAGTTTTATCTGGCTTGACTTTGATTTCACCCACACGCAAATTTGAAGTCTTGCCTTACTTGACAAGTGGGATTAGTTTAGTAAANCAACAAGAGGAAACAAATAATAAACCAAATAGGATTATAGAATTGGGTGGAGATTTCAAATACAGTCTTACTCCTAATCTAACTTTTGATGCGACTTACAATACTGATTTTGCACAAGTTGAGGCAGATCAAGAGTCTATCAATCTGACTCGATATAGTACTTTTTTCCCAGAAAAACGGCCCTTTTTTCTAGAGGGATCGAATTTTTTCGAATTCAGTATTCCACAAGCTACGTTAAGTAAAGCTCCACCACTTTTATTATTTTACAGTCGTCGAATCGGAATTGAACAAGGGCAAATGATCCCGATTGTAGGTGGTAGTAAAATAACTGGAAAAGTTGGAGATTATGGAATTGGTTTACTACATGCCTTATCTAGTGAAACAATAACGTCCCCAAGTGAAATCACTATTCCAAGTACTAATTTCTCTGTTTTTAGAATACGGAGGGATATTTTATCTTCATCAAATTTTGGGTTTATAACTACTAACCGACAATCCAGCAAAGATATATTCAATCGAACAGTTGGAATAGATTTGAATTATCGACCAACTGATACAGTAACCGTTAATACCCTATTCGCAAGTTCACTTGACGTAAATCGAGAAAATGAGACTAGCCCTAGCGAACAGATTGGGCGAGCATACGCCTTAGCTGGTGGATGGCGTAGCGATTCTTGGCGAGCTTCTGTTGGTTACAGTGGTATTGATCCCGATTTCAAACCAGGTGTAGGTTTTGCTGAGCGGGGCGGTGGACAACGCTTGCGTGGTGAATTTCGCTGGTCTCCATGGGTAAAAGATATAGATGGCTGGTTGGGTTCCATACTAGAAATTATGAATTTGAAAGAGATGTTCAGCGGGCCAGAAACCGATATTTCCTTGAACAGCAAATATCAGCCAGAGACTATCATTTTGCGATATTTACATTGGATGAACTTTCTCAGTAATGACTGGTTTGCCATTGATGTTCGCAGAACATTAGATAGACTAGAACAACCTTTTAAGGTCCATAAAGATCACGAAATCCCACCTGACCAATACTTTTATACGAATTGTTGGCTGACCACACAGACTGATCAGACTCGTTCAGTATCAGCGCGAGTTTCTGTTGGGTTTGGTCAATACTACAATGGGAAGCGGTCGGGACTGAATGGGTTTGTGAGATTTAAGCCAAGCAATAGATTTACATTGGAGTCCAGTTATAGTCTGAATAGAGTTAAACTACCTACTGGCTCTTTCGACGCCAATGTAATTGGTACCAGAATGGTTTATACTGTCTCAACAACTGCTTACGTGAAATTGTTTACTCAATGGAATAGTGGAAATCAAATCATATCGACGAATTTATTGATTAATTATATTTATCAACCAGGCAGTAATTTCTATTTGGTACTAAACCAAGTATATGATCTAACACTTCCGACAGCTTTACGCTTTACTGATAGATCCTTATTAGCTAAATTGACCTTCTGGTATCAGTAAATTGTCCTTAAGATCAGTCAGTTGATGAAAAAAATCCAAGCAGATAAACAAAGGTTACGTATTAAGGCACAAAACAATCGGGATAAAATGCCGGCGAAGACAAGACGAAACCTAAGTCAAAAAATTTGTCGGCTTGCCAAACAGTTGATCGATACTCATCAACCAAATAGTATTCTACTGTACCTTCATATGAGAAGCGAAGTCGAGACTAGCTATTTACTGGAATCCCAATTGTCAAGTGATCGATTAGTTGGATTACCAAGAGTTGAGGGACAAAATCTCAAAATTTACCAGATACAAAACCCCGATATACAGTTTCAATCTCATAAGTGGGGAATGAAAGAGCCTAATCCTGATCAATGTACTTCTCTCGATTCCAATTTCTTAGATATGATATTAGTTCCAGGTTGTGTTTTTGACAAATTTGGTTACAGGCTTGGATATGGGGGAGGATTCTACGATCGTCTACTTCCTAATTGTCCACGAGCTTTACTTGTTGGTCTGGCTTTTTCTGTTCAAATTGTGGACCTTCTACCATCAGAAGATTGGGATTATCCTGTTGATTTTATTTTGACCGAAAATGGTGTCATTTCTTGCTTTAAATAGGAACGTTGAAAATCAAATTGACATTGACATCGAAATCTAGGTCTGCTAGAATTAGCCCGCAATTTGCGTNTCTTGGTGAGGTGGCGGAGTGGTCGAACGTGGCGGTCTTGAAAACCGTTGTAGCGAGAGCTACCGTGGGTTCGAATCCCACCCTCACCGTTGTCTAAGTGGAGAGTTGCGAGAGTGGTCTATCCGGGCTGCCTGCTAAGCAGTTGTAGCGAAAGCTACCGTGGGTTCGAATCCCACACTCTCCGTATTTGCGCCGGTAGCTCAGTGGATTAGAGCATCTGACTACGGATCAGAAGGGCGGGGGTTCGAATCCCTTCCGGCGCTTTTATGATTTCTGATACAGATTGGATGGCCGTGGCATTGGAGCAGGCTAGGCTTGCAGCTAGCTTGGGTGAGGTTCCTGTAGGTGCTGTCGTCGTGCGGAATNATTCNCCCATCTCAATGGCACACAATCGTCGTGAGGGCGANAACAATCCCGTTGCNCATGCCGAAGTATTGGCAATTCAGGCGGCNTCTGCNCATCTTGGCAGTTGGCGGCTAACAGACACAACTCTATACGTNACATTGGAGCCNTGCCCAATGTGTGCCGGTGCGATTTTGCTCGCACGTATCCCTCGGGTCGTCTATGCAGCCACAGATCCTAAGGCGGGGGCGGTCGACTCCCTCTATTGCCTACTTCGTGATCATAGGTTGAATCATCGGACCGAGGTTACAGCAGGTGTTTTGTGGAAAGAAAGTAGGGAGTTGTTACAATCGTTTTTTCGAAGTAGGCGAGAGAAATAAAAGCATCTCATGGAGAGTTGCAGGAGTGGTTGAACTGGGCAGTCTCGAAAACTGTTGTGCGGGCGACCGTACCGTGGGTTCGAATCCCACACTCTCCGCCATTCGAAAAGGATAGAGGCCATATTTTCTTAATTTTAGTAAGTAGTTAAGGGGTAATAGCTCAGCTGGGAGAGCGCAACCTTCGCATGGTTGAGGNCACGGGTTCAANTCCCGTTTACTCCATTCAAAATAGGAGAGTTGCAGGAGTGGTTGAACTGGCATGATTGGAAATCATGTGTGCGGGCAACCGTACCGTGGGTTCGAATCCCACACTCTCCGCCATTTTGACCGACTTGGTTATGCTAAGCGGGGAAGTAGCGGTGCCCTAGACCTGCAATCCGCTATAGCAGGGCTGAATTACCATCGGACGGTGAACTTTCTCTTGGACTGCCAGTNGTACGTGGTGTTGAGAGCTGGGTCCTGAGCAACTGNATGTTACCGAACCCCGTCAGGTCCGGAAGGAAGCAGCGGTAGGTAATCTGACAGTGTGACACAGGGTAGCCTAGCTTGAGCTAACGATTACTGTAACGCTTGGGATTGTTGATCAACCTTTGGTTGCATAGCCAAGATTCACGATCTACAGATAATTCCTAAATTCGAGTCGCCCGCCTTTCAGAGTAAAGTGTTTCTTCATTCCTGTGAAAACCTCACCTATGGACGATTNTTATGTCTTATGAAGTTTTAGCTCGAAAATGGCGTCCCCAATCTTTTGCGGATGTCGTTGGTCAGCAACATGTTGTAACGACTCTTCAAAACCAAATAAGTACTGGTCGGGTAGGTCATGCTTATCTGTTTTGGGGGCCACGAGGCACCGGTAAAACCACCATTGCCCGAGTGTTAGCAAAGGCTGTTAACTGTACCACAAACGAAGAAATAAATAATCCAGAACCTTGTAACCGTTGNGTAAATTGCCAGGAAATTTCTAGNGGTCGCTCCTTCGATGTAAGAGANATGGATGCTGCTTCTAATCGTGGTATCGATACCATCCGAGAGCTGAAAGAGAATGCACAATTAGTTCCTGCTAGTTGTCGCTTCAAAATTTATATTATCGACGAAGCTCATATGCTTTCGTTGGAAGCTTTCAATGCTCTGCTTAAGACGTTGGAAGAGCCGCCCGCTCATGTCATTTTTATACTGGCTACTACAGAACATCACAAAGTTCCTCCAGCTATTGTTTCGCGTTGCCAGGGATTTGATTTCCGTTTTATGGAACAAGAATTGGTNACACAGCGCTTAAAGGAAATTTGTAAGACAGAGTCTATCGAGATCAGCGAAGAAGGGTTAGCATTAATCAGTCATCAGTCGGAGGGTTGCCTTCGCGATGCAACTAACATTCTTGAAAGATTAACAGCGTCAATAGGAAGGAATCTCTCGGTCGAAGCTATTAACCAAATTTTAGGTTTGGGCGCGGCACAATTGATCGAGAACTTATCCCAAAAAATACTTGAAGGTNATGTTNCTTCATCGATACAGCAGTTAGCTAATCTATCCAANGTTGGGGCCGACTTNATCCAGTGTTTACAACAATTAATTGCTTACTTTAGTGATCTACGACGGTTAGCTATCGATACGAAATTGGCCGATCTAATTCAAGCTTCACCGACTGACGTACAGCGAATGATTAATCAAACTAGTCAAAATCAGGTTTCAGCGAAACGCCTATCCCGTATCCTGAGGATACTGATTCAAACATACAGCGAGATTAAGAAGAACGGATATGCACATCTACTTTTCGAGTCGGCATTAGTTGAGATTTGTGCTACGAACCATGGTATTCAGAGTTTGAGTGAAGTCACTCANTTACTCAATGAGTTAAAAGCAATTGAAAGACGCCTNGATTNAGCCAATACAGTTCCAATAAAAGTTGATCTTGCGGATAACAAGATNAACGAAGGCGAANATGTCGAAACTGGTTTTAAGANCATTGAAAATCAGGTAGTCGAAATCGACAAAAAAAAAGATGAAGATCCAGAAAGTCAAGCAAGCGCAATTGATGACGATTTTACAAGTACATTGGAAGATATAGATCTTGATNCTATATGGAGAAAAACCTTGATTGATTTGCAAAATCAGCGTTTATCTGCATATCAGTTACTCAAGGATGCAATGTTAACCCNACCTGATTCAAATACTCTAGGACACGCCATAAAACCTGGCATTTTCACTTTTCAAGTAGCTTTGGTGAAGCCAGTCCTGTTGTTAGCTGATAAAGATAAAGAATTAACTGCTAAATTACTGAGCCTGCATCTTGGTAGAACAGTCGAGCTGAAATTTGTTCGTCAGCAAAACCTAGTAGTAAAGTCATCAAGATCATCGACTAAAGGAAGTCGATCAAGTAATGTTTCACGTCGAACAAACTCGGTTAAAAAAGAAATGACAGCAGATGAAGACAATTCTTCTGAACATCTTGTTACCGAAACACCACGTCGACGCCAACAACAGGATAGAACACCACTGATGCTCCAGAGAGAAGTCCTGCAGGACGAGACTCTGTCCCCAGTTTTAAGTATGTTCGATGCCAAGATACTAAAAATCCAACCNAAGTAATTCTGTTATGACAAGAAAAACTTACTCACTCAATTGAGGTAATAATAATGAACATGAACAATTTGATGAAGCAAGCCCAAAAAATGCAAAAGCGAATGATGGAAGTACAAGAGGAGATGACCAATAGGACTGTTGAAGCTTCCGTCGGTGGGGGTATGGTAACAGCTACGGCAAATGGCAGTGGTGAGATCGTCTCAATCAAGTTATCGCCTGAGGTCGTTGACCCAGATGATATTGAGATGCTAGAAGACTTGATTGTTGCGGCTGTTAGTGAAGCACACCACAAGGCGCAAGAATTAATGGGAGATGAGATGGGTAAATTGACTGGTGGAATCAAAATCCCAGGTATGATGTAGAATAGCTCATGAGCCCTTATCCAGAACCAATGGCTCGGTTGATCAGCCAACTACAAAAGCTACCGACTATCGGTCCTAAGTCAGCCCAGCGACTCGCCTTCTATTTTTTAAAAATGACTGAAGGAGACGCAAAAGGGATTGCTGAATCAATAAAAGATGTTAAGGCTAGCCTAGATCACTGCAAGCTATGTGGTAATATCACTGATATTGATCCTTGTCGAATTTGTATCGATCCCAAGCGCAACCAAAATTTGATCTGTGTCGTGGAAGAACCCGATGATCTACTAGCCATTGAGCGNACTAATCAATATAAGGGACTGTACCATACACTAATGGGTGTATTGTCCCCACTGAATGGAATTGGCCCCCAGGATTTGCGCATTTCTGGTTTATTCGACCGCCTCAAAAAAGGACAAATTAACGAGGTCATTCTGGCTATTGGCAGTACAACAGAAGGGCAAGCTACCAGTCTCTATTTGACACAGCAGTTGACACAGCATTTCAGTGTATCAGTTTCTCAAATCGCACAAGGAATACCAGTNGGTGGTGATTTAGACTACATTGATGAACTTACAATAGCTAGGGCATTAGAAGGAAGACGAGTCTTCATGCCTTGACTAAATGAGAAAATACATTCACTTTAGCTAATCATAATGCTGAGCTACCAATATCGTTGTAATCTTGGTTTTTTGTTTTTGATCTTTTGCCTACTTGGTTTTTCAGACCCCCAGTTTGCTTGCCAAGTCAGAGAACAAGGAATCCCCATATTTAATGCTGATAGGGCTTTTTCTTATTTACAAAAACAATGCGATTTTGGCCCTCGTAACCCTGGATCTGTAGCACATGGAAAAACACGTGAATATTTGCGAAATGAATTAGAAGGGCTCGCCGACGAGGTAGTGGAACAATCTTTTACCGCATATAACATCACTATGACCAATATATTAGCTAGATTTGGTAAAGGAAATGGTTCCCCAATTCTTCTATGTGCTCATTGGGATACTCGACCCTTTGCCGATAAAGATGCAAATCCAAAAAATCAGCTAGAGCCAATCTTGGGAGCTAATGACGGGGCATCAGGGGTGGCNGTTCTATTAGAGTTAGCAAATAGCTTTAATCAATATCCACCCCCCAGCGAAGTTGTAGTTGTACTCTTTGATGGGGAAGATTATGGTCGTGAAATTGGTGATATGTTCTTGGGGTCAACCTACTTTGCCCAAAATCGAGAAGGTTGGGGGGCAAATTTTGGTATTTTATTAGATATGGTCGGTGACAAAGACTTACAAATTCCAATGGAACGTTATTCATGGCAGACTTCGTCTGACTTAATGGGAGCATTATGGGATCGAGCTGCCGATTTAGGGTTGAGAGAGTTTTTCCCTAAAAAAATCGGGGCAGCCGTTATGGACGACCATATACCACTGATTAGGTCTGGCTTGCCTACAGTTAACTTAATTGACTTCAATTATCCATACTGGCATACAATTGATGACACCGTCGATAAGTGTAGCGCGGATAGTTTAGAAATCGTTGGGCGCTTAGTATTAGACTTAATTTACAACTAGATGATATTACAGACCAACCACGTGTTAAAAATGATGTTTCTCCTGATTGAAAGAGANCTATCTTTTTGATTTACCCACTGNCAGACACGGGATAACGAGAACTATCGAGGTTCGGAATTACATAGTGGTCGAACCAATTAGCCGATAATTGTCTCATTTCTTCTACCAAAGTAGACNTTGATTTTTCGTCGACCATATTCTTCCTTTCGTTATGATCGTTTGCTTACGGTTCGTGGGGGCCATAAGGGTAACGATGAATGTATTTCCACTCGTAGTTACGGATCATTCTCATTGGTCCATATTCATCAAAAATCACTACTTCATCTTGTACCTCGTTGTGCTGTTCGAATAACACGTTGGTAAAACTCCGCCCTGGACTTAAGTTNTCTTCGTTATTGTTCAGACCAATANAATCAAGTAAAGTCGTCATGAAATCATANTGATTGACCATTGCTGCAGTGCTTTTGNCTTCAGTTATTTTGCTTGGCTNGCTCATAATGAAAGGNACTTTAATTGANTTTTAATACATGTTTAGTGGAAAGTTTCCATTACCCTTATGCCAAAATCCATGATGNCCACANGAATAACCATTATCACTNCTGAATANGAAAACTGTGGTTTCGCGTAAACCAAGATGTTCAATTAGATCGATGAGGAGACCAATATTGTGATCCATATTTATAATAGCGGAAAAATAACCTTTCAATGATTCCCGATTACTCAAGTGGCGCCGGAAGTTTGCAGTGGCTCAAGGGTGAGCAACCTCTTGCGGACGGGTTTTGAAGGGACAATTATCATAAAAATCCATGAGTTCGGAAGGATATCCTTCAAAAGGAGAATGTGGAGNATTANAGTTAACGCTAAGGTAAAATGGATTTTCGGCATTCTGTCTGATAAAATTCATGACGTTATCAGTAATGANATCAGTAGTATAACCGGTGTATATCCCTACTTATCCATTCTGAATCATTTCTGCATTGTTGTAACGACTACCACCAGTCGGTGAAGCAAACCAGTGTAAAAAACCATGTTGTGGGTTCAGGCTATCCCCCAAATACCACTTACCACACAGACTGTTTATATAGCCGTCTTCATGTATAGGACATCTATATAACAACTTAGCTCGTCTAAGTACTGATCTGCTGCTGGTGGCATGGTTCCTACTCCAATTCAGTCGTGAATGCCATGAGCCGAGGGGATTCGGCCCGTCNCCAGACTAGCTCTAGCTGGTGAGCAAATAGGAGAAGTACAAAAAAAGTTCTCGAAACGCATGCCTGACGAAGCTAGTCGGTTGATATTTGGCGTACGGATCTCATTGTTTCCATAGCAGCCTGCGGCCCAAAGCCCCTGGTCATCCGTCAAAGTAAAGATAACGTTTGGCTTTTTTTATTCATTGTATTAACAAGTACTCGGTTAGTAAGTTTGGTTGTCACAGTCTAATGCAAGGTAGTCAATAGCTCAAATTAGATCGTACTGAAAAAAGGTTATAATTCTACGGCCTATGAAAATTAACTAACTAATAATTAGCCAACCAATACAAAACAAGAAAGTGGTTTAACACAACCAAGTTAGTTAAGACAAACGTAAACTCGTTCGTTACTAGACTTAACAGAAATTGTCTGGCTGTTCATAGATTCATTCAATAGAGCAACTTTTTATGATCAAGCTTCATTTACTTAGAAAATAATACCTGCTGATAAAAATACTTTCCTATTCTAAATGATAAAATAAATCACCAGAATGAATAAATCGTTTGATAATAGAAATATTAAGGAATACTGCATAAACAGATGGAAAAACAAATGTTCAGCCGANAGTTAGATTTGCCAGATCATCTGCGCACAAAATTACAAACTCGTTTCATTCTNTACAAGGTGATAGAAGATGAGGAAGAAATCCCAGCATTACTAACTGGTAATCACAAATATATTGACGAAATATTAACTGCTTACTACGATGATTATTGGTATATNGATTCTGAATCAGGTAATTATGTCGCCACCCGAAAGGGTGAAATGTTGTACAAAAACTTCATTGCTCAATGGTGGGATTTCCTNTTGTCTTATGACATATACGCTGGTGTTGATTTGCTTAATGGTAAATTTGCTCCGGACGATGCTGACTGGGGTTCGGTTGACGAAGAAGATCGGNTAATATGGGAGGATTTACGTGTAGCTGTTTGTATATACAAGCAACGAATAGCACAAGAAGAAGGGAGAAGAACGGACCTCAACCCTTTTACGATTGCTTTTATGTCTCTTTTATCTGAGAAAAGAATTGGGCAAGAAATTGGCTGGCAATTTGACTTGTACTCGGAAGACTTTTGGAAAGAAGTTGTTGATATCGTTAATACCAATCTCTGGCCTGAGGATTTGAATTATATTGATGATGAAAGTGCTGAAGAAATTGATGGTAATTTGGTAATGGAAGATATCATAATNAAAGGCATAGAAGAAACNAANCTCAGGTGGTCGGAAGAAGAGGATGACGATGATGATGAAGACTATCTAATTCCTCCAGAAGCTATATCGTCCAAAGATCAAGTGATAGAAGAATATGAAGAAGAATTAACNAGTTATGGCTGGGAAGAAGATTCATTTCATTATAATCCTTACAGATTCCTTGTTGGTGGGGCTTTGGGTGTATTTACCATTGCAGCTGTTTGGTCTATATTAGATTGATATATGTACTGTAGAAAAAGTGTCAATTGCTAGTCTTATTCATTCGCTGTTTAACTTATAAAGTATTAAATTAAAAATAGACCCGAAGATAATATTTAAAATGAATCTTTCTAATTTACTGAAGGCTGACATCAATTTCCAGGTTGGTTGGCAGGCACTTTTACGAAATAAATTTCGTACCCTATTGACCATGTTAGGCATNATCCTCGGTATCTTTATAGTGGTAACTACTGTATCTCTGGGAGGTAGTATTGAATCATTTGCGGTTTCCGAATTCGAAAATTTCAGTGGAACAACCATGATCTGGATTGGGAAAAGAAGTCGTATTAAGAAGCAGAACAAATGGGTCGAAAATCCAATCAAAGAGAATTTATGGCTTGATGATGTTGATCAAATCGTTCGTAAATGTCCATCGATAAAAACTGCAGCAGCCTTTAATTGGGTCGGATCACAAACAGTTACATTTGGTACTAAAAGTAGAACTTACAATATCACTGGCGTATTAGACACAAATGAAAAACTCTTTAATTTTGAATTCGAATATGGTCGCAATTTTCAGCCTTGGGAGATAAAACGCGGACAAAAAGTATGTATTCTAGGTTATAAAGTCAAAAATCACTTGTTTGGCGATAGCAACCCTGTGGGGCAAGAAATCAAAATCCATCAGCACCGATTCACAGTTATAGGTAGTTATAAAAGTATGGAAAAAGGCCTTTTCCGTATACTAGGAATTGGGTTAGATGACGGAATAGATATTCCAGTTACTACTGTAGCGCAGTATTGGGGCAAACAGAACCGATGGCTAGCCATCATGGCGAAAGCAAATAGCTATGAAACTGTGAACCAAAGTATATCTCAAATTAAAGCACTATTTCGACAAAGATTTGGGGCCGATATATATCATGATTATGGATCTCCAGCTGAGATGATCCGAGAAATCAGTAAGATAGTAACCGTTATTCAGTGGGTACTAGGTGGTGCTGCCGCTATTACATTAATCGTTGGTGGAATTGGAACCATGAATATTATGTTAGTCTCAGTATCGGAGCGTACTGCCGAAATCGGCTTAAGAAAAGCAGTAGGTGCCAATAAAAACGATATCCGATTCCAGTTTCTTATAGAATCTGTGGTTATTTGCCTGTTAGGTGGTCTAATTGGTACTGGATTAGCTGGAGGGGTGACGTTTTCTGTGGGCAAAGTTATTACCAGTTTTGTAATTAAAGATTCAGTGTGGCCAGCTGCAGTGTCGTTACAATCTGCTATTGTCGCTTTTTTAGTTTCTACCATGGTAGGGGTTATTTCTGGTTTTTATCCATCAAATAAGGCTGCAGGACTACAACCAGTGGAAGCTCTTAGGATAGACTAGAGGATATAGAAAATATGCTCGCAGAAAGTTTATCTATTACTTTCCGTACTTTAGGAACTAATAAGCTCAGGACAGCTTTAACAATTTTGGGAATTACCATTGGTATTTCCGGGGTAATTTCCATCCTTACTATTGGCAAAAACGCGAAAACAATTTTGACCAGTAGTCTGAATCAACAAGCTGGTACATTCACCATTTTTCGAGAAGAATGGACCCGAAAAAGAGGGAAATGGAAGCGTAATACTAGTTCTGAGTATCTTACCATGGACGATCTAAACGCAATCAGAAAGGGCTGTTCAGCCGTTGAAAGTGTTATCCCTACAGATGGATTAGGAAGAAAAAAAATACAAAAAGGTAGTCAAAGCAAAAGCGCTGATCTTCAACTGACAACCGAGGAATCCGCTAGTTTTCAGCAATGGTTCCCAGATTATGGTCGCTATCTCACCCGTACTGATCTAGATTTGTGGGGCAAAGTGTGTGTTATTGGAAACGAGGTCTGGCAAGACTTATTTTTCGGATTTAACCCCATCGGTCAGGAAGTCAAGATTGACAATCAGCGCTACACAGTGGTTGGTGTAATGGAAAAAAAAGGGAAAGGGCTCGACCCGAACGGAAATGAAGATAACAAAATTCTAATTCCCATTTCGACGGGTAAGACTTACTTCGGTACGGGCAACAGTGGGCCAAGGAATCAGGTTAGTAGTATAAGCGTTCGTGCTAAATCCCCTGATTTATTGACGAAAGCAAGATCAGAAGTCGAGGAATTAATACTCCGTCGGCACAAAGATGAAACATTTTTTCAAATTAGTAGTGTCGACGAAGAATTAGATTTTGTTAACAAAATACTAACAGTTATTCAAATACTAATGATTATAATTACTATCTTTCCCCTCCTCGTTGGTGGGATTGGCATTTTGAATATCATGTTAGTTTCTGTCGTGGAACGTGTACCAGAAATTGGTCTGCGTAAGGCAATTGGTGCAAAAGGATTTCAGATCAGGCTCCAATTCTTAGTGGAATCGGTCGTGATTAGTCTGATTGGCAGTATTCTAGGTATGGTTGTGGGATTCACATTCAGTAATATTTTGGGACAATTTTTCAACACTAAATTNTCTGCTGATTTTGGCGTAGAATGGCCTTCTTCAGTAACATTAGAATCGATTTTCGTTGGTGTATTAATGGGCATGATAGTNGGTGTTTCTTTTGGCTATTATCCAGCCAGCCAAGCTGCTCGCCTGACCCCAATTGAGGCCATCAGAAATAAGTAACCTAATGACTAAAGAACAAAAGTCAAATCATGAAAATCTGAAATTGAGCGTCNCCCGAACTATTTGTTCATCCAAGCTTTTATTGTAGAGAAAATACGGTAAACTTTGCCCATAATCGAATTTTCTCTCGGCGTTTGTGCAATTAACTTGATGACAGTAGAACCAGTAAAAATAGTTCGGTAACTCGAATGTAGGTATAATATACCAACACTGTTGGATCTTGACAGATAAAAAACATCAGGCTATCATCGACTGAAAAGTATCTAATTAGAAGAAATGTTTATCACCTTTGAAGGAACGGAAGGTTCTGGAAAAACTACCCAGATTAACCATTTGGCTAATAAACTGTCAGATGCCTGTTATTCAGTTCAAAACACAAGAGAACCGGGTGGGTCAAATATTGGGGATCAAATTCGCGAGATCCTATTAAGCCCGGCGAATGAAAAACTTTCTGCGACTTCTGAACTACTACTTTATGCAGCTTCTCGAGCTCAACACGTACGAGAGATAATCATACCAGCACTCAAAAATGGTAAAATTGTTATCTCTGATCGATTTAGTGATGCTACGGTTGCGTATCAAGGGTATGGGCGCAATTTAGACCTAGTATTGATCAATCATTTAAACCAGATTGCGACCGACGGCTTGGCACCTGACCTCACTTTTTTGCTAAATTTGCCCGTCGAAATTGGTTTGCAGAGGGCTTCAATTAGCCGTGGCAAACTGGACCGCATTGAACGAGAGAGTCTTGAGTTTCACGAACGGGTACAAGATGGGTATCTAGCTATTGCAAAAGAAGATACTAATCGAATTAAAATTATTGACGCTACTCAGCCGATTGACGTCATATTTAACGAGATCTGGTCCATACTTAAAGTGAAAATTTCTTTAATCAAGGTTAACCATGACCACTGATTCGATTTTCGGACACCAACAAATACAAAGCCAACTTTACAACGCAATTGAAACGGGTAGAATTGCAGGGGCCTATTTATTCGTTGGTATGGAAGGATTAGGAAAAGAGAAAGTGGCTCTGGATTTTGCTCAATCGATTAATTGCCTTGACTATCAGCATAATGCACCTAGTAGTCAGGAAAAAAGAGGTGCCTGCCAACAGTGTCTTTCCTGTAAAAAAACAATAGCAGGAAATCACCCCGATTTTGCTATTACTAGACCGGATGGTAGTAATATCAAAATAGACCAAATTCGCTCGATCCAAAGCCAGATTGTATTTCGCCCCCTTGAAGGAAAACGGAAGGTTTATCTATTGACAGAAGTTGAAAAGATGAACTTAGAGGCTGCTAATTGCTTGCTTAAAACATTAGAAGAGCCTCCCGCAGAATCAACACTGATTTTAGTTGCAAATAACATGGATGCTTTGTTACCAACTATTCGCTCTCGGTGCCAAATTTTATCTTTTCAACCAATGGAAGTCCGCGATTTGGCGAAAATCCTAGTTAATCAGTTTGATCTTGATCTAGGTAAGGCAATGGTAGTTTCTGCACGAACGCAAGGTGCAATAGGAAAAGCTTTTTCTATTTGTCAAACGGAAGAAGCTATCGAGGTTGATCAGGTTCCAGAAATCCTCACTACTCTTGATCGTTTATCTGCTTTCAGGATTGCTGAATACATAAGTGAAACACCAGAAATGCTAGATCAGCTCTTGACATGGTACAGAGATTTGTTACTAATCCACCAACAAGTTAATCCTCAACTGCTTACACACCAGCAAAATTTTTCACAACTTAAAAAAATCGTCAGGAATTATTCCCGAATCCAGTTACAGAAAGCAATTGAAATTATTTTAGAGACCAAAAATCGAATTAATCGTAATGTTAATACTAATTTAGCTATTGAAGTTATGGTATTCAATATACTGCCACGGCCTAATGTCACAAATAACCCATAAATTGACCCAGTTACCCCCTAAGACTGGTGTTTATTTAATGAAGGGTGCTGATAATGTTGTACTTTATATCGGTAAAGCTAACTCCTTAAGGGATCGTGTAAGGTCATATTTCACAGGTTCTAAGCCTCACGCCCTGACAGCTTTGATGCTGCCATATGTGAGAGACATTGATTTTTTTATCACTAGTAATGAAGTTGAAGCATTAATACTAGAAAATAACCTAATCAAAAAATACCAGCCGCTATACAATATTCGTTTAAAGGATGACAAAGGTTACCCGTACCTACGAGTGACTACTAATTCGCCTTTCCCTGCTTTAAAAGTTGTGAATCGAATTTCTGAGGATGGTGCTCATTATCTAGGCCCTTTCGTGAAATCGCATGCCCTCCGAAAAACTGTCAAAGATTTAACCAAGGTTTTTCCTGTTCGTACTTGTGATTTGGACCTGAAACCATCTGGTAATAATCATCGAGTCTGCTTAGATTATCACATCGGTAGATGTGGTGGGCCTTGCGCCGATTTCGTAACGCCGGAAGAGTATGAAAAAATCGTCAAAGATGTGATGAGATTTTTCAATGGAAATACCACTTCTGTCATCAAAAGCCTAGTTCAAAAAATGGAGACTGCCGTAGCACATCTTGATTTTGAGAATGCAGCCAAATATCGAGACCAAATCACAACCATTCAACAAGCCATTAACCCACAAAACGTTGAAGATCCAATGGCAGAAGATGAAGACATTCTCGGAATTGCCCGATCTGGCGAACGAATGTGTGTGATACTAATGCTGGTGAGAGACGGTTCATTGGTAGATAGAGAAACATATTTTCTTTCTAATATTATTACTCATTCAGAATCCTGGTTATCCGAATCTCTTACAGCATTTATTCAGCAGCACTATTCTGAGGCCGCATTTATCCCTAAATTCATTATTTTGCCAACTGAAATTGACTCACTTGATACGATCCAAGATTGGTTAACTGTAAGGCGTAATCAATTGACCAAGGGTAAATTAACAAGCCAAGTAAAATTACAAGTACCAAAACGAGGACGAAAACGACAACTCATAAACCTGGCCCAGAAAAATGCCCAGCTGATTTTAGAAAAAAAAGATGTCACAGTAGTTGATGAACAATCTAGATTATCAGACAAAATAGATCTGTTAGGGGACCTCCAGGAATTACTGAATTTACCAAAAACCCCCAAACGGATTGAAGGGTTCGATATTTCCAACTTAGGTGATCAATTACCCGTAGCCTCTATGGTAGTAGCAATAGAAGGCCAGCCCAAATACTCGGAATACCGTCGGTTTCGGATTAAAACAGTCAAAGGTCAAAATGATGTAAAAATGATGCAAGAAGTCATCCGGCGGAGGTTTAATGAATCATTTCGAGGTCATAATCTCCCTGATCTGATACTGATTGATGGTGGTAAAGGTCAACTCAATGCAGCATGTCAAGTTCTCGATGAACTCGAATTGGCGAACCTACCAATCATTGGTTTAGCGAAGAAAAATGAACATATCTTTATTCCAAATCGATCAATGCCTATAGTACTAAGGCATAATAACCCAACATTGCANCTCATACAACNCTTGCGGAATGAAGCACATCGNTTTGCTCTTAATTACCATCGAAAACTGAGACGATTAGCTCTAAAAAGATCGGTTTTAACTCAAATCCCAATGGTGGGTGAAAAGAGGAAACAAGCTCTACTNTCCCATTTTGGATCAATTGAACAGATTCGAAAAGCGAGTATTGATGATCTACTTAGCATCAGCCAAATTGACCTAAAAGTGGCAGAAAATATATATCATTATTTCCGCGANCCAAGGGCATAAAGTGGGTGATGAATTTGTGTATCGGTGGATATTAGAAAAAGATGAGTAAGGAATTTTATGAAAGTATTAATTGGACCTAACGGAGACATGGATTTAGAAAACTCTATTCCAGAGTTATCAGATCAATTTCCGGACGTCGAGTTTCTCGTTTCCACTAGTTATGTTGAAGCCGCACAACAAGTTGTTGATGTTGATATTATAGTAGGTTGGATAAACCAAGCAATACTTGAAGCTGCCAAAAATCTAAAATGGATTCAATCAATTAGTTCTGGAACAAACTACTACTTGAATATTCCCGGATTAGTGGATAGCGATATCTTACTGACTAGTGCTAGTGGTACGCATGGTGCTTGCCTAGCGGAAAGTGCAATGGGAATGATTTTTGCCTTTACTCGTGGTATTCGCAAGTGTATTCAAAGCCAAAATACTAGGCAGTGGAGCGAACACCGATATATTCGAGGCAATATGAAAGAATTAACTGGAAGCACAATGGGAATAGTCGGTTTCGGTGCTTCGGGTCGTGCATTGGCCAGACGAGCCTTCGCTTTCGATATGCGGATCGTAGCTGTCGATATGTTGCCTATTGATAAGCCGGAATATGTTGATCATCTGTGGGGTATTGATCAACTCAGCGACCTTCTCCAAACTTCTGACTACGTAGTGATTATGGCCCCTTATACTGATCAAACAAAAGCCATGATTGGCACAGAAGAGTTAGCCGAAATGAAAACTTCTGCTATGTTAGTCATAATGTCTCGTGGGGGAATTGTTGATCAATATGCCCTTGCTAAAGCTTTGAAAAATGGTCATTTATTTGCTGCCGCTTCGGACGTTTTCAGCCCAGAACCATTATCAACAAACAGCGATTTGTGGNATCTTGAAAATATGTTAATTACCCCACATATAGCTGGTGGCACCCAACTTGAAGGTCAATACGTTACCCAAATTTTTTTCGAAAATCTAAAACGGTTTGNCCGAGGCGATTATGAACTTAAAAACCTAGTTCACAAAAAACGGGGTTTTTAGTGGTAACGCAGTCTCTTGCACGATATATCAATCATGGGAACTAATGAAACTACCAACTCTTCTTTCCCTACTATGAAGTCGGGTGATTGGGTATATCAACTTCCGCGATATCTAAGATCAATTTTGAAAAATACCGAACTCGGAGATGGCGAGCACTCGAGTGCAGATTTCATCGAAAAAATTCAAGAGGTCAATTACGTATTTACACATGAAGAAGACTTCCCCTTATTGTTTGAAGTGGGTAAATTATTGCTCATCGAGTTTGCCAAAATGTCAGAGTCGGTTATAAGTCTATCTAATCTAAAGGAGTCAGTCGAACCTCAGAAGGATTCTGTGATAACGAACAGAGAAGACATTGACCTAGTTGAGCGAGCCTTACCACAGCCAATGATAGAGAATGATTAATGGCATCTCTACTGCCTTTTAATAAATTACTGTTTCCTCGAATTTCATTTTTCTTTTTTCGATTTGGAGTTATCTGTTTTTTTGCAAATCTTATTTTTCTGTCAAGTCCAACAGTTAGTTCTACCGAAAGATCAAAAGTCGCGAGCGGTTTGAAGGTTTGGGTGTTCTTTTCCGATAAGGGGATAGATAATCAAAGTCTGAGTCCCGTCAGATTTCTTGATGAGCCAATCCCATTAGTCTATCTATCCACCATCAAAGATCAGGGTGCTAAAATTCACCACCAAAGTCGCTGGTTAAATGCCGTTTCTGCGAACATCTCACCTGAGAATCACCAATCAATTTTATCTCTACCTTTTGTACAATCAATTGGACCTGTTCGAAGTTACAGAAATATAGTTCAAAAACCAGTATGGCTGAATCAAAAAAACAATATTTTTTCTGCTCCCAGCGAAGGAGAAAAGGAGAACCCAATTGAATATGGTTTGGCAAAAAAACAAGTAGAACACCTGCAGGCCGACTTTTTACACAAGAAAGGATATTGGGGTAAGACAGTCGTAATTGGCATACTAGATACTGGCTTTGACCTGAGCCACCAATCACTAAATAAAATTGAGGTATTAGACCAATGGGACTTTGTTAATAATGATCCTATAACCAAAGACGAGCCAGATCAGGATGATGTTGGCCAATCTGATCACGGATCGATTATTTTGGGTGTTTTGGCGGCTAATACACCAAGACAGTTGGTTGGTCTAGCTCCTCAGGCAAAATACTTGTTAGCTAAAACTGAAAAAAATTGGCATAAGGGTATTGACTTTGAACGTCAGATTGAGGAGGATTGGTGGATCGCCGGACTTGAATGGTTAGAGCAAAAAGGTGCTCAAGTGGTTAATAGCTCACTTGGTTATGCTAATTGGTATAGATTTTCAGATCTTGACGGAAAAACATCTAAAGTTACCATAGCAGCTAATATAGCATTAGAAAAAGGAGTACTTGTTATCAGTGCCAGTGGAAATTTGGGAGCAAAATTACCCGAGGATCAAAGACTTGGCCTGAGAGGTCGTATTACAGTCCCAGCGGACGGATTTGATGTTTTAGCTGTCGGCTCTATCAACCGTTGGGGAAAACGTTCTGTTTTCAGTTCGCCAGGTCCTACAGTGGATGGTAGAATTAAACCTGACCTGGTAGCTTTGGGTGAGGGAATTGCTAGCATTAGGCCACGTAGTCAATTCGGTTTTGCCACTAACCATCGTGGCACATCGCTTTCGGCACCTTTAATTTCTGGGGTGGCGGCCCTATTGATTCAGGCTTTTCCGAGAGTTACAGCTACTGATCTAGTATCGATACTTCGTAATACAGCAAGTAATTCGGCTCAACCTAATAACGAAGTTGGCTATGGCGTAGTTCGTGCAGAATTAGCTCATCAGTCCCTATTAGATAAATTTCTTCATGTGGGCCAACCAGAACCGATTCTTATTGACAAAAAAAAATCTCTAAAGACTTTATTTGGTCAAATCAAATCACCATTAATTAGGCCAAACTATCCTAATCCCTTCAATGCCGAAACATGGATTCCGTTTTCCTTACCTGCTAATGGAAATGTTCAAATTAGCATCTATGATTTTGCGGGCTATTTAGTCCAAAAAATGTGGATTGGTGAATGTGATGCCGGAGATTACCTGGATACTAATCAAGCCGTTTACTGGGATGGTCGCGACAAATCAGGTCAGGCTATTACTAGTGGTAATTACTTCGCAGTACTTTCAGTCGATGGTAGAATTTACCCAGCAATGAAAATGACTCTTCAAGAGTAAATTAAATGGATATTCAACATATCATAAAATCGGTTAATGTAGATACTGATGGGCTGCGTTCAGCTGTCCATCAGCTAATTCATAAGTCGGCAGTTACTTTTAATCCTTCGCATTGGAAACCAGAAGAAGCAAATAAACTTCGAAAAACGATTCTAGATCAGATTGTTTTTCAAGGTACCCCACTGGACTGGCGAACCTTCCCAACAAAAGCTGAAACGATTGATTGTATAGAGACAGATAACGGTTATCAGATCGAAAAACTACGTTTGGAAGTTTTGCCAGATTTTTGGATTCCAGCTTTACTTTATCAATCACATTTACCTAGATTACACAAACCAAGGCCTGCTGTACTTAGTGTTAATGGCCATGTTGGCCCCCTTGGTAAATCGATAGAATTTGTTCAACGACGATGTATTAACCTCGCTAAACGGGGTATTACGACTTTACATCTAGAATGGTTATACTTTGGCGAACTAACAGATCCTAACTATACACACAATCGATTAGCATATTTAGATTTGTGTGGAGTTAGTGGTTTATCTGTTTTCTATCTAGCAATGCGAGGTGGATTAGATTTTCTATGGGAACATCCGTTCGTCATCAAAGAGAAAATTGCTATGACGGGTCTTTCTGGAGGAGGATGGCAAACAATTTTTTTGAGTGCCTTGGATCAGCGAATTACAGTGGCTATACCTAATGCCGGGTACATCGACATTTCTAACCGGTTGACTCATGCTAGTGATATTGGCGATTTGGAACAGAACCCAAATGACTTACTGACCGTGGCCGATTACACTCACTTGACAGCTCTTTTATCTCCTCGACCAGCTTTACTAATTTACAATCACCAAGATGATTGTTGTTTTGTAGCTGATCGTGCTAAACCAGCCATTTATGACTTAGTAAAGTCGATTTACCCGAATCCAAATAACTTCGTTTTTTACAAAAACATTAGTCCCGGAACTCATAATTACGACGAAGATAATCGTAAGCAACTGTACCATTTTCTGTGTAAGCACTTTGATTTGCCAATGATTCAGGATGGTGACCTAGAATTAGAAAGTGAAGTTTTGTCTTTTGAGGACTTAGTTGTTGGTTTACCTGATAAAACTGCTAATTTTAAAACAATAGCCAACAAAATTATGCATCAAAAAAAATTGGAAGCAAGCCAATTGCCTTCAAAACTGCAACATATCCTCCGTTACCAGTCAACCTCAGTGAGCCAAGTCGAACTGACTCATCAGAAAGGGAAGGGAGGACAGTTAATTTTTGATAATGGCTTGCTAGCTGCTTTTTGCCAATTTAAGCCAGAAGGAAACACAAGAGATAACGATACAATAATACTAATAGCGGATCAGGGATTCATGTCAATGGTTACTGAAATCGAAAATCATTTAAATATGGGCAACTCGGTCTTAGCCGTTGAATTATTTCTTACTGGTCAGGTTATACCCACTGGAATGTCAGTTTCTCATACGTCCATGTTACTTTCAACTTCTGGTCTTCGGGCTTTAGGTTTTCAGGTAGCTCAATTAGTATCCATACTACACTGGTATCGCTATGTTTACAAATCTGAGGAACTAATCCTAGAAAGTAAAGGGAGAGTTACAGGGGTTATTGCTCAACTAGCGAAACAACTTTATTCCGGCCCCTTAGAAAATAACATGGCAAAAGATCAGTTATCAAGCCTTCAAGATTTGATCAACAAAGAAATAGAATATGAACAATGCCCGACGCTGTTTTGCTTTGATTTATTGCGGTATATGAGCTCAAAATCATCCACGAGATAAACAGCATATTTTAACTTCAGAAAAGCGAGAGAAACTCTAATGAGACTTGGTGGACCACTCTTTGGTGAATCAACAGATGCAGATAGTTGGATCAAGTTAGTAAAAAATCATGGTTACAGTGCCGCTTATTGTCCAGTCAGTTCCTCCGCTAGTGAACGTGAGGCTCAAGAATATGTGACAGCAGCCAAAGAAAACAATATTGTCATCGCAGAAGTAGGTGCTTGGAGTAACCCTATCAGTCCTGATGTTAAGGAAAAAGAAACTGCTATTCAAAAATGTAAAGAATCCTTGGCACATGCTGACCGGATGAAAGCATTTTGCTGTGTTAACATCGCTGGGGCTAGGGGAGATAAATGGGATGGTCCATTTGCTGATAACCTGTTACCCGAAACTTTCGATCTAATCGTACAAACGACCCAAGAAATCATAGACTGCGTAAAACCTAGCTACACATATTACACTTTGGAAATGATGCCCTGGATATTTCCTGACAGCCCAGAAAGTTACATGCAGTTAATTGAGGCTATAGATCGGTCTCGTTTTGCAGTTCATCTTGATCCTGTAAATATTGTTAATAGTCCAGCCCGCTACTTTTCAACAGGAGACCTAATTCGAAAGTGTTTTGAAATGCTTGGTCCGAAAATTAAAAGCTGCCACGGGAAAGACATTATCCTATCATCTAGCCTTACGGTCCATCTAGATGAAACTCGACCAGGACNAGGACAACTTGACTACGTATCCTTTCTAACAGAGTTGGATAAGCTGCCTGTGGATACTCCTCTTATGTTGGAACATTTANCAACTGCGGAAGAATATAGGATGGCAGCCGAGTACATTCGGTCGGTAGCTGAGAATAATAACATTACAATTTCCTAGCCACTTGTTCAACNTCAGTCATTAGTCCTCTTACCTTTTTTCTATCTCTTTTACCTTTGGATATTTCTACCCCGGAGCATAAATCTATGCCGCTAGGCTGAACGACTCTGATAGCCTCCGCTATATTCTGCTGATTGAGGCCACCAGATAGAAAAACTGGCAGAAGACAGCTTTTTGTAATCTCTGCTGCAACTTCCCAATCCGCTGTTTTTCCAGTTCCACCAAACCGGTTTTGACTTAAATCAACAGTATCCAATAAGATCGAGTCAGCTCCAGCATCGACGTAATTCATTACCTGTTCTGTCAATTCAGCTGCATTAGCAGGCTTATTAACTGGCATGAACAACGATTTCCATATCTCAACTTCACTATTTTTTTTCAACTCATTTACTTGAGCTGGAGATTCGTGGCCTAAAAGCTGAACTGCAAATGGGGAAATCCTGTCAACTGCAGATAAAACCCAATCTGTTGTTTGGTTAAAAAATAACACGACAGTTGGAATCAAGGTTTGCTGACGTAATTGTTTTGCTTGATCTACTGTTATAGAACGTTCTGAAAAAGACACCTCAACTACAAGCCCAGAGTAATGAGCTCCATAGTCAACAGCCATTTGCGCATCATCTATTGTAGTCGTACCACAGAGTTTCACAAGATAGGTCACCTGTTGAAATTCCTCCAATAATTATTTACCACATTAGCAAGCCAACGATGGTTCCTGTCATGTTAGCTGCAAGAAAACCTGCAATCATTGAGCGAAGACCAATTTTTGCTAAGTCAACTCTTCGTTCGGGTGCAATCCCCCCAATTCCACCAATCTGTATCGCAACCGAAGCAAAGTTAGAAAAACCACACAGTGCATAAGAAAGAATAATTATGCTTCGTTTCGAAAAAATATCATCTGGTATCTGTTGTGCAAAGTTTTTATAGGCGATCAATTCGGTCAGTACAATCTTTTCACCTAACAGTGCACCTGCAGATAGGGCTTCTGAGTATGGAATTCCCATTAGGATGGCAAATGGAGCAAAAAAGTAACCAAATAGTTGCTCCAGGCTGAGATTAACAATCGACAGAATCCCGTTGACAAGGGCGACTAGAGCTACGAAAGCTACTAACATAGCAGCAACATTAAGTGCTAAATGCATACCTTCTGTTGCTCCTCGGCTTGCCGCTTCTATTAAGTTAGAATCAGTCCGCTCAATTGTAATTTGTTTTATGTTTACAGTAACAGGCGTTTCTGTTTCAGGAATCATGATTTTTGAAATTGCTAAAGCCGCCGGAGCACTCATCACACTAGCTGCCAACAAATGGCCAGCAATATTGGGTACCTGATCGGATAACATTCGAATATAAATCGCCATCACCCCCCCCGCAATAGTTGCAAACCCTCCCGTCATCACCGCCATTAATTCGCTCTGAGTCAAATCTTTGACAAATGGTTTAATGATGAGTGGTGCTTCTATCTGTCCTACAAAAATATTGGCTGATGTACAAAGTGTTTCGGCTGCCGATGTTTGCATAGTTTTCCGCATCAACTTCGCAAAAATAGAAGTGATTAGGCCCATTAGACCAATATGGTACAGAATGGACATGAAAGCAGAGAAAAAAATTATTGTCGGTAGAACTCGGAAGGCGATGTTTAACATCGGTGCTTCCACCGAATCCGTCACGAATGAAGCAAAAATAAAATCAGCACCCTTATCAGAATAGGCCAGGAGCTTGGTAAAAAAGTCATCAAACAAACGAAAAAATACTTCACCGAAGCTGAAATTACCTACTCGACCATATAAAATACAAATAGCAAAAGTAACTTGTAATCCAATTCCCCAAAATACCGGACGCCAATTGATCGATCGTCTGTTAGAACTCATCAGGTAAGCACAAGCTAATGGGAAAAAAACACCTACTAAACCAAAAAATCGTTCCATTCTATTACTTATTTTTTTGTAAGTTAGTTTTCATAAAGTCAAAATGCGAAAGCTCATTATTCTCGCTGACCTGTAGGAGGTCTTTTCCATAATCTGACTGTTAGATCTCTTTGACTAGCATCGAACACAGAAAAGACCAATTTTACGCTAATAATATCTTTCAGAATTATCACATAATGTAAATTCTTTTTCAAAGGTTGCTAGAAAAATTACCTCCAAAAATTCAATAAAAAACCTACGAACCATAATATTAGAAATTTAGGATAAAAGATTAATAACACTACCCAACAGTATGGCCACAACTACTATCGATTCTAACTAACAAATAGAACAATTGTGTATCTGTTATTCAAATGATAGAATTACCCTAGTTGTCGTTGCAATATTTGCTTAACTTTCTGATTGGACAATATGATTCGACGATTCTATGTCAACTACTTGACATGCCTGATCAGAAAGACACTGATAACCTAAATTCTTCCAATTAAAAAAAGGAGCCTCGTAATTTGGGCTTCCTAAATCCAGCTTTTTTGTTCGCTCTGGTGGCAACCACCGTACCTTTACTAATTCATTTATGGCATCGCCGNCAAGCTAAACGTATCAATTTCGGTAGCCTAATTTTTTTGACACTTGCACATAGGCAGACAGCTCGACGCATACAACTATACAATTGGATAATTCTGATTCTACGTATGATAATTGTTGCCTTGATCACTCTGGCCATTTGTCGACCTTTACTGAAAAAAAATTTATTTTTCGCCGGCNACAGAACTAAGACCAGTTGTGTTATCATCCTCGANCATTCATATAGTATGGGCTACCAAGATGCCGATGGGCAACGTTTTTCCCTGGCTCAAGAAAAAGCAATTGAGATTCTCGGTTCCCTAAGAAATGGAGACGAGGCTACACTGGTACTAATGTCTAATACAGCTTTAGCTATATTCCCACAACTAACCATGGACCTCCAGTCTATAAGAACAGCGATACAACAGTCTCGATTAACTAATCAAACTACAANTATCACAAATAGTTTAGATNTAGCTCATGAAATTTTGGTCGAATCTAAAAATCGTAATCGAGAAATTTATTTGATTACTGATCTTGCTGGTTGGGNAGAAACCCAACCCATCNTTAATCAATCGAAATCCAAAATTTTCATTTTGCCCATTGGTCAACAATTAGCTGAAAACATAGGATTAACGGCGGTAAATACAAAAACATCTCTGTTTACTACTGACCTTCCAGTTCACGTTGAAGTCGAGGNAAGTAATTTTACAGATGCACCATTAGCTCAAACATCAGTGNAAGTTTTTTTTNATGACCAAAAGCGNCGTCAGTTACAAGCTCCGATCCAGTCTAATTCTATGCTATCGGTCGGTTTTACGCACAAATTCAATCGAATTGGTACACATCTAGGTTATTTTGAATTACCGCCAGACCGNCTCGAAACAGATAATCGAAGGTATGTTGTTTTTGATATTTATGGAGAAATCAGAACTTTGTGTGTTTCTGATAATTCGCTTTACCTACAAACAGCATTAAACCCTTCNTCTACGACTTCAATGAACGCATCAACNACTATCCAAACGGAACTCTATACAAACATCCTACCAACGATCATCAATACGGATGACCTAATAGATATTTCAACAGAAGATTGGGATCTACTACTAATAGCTGATTTGGATAGATTTTCAACTGAAATGGTTCAGAAATTACAATCTTTTTTGAGAGATGGAAAAAGTATTATCCTATTTACTGGGTCTAATTTGAACCTNGATAGAAAACTACTTGACTGGCTTGGTGTTAATTTATCAGGCAAAGTCAATTGGACACCACCCGCTAAAATTGTCTTAAAAGAAGAACAACACCCTATTTTTGCCCCTTTTTCACCTNCTGATTTTTCCAGTGAACTAGCTCCACGATTTTTCCGTAGTGCAAGGGTTTCAGTAAATAAGTCTGCTCAAGTCNTAGCTTATTTGGAAAACCAAGAAACAAAAACGCCATTTTTAGTCGAGTATAAACCTGAAATNACAAGTGGTTACAATAAAGGAACTGTACTAGTATTTAACACATCAGCTTATTCGTTAACTGATACAAGTCTATTGGTTTGTCCTCACTTTCTTCCCTTAATCCAACAAGCGGTATTGTATACTAAGTCTCAACAAAAANTGATTGATCGTAAGCTGATCGTCGGTCAAGAATTCACCTTAGACGTTGGAGGACTGGTAGATCAGGTGCAAATTACTACTCCCAATTCCACAGAACCACTTACAGTCGATACGAAAGAAGTAATTCATTTTGACCGGACGGACCAGCCAGGTTTTTACCAAGTTGATATTTATTCCCAAGGTANAAAAGANCGCGAATTCTTTAGTGTCAACGTATCCTCTCAAGAATCNGACTTACGACCTATTGACATAGAAATAGCTAAAGAAACTATATCGGCACAACAACTAGTTGACGATAAGGAATTAAGTCAGAGACTAAATAGACTTCGGCAAGGACAAGAAATTTGGGGCGAATTGCTNACACTAGCATTACTACTNTTCGGAATCGAAAGTCTAATTGCTAATAGGAATCAGAAAAGTTAGCGTCTTTACTATAATTGATAGGATATTAATTCGTATGTGACAGGCTGGTCAGTAGTGGGAAAGTATTCGTATTTAACTACCCCGACGTGGGGTATAACCCAGTATCGAGCCGCCGGTAATAAATTAGTGTCATCTGGAGGCAGAGTATTGTCCCCAAGGTCTTCTAATTTGGTGGATTCGTCGCTACTAGACGTGAAAGNTTCTTTACCCTCAATAATCTCTTCCACTAAATACCCATNAGTAAAATACCCAGCAGGAACACTTATACTTACTTGATCATCTACAACACGTCGTTTCACTCTGACGGTGGGACTGACAGTCTGTTCTAACACTGTCCATTCGACGT
Organism: Candidatus Poribacteria bacterium; assembly: GCA_002714785.1. Taxonomy (GTDB): domain Bacteria; phylum Poribacteria; class WGA-4E; order WGA-4E; family UBA9662; genus TMED15. Next base: position 52,101 of record PAYP01000006.1, on the reverse strand, counting down.
CTTTTCGTAAAGGAAAAACCCATAACTTACGGAAGTTGGGATGTACGTTGTGCATAATAGGAGGCATCGTGCTACCAAAATAAAGGTCAAAGGCTCGTTCAGCGAACTCGGTTGATGACTTGAAGAAGTAAGTCGCATAAATAGGAAGNGCTGCGCCAACCAGCAGTTTCCCATTTTGTCGNAAATAACAGCCATTGGATGACAAGTGATCTGTTGTTTGTCTGGTATAGACTGAGAGTTGGTTGGTTTCACGGCGGATAATATAGGGCTTAAAAATATCTTGTATTAACCAATCGCCTGCTGTTGCTTGGACCGAAGGTGTATTTGCTTTTTTGATGGTTAGTNGGTCAGGTAATCTAATACCGTTTCGGTTAAAAATACCAACGATTAGTGTCTCTAGTTCCCGCTTGATTGCCAAGTCTTCTAACTGTCCAGTATTGAGTTCTTCTTNCTCTTTCCCTTCTTCGAATTCTGGCAATTCAATACGAGACAATTCATCCAAAATTCGATCAAACTCTTGATCCATATCGAAAAGGTACAATTCGCCCCCTGGATTTTCAGCGTTCTCATATTTAGAGGTCATCTGACGGAAAGTAAACCCTGCATCAAAACGAGTTTCCTCAGTTACGGACAGTTGGTGCCTTTGATCTGGATTCTCTACATTCTGATACTGCCATTTAGCTCCAGTAGGAGTTGGAAATTCAGGAGCATGAAGTCCATCAGTTCTCGGCATTTGAAATTTGGATTCATCAATTGGGTCAAAAAAGCCCTCGCTGTTACAACCAAATAAAACTATCGTTGATAGTACAATCAGAAAAAAAGACGATTTGNTTACCTGTAAAATCATTAGAAAATTAGAACTTTATATTACNCCTATAGCGTCTCGTCAATTTGATTAGCAACTGCTAGGGCTTTAGCGCTAACCCCCAAAACTGACAGGAATCCTTCAGAATCGGCATGATTAAAATCACCGACATCTTCCATTGAAGCTGTTTCTTCTGAATAGAGAGAATGAGGTATAGAAACTGCTGAGTGAAACGAAATATTTCCCTTATAAAGAGTTACGGTAATCTCACCACTTGCCAACCTTTTGAATGGCTGAATAGCTGCTAGCTGACTTTGAGTGGCAGGATCAAACCAATATCCCTCGTAAATCTGTTCAGCTATTAGATCAGATAACTGATTAAAAACGCGCCTTGAACGTCGATCTAGAATCAGCTGTAAAAGATATTCGTAGCATTGACCAAGTAACTCCATTCCTGGAGACTCGTAAACTCCACGGCTTTTAATACCTACAAAACGATTTTCCACCACGTGAATACCAATTCCCACACCGTTTCGACCACCAATTTCATTAGTCAACTCAAAAGCTTCTACTAAAGAACACAACTTCCCATTGATTTCGGTAGGCCTACCTTTCTCAAATCGGACGGTCATATGTTCAGCTTTATCCGGTGCATCTTTAGGGTGCTTTCCCATCCCTGGTGTGATGAAATTGGCTGGGGTCTGCAGGGATTCCAATTTACCTGCCTCGTGAGTTAATCCCAATAAATTAGCATCGGTCGAATATGGTTTCTCATACGTTGCAGTAATAGGTATATTGTTTCGGTTACAGAAGTCGATCATTTCTTTTCGACCGCCAAATTGCTCTAAAAAAGCTTCATCGCGCCAAGGTGCATACACCTCAAAATCGGGTTCTATCATGTTAGTAGCTAGCTGAAAACGAACTTGNTCATTTCCTCTACCAGTGGACCCATGTGATAGGATCGTTATCCCACGTTTCTTCATCGATTCTAATAGGACTNCAACGGTGATGTGCCGGGCAATTCCAGTCGTATTCCAATATCCACCTTCGTAGGTTGCTTGTGCTTGAATCAATTGTAATCCCGCNTCAGCCAATTGGTCAACAGCGACCACCACAGTTGAGTCGAGAGCTCCACAGTCCAACATCCGATTCCGTATTTCGTTCATATCTTTCTCATCGGGTTGTCCTAAATCGGCGGTAAAGCAGAATACATCAACCCCATGGTCAACTAACCATCGAGTAATTGTACAACTGTCTAGTCCACCGGAAACTGCTATACCAACGGATTTTCCTTTTAATTGATTTATCTTCAATTTTTAACCCTTTATGTAATCAGTTTAGTCTTATACCAGTATTAGTTTGTATCTTCAGATTACGTTGAAATCATGAAACCATTCTCATTCTCTTAGGCTTTTTTTAACTAGGTTCTATATTTCCAGCACGANTNATGGGACGCTTGTGNAAAAGATGAATNATNGGATATCACGATTCGTACAACCCAATAGTTACCGTTAATAAAAGCACCGTGAACAATTTTTTATTCTCATATATGGATCAATTACTCGTCGTATTATAACACAACAAAATATACACTCAGCTCTATAATCTGTTATCAGAATGGCGAGGTAAAGTCTCTGGTACCAATCGCCAAAAAATCAGCACGGCTNAATATCCGATAATAGATAAAAATACAATTGATGTTCGTAGATGCCACAAATCAGCGAGTCCACCAACCAGAAGCGGCCCTACATTCCCCCCGACATCCCCCGTTACTCTCCACCAACTTAAAAAACCACTTACATTGTCGGCGGGAGCCAAATCTGCACCCAAAGTCATCATAGTTCCCGAACAAAGACCATTACCGATCCCCATAAAAATCGTTGAGAGCAATAACGGCCAGAAGTTTTGGGTAAATGCCATTGCCAATATACCGGTAGCAAATATACTAAAACCAGGGATCATTGATGATTTACGACCATATTTATCCATCAGGGTACCAGCTACAGGAAACATCAACATATCAACAGCGGATGAAACCGCAACAACCTTCCGGACAAGCTTAGGCGCTAACCCAACTATATCATTAGCAAAAAGTGGTACGAGCAAAGTCCGGCCTCTACGAATAGTCTGAATGCAAATCTGCGCGAAACCAGCAGTAATTAAAATAATAAAATTGGTCTTTATCAAATTCCATTGGTTCCTCCATATATTTTTCAAACTTTGGGAAGACGAATCAATTGTTACTGGTTTTGTGAAATAGTCTTCAACAAAAATGTAACATATCGTACTCGTACATATTGCAGTGGCTGCATAAACAAAGAAAGGTAATCTTAAATTTTCACCCAGAAAAATTACTACTATTTGTCCTAAGAAAGAAGCAATTCGATTAACTCCACCAAAAATAGCTAACGACCGACCTCGACTAGTAATCGGAATTCTTTCGGTCATAAAGGCATGCCGCGATAGTGACCATAAGGCAGTACCTACACCACTGAAGAGTTGCAAAAACACCAAATGGTAAATTGTAGTCGCTAAACCAATACCGATACTTGACGCCGAGAGTATCACAGTTCCAAGCACCATGGATCGCTTATAGCCAATTCTACCTACTAATAATCCAGCTGGAATATTACCTAAAACAGCTGTTGCAATAACAAACATCGTCATGGAATACGACAAATCGAATGACTTGATATAGAGGCTCAGAGTTGGATTAACAACGCCGTGGCCGAAGGCTAGCAAAAAAGTTGGCAGATAAATAGCTAAAATGAGGCTCCGACTAGAGAATTGATCGATGGAACTCATTACACTATATTAGGGATACACCGATCCACAATAGTTATCGAATAATACATTGAAAATTGCTGAGCAAGATATCTATTGGTGTGCAAACGGGTTAGTCAGATAATCAATTTTTTGGTCAATAAAAACAGCATTGTGATCCAAGTCAGGGTTTACAAAAACTGACTCGCAGCCTGTCTGGTAATACAATTTTCGTTCACGCGCTAACCATTTGATATTGTGCACACAGGCGATCATATGTCGTGGGCGGTTAGTATGATTGGTTACTCCTCGGTGCCAAAGACGTACATCGCGAATTAGGACTCCTCCCTTTTTGACATTACCTCGTATTGGCGGACAAATATCATTTCTGAGATTCTCTACTATGTTAGTTAATTCTTGAGTGGTATCTAGATGAGTTCCTGGCCACAACTCTATGCTACCATTTTCTTCGTTGGTATCTCCGGGCGAAATATTAACTACAATAGATGCTGTCGGATGAGGTTTACTCATATTAGTCCATAGGATTGGCCCGTCTCGATGTAGTGGTTGAATTTGACTATCGGGACAATTAGTATTGCCACTATAAAAACCGTTGAATGCTTGGCTACCCAATAACGACTTGGTTATCTGAATTACAAAGGGGTTAGCTACAACATCCTCAACAACATAAGGTGGGTGAAGAGGGGGGCCTTGTTGTAGGTGTCCAGGAATTCTTCCTGCTCCTCCCCAACGTTTTTCTTTCATTAAAATGGCTGAATCCTTATCCATTTGTTCACTAATTTGACTCAGATCTTCACAGTTGACAATATTCTCGATAATAGCATAACCATCTTGTCGAATGGCATCTATTACCGAGATCAACATTTTTTCTGAAAGACGCCGATTGGCAATTTGGAAAGTATTCGGAGTGAAAACGTTCATCAAAGATTTTTAGAATGTACTTTGCGATGTTGTCGATGAACACCATCGAGCTCTCCACAAAAAGTCAAACATAATTGTTTCTGATTGCTCAGTACCAATACGTTTCAGCGATTCTAAAGCATTGGCCCTGACATACCGATTTTCATCTTGGAGGGCTTTTCCTAATTCGCTGGTAGCTGACTTAGCCAACGGACCCAATCGGGATAAAGCTAGGGAAGCATTACGTTTTACCCATTCATCTTTATCTTGTAATGCTGCCGCAAGTGCTGGCACTGCCTTAGCAGATTTTTGACTAACTAGGCCAAGAGCATCAATACTTGCACGTCGAATCGTTGGATTATCGTCGCCAACAACCGAAATTATTTGATCTAAAACATTAGTTGATTCGAGGCCAAGGTCACCTAGGGTATCAATAGCAGAAACTCGAACAGATTCATCATTATGATCCATTAATTTTGCAAGAGGTTCGACCGCTAATGCTCCCATGGCAGCTAAACCATAACTGGCGTTCTGTCGCAGACCTTCGCTAGGTCCAGTCATTGCACAAATTAAGTCAGAGATACTAGATTCTCCTTTTTCACCGAGCTGATATGCTGATCGAATAGCTAAAGCCTCATCTGATTGTGCCAGGTCTTGAACTGATATTTCGCTTGCATTCGATTCAATTTGTGCTGAGCCACCAGTGTGCCATCGCCACATTGCACGATGTAGTGGATCACTAACTTGCCAATTACTGTTTTGAATTTCTTTCGGTTCTTCCATTCGAGNAAATAAAAATTTTAACATGAATCTTTTTCGGTTAGTTAGATTCGGCATTGCACGATGCCACAGGTCATAGTGTACGATAACCACAGTTCCTGCGATACCATCTAATGCGATCTCATCTGTCGCGCCTGGGCCATGATTCAAATAATGACTGCCAGGTGTAATACCAGTTGGACCTTGTTCGATTGGTGTATCCTGTGGGTAGTAAAAAGCCATTGCCCAACGAGTATGATGTCGCCGCTTTGACCATGAATCTTTGTGCAGGTTTTGTCCACTACTACCAGGCGCATTGAAATGTGGATGTCTGTGTGGATGAGCATAATAATTTGGCCCCACAATACTAGTTAGTGCTCCATCGATTACAGGATCGGTTAAGACTTCCTGAATTTCAGGAATTCGAGGTAACATATTATTACCCGGATTACCTTCCTTCTCAAATACCGTTTCCATTTTTTCAAGAATTTGCTGATGTAGTTGAGCGGGACGACTACTTTTGAGGCTAATATACCCATTTTCGATATAAAACTGAAGTTGGGAATCTGTTAATAAGTAATCGTTTAAGTTCATCATTTGCTCCTACTTTGTGGTAAATTTATTTGATATTTTGCTGATTAGCCTGAATTATAGCGCGATAATTCGGTGTTAATTTCTTGAGAAATTTCCACTTCACGTTTTAACTTATCAGCTTGTTTCATGAGTCGGTTATCGTAATCCTCGGTTATAGGCTCACTTAAGAGAATAACGGTTTGATGCAAAGAATTTAGTGAGGAATTGATATCTTCGTCGAGCTTTTCTAGGTTAACATTGATTCTTTTCAAATTTGCTAATTGTTGTTTTAGAGTTTGGTCCTTGGTTATCAACTTCGATTGAAATTGGGTATTATCTTCCTTAGCCATAGCTAAACGAGTTTTTTCCAGTTCAGAACGTAATTCCAATACATCGGTCTTGGACAATTGTTGTCTGTATTGATTTCGTTTTTCAATAATTACGACGGTTTCTGATTTCAAAACCTGGAAAGCATTGGGGATTTCAGCTGCTATGAACTGCTGACTGATTTTATTATCAACCAGATCATTGAAGGCCCATTCTAGTTCAATCAAACGTTGAATGTCAATTTTGCCAGTTTCATCTAGTTTTTCTATCAATTCTTGGTAGGATTCTTCTGGTAATTCTTTCTTGAATCTCGATTTTGGTTTTCTAATCTGGATGGAAATGAGTGCAAATTTAGCAACAATAGACAAAACAGCTATGCTAGGAGCAAGACCAGCCAGCAGACCAAACCTTGCTAATAGCCATATGGCGATCAACAAACCAGTAGTCAAAATCATTAAAGAAGTCAACATTCGCATTGGAGAAGAGTGAGAACTTGAAAGGAGGACGTACGTTCTGCTATTCTAACACAGGTTGTTAAGTGTTTCAAATTCAACTAATATTAATACCAATTTCTTGATAAGACTCATATTTAATGAATGAACTCAATGATCTATTTCCCAATATTACGTTAGCATCAGCTTCACCTCGTCGATACAAATTACTACAACAGATTGGATTGAAATTTGTCGTATCCCCAAGTCAAATCCAAGAACCAGAGCTTGACGGCAAAAACATTGAAGATATCGAAAAGGGAGTTCAAGAATTAGCCCTGAAAAAAGCTGATTATGTAGCTCAAAAACAGGGTACAGGATTAATAATCGGCTCGGATACAACAGTTGTGTTTCAGTCAAAGTCCTTGGGAAAACCAAAGGGACGATTTGAGGCTAAAAGAGTTCTAAAAATGCTGAGCAATGGTCAACATAGGGTTTTGACCGGTATTGCATTAATTGATNTTAATCGAAATAAAAGAAAAGTATGGTGTGAAGGTACAAACGTTTTTTTTCGGTCTTTGACTGATACTGAGATTGAGGATTATGTGTCTNGTGGTGAAGCAGACGATAAGGCAGGCTCCTATGGTATCCAAGGNAAAGCCGCTATATTTGTTGAACGGATTGATGGATGCTATTTCAATGTCATGGGTCTACCGCTCGCTAGCTTGGTCCAAGAAATGAGAATCTTAGGCAGTTCTAGTATGTAGTTTTACTGTTCTTGTATTTGGGCTAAGGTCGCTGATAGGCGTTCAACTTGTTCGCGGCGTATACGCTTATGAACTCGGTCCGACATCTCTCTTTTTTGATGCATTTCGTCTANGNGAGCTATAAATTCCAACCGAACTTTTTTTATCGCTTCTAAATCTATNGTATTCGACTTCTTNAGCCAACTAGCATCTGGTACTACTTCCGTAGCTANAGGGGGGACAGATTCAANTTGGACAGGTTTTCGAATTCTCAATACTAAAGTAAANGCAAATCCAGCTAAGCAAATCACNAGGCCAATNACTAGAACAATCTGTAATGTTGGTGAAGAAGGAGTGTTCTTCATTTTTATCTGGATTTCCCGCCCAATACCAATTGGAGCAATCGTTTGGTAGACTGAATAGACGACATTGTGAATCGTCTGTGAACTTTTCGTACCTAAGCTTTGTGATTGAACAAAAAAGGGAAGTGATTCGGGAATTAACAACTGAAAATCTTCCGTTAGAAATGGCTGTGTTCGGGACAAGTCGATGACCTTATCAGTATGTAAAATNTAAGTAACTGTTAGGTCTGTTTGTCCTGTAGGAATTGGTGCCGGGACTCTCAGTGGGTCTTCGCTCATACTGTTGTCTTGGGTAAATTCTATACTTGCGCTTCCAGCCTGAACTTGTTCTGCCCCCGCCGGTAAATCTAACAAACACGCTAGCAGTTGCCCGTTAATTTCCTGTTGAAATCCAAATTGACTGCTGTTTTCTATTCGCAAAATTTCAAGGGCCTGAACGGCTTCGCCATGTGCATGATCAGGTAGGGGGCGAAGAATTACCGAATGGCGCAGTATTTTAATGACCTGAGGATCATTTATAAAAGTGTTTAAGTTTAAATTGAGATCAACGGTAACAGAAGGTATCCAATTAGTCACCATGATGTTTTCTTCTTGTTCAGTATTTCCTTCAAATTCAGTGGAAATTGTATAGTAGATGGAGAAACTGAGAGGTAAATTTCGAAATTCATAAAATCCTTCTTCGTTCGTTTTGATTTCTTTACTATCAGGTAAGTCTCCTACTTTTTCTACTTTATCTTTCTGAAGCGCTTCTAGGACCACTGAGTGGTTAACCAATGGGCGATTTTGACCAAAATCGAAAACTCGGCCTTGTATTTGACCAGTTTGGTTTGCATCCCCTTTAAGAGGAAAGAACAAGGAAAAGAAAAACATCAGTAAACAATAAAAAGCAATATTAATGATTTTCTGCACTACTTATTTTTTTTATACTTTTCAATTTCAATCTCAGCTTCAGCAAAAATCGTCTCAGCTAAAACTATCTGNGAATCATCAATAGGTTGTTTCTCTTTTGTTTTGGAATCTAGGNTTTGTAGGATTTCNGCGGTTTCTAACAATAATAGTTTTTTCAATTGGTCGTAGTCTTCACTCGAAATTTTGCCCACTTCATGATCTTCTTCTAAATCTACTAAGGCCCCGTAATATTGCTCACGNTCAACAGCTTTCACTAATATTTCAGAATCGTCTAACGTTGTTTTCGTCTTATCATGACGAAGAATGGGTTGAGCAATATAAATAAAGGTTGGAATACACAGGATAAGTATCCAAAGCAGAATAACCATATGATGTTAGTTTAGAGAGGTCCTCGGGCTTTCCTCTCTTATCCTAAAGCTGATTCTTGAACAAGAGATACAAACCCCTAATTCTAATCCGATATCCACCATAGAATTAGATAATAAAAAAGGGAAATTGGAGGATTCTCCAATTTCCCTATATTTGTCAATTTACTGTAATTGTTAGCCGGCAGGTTGTAGTATAACCTCTACNCTACGGTTAGCAGCTCGGCCTGCTTTTGTATTTACAGGTGCAACTGGACTAGTGTGTCCTTTGCCAACCGATTCGATTGAATGTGGTACTCCATTATCCTTCAAGTACTTGGCTACGGCATCTGCACGAGCTTGTGATAATCCCCAATTGCTGCGGTAACGTCCACCAAGAACGGGTGTTCCGTCAGCGTGTCCTACTACCAGAATACTGGCATCCGCTGGAGCTGATTGAGCAGCTTCAACAACAGCATCAAGTGTAGCTTTTGCTTCAGCATTTAAACTTGCACCACCACTNCCAAAGTTAACAACAGCAACAGTTTGGGGCTTTGAAGCAATGGATGCTTGGTTAGCAGTTACACCTTCTTTTGCATCAGCGATTGCTGACTCGAGTCTATCCAGCGCTTCAGCTTGTGCTTGGGATTTTTCATTCAGGCTGCTAACTTTACCTAAGACTTCCTTATCGCCATCAGCCACTGCATTCAGTAGCTTATCAGATACACCTTTGGCCGTAGCAGTTAATTCTTCACGTACGGCAGTATCTAGACCTTTGGCAAAGTCCTGTGCTGCGCTAATTGTATCGGCATCACCTTGTTCCGCTGCAGCAATGGCTGCTTCCTTAGCCTGCTGAATATCGCCCGACAAGGCTTCGTTTTGTGCATCAACTTTACCATCTAATTCAGAGACACGGTCGCTTAGAGCTTGGTCTGCTTTGTCAACTTTGGACTGGAACCCTTCGTGAGCCTGCCCCTCTTTGTCAGTGTATCCATCNAGCCAGTTTGAAAACTCTTTTTCAGTTTTGATCCAGCCACAACCGGATAAAATTATACTAAACACAAATACGGAAAGAAGCGATAGCATAAACGGTTTTTTCATCAGTTCCTCCTCGAAAAGAACCCTGCAATATAGTTAAAAAGAGAACATCGATCCTGTACTAAGTCGTGAATCAAGTGATTACCNACCCCTAATCATCAACGACCCCAGCCTACCGGCGAATTTTAGCATACGCTTGTATTTAATACAAGCATTATTCATCTTGATTCCCACATCATGTGTTTAAATTTTTGGTTTGAAATGCTATAATGGATGAGCTACCTCAGGAGTGATTTATGTCTTTATCTCCCCACAGAATCGCCATGCTTGGCACTGGTTTTATAGCTGATTTTTATACTTCCACACTGCACAATCAACGCGGCATTGATCGCGTACAAGCAGTATATTCAAGGTCAAAAGAGCGTGCGGAAGCATTTCAGTCAAAGTGGAATGTCATGCATGGTAGCGANAATCTGGAAGAAACTGTCAGTCGAGANGATATTGATACTGTGATTATCGGATTGCCTAATCACCGTCATGAAGAAGCCGTCTTAGCAGCTGCCAAAGCTGGAAAAGCCGTTCTATGNACGAAGCCATTAGGCCGAAACGCCACAGAAGCAAAACGAATGCTAGAAGCTGTACAAGAAGCTGGTGTATTTCACGGTTATTTGGAAGACCTAGTNTATCCTCCAAAGACACTGAAAGCGATTCAATCAGTAAAAAATGGGGCTTTAGGTAAAATCTTGTGGGTTCGGTCTCGAGAAACACACCCTGGCCCTCACAGTGATTGGTTTTGGGATAACGNAATGGCAGGAGGAGGAGCCATTATTGATATGGGTTGTCACTGTGTTGAGATTATCCGTAATTTNATTGGAAAAGGTGTCCGTCCAGTCGAAGCTATGTGNTGGGCCGATACATTGGTTCACCCGATTGAAGCNGAAGACCACGGAATTGGTTTAATCCGATTTGAAAACGGAGCTATGGGACAATTCGAGGTTAGTTGGGCCTTCCGTGGTGGAATGGACTTACGAGATGAGGTTTCAGGTTCTGAAGGTACCATTTGGCTTAACCATTGGCTGAGGACTGGCTATGAGATGTTCACTTCAGTAGGACAAGGTGGATACGTAGCCGAAAAAGCAGAAGGTGATACTGGNTGGTTATTTCCTGTCGGTGATGAGGCTGCAGAACTTGGTTATACAGACATGTTCAAGGAAATGTTTACCTGCTTAGATGAGGGGACAGAACCAATGGAAACTTTCTATGATGGGTATGTTGTTAACACTATCATTGATGCTTGCTATCGCTCGGCAAAGACAAGACAGTGGGAAGCTATTGAGCTTGATATCTGGCAAGGTGACGAAGATGTCGAACATGTTCGANCTATAACCGAGATAGATGGTAAAATCTTGATAAAAACTGANGTGATGCCGGACGGAAAAACCAAGCAAATNTTTAAAGATGCCAAAAGTGGAGAAATNAGCGAAACATTACTGTGAGANATTCGGGTTTTGGGATAAGGTTTTTCTATTTTTTTGCTTCGTTTTTCAGGTCGTAGAGAAGATTGAGTGCCCCCATCGGTGTTATTTGGTTTACATCTAAGTCCTTTAACTTTTCTACAATGGGATGCGTTTTTGGTCTGAACATCGACATTTGTATATTATCGGATCTGAAGGTTTGTTGGGTAGCCTTCTTAGTGAGATTTGGTTTAATGTTCGCTTCGGAGANGTTGGTTAACCCCTCCTTCTTTTGATTTTCTTGATCGACACTCAAATTATGTTGTTCTAACACCTCCAAAATCTCNTAAGCNCTCGCTATGACTGGTCGAGGNAACCCAGCAAGCCGAGCTACGTGGATCCCATAGCTCTGATCAGTTCCTCCTTCCACTATNCGACGCAGNAATGTAATTTGTTCATTGTTTTCTTGGACAGCTACGTTAAAATTTTTGGCTAGNGGGTACTTGTTTGCTAATTCAACCAATTCGTGGTAGTGGGTAGCAAATAGGGTTTTCGCACCGATCAATTCTTGATCTAGGATGTATTCAGCTACAGCCCATGCGATGCTAATGCCGTCAAAGGTGCTAGTTCCTCGTCCGATTTCGTCCAAAATAATTAAACTTCGACTTGTTGCATTATTGAGAATATTAGCAGTCTCATTCATCTCCACTAAAAAAGTACTCTGGCCTTTTATTAAATTATCCGAAGCACCTACTCGGGTGAAGATACGGTCTACTAGTCCTATTTCCGCCGCCGAAGCTGGTACAAAACTTCCTATTTGAGCTAGAAGTGTAATCAATGCTACTTGCCGCAAAAAGGTAGACTTTCCACTCATGTTGGGTCCCGTGATAACATGGAGTTGTTGCTGAGTACAGTCGAGGGTGACATCATTCGGAACAAAGCCTTCTTCTTGAAAAATTTGCTCAACAACGGGGTGCCGACCGCCTTGTATCACAATTTTATCGCTGTCAGTAACCACGGGCTTTGTGTAGTCAAATTTAGAAGCTAAGTAAGCAAAATTAGCCAAAATATCAATTGTAGAAATAGCGCTCGCTACTTTCTGAATAGATTCTGTTTCTTCTGCTATCTGAGTCCGGATATGACAAAACAAGTCATATTCCAAAGACTGCAATTTTTCCTCTGCGTTTAGTATTTTATCCTCATATTCTTTCAGTTCAGGTGTAATATATCGTTCAGAATTGGTGAGTGTTTGCTTTCGAATATAATTCTCAGGGACCAAATCAAGATTAGTTTTAGTTACTTCTATGTAATAGCCAAAAACCTGATTAAAACCAACTTTTAGTGAGCTAATACCAGTTCTTTCTCGTTCTTCTTGTTGTAACTGAGCAATCCAGTCTTTACCTGAGTTAGATAATTTGCGTAATTCATCTACTTCATGGTGATATCCATCTCTAATAAGGTTACCATCAGTAATTGTGACGGGCGGATCTGGATGGATAGCATCATCAATCAATACGGATAATGGCTTCAACGAATCATCCATATTTTTTAGAGTGTCATTTAGGTTTTGTAACAAAACTGCTTCCAATTCAATCAACAATTGCTGAATTGGTGGAATCATTTGTAGTGAATTTTTCAGAGAGAGAACTTCTCGAGCATTGCTTACGTCTAAGTTGATTCTCGTGATTAACCTTTCAATGTCGTAAATTTGATTTAATTTGTCTCTCAGTTCTTCCTGTAAATCAATCTGTGCTTCAAGTTCCTCAACAGCATTTAGGCGAGAGTTAATCAGGTCTACTTCCAGCAACGGTTGCATTATCCACTGCCTGAGTTTGCGTCCCCCCATAGACGTAATAGTGTTATCTATAACGTCTACTAAGGTCCCTGTTTCCGTCCTATCTCTCATTGATTTTGTCAATTCGAGATTGCGTTGAGTGTCAGAGTCTAAAACCATGAAACTAGAAGTAGTATAGGTCTGCAGCGTTGTTAAGTGTTCAACAGATTGTTTCTGTGTTTCCATTATGTAGGACATTAATGCCCCCGCAGCACAAGTGGCAGAAAACAAGTGTTCACAGCCAAAACCATCCAACGAAGTGGTAGAAAAATGCCGAAGCAATTCTGTACGGGCACTTTGATGATGAAATCGCCAATCAGGCATAAAGTTAATAGTTGTTTCTAAATCCAGACGGATTCTGTCAAATAGATCATTGTTCATATATTCATCAGAAAAAAGGCATTCACGGGGTAAAAAACGGTTGATTTCAGCCCAGAGACTGGGTTCCCCCTCTACCTCAGTAACAGAAAATTCACCAGTTGATAGATCGGCTACAGCTAACCCATAGGTCTTTGAGCGGTTGGGTAAATATATAGCACATAAGTAGTTATTGGCCTTTTGGTTCAGTACATCGAGGTCAGTAACTGTTCCAGGTGTGACTACACGCACTACGTCACGCTTAACAATCCCTTTAACTTTTTTCGCATCTTCCATTTGCTCACAAATTGCAACTTTATGGCCTGCATCCACAAGCTTATAAAGATGACTATTTAATGCATGNTGGGGTACTCCNGCCATCGGAACGCGATCNCCNCGNTTNTCNTTNTCACGTCCAGTTANCGCNATCCCCAANACCCNCGAAATGAGTTCAGCATCTTGATTGAAGGCCTCGTAAAAATCGCCTACTCGACATAGAAGGATGGCATCAGCATACTGACNCTTCAATTCATTATACTGATCCATCAAGGTTATTTTTTGCTTTTTATGTTGAGCCAAGGTTACCGCCCGTATCCGTTATACATTANCAAAATTTGCAATTTACCGATGAGACGGACACCATCGTGCGGTCCGTAAATGATTAATTAATGCGTCCATTCCTTTTTGGGTTTGGTTCCGCTCCAGTGCATGCAGAGAAAAAGCTCGAACAAAGTGATTCGAATCCTCAAGCGCCTCTGTTAATGCTGGTATAGCAGAACTATTGTATGGTCCAATTCTCGCTAAGGATAGTGCTGCATTCCGGCGGACCAAATCATTTTNATCAGTAAGAGATTNCCCTAGTGGTTCAACAGCGGCCGGACTATCCGAAGCAACGGTACCAAGAGCTTCAGCTGCATGGTGACGAACTTTTTCGTTTTCGTCCGTTAACTTTTCAACTAGTTTCGGTAATGCATCTCTAGCATTCCGCCCCATATCACCCAATGTATCAGCGGCTCTGGTACGTACTACTGACTCGGGATGATTNAGTAATTTTGTTAGTGGAGGCACCGCATAAGAACCTGANGTAGTAAANCCATAAAGAGCATTGCGACAGGCCGTCTCACTCTCACCGATCGTTGCTTCAATTAGTGAATCTAATCCAGATTTTCCCAAATGACCGAGTTTGTAAGCCGCATCAATAGCAATAGCTTCTTGGTCTAATGCAAGTCGACTACTCAATTCGGTCGAGGACTCAATAATAGACTGTTTCCCGTTTTTTTTACCTAAATGCCAATTCCACAAATGCCGCCAGATCTGTTCCTGNCGATCATCACTTACTTGCCAATCTATACCTTGATGNTTCCAGCTGGGNTCTGTTGGTTCAGACATTCTAGTAAATAGGAATTTCATCATGTATCTGTTTTTATCTGAATAATTTAACATCTTTCGGTGAAATACATCATAGTGAACTATAACAACTGTGCCAGCATCACCAGAGAGTGCAAGCTCATCCNCTTTATCAAAGGGAGGTTGTGTATTATGATATTGTGAAGACGGCCAAATTGCAGTAGGGCCAACCTCGACTGGGCTATGCTGCGGGTAATAAAATGCCATTGCCCAACGAGTGTGATGATGCCGATGGCAATCATCTACCGCAAATCGGCTATTATGAAGACTATCNTTGTGCATACTTTGTTCGTCTGTATTGGGTAAATTTTCATGACAATGCCGATGTGGATGTAAATAGTAATCAGAACCGAGAATACTGACCAAAGCGCCATNTACTAGTGGGTGGTCTAATATTTTTTGGATTCTCGGTAACCGAGGTAGTAGATTGTTGCCNGGGTTTCCAGTTGAAGAAAATAAAGCCTCAGTATCCTGGTATAANGCATCATGGAAAGATTGAGGGAAATCAACCTTGACAGAAATATAACCTTCACGAATAAATTTTTGCATGCTCTGATCATTGAGCAACTGAGCCGACTTCATGTGCCTAACTCCTTCTTCACTTAATCATCTATAGAAATCATTTTTAAGCAAACGGGTGTTGGTACTTGTGCTGAGTAACCAGTGTAATCTAACAATCCGCTTTGCTTGTCAACCCTGAACACATATATATCATCACTACCATGATTCGCGACTAAGAGATAATTACCCGTTGGGTCAAGACCGAAATTGCGGGGTGATTTCCCACGTGTTGATTCATGACCGACATGAGTTAGTTGACCATTAGCAGGGTCAACAGCGTAGATAACAATACTATCATGGCCTCGGTTGGAGCCATAAACGAACTGGCCATTCGTTGAAACATGAATATCCGCACAGGAATTATTACCATTAAACTCTTTGGGTAAAGTAGATATGGTTTGTACAGATTCTAGATGTCCTTCTTCTGGTTGATAGTCAAAGACTGTAATAGTAGAACCAATTTCGTTGATTACGTATGCTGTACGTTGACTAGGGTGAAAATCAAAATGCCTAGGACCTTGACCAGGGGATACAGAAACAAAAGGAGGTTCATTCGGGGTTAATTGGCCGGTTTCATTATTTAGCTGATAAATAATCACCTGATCTAAGCCTAAATCGGGTGAAAATGCATGATGGTTATTTGGAGCAACCATAATAGCGTGAGCATGTGGACTGGTTTGTCTTTGTTCATTAATGCTAGATCCTTCGTGCTGAATGACGGACGAAGCTGTTTTCAGATAACCATTAGTATCAATTGGAAAAGCAGCAACCGTACCTGAACCATAATTTGCAACCAAAACATACTTGCCAGTAGCATCAATACTGAGATGACAAGGAGCAGTACCGTGGCTTGGTTGCCGATTAAGAAAATCTAACTGACCTGACTGTCGCTCGATGGAGAAAGCACTGATTGAACCGGTCTCTTCGCCTTCATAGTTGCCAATTTCGTTAACCGAATATAGAAACTGATTATTCGGATGAATAGCAAGAAATGACGGACTTTGAACACCATCAATTTGGCTCTCGGCAACTAATTGCCCATTTGCTAAATCCATTCGATACACGTAAATCTCTTGACTATAAGTACCAACATATAACCGAATTGCCTGGCTCATAATTAATTTAACCTCTAAAAAGTTGGTAGAATTCATAAATAAAATGATTTAAAAACAGAGCCTATTGTACGGCAAACATCTATGTCCGGTCAAATTTCCAACTTTGCTGTAAAATGGACTAACAAGCTATAATAAGAAGCTGATAGTTTTGGTGATAAAGTTTTATGGAGAACAACATGAGTTTAAAAGATCAAGTGTGCATAATAACCGGCGGTGGTAGTGGTATTGGTCGAGGAGCAGCACTCCGGTTAGCAGCTGATGGCGCTACCATTATTTTAATCGGCCGAACGGAAAGTAAGATAAGGACCGTCCAATCCGAGATTAAGGCTAATGGCGGTCAATCCATTGTTTACGCCTTAAATGTAGCTGATTGGTCATCAATCCAAAAGATGGTAGATGAGGTAGTAGAAACTTACGGAAAAATAGATATCCTAATAAACAACGCGGGGCATAGTTCCCGTAATAGACGACTACTAAACTGCCCACCAGAGGAAATCCAGCAGGTAATTGATTCAAACTTGACTGGAACATTCTTCTGCACCCAAGCTGTTGTACCATCCATGCTAAAAGCTAAGTCAGGCACTATCATCAACATTTCATCGTTAGCAGCAGTCTCGCCAGGTCCGTTCAGCGGATTTGCTTATGGAGCAGTTAAAGCCGGTGTAATTAACTTCACCCAATTTTTAAACGAAGATTTGAAAAATACCGGTATTAGAGCAAGTGTACTAATTCCGGGTGAAGTAAACACACCCATTCTGGATAACCGTCCTATTACACCAGAGGAAAGTGCACGAAGAGGAATGGTTGATGTCGCAGAAACGTCAGCGGCAATCCACTTGGTTGTTAGCCTACCCCCTCGAACTAATATTCCTGAACTTACGATTCGACCGACTTGGCAGAGAAATATAGCAGAAGAAATTGTCGAGATAGATGATTTAAACAGATGACGACCAAGTAACTCTTAATCGCTTTCGGAGTATTCAGGAAGGATATAATGCTCCGGGTTTTGTGGAATGTCTTTTATGTAGACCCCGTAATGAAGGTGGTAACCAGTGCTAGTACCAGTTGAACCAACGTAGCCGATCACTTCACCCCTCACGACTTCTTTACCTTTTTTAATTCCTTTTGCAAATCTGAGTAAATGACCGTACAGAGTATCCATGTCCTTGCTAGCATGTCTAATTCGGATATAGAGACCAAACCCCTTGGGAGCATTACCTGTTTTTTCTATTATTCCATTAGCAGTAGAAATTACCGGTGTACCTTTCCGAGTCGCAATATCAAGACCTTTGTGAAAGTGTCGCTTCCGTGTAATGGGATGTAAGCGATATTTGAATCCTGATGAAAAGTAGTAGTCAACCCCATATTTAGGCTTATCTCCTTGGTAAGATGGTCGAATAGGTAAGATGAATGGAGTTTCTGTGACCTTCTCTAGTTGTTCCATCACCGCATGGTAAACTTCACCAACGTCCTCCTTCAAAGCGGGAATTAATTCCGGATTATCAGCTAAAGAAATTGGTTTTTTCTTTTCGGTTTTAGGGGCAGAAGTGATCTCCTGTTGGATTTGAGAATCATCTAGTGAAGTTGTACTACCTAAGTCGCTACCGCCTTGTCCAAGCAACCCTTCGTCTTCTAAGCCCAACACACGACGAACAACTTTAACCATATCACGCACTTCTTCCCACTTTTTTTCGTAGAACCGGATTTTTTGTTTTTGAGCAACAATCTCGGCATCCTGTTTTAGGTTTTCTTCGGCGGTGGAAACAAGTTTTTTTCTAGCATGTACACCATAACCGATTGCACCCGACACTGTTGCCAATATTAAACACGCGACAAAACTGAAAAGAAGAATCTTTCCTCTTCCGATGGCATACTTTCGGATATTCTGATTATCCGAAGACATGACTATCACCGTGTAAGAACGGGACAAATGGACACTCCTAGTATAGACACAGCGGTATTTGACAAATGGGTGGAAGTATAGCACAAAGGCGTAGTTCGAACAAGCAGGAACTCAGGCTAAATGAAGGGAAAATCTATTTCCCGTAGTAGATCAATCCCATCGTATGGAACACCTATTTAGTTTTTTTTTGGACCTTCGCCCAAGTATCTCGCAAGGAAACGGACCGATTGAAGACTAATTGTTGATCATTTGAATCTTGATCAATACAAAAGTATCCCCGTCTAAGGAATTGGTAGGAATCTCCAGGCTGGCCTCCTGCCAAACTGGGTTCTACCAAACAATCAGTTAATAGCTCAACTGAATTAGGATTTAGATAATCTTTATAGTCTTGATCTACATCAACTCGGTTTGGATTCTCCTTTGAAAACAACCTATCATACAAACGAATTTCGGCAGGTATCGCATGTTTTGCTGATACCCAATGTAGTGTTCCTTTGACTTTTCGTCCGTCTTTAGACCAACCTCCTTTGGTGTCTGGGTCGTAAGTGCAGATGATTTCTACTATCTCACCGGTTTCTTGATCTTTAACTATATCTTTACAAGTTACATAGTAAGCATGCATCAGACGAACCTCCTGGCCAGGAGATAATCGAAAAAATTTTCTGGGAGGATTTTCCATGAAGTCATCTCGCTCGATGTACAATTGCTTAGAAAATGGGATCTTCCGTTTCCCTTTGTTATCATCCTCCTGATTATTTACAGCTTCTAGCTCCTCATTTTGGTCATCTGGATAATTTTCAATAACTAATTTCAAGGGCTTCAAGACAGCCATCACTCGATTAGCCTTCTTATTCAAGTCCTGGCGCAGACAATGTTCTAAAAGTGAAATATCAACCAAATTATCACTTTTGGCAATACCTGTACGGCTACAGAAATCACGGATAGACTCTGGTGTATATCCTCGTCTACGCAAGCCCGATAAAGTTGGCAGTCGTGGATCATCCCAGCCAGCAACCCGTTCTTCCTCTACGAGTTGTGATAATTTTCTTTTACTCATTACCGTATAGCTGAGGTTGAGACGAGCAAACTCGATCTGCTGTGGACGGTAAATATCTAATTTCTCTAAATACCATTCATACAATGGACGGTGATTTTCAAATTCTAGTGAGCAGAGAGAATGTGTAATCTTCTCGATGGAATCCGATTGTCCATGTGTAAAATCGTAAGTCGGATAAATGCACCAAGCATCGCCTAGTCGATAATGGTGAGCTCTCAAAATACGGTACATTACTGGGTCTCGAAGATTCATATTTGGCGATGACATATCAATCTTTGCACGAAGAGTTCTTGACCCATCATCAAATTCACCAGCACGCATTCTTCCAAACAAATCCAGATTTTCTTCGACTGATCGGTTTTTATATGGACTCTCACGACCCGGTTTGGTCCAAACACCTCTGTATTGGCTGGTTTCTACTGGGCTTAAATCGCAAACGTATGCTTCGCCGTTTTGAACAAGCTGGATTGCATATTGATATAGTTGCTCAAAATAATCTGAGGCATAAAATTCTCGATCTTGCCAATCGAAGCCTAGCCATCTGATATCTTTTTTGATTGCCTCAACATATTCGTTGCTTTCACCAACTGGATCTGTATCATCAAATCTCAGATTATACAAGCCACCATAGTCATTAGCGATTCCAAAACTAATCGTGATAGCTTTAGCATGCCCAATGTGCAAATAACCATTTGGTTCTGGTGGAAATCGTGTATGAACTCGCCCTTGATGCTTATCATTAGCTAAGTCGATTTCGACGANCTGTCGAATGAAATCAGTCGATNTNTCTACNATCGATTTCTCTTGGTCNGTTGTTGATTGATAATCCATAATTTATTCCTTTCTGATCAGTTCTCGAAGATCAAAATTTGTCGACCATCTNCGGTTTCGTAATNGGACTTTTGTTTAAAGTTTATCTGCTCCAAAACAGCAATACGTTCATAGTCCTCATAACCAGTCTCACAAATGACTCTAGCATCAGGTGGAAATTCCATTTCGGTTATTANTCTAGGTGTCTGAGACCAAAAACTNGGATGAGAAAATAAATCCAAGTATGCTTTTTTATTGTTGCTAACATCCAAATTGGCAAATGCNACGATGGCCCCATTTCCCGTTTTTAAAAGTAAAGATTTATAATGGTCTGGTTTTATTTGTAAATTTTGTTTTAGGCGTAAAAACCCACTTTCAAAATTAGTTGGGCCTTTGATATCGTAGATCGTGCTTCTGAANTACGTACCATCGACTATACCCGTCAAGGCTGTGAGGTGACTCCAATCGTTCCACTCAACTTTTTTNACATTGGATTCTGAAAANAAAAAGTGTTTCGTTTCGGAATCAATATGTGCACTGTACTTCATAAAACCTGACTTAGGATAGACGCTACGAAAACCAAAGTAATGATAGATCCAGTACGGCGCTGAGTCATAACCTGTTCCCAAGTAGAGCATACGACCGNTCCGGCTTGCAAAATCCTGCATTTGATAGGTCATTATCCCCTTACAAGCCCCTTTTCGTCGTTGATCTGGCAAAGTAAAAACGTGGCCCAAGATGCCTATTCCCTCAAATTCGGTGGTCATGATATTACTGATAATTTGACNATTCAGTTTACCAATGTAGAATCGAGTTTCTAATTGGTCGAGTGTTTTTTGTAAACATTGGTCAATATGCCACTTGTAGTGATCTGGTTTATGTCCAAGGAATTCGCCCAACTCATTTGAATAGTCAATATCCGGAGTTATAACTACTCCAACTTCCATTAATTCACCNGATTTAAGATTAGNTTCACCCAGTTTTTTATACATCCACTTTTGTTCTCTTTTCTTAGGTTTGGTTTTGTTTTAGTCTTGCCAAACAGAATATATNTTACTACTAGATTTTTGCAAAATTGATTTAACTGGTCGTAAAAAGCGGTTGTCAACCAAATAGGTCTGGGTCGATAAGCTATTACTAACAGCAACGAAATTTCCTTTTGCTTGACCAAGTCTCAGGGTGNCNACTGTTTCNNTGGCTACAGAAAACTCAATCTGAAGCGAAATTTCTTCTAACGGCAGTTCTAACTCTTGTTCAATTTTGATTGTATCAATNNCAAANAGTAAGTCATCCACGTCTTTTGTCGAAATTGGGATTAATTTGGGTTGCGTTATTTNCCATCCCCCGTCCNTTTTTTGACAAATGACNTTGTTTTTGCCCTNAGTGAATTCAATTCGGTTGCATTCAGTACGTTGAAAATCCAGCAGGCGTTTTTTTTCTTGATCTACTATTGATTTGTCNCCTAACGATCGAAATTGAGATAGAGGTTTATTCAGATCTTGTACAAGACTNGATTCAACGAGAAAGACTGTTGTTTCTTCTTCAACCTTTAGGTATACGGAGTAGTCGGCGGTTTTCATACCAACGGAAAAGATGATTGGGTGAGGAGAATCAGCCCATATTCTTACCTGTGCTTGGGGGGGNTGTAATTGATATTCAAGCAGATTAATTATATCTAATTCTCGCTTAATTTGTTTTCCCAAAAAATCGGTTAATAACTGGTTAACAGANTCAGATTTTGCGGGAGATGGCGAGATACTCATTTCTGAAGATACAACCCAATCATCTTCAATTTTAGCCAAGCTATAATCTTCAAAAACCGACTNAGGGCTGNTNACCTCAATCCTACGCACATTNCTGTGTGATAAACGATACCTCTCACCTATCGTTTGGGAAGTGAAAACAATTTCCTGTTTTTGAGGCTCAATCCGGAAATAAATTAGAATGACCAAAGCAAAAGCGAGAAAAACTGATAAGGTAGTCTTAAAGCTCACTCGTGATTCTAAATTATTTTTTAGTGTTCAAGGGGGTCAAGGCAGAAAATAGCAAAAGAACTTGTATAGCGAGGTCGTTCATTGAAATATTATCTTTCTGGAAAACTGTCTACTTCCATACCGTACTCAGTAGGTGTAGTACTACGTAACTCTTTAATTTTCAATTCGACTAACCTTGACGTTGATTGCATGAAGGCCACATAAATAGAGTTGACTTATAGTAGATTCTACCTTCAACAAATTGTGAGAGCTATCTCTGTGAACTAAAAAAATCGACTAAATCAATTCCGTGTGTTTTGGGGTTTAATTGTTTTTCGATTTTCAAAATCCTCCCCTGCACATCAATGTATACAGCCATTCGTTTGCTAGTCCTACTAGACACTTTGTCTACTGCCCCAAATAACAAGCTCAGATTCCTATCCACGTCAACAAATAGTGGAAAATTAAGTCCATCACGGTCAACAAATCGTCTATGTGATTCGGCATCTTGTACCGAAACGCCAAACACTTGGATATCTAAACCATTAATTTGACTCATCTCATCCCGGAGAGAGCACACTTGCGCTGTTCAGCCAGGAGTCATATCCATTGGATAAAAAGACAAAACCACATTTCGTTTATTTCTAAAATCCCTGAGCCGGTAACCTTTACCATTTTCATCGTAAGCGACAAAATCAGGAGCTAGGTCGCCAACCTTTATCTCATAGCTAGTCATAGACTGGATTGTTTTTAGTACTTCTGTTCCATGCTGGGGGATATTGACATTGTTATTAATGGAGCGAACATATCCGGCTCTATCAATAACAAAGGTAGTCCGACTTGACTTTTGTTTGTCATCTGACATACTCGAATATAGTCGAGATACCGCCAGAGCACTATCAGATAGAAGAGGAAACCCAAATTGATACTGTTCCTGAAACTTATAATGAGACTCTTGACTATCACCACTAATACCGTAAACCACGGTTTCTGTTGCGTCAATTTTTGTCAACTCGTCACGGAGAGACTCGAGTTCAGAAGTTCAACCACCAGTAAAATCTTTAGGGTAAAAAGCTATCACTACGTTCTGTTTTCCCCAGTGCTGGCTGATGCTCTGTTTGTTACCAGACCCATCCTCTAATTGAAAATCAGGCGCAACCATTCCAACGGAGACTTCTCCACCCACTGTGGGGGAAAGAAGCGTATCTCGTCTTTGAGTAACGATCTCTTCTGTCATTTTAAACTCTTTTTTTATTAGCTGAATTTTGTCAGCTTTGGAAGTTGATAGAAAAAAAGTAACTAATAGAGCATACTTGATATTAATTTTAAAACCTAATGAGAAAGAACCGCCGGTTCTAGTTTGGAACCGCTCAGCCAACAGGAGTAGCACAATCGGTTCTCCCTGAATCCATTGAATTAGTAGTTTGACCGGAGAAGATTGAAAGTATCTTCTTGGGGTTAATTGCCCGACACTGAGGGCATTCCAATTTAGCAATTTCCTCAGTCGTAACATTCATAGGTTGTAATAATTCAAACCGGTCTTGACACTGTCGGCATTGGTACTCATAAAGTGGCATTTTCTTTCTTACTTCCTTATGATATAATTTACCCCGTAGGAGCGGTGGTTATTATAAAGAGAAAGCCACATATATTGCAAAAAAAAGACCAGACGGGAATTAGCCTTTGATTAGTTTGTGTTGGCTATCGTTTCTTCTGTTTTTTGGGTCGACTTTTCTGGCGTCGAATTCCTCACTGGCAGCTCCCCCCAATCCCTATTTTTTCCTTTCTCACCAATCAGGAAATCCCGTTGAATATTCATCCGATCGGATGAATCAGGCACCTAATTTATCATCATATAAGCAGTATTTGTCAGCTCTTGATGGGTGCTGTTTTCAACGACCGACTACGATTTTGCAACCTGACGGTATAGAGTTTGTACTAGCAATCAAAATCGACTTCTCCGACCAGGTTGGATCTCGCAGTGGAAACCAGATCAACGAATACTTATTTGCAGACCAAGGAGTTTCTCTAAAAACCTACTACCGAGAAGTATCTTACGACCAAATGGATGTTCGACCGGGACCGGCCGAAGGTATAATGCCGAAAAAAGACCGTTGGGTTCGTGCGAAACACCCAATGTCATACTACGGCGATGGTAAGCATAACGTCGCTCGATACCGAGAACTAGTACGAGAAGCTTGCCAAGGCATTGATGACGAAATTAATTTCGTTGACTATGATCGGAATAAAGATGGCATTGTAGACCATTTGTTCATCGTTCACGCTGGAGATGATGAAGCTTCGACATTTACAGGTACATTTGGACCAAATATATGGTCAGTTTTAGTCCCTAGTATCAATACGACCTTTGATGGAGTGAAAATAGATACAGCCGTCTTAGTTGCTGAAGAACCGAGCTTTAAACATCCCCACTTAGGTATCTATTTTCATGAATTTTTTCATGATTTTGGAGCCCCCGATGTGTATGGTTCACCAATGATCGACGCTCGCGACCACAAGTGGGGCTTAATGGGAATGTATGGTCCTTACCAGGGACAGATAACTAATGGTCTTGGAGATGGAATGAATCCCAGCCATATAATTGGGTATTTGAAATGGGATTTTGACGCCAGGCCAGAAAACGGACGAAAAGGGTGGTTGAAACCAAAAACGATTACTGGAGATACACTGAATTATTCATTGCCGTGTATCGAATTGAAACCATCTTTACTTAAGATTGAAATTTTGGATCGGCCAGACGAGTTTTTTCTACTAGAAAATCGCTATACCAGATCGGGAGCTAGGTTTGATCGGTATCTTCCTGAGTCCGGACTTCTAATTTGGCATATTGATGAAAGTAAGGTGCGTTCAGCTTACGCTGTTGATGCAGCGCAGCAAATATGGTTAGAGGATCCAAATGACCCCAACCATATCGGTCAAAACCCAACTGACCCGAGTCAGAGAAATATGAGTTATATCTCCGACGGCGCGGCGTATTCTGCAGATGACCAACAAACCTCTTTCATGCAATCAACTAACCCAAGTAGTCAAGCTAACGATGGCACGCCAACAGGTGTTTCGATCACTAACATCAGTCGAGAAGGTACTATCATGTCGATGAATTTCTCGACAGGAGATACTTACGAACCTAATAATAATTTTTCTACCGCTTTCCCACTGGAAATTGGACAATCATATCCGTCTTTTATTTTTTCATCTGGTGATATAGATTACTACCGTTTTCAGCCGATTGATTCAATTACTTTACTCTTTCAATTGACTGATATCCCTGAAAATCACAATTACCAGTTACAGATTTATGACCAGAACCAGGTCTTAATTGCCGAAGGAATAGACCTAGGAACCTCTTTATCAGCCAGCCGTCAAGTTGCATACCAAGCAAAAGCAGGACAAATTCTATATTTGGTTATTCGATCTGAATCGGGATTTAGTCAGAAATTAGCTTACCAAGTCAGTATTCAAAAACTAGTTGGTCAAGCCGGGCTGCTGAATATTACCAGAATGAAGATTTTTCCCAACCCGGCTCATCTTGGTCGAACCTTGACTTTATCCTACACTATCTCCGATTTTCAGACCGCTGATCAGGTAATTTGGGAAATATACACTATTGGAGGGGACTTGA
Organism: Candidatus Poribacteria bacterium; assembly: GCA_002714785.1. Lineage (GTDB taxonomy): Bacteria > Poribacteria > WGA-4E > WGA-4E > UBA9662 > TMED15. The sequence continues at coordinate 26,009 of PAYP01000006.1, read as the reverse complement.
TTCACTCAGACCTAGAAACCGAAGTAGTGGGTTCTGGTCGTTTTATTTGGACTGTTAACGGCATTTCGGCGGGTGTCTATATTCATTCGCTAGTTGCACAAAGAAATGGTGAATCTCATCAAATCAGTGGTAAAATCGCCGTTGTGGGCAACTAGATGAGCAGTTTTATCCGTTCTTGATCAGATCGAGAGAAACGACTAAATATAGTTTGCTGAATGGTTGCAGTATCATAACGACGTGACAAGTGGGTCAACACCACATTTCGACTTTTAATTCTTGGCATTATCTCGACTATTTGATCGAGATGTAAGTGCATGGTATCGATAGCCTTTTTTCGATCCTCGGGCAGGATAAACGTACACTCAGAAATCAAAGTTGGAGACTCAGCTAGAAGTGGGTGATCATTCATCGGAATAGTACTTGTATCCCCCAAGTAGGCAACCTTAGGGAGCTCAACTTGATGAGTTACTGTAACACCAGATTTTTTTAGGGCCGCAATTTCTGAACCGCTGAGTTTATGAAACTCAGGTTTTAGCTTTTTTCTCACCTCACAAATCAAATAGCCGACTGATGTTACCCGGTGAGTTAATGGTAAAACATAAGCGACCAAATTATTTCGGAACTCAATTCGGTCGTTGGGTTGAACAGGTATGAGTTCGTATGTCCAAAGGCTGTTACAGTCTAGCTTAGAAATCTGGTCTAAAATTTGGCTGATTTGGTGCAGGCCATCGGCGGGGACGAAAATTTTCCCTGGTGAAATTCCGGCCATCCAACGTTGACTAATATAAATAGGTAACCCAAAATAGTGGTCTAAGTGAAAGTGGGAAATAAAGACATGGTTGGTACCAATAAAAGCAATGGGGCAACGTCCTAAATCAAAAATGAGATCAAGTTCTCGTATACGAAAGTAAGTAGAGATACCCGAGAGAGATTGTCCCTCAACAGTTAGGTCGTCACATTTCAATTCAAGCATATAAATAACTAGCTGGATAAGGCTCATAATGATACATTAGCCTGAATTGGATTGTACATGCATTTTTAGAGCAGTTTGTAAAAGTAACAATTTTTTGGAGCATAAAAATGGAAGTAAAGGTAGGAATTATTGGTGGCTCGGGTTTTTATCAAATGGATGGTCTAAATGAGTTAAGGAAGATAGAGGTTGAGACGCCTTTTGGTTTACCTAGCCACGCAGTTGTAGTTGGTAAAATCGATGGACAGTCAGTTGCTTTTCTTCCTCGACATGGAGTCGGACACCCACTTCTCCCTTCGGAAATCAACGTTCGAGCTAACATTTATGCGTTAAAAAGTTTAGGCGTAGAATGGTTGATTGGTGTTAGCGCAGTGGGCAGTTTACGAGAGGAAATCGAGCCACGTCATTTCGTGATACCGGACCAATTATACGATCACACTAAAAACCGTACATCAACATTTTTTGGGGATGGTATCGTAGCTCACGTAGGTTTCGCTGATCCATTTTGTCCAATTTTGGGTCAATGTATTTACCAAAGCGCTAAAAGAGTTGGCGCCACCATACACTCTGGGGGAACTTATATTTGTATGGAAGGACCAGCTTTTTCGACTTTAGCTGAGTCAAACCTATACCGTAAATTCGGTTTCGACGTAATTGGTATGACAGCAGCTCCAGAAGCAAAACTAGCTAGAGAAGCAGAGATGAGCTACGCAGTTTTGGCTTGCTCCACTGACTACGATTGTTGGCATGAGGATCACGAAGCTGTAACGACTGAAATGATAATCGAAAATCTGTTAGCAAACGTTGAAACGGCTAAGCAAATTGTGCGTTCAGCTATTCAGAATTTACCGTTGGACAGATCATCGAGCCCTGCTTATAAAGCATTGGAAAAATCAATTGCTACAAATCCAAATGTAATTCCAGAAGAAACAAAACAAAAATTAGAATTATTGATCGGTAAGTACCTTTGACTTTATCAGCTTATCCTACTGTTCTAATCAAAATTTAGGTCTTTTATGCGAATTTTTCAGTCAGAAGAGAAATTCTCCAATTATTATCAAATTGATTCATGCTTGGATTCTACTGGTAATGGATTCGTCTATAAAGCTCATAATACAAGACTTGGTAATGAAATTGCGTTAAAAGTTTTCCATTCCGATTTATTTCCTGAAGACACCGATTATCAAAAATTTGAGCAGAAAGCCCAAACACTTGGCCGCCTCAATCATCCTAATATCGCCCGTTTTTTTCACTATGGCCAATTCGAAGAATTACCTTTCGTTGCGATGGAATTAGTTCCAGGTCAATCCTTAGATGAATACTTAAAAACTCGGTCTCCTCTACCACTTCACTTAACACTCCGATTAATCAGTCACATTTGTACAGCTTTGCAATATGTGTATAAGTTTGCTCAGATGCCTAAGTTAGTGAAACCTGATCTGGAACATTCTGGAACTGAACTCGATTTGGGAAGCCAAAAATTACGCCCATCTAACATCATGGTGATTGAGCCAAATCAAGAAAAAAGTGATCCTATCATTCGATTAACTGACTTTTGCTTAGTTTCAGAAGAGTCAGGATCAGTTGACGGTTGGGATCGGTATCAAAACAGATCAGACGACTTGGGTACTATAGGCCAATTGTTACTCGATATGCTGATTGATCAAGGTACACGCCAGCAACTCTTAAGCGATTGGCCAGACTTATCTGCTCTACCAAATATAGAGCTGGAAATCTCTGAACTAGAACCAACAATCAATAGCCTAATTCAAAATTCTATCAGCCCTGAGTTCGAGGAGCAACTTGCAGATTTAGCAGATTGGCAAACCAAAGTAACTCAAATACAAGAGTCGATCATATGCATAGAAGATGCTAATAGCCAAAAACAACAAGGTGAATATCGAGCGATGGTAGAGTCTCTGCAAAAAGCTATCGATCTCTTACCAACTAACCAGCCGATTCAAAATCTCAAAAAACAAGCAGAAATAGAAGAGCAAATTAATCTTGCAGATCAACAAGCTACAATGAGTAATTTCGAGGCGGCGATTGGGTCATGGGAAAAAGTTTTAGAACTAGCTCCATCCAAAACAGAAACTCTTTTTCATCGTGCAAATAGTGAGATTGGACGACTGGAACTTCTCGCTCAAATCAAGCCACTTCAGAAGGAAGTACAAACCCAAAAGGAATTAATCCGCCAAATGTCGACAGCACAACAGGAAATTGACTCTGAACGGGACAATTTCGATCGAGATCGACTTAGTCGAGATCAAGAAATCGACCGTCTGCAAGTTGATCTTTCGGCTGCTGATTTAGCGGTGAAATCGACAAAACAAGAATGGAAAGAAGAAATTGAAGAATTATCCAAAGAGCATAAGCAACAGGTGGATAAGCTTGAATTATTTGTGGAAGAGAAAGAGAAACTAATTGAAAAAATTAGCCAACAAAGTGAAGACTTGACAAGTCAGCTTGTGGATCTCGAACAAATTCGAGTTAACCTCGATAAGGTTGTTCAAGAACAGGAAGCTGTGCTAAAACGGCAGGAAGAAGACATTGATCAATTTCATATTTTATCCGAAGAAACTAAGAAAGAGAAATCTCAATTCGAAGCCGAAAACTCTGAGTTGATTGAGCAGCGGGATAGTCTTCAGAAAAATAAAGATGAACTAGAAAAAAAAGTCATTGATCAATCTGAGGAACTTAGCAACCAATCACTTAAGTTGGATGAATTAGGTAAAAAAAACGAGGAAGTAAAAGGTGCCTTAGAAGCATCTGAAAGTAAATTAGAATCATTAAAAAATAATCAATCAGAACTGTCCCAAACAGTCAAAGAAAAAGCTTCACAAATTGAATTATTAGAAAAAAGAAGAAACAAAGAAAAAGAAGTGTTTCGAAAATTGGAGCAAAGCTGGCAAGAACAGGTTAACCAGACTGAACAAAAAAATGAACAATTATTTAAAAATCAAATCCAAGCAGAAACGGAGAATATTGGCTTTCAATTTGAGTGGGCAGAGCTTAAAGAATCTGTTCACGATCTAGAACAACAATTGATACAAAATTCAGCATTCTTAGAGACAAAAGAAGAACAAATCAAGCAATTTATTGCTGAGAAAGAATTTATCGATCAACAAGTGGAAGAACTAGAAGCAGGTTTTCGACTACAAGCTGAGACTTTGTTAGAAAAAGATAATTTGAACCAAGACTTGACAGTGTCAACAGGAAAACTAGAAGAACAAATAGAAGAGCTACAAACCCATCAATCTTTGAGTGAAAACGAGCTGGGACAAAAACAAGAACAAATTGAACAGTTAGAAGCCTTAAAACTCAATTTCGAGTCTGATTTGTTTAATCTGACTGATAGTCGGGATAGCTTACAACAACAATTGAATCAGAAAGAACAGTCCTTAGAAGAGTTAGAGACAAAGAGCCAATCTGCTATTAAATCCTTAGAAAATCAAATCTCAATGCTCGAAGAAAAACTAGAAGCACAAATAGAAGGGCTACAAACACATCAATCTTTGAGTGAAAACGAACTGGGACAAAAACAAGAACAAATTGAACAGTTGGAAGCCTTAAAACTCAATTTCGAGTCTGATTTGTTTAATCTGACTGATAGTCGGGATAGCTTACAACAACAATTGAATCAGAAAGAACGGTCCTTAGAAGAGTTAGAGGCAAATGGCCAAGCTACTATCAAGTCCTTAGAAAATCAAGTCTCAATCCTTGAAGAACAAGTTTCAGTAAGCAATCAACAGTTACAACATTTTTTGGACCAAGTAGAGAAAAGTGGCAGTAAATCCAACCTGTCGGAAAAGCATCAGGAATTTGAAAAAATTTTGGCAAGCCAAGAAGAAGAACTTACGACCTTGAGAAATGAAAACTCAATACTAAACCAACAGTTGCAAGACAAATTGAGTTCCAATGATCACAGTCAAGCAGAAATAAAAACGCTGCAAAATCGGATAGACGAATTAGAAACAACTGTTTCTGAAGAAGTACAGGAAATTTCATTTGAAAGAGAAAAAAATCAAAAAGAGCTAGAATTTGAATTACAACAAAGAGATGGTGAAATTCAGGCTCTAACTCAAGAAAAATTAGCCTTGTCTAGTACTGTTCAGGAACAAACTCGTATGTTAAAGAATGCTGCCACTAAATTTAAACAGCAACAACAGGCCATCGAAGCACTAAAGAATGATAACAAACATCAGCAACAGGAACCAATTGAGCAACCACTAATTCCCCAACGATCAACGGCAAATGAATATGTTGATCTAGGTATAGCTTACCGGAAAGAAGAAAAATATCAGGAAGCAATTCTAGCTTATCAGGAAGCAATAAAGATAGATCCAGTTCACGAGTGGGCCTATAATAATATAGGATATGCTTATTACTGCGACCAAAAATATGAAGAATCGGTAAAGGCATATAAACAAGCAATCCAAGTCAGACCAGACCACGGATGGGCTTACAACGGATTAGGCCGCGCCTATAACAAACTAGGCCAATACCAGCAGGCAATTGATGCCTTTTTATCTTCTACCCAAGTATCTCCCGACAACGCCGAAGCTTTCTACAATTTGGCAAAAGCCTATGCTATTTCAGAGGAATACGATTTAGTTTTGTCGTACCTGAAACAAGCTACAAGCCAGGATGCGGCTTATGCTGCTGCAGCAGCCAATGAACCATTGTTCGTTGATTTAGCCAACAAAACAGAATTTCGACACTTGTTATCCAACGCTGAATCATAAAGAATTATCATTCAAGATCTAGGAGTAAAGAAATCATGAGTTTTTTGTATTGTTTAAATACTAGTACCATTCGTCATCCAGAAACCTCAGTTCTNTCAGCGATGGATATCGCGGCCGATGCAGGNTATGANGGCATAGAACCTTGGGTACAAGAGATTGATGNGTGGGTTTCGAGTGGTGGTTCGTTATCTGACTTGCGAGATAAAGCCAACGATCGTGGCTTAAAAATTGTAAATCTAATTGCTTTCTTTGAATGGTCGGTGCCAGAAGATGACGCGCGAAAAAAAGGCTTAGAAGAAGCTCAGCGTTGTTTTGAGATGGCTGATGCCTTAGACTGTAAATTTGTAGCAGCCCCACCATTTGGCATCCACAATCGAAAAGTAGACTTATTTTCGGTCGCACAGCGTTATGCTGAATTGAGCCAATCCACCACGGNTTTTCAAGCTCAACCTCTGCTAGAATTTTGGGGTATTGCCCNAACNTTAGGAACAATGGGCGAAGCACTATTGGTAGCAGCGGAATCAGGCCATTCTGNCACTCAATTGCTGGCTGATGTNTATCACATGTACAAAGGTAGTGGNCATCTACATGGCCTAGATTATCTTCCGCCCAATAAACTAGGCTTGGTTCATGTTAACGACTATCCTGAGCAACCAAACCGGCATGATGTTACAGATGCAGATCGTGTTTATCCCGGAGATGGTTTAGCACCTTGGCCTCAAATCGTTACTAGTTTGAAAAATATCGGTTATACNGGAATGTTATCTCTAGAGCTATTTAACCCAAATTATTGGGAAAAAGGATCAGTTGAGGTGGCCACCGAAGGGTTATCGAAACTAAAAGCGTGTGTTGAGTCAATTACCTAGGGACCTTCCGACATATTGACAAACAGTTTCTAGTATAAGACAATGGTGTGGTGATGAATATCTTAAATCGATCGATTACAGTGTCCAAAGCTCTACTCATTCAACAGAAGTTAATCTTGATTCTACTAGCATTTAGTTTCACTGCTTATTCATCCATGACGGTTTCGNAACNAGCTGGATCTACTGATATTTCACATCTGGATCGTGGTATTATGCTAATGTTTCAAGGTCAAACAGCAGCTGGAATAGAGGAACTAGAGCAAGCCATAGCTCTGGGAACTAACCAACCTGAAGCCTACTACTATCTCAGTATGGGATACTCTGAGAANGAATTGTGGAATGGTGTAGTGGACACAACAGATCAAATGCTTAAATTGTTGATTGATGATATTGAAGCACTATATGCAAAAGGTCGAGCACACTTCAATTTAGGTCANTGGGAANCTGCTTCTAAAGCACTTAAACANGTCGTTAATCAAGACCCATTTCATGTTCGAGCACAAAAAACCTTGGGCAAAACTCAAATTAAGAGACAAGANTTCGCAGGGGCTATCGAATCTCTAACTTCCGCTTCCGAGCTGAATCCCGCTTCTACTATCATTTGGTATAACCTAGGGATGGCATATCTCAACCAGCGGGAATATAAAACNGCTACTGAGTGTTTTGAAAAANCAATTCAGTTAGCACCAAGCTTTCCTCAACCTCATTATGGTTTAGGTACTGCTCTTTTGCGATCGGGAAAAAGAGAAGATGGGCAGAAGTCAATGGCTCAATTTCAGTACCTACAAAAAATGACAGCCGAACACGAACGATTATCACGTTTAACACAAGAAAATTCAGAAGATATCACCGCTTGGTCCAGCTTGGCACATTTGTCTATGGAAACTCAGAACTATCCTTTTGCTGTTAGGGCATTTGAGCANTGTNTATCTCTAGAACCAAAAAATGCAACCCATCGCCTTGGTTTGAGCCGAGCCTTCATGGAATTAGGTCTTCTTGTTCCCGCCCGAGAATCGTTGTTTAAAGCTATTGAAATCCAACCGGACGAGCCAATTCTGTACAACACTCTTGGTTCAACCTATGCGATGCAAGGTCAGATCCAACAAGCAATTGTAGCTTTTCAGCGTGCAGTCAATTTAAATCCATCGGAACCATATTATCACTTGAATCTTGGTAAGTTACACCAGCAAATGGGGGATCAAAAAACAGCAGAGTATCATTTTAGCGCCTATAAAGAATTGAAAAATGTAACCAGCGGTGGCGTTCCTAAATGAAATTTTGCAAACTATTAGGCTTAAGCTATCTTATTTGGGGTTGGTGCTTGCTATTAGTTGGCCAACAAAATAAGTTAGCTACGAAATCTGTCAATTTGAAAAATTCCGAATTTGTAAAAATCCCTGCTGGTTGGTTCACCATGGGGCACGATCAAAGAGCACCGGATCAAAAACCATCCCACCGCATTTATCTAGAAGCTTTTGAAATTGGCCGATTTGAAGTAACTAATCAGGAATATTACCAATTTTGGCAAGCCAACAAATCTCACACCCCACAAGATTTCCCACACAATATCGGTAACTGGCCGGAACGAGCTTTAGAGTATCCTAACCAACCGGTTGTTGGTGTATCTTGGGTAGATGCTGAATCCTTTGCTAACTGGGTTGGTGGTCGATTACCGACCGAAGCTGAGTGGGAAAAGGCTGCTGCAGGACCAGTCGACAGGCTTTGGCCTTGGGGTAATAACCCAACGACCAAAGGACCAATATTCGCATTGGCTAATAGCTGGAATGGTAACGATCAGTATGATAATGGATTAGCTCCTGTGGGATCATATCCACAAGGGAAAAGCTATTATGGCGCATTAGATATGGCCGGCAACGTTTGGGAGTGGACAAGCGACTGGTATAGCGAAATTTACTACGCTTACTCGCCCACTCATAATCCGACTGGACCTAAGAAAGGTAGTTGGAGAGTAATCCGCGGTGGAGGATGGATCGATAACATCAACCGTTGTACTACTACGATGCGACTCCATTTGTATCCCAAATTGAAATTATCTTTCGTTGGTTTTAGGGTACTGCGTCCGTTGTCCCCAAATTCAACTACTGAAACTGAAAAGTAGTAAATGTTTGTGTCTCTTCGCTTATCACTCATTTTTCTAATTATAGTAACTTTCTGTGTTATGCCAGCTAAAGCCAAACGTTTAGAGGCAGGCAAAGGGTGGTCGAAACCATTTACTATCGACCGCCGCCCCCCTACAGATCTCAATCGAGATCGGTCCATCGACATTTTGGATTTGGTAATAGTTGCCAAACAGTTTGGTCAATCTGGTAACGAGCTAGTTGGCGATTTAAATGATGATGGGATTGTTAATATTTTGGATTTAGTCGTGATTGTCAAACAATTTGGCCGACTGATCGTAATGGCTCCACGCCAAAACCAATTCGAAAAAATCGGTGTTACGGTTGAGGAAAAAGTGAGGTTAAGGCAAGCTTTTCATCAGTTAACCCAATCTGACTTAAATCCTAGCATTATAAAACAAGCTGAAAATTTGCTTGATGATTTAAGCTGGCAACCTAAAACTAGTTCATATCATCAGCTGATGTTGAATTACCCCAATCCTTTCAACCCAGAAACTTGGATTCCATATCAGTTAAGCTTTCCTACCAATGTTCGATTTTCAGTTTATGACTCGACGGGGAAATTGGTACGAAGATTACTATTAGGGTATAAAACAGCCGGGTTTCATAATAGTCCTAAAGATGCAGTTTACTGGAATGGACGTGATCAGTCTGGACAGGTCGTTGCTAGTGGTGTCTATTATGGTGTTCTGGAAACAGGAGAGGATTTTAAAGTGAGTAGCCAATACCAAACAATGGTACTATTGAAATAGAAGGAATATGCCTTTTTATAATAATTTGGTTATCCACATTCTTCGCCATTGTTTGTTTCTAATTCTTCTTTGCCCGATTGTGAGTCAATCTGAGTTAATTGATCCCGAAAACCAAATTCCTAGAGTGAGTAATGTTACAGCTAAGCAAATAGGGCTGAACGAAGTCAGTGTTTCCTATACTGCGATGGATCAAAATGGAGACCAATTAACCATCTCAATGATAGTAATAACTAAAGATGGTAAACAGGTCTTTCCCAAACAACTAAGTGGCGATGTAGGATTAGCTGTAATGAGTGGTAAACAGAAGAAAATTTTGTGGACAATTACTGATGAAATCCCGTTGTATCATTTTTCTGATGGATATGTGGTTGAAATTGTTGCTGACGATCAGCATCAACCAACAACAAAAATTCACTGGCAGCCGGATGATGCTGAAATGGTTTTGGTTCCAGCTGGAACATTTTTGATGGGTAGTGAAGAAATGCAACATGCTCAACCTATTCATAAAGTTGAAATTTCTGCTTTTTATATGGATACGTATGAAGTCACTGTTGGCCAATATAAGCGGTTTACGGATTTTACTGGTTATGAATACAATGATTGGGCCGAAGTTGCCAAATTTTCGCCTACTGAAGAGCATCCAATGATTTTTGTGACATGGTACGATGCGATGGCATATTGTGTTTGGGCTAAAAAGCGACTACCAACTGAAGCTGAATGGGAATATGCAGCACGAGGTGGATTGGCCAGACGATCTTACCCTTGGGGTACTATCATTAATCAGCAACAAGCTAACTACACTGATTTTGACAATGATGATAATCGGTTGCTCCAATCAGTTGGGAATTTCCCTGCCAACGGTTATGGGTTACATGATACCGCTGGAAATGTGTTTGAGTGGTGCCTAGATGCCTTTGACGATAAATTTTACAAAAATAGTAGACGAAAAGACCCATTGGCTGGAGAGCTCAGCCTAGCAGAATTGAAGAAGAATTTTGGCACAGTGTTATCTGGGCGAGTCCTACGAGGCGGATCTTATCGCTATAGTGCTGAATATGTTAGAGTTGATTATCGGGATTATGCCAACCCTGATCATCGATTCGATGCCGGTGGGTTTCGTTGTGTGGTCAATGTCCCAAAGTAGTAGGCATTGACTAAAGATGATAAAATTAAGGAGAAAAGGTTGAGACAAGATAGATTGCCTAACTTAATACAGTGTAATTTGGGCAACTTCCAATGGTTGGTCTTTGTAAATCTACTATCCTTTTGCCTTTTCATTCCTATGATATCTTTCGCGGGACCAGTAATTACCAGCGGCCCATTGTCAAAAGAAAAAGAAATGCAACAGCCAGAACAATCAAGGCTAAACCAAAAACGTCCTGACGCACTCTGGATACTCAATTGGTATGGGCCTGATAGCGGTTATATGAACAATGGAGGCGCAAAAAAATCATCGACAATTGACCATATAAAAAATGCGACCAACGGTATTTTGGACCAACCGAGCCTTTCGACCATAGAAGGTTTACTTAAGACCAAAGAGGTTAAGGTTAATTTCCCTCCTAAACATGCCATGATTGGTATGGAAGGTGATTGGATGATTGTAAATTTGGGAACTAGACCAGATGCTGCTGGTGGCCGAAATATGTCTTCGCGGTATGGATTTGCAGATCTTAATAATTTCGATACTTGGCAAATTATCGTCATAAACGCACCGACAAATATGAAGGCTATAATGTCCCCAGCTCAAGATGATTACGCACAAATTTGGATCAACGGTCAAAAGTGGCATAATGATTCTGAATGGACAGGGAGCCCTACAGAAGTTGATTTTGACGTTGAGGTCGATTTGAAGGCTGGTAACAATGTATTAGTCTACCGGTGTGGGGAATCCGGCGGGCATGAATATGCCAATCTACACTTCGATCGAGATACTATGCAAAAAGTCCGGATCATTCCTGATCAAGCTAAAACAAAAGCTGCGTTTTTTGATGAGTTGATCAATTTACCCATACTGGTTTCACATCGAGGTAGATTGGTCAGTTTCTGGGCTGATTTTAAACTAGAAACCGGTCAGTAATTGATTTTAAGTTATGTTATTTTTATAGGTTATAGAAAAAGGAAAATAAGATGGACACAATTCGAGTTGGAATTATTGGAACAGGTGGTATTTCTCGTGCTCACCAGCAAGCATACCAAAAAGCTGGTGGTTTCGAAATCGTAGCAGTTTGTGACATTTTCGAAGAAAAAGCNAAGAAAGCTGCTGANGAGTGGGGGGTTCCTGCTGAAAATGCTTTCACCGATATCGAACAGATGTTAAATTCTGTGGATCTTGATACTATTAGTGTTTGTACTTATAATCAGGCTCATAAGGACCCAACTATTGCTGCTTTGAAGGCGGGAAAACACGTTTTTTGTGAAAAGCCAATGGCTGCAACCTTAGAGGATGCAACGGAAATGGTTAAAGTCGCTAAATCTAGCGGAAAAATACTACAAATTGGTATTCATAGTACTTTCAGTAGTGATATTCAATTGGCCCGAAAATTAGTTGATAACGGTATCTTAGGAGATATCTATTATGCTGAGACAACTGCTACTCGCCGTCGTGGTATCCCTGGTAATACCTTCATTTATAAGAGGACTGCTGGGGCCGGAGCAGTAGTTGATATTGGAATCTACAATATGCATAATGCGTTATTTGTGATGGGTTACCCCAAACCAGTTCGTGTTTCGGCTGTTACTGCTGACTACATTGCACACCAAGACCCACGCTGGGATGATATGGACGTAGAAGAATTCGGTGCGGCTTGGGTCAGATTTGATAACGGTGGAGTATTATTATTCAAAGTATCTTGGGCCGTTCATCAGAATTCTTTGGGTGGCACCTACTTTTTAGGCAAAGATGCAGGTCTATCACTGGGCGGTCCAGTGGTATATGCTGATAGCTTAACAGAACAAGTACAAAATTTAGCTCAAGATCAAGGTTATGGGGTTGAGACTGAAGATGCTGGTAAAGGTTGGTTTGATCAACAGATGGTCAATATTAAATTTTCTGGTTTACCTAGTGTCGATGTCTGGAAAGCCCAAATGGAAGCCTTCGGCGATGCTGTCCGTAGTGGTACGCCGTCACCAATTCCACCAGAAGGCGTGGTGTTGACCAATGTCATCATGGACGGTATTTTTAAATCTCAATCCCTTGGGAAAGAGGTCGAAGTTCAGGTTCCTGATTTTTAACTGATTAGTTAGAACTGGTGAGAATCCTCTTTTTTTCTATTACTGTTCCTTTTCCAGCTACCGATGGTGGGCGGATTCGAGTTCTGAATCTGCTCAAGCAATTAGCAAAAACTGAGCAAGTAACATTCTTAGCCTTACAAACCACGCCCGAAGATCGGTCTGGGATTGATTATTTGACCAACCTTGGCATTGATTGTCATTTGGTCGAACGTTTGCCTTCCCTACCACCAGTTACAATGACCACAGTCGTTCGGGCAATCATAAAGAAACAACCAGTGACTGTTTCTCGCTATTACTCATCCAAATTGGAAAAGCAGTTTCATCAGTTGCTGGATCAAAAAAAAATCGACATAATTCACTATGAAATGTTTCATGCCGCACAATATTCATTACCAACTAAAATACCAGCGCTCCTCTCCACCCAGAATATAGATTCTTACATTTGGAAACGTTTGGGCAAGGAAACCAAAAATCCGGTAAAAAGGCTAATTTATTGGACACAAGCCAAGGCTTTTAGCAGATGCGAACGTGAAAGCTATAGTGAATTTTCGGCAGCGACTTGTGTGTCAGCTAATGACCAAGAACTTCTGAATCGAGCTTGCCCACAATTACCTGTGCATGTTATTGCTAATGGTGTTGACCTCGATCTGTATCAAGTTTCTGAAATAATTGAAGAACCTGAGACGTTAATTTTCACCGGTAGTATGGATTGGTATCCTAATGAAGATGCGGTAACCTTTTTTCTGAAGTCTATTTTGCCTCATGTCCGGCAGAGTTATCCTAATGTGCGGATGTTGGTGGTAGGTCAGTATCCAACCGATAAACTACGACAAATGGTCGAATTAGCAAATACCGATGGTGAAGTGATAATTACAGGACGTGTGGATGATGTAAAACCGTACATAAATCAGGCTAGTGTCTATGTTGTCCCGTTACGAATTGGTGGAGGGACTCGTTTGAAAATACTAGAAGCATTAGCCCTCAGGAAAGCTGTAGTCTCTACCACAATAGGAGCAGAAGGATTAAATCTAGTTGATCAACAGGAAATTATTCTGGCTGATCAACCGGATCAATTTGCAAAGTCAATAATTGAGCTTTTAGATGATGCTCAACGTCGTCGGTTTTTAGGAGAAAAGGGCAGAGAACGAGTAGAAAAAAATTATGGATGGCCAGCCATAGCCGAAAACTTAAGGCAGGTATATCAAAATTTAGTTAATTGAACCTTACTATCAGTTTGATTTACTCCTTGCTAAATTTAGCTATATCTCCTAAGATGATGCAACTCAATATTTTGGTATATATATTATTAATATGAATAGACCCGACGGTATATGGCAGGCTGTAGGTAAACAAGGCAAACGAAAACAGGCGGAGAAAGATGTGGCTGGTCTGCTGAAACAGATTGACCTTTTCGAAGATTTGAGTGATCGAGACCTGCGGCACATTGCTCAAATTGCTTATCGGCGCTCCTACCGATCTGGCGAACCTATAGTGATTGAAGGTCAAGATGCTGCTGGTATGTACATCATTATGGAAGGAGCCGTTGAGGTGACAAAGGAGCGTGCTGATGGTTCAGTAGTCTCCTTGGCTAAACTAGCCAGTGGTAACTTTTTCGGTGACGTCGGCTTGATTGATAACTCTCCACGGACAGCTACAGTTCAGGCAATTCAGGATTCAGAAATGATAGGTTTTTTCCGACCTGAGCTGATGAAGTTAATCGATTCTCATTCGCGATTAGCTTCCACCCTGATTTTTACTCTGGCCAAAATTGTAGCTTCTCGGCTACGTGTCACTAACCGACAACTCCAAGAAGCTCATAATACGATTGAGAAACTTCAAGCTGAAATAGACAGCTAACCGACCACATGATTAAATGTATCTAACATGAATCACCAATCGACGACAGAACACTCGGCTAATTCAGTAGAGATATTAACGGAAACGCTGCTACCGCTGTCAATAACTGTAGATCGAATAGCGCAAGATAGTCAGTCCATCAGCCGAGAATCTCGTCGACAATCGCAAGGTATTCGCGAACAAAACATATTCCTGAGATTAATTAGTTTCGCAATGATAACTGTTTTTACTGCGATTATTGCTGGACTAATCTACTTAATTCGGGATACTTTGACCATCATCATGGTTTCTTTTCTAATTGCTTATATATTGTCTCCAATGGTTGATTATTTGGATGATATTGGTCTTCCTAGAAGCTTAGCGGTCACAGTTGTACCTCTGTTGATTTTGACCTCATTTGCTTTTGGATCTATTTTTGCGGTTTCCAAAGTAGCTAGCCAAATTGACCACTTACAAACTAGTCAAAATCAGGCTTTGGTTGGTCAAGTCGAACGCTTACTAAATGCCTTACCGATTTCGTTAAAGGACAGATTAATTGATCAACTACGAATGGAAGTCACAGCTGATGTGACCGAATCGGACCAATATGAACTTAGTACCCATCAAGTGATTGAAGCTTCTATGAAAAGAATAGAAACTCTGATCGTGGGCCAGTCGAAGCAAATTATGGGGGCAGTTACAACTTCNGCTAAAGGTTTGTTTTCAGCTTTTATTAATGGCATCATTATATTGTTNACCTCATGCTTTTTTCTGAGTGGTGGCCGTGAGATGAAAAAAGGGTTGATCAGAGCAGTACCTAACCGGATTTTTGAGCCGGCACTGATTTTACTGGATGGCATCGACCGTCAGCTAGGTGATTATCTTCGTAGCCGTTTGGTTCAAACCGTTATAATTGCCATTATATGTCTGATTGGTTATCTGATATTAGGCTTGCCTTTCGCTATTTTGCTGGGTACAGTTGCGGGCTTAGCTAACCTAATTCCATATATAGGTCCATTTATTGGAGCAATACCTGCGTTAGCGGTTGTCNTTGTTGATTCTCGCTTTGGAGTTGGGTCAAGCGTTATCGGAATTATTGTTATAACAATAGGTGTACAAATCATTGATACCGCTTTGGTTACCCCACTTTTGGTGGGGAAAAGTGTTGAATTAGATCCGGTTACGACAGTGGTCGTGGTTTTAGTAGGTGAGCAATTTCTGGGTTTGATTGGAATGCTAATGGCCGTTCCACTAACAGCTATGTTAAAACTAATCATTGAAGAGTTAATCACTCAATTTAGGGGTTATTCCCGTACCCTCACCTATGGTGGATCCTAATCCAATGTCAAAAATTAAAGACAAAAATCTTTATCATCCTCGACTGGTTATGTTTTGTATTACTGTTTTTGTATCTTGTTGGTGCTGGCAAATATCTGTCGATGCATTCGAGCCACAAGAACCGGAAAATCTATCTAGCAATGGAAAAGTTNTATCCGGTGCCCCAGCCAAAATTAATCCTCCCATTTGGTTTAGCCTAATTGTGGTATGCTTGCTTGGGCTATTCTTACTGAACTCCGGTATGTTTTTTTTCTTAAAAAAACGACGTAGTTTGGAGCGACAAACAAAACCTGAAGAGCCATCGATTTAGCTGCCTGATAATGTCTCATACAGTTTTATGCTAGAGTTACGTGGCATTACGAAGCGATTTGGCTCGCAGGTGGCCGTTTCTGAGGTCAGTTTGTCTTTCCAAGGTGGAAAAATTCATACACTACTGGGCGAAAACGGAGCAGGCAAATCAACACTGATGAACTTGATTTATGGCCTGTACCAACCTAATGAGGGAGAAATTNTGATTGATGACCAAGTCGTTAAAATCTCTTCGCCTAATGTAGCTGTGGAATTAGGAATCGGCATGGTCCATCAACACTTTATGCTAGTCCCGACATTGACAGTTGCCGAAAATATATTTCTTAGCCAGCCACTAAAACAAAGAAAAGATTGGGTTTATAAAGCAAATCAAGCTGAACAACTGGTGGAGGAACTCTGTCAACGACATGGAGGAGGGCGTNTATCAGTTGATCCGAAAGCCAAAATCCAGCANTTACCGGTTGGTCAGCAGCAGCGNGTAGAAATCCTAAAGGCTTTGGCCATTGAAGCACGAATCCTGATNCTAGATGAACCAACGGCAGTTCTTACCCCGAAAGAAATTGATGATTTATTCCAAGTGCTNGACCAGCTAAGAGCCGACGGTCGACTTATCATCTTTATTAGTCACAAACTCAGGGAGGTAATGGCTATCAGCGACCAAATCTCTGTTTTGCGAAAGGGTCTGCATGTAATGACAACCAACGTCAATGAAACATCAGCAGCAGATTTAGCTGAGCAGATGATTGGCCGACCGGTACCACCAGTCCACCAAAGATTAGAGGTAGAATCAGATCGACCCGTTTTAGAGATTGAACGAATAACAGTACTGAATGACTCTTCAAATCCTGCTCTTAATGACTGTACGATGACGGTCAGACGTGGAGAGATCGTTGGTATCGCAGGCATAGATGGTAATGGTCAAATAGAATTAGCACAAACTATTATGGGTTTGCAAAAAGTCGAATTAGGCCATGTTCGATTCTATCCTTCAAACGAGCCTCAATCTGATATATCCTCGGAGCTAGTAACTAATATACCGACCCACCATCTGCGTCAGAAATCTTATGGTTATATCCCAAGTGATCGACACACAGACGGACTCGTTCTACCCTTTTCACTAAGTGAAAATCTTTTGCTCAATCCACATCAACTGAAAAAACATCTTAATACCAAAAGTTGGTTTAGTTTTCTTGGTNTCGTTTTAGATAGAGATTCACTNCGTTCCTCGATGGCCGATCTAGTTCAAAAATTTGANATTCGTACACCTAGTACAGAAATTAGCGCAGATNCTCTTTCAGGCGGTAATCAACAAAAGGTAATTATTGCTCGTGAACTTTCTACTAATCCGGATTTTTTGTTGGCAGTTAATCCAACGCGTGGATTGGATATCGGAGCTATTGACTACGTCCATCAACAACTGCTCGATCAGAGACACAAACAGCGCGGGGTTCTGCTAATTTCGAGTGAACTGGATGAGGTTTTAGCTCTTAGTGATCGTATTTTTGTTATCTTCGACGGACAACTTACTCTAGCAACAGACTTTCGTAACAACTTATCTCGACTAGGTCAAATGATGATCGGTGAATCATCCAACAAAGAATAGTGAATACTTGGCGACTTAAAATACTTTGTGTAGGACTAATTATGATAGTCCTTGGTATTTTACATTTAAGCTTAGTACGTTTTTCCATCATTGTTCAGCATGGGGCTTTGGATACACTGTTATGCATCGGTCGAGTCATTCGTTTGAACACAACAGAATCAGTTGACCAAGTGGTGACCTTGCGCATTACTTCAGGCCGCTTCCGTGGGCAAATAGTCGATTTTGACAATCAAAAAATCGGCCGAGTCTTTAGTGATCGAGACTTTTTTATCGGTGACCGTGTTTTTCTAGAAATCCCTCTACGAACTAAAGATCAACAGAATATTGATTCAGTTCGCTTATTAGAACGTTTTCGGACTCCTTTTCTGCTCTATCTAGCCGGTTTCTTTAGTTGCCTGATGATCATAGTTGGTGGAGCGAAAGGCATACGAGCTTTGCTAACATTAGTAGCTTCTGCACTGACTGTTTTTTATATCCTGCTGCCATTGTTAGCAAAGGGATATAACCCAATCGGGGTCTCACTAGCCATTTCTGCCTTTCTAACACTGATAACCTTTGTCTTTATTACTGGACTGAGCAGAAAGGTAATTTCAGGTCTGTTTGGAACTCTAGGAGGTTTGGCCGCAGTGGGAATCCTGTCAGTTCTGAGCCAGAAGGCTCTGTATCTAACCGGCCTAGCAGAAGAGTTTGGCTATTTAGAGCTAGGTATTGCACTCTGGAGAACCCCAGCAGCTCATGGATGGGATTTTGAAGGTATTTTAGTTGCCGGGATGATTTTGGGATCAGTCGGAGCTATGATGGATGTTGGTATGTCAATCTCGTCCGCTGTTTATGAGGTTAAATCAGTCAATCCGAATATTACTGTTCGACAAGCCATTCAAGCTGGACTAAACGTAGGGCGAGACGTAATGGGAACCATGGCTGATACACTTATTTTTGCCTATCTAGGTGCTGATATAATTACTCTTCTCTTGCCACAAATAGAATTTCCCGAAGTCGGTACAACTTATCCCTTTTTACGTTTGCTGAATGATGAAGCAACTTCAGCCTCAATTGTTCAAGCCATTGTGGGAACTATCGGCTTAGTATTGACAGTTCCTATCACGGCGGTATTGGCTGGACTCACTACCCGGTGGGCCAAACCAGACAATACTCTTGATGAGTCAACCTTACCACCTGCCGAACCTGACCAACCGGCGGAGCCTGCTACAAACTGGCTGGTACCAATTTCTTTGTTGATTGTTATTGGCCTTACTTTTTGGCTCCAAGATTATTTACAGAAGCAATCTGCAGTGATTTCAAGCGCGACAGATAGTAATGGTCAAATTTTAGCTCAGTCCGAATACGCTAAAGGTAAGGTATTGCAACGCCTAGAACAGAACGGAAATGATCTGACTCGTCAACACCACGTTCTGGAGGTTGAAATCTTATCAGGCATGTATACTGGACAAAAAATTGTAATGAGAAACGTAGTTAATACCAAGATGCCGTTGCTGAGTATACCAGCTGAGCCTGGTGATACTGTTCTTTGTCGATTAGGTGGCTCTCCAGATCAAATAGGATTAGTTAAACAAGTTCAGGCCTTTGGTCGAGACCAGTTTATCGTTTTTTTGTTAGGTTTGATGCTGATCTGTGTTATTGTCGTTGGTCGAGAAGAAGGGGTTCGGACCGTGTGTGCCCTGGTTGGATCAGGTTTAGTGATTTATTTCTTTATGTTACCAATGATTGCTGAAGGCAAACCACCGGTCTTGATTATCACTTTAAGTAGCGGTTTGATCGCTTTTTGTTCTTTGGTATTTGTTATCGGGCCGAGTCGTAAAACCTTTTCAGCCGTTTTGGGAACTATGGGGGGAGTGATGGCTGCTGGTCTGATTGTTGTTCTCTCTCAACAGTTCCTGCATTTCACCGGTATGGAAGACGCCATTGCCGTTGATATTGTCGAAGCTTTACGCGAACCACCTTTCGATTTCCAGCAACTTCTTCTAGCTGGTATGTTGATTGGTTTATTAGGTGTAGCCGTTGATGGTGCTATTGAAGTATCCTCCTCAATGGAAGAAATTCGTCGAGCTAATCCTAATATGTCTAGCTGGCAACTGGTATCTTCAGGGATGAATGTTGGTACTGATATTCTTGGTACTATGGTCAATACTTTGGTTTTCGCCTATATTGGTGTTCGTTTATTATTGTTGATGGCAGTTGCATCGCCCGATTTACAACTATTCAAATCACCTCCAGTCGAATTGCTCAGCGTTGGGATGATGTCATCTGAGATTCTGCGGATTTTGGCTGGTACATTTGGTTTAGTTTTGACAATTCCGATTACAGCTTTAATTTCAGCTTTCTTGTTCGATTCTAAATCCTTGCCGGTTAAAAGAAGTTAGTGCCGTCTAATAGATTCACCAATTAGTTTGCTAGAGAGTTACTATCACCAAACTAGGCGATTAGCAAAAATTGAGATTCACCCCCAGTCAATTTCATCTTAAAACAATCCTTGAGCCAAATTATATAATTTAAGAGTAATAGAGGTCATGATGCAAACTGATTCCCGTTGGCAAATGAGAATCGAAAATAGTTGTCTGTTTCTTGATGATATCCGTCAGAAAAGAGTAATTTTGCAACATAATGCTCGCTCAAGCTTACGTCCTTATATTCATCCCCTTCGTACGATAGAGGATACGGTCTGTTTGACTGAGGATAGTCCAGGCCATCACCCTTGGCAACACGGAGTGCAAACTGGTTTCCATGGTGTCAATGGATGTGATTTTTGGTTAGATCCTGGACAGAATGCAAACGTACCAATCGGTAGTATAGAACCAATTTCGATTGGTATTATCGACCGGATTCATCCGAGTTGGACAGTTGAAGCTATTTGGAGAAATAATGAGGGGCGATCGTTGTTGCTAGAACAACAGAATTGGTCGCTAGGTTTGGATAGTACTCATATGCTTTTAGATCTTATCTGGAAATTACAGGCAATTTCTGATGTTCGTATCGAACAATATAGTTACGGTGGACTTTTTGTTCGGATGCCATTTCGGCAATATTATGGGGCCAGTGTTTTCAATTCAGCTGGACAACAAGGTGATGAAACAGAACAGCAACCAGCTAGATGGGTAAGTCTACACATGCCGATAGAAGGCAGTAGCAAAGGTGGTGGTACTGCGATATTAGATCATCCAGCTAATCCTGACCATCCTGTCAAGTGGAGAGTAGACGGTCAACGTGGAATCAATCCTTCTCCTTGTATTAAGAGAGAAATGAATTTAAAAACCGGGGAGGTTATTACCTATCGTTATCGATTGATCTTGCAAACCAACCCTTTGACCTTTGATCAATTAACTATCTTGTGGGAGAAGTACAGCCAAGTATGATTCAACCAGTGTTACAAGATGAAGCTTTTTTAACAGATGTGGAAATGGCTAAAAGAGAAAAAGATGGGTTTCGATTATGGTGGTTAGGACAAAGTGGATATTTACTGCAGTGGCAAAACCAACACCTTTTGTTAGATCCTTATCTATCTGATTCATTGACCAAAAAGTATTTTCAGACTGATAAGCCACACATTCGAATGACCGAAATTGTAGTTTCTCCTTATCAGCTCAACTTCATTGATGGCGTGACCTCTAGTCATAATCACACCGATCATCTAGATGGAGAAACCCTAATACCGCTGATGGAGGTAAATTCGGAAATTAAGATTGTCTTACCAACTGCCAACAAATTTTTTGCCAGTCAACGTTTGCAAACTAGCCCTGAAAATCTGATTGGTCTGAACGATAATCAATCAACGAAAATTGGTGAATTTCAGGTGTCGGCGGTACCTGCTGCCCACGAAGAGCTGGAGCAGGATAAAGACGGAAATCACCGTTATTTAGGTTACTTGATCGAATTTGATGATTGGACAGTTTATCATTCTGGCGACACGATGTTGTACGATGGGATAGTTGACATCTTGAAATCTTGGTCAATTGACGTTGCCATTTTACCTATCAACGGGTCGGTGCCCGCCCGGCGGGTAGCCGGAAATTTGGATGGTAAAGAGGCGATTGAATTAGCTAAATCGATAGGTGCCAAATTGGTGATCCCGTGTCACTACCAGATGTTCACATTTAACACCGTTTCAACCGAGTTGTTTGTGAAGTCGGCTGAAACAACTGGTCAAGTCTACCAATTAC
Organism: Candidatus Poribacteria bacterium; assembly: GCA_002714785.1. Classification (GTDB taxonomy): domain Bacteria; phylum Poribacteria; class WGA-4E; order WGA-4E; family UBA9662; genus TMED15. Next base: position 4,043 of record PAYP01000006.1, on the reverse strand, counting down.
TTCAAGCTGGAGAACGTTGGACATCAGACCAACTACCAATTTGAGTAAAAGACACACCCTAAAATAACGGAGTCAGCCTATCTGGGTTTAAGCATAGACTGTTAGGCGATCCGTATGCTGCGTATTACAAGCCCATAAATGTTCATCTTGATAAATTCTGGGAGATTGGATCGGCTCAGTTGGTATTTGCCAATTGGGATTATAATGCTGAATTAGTGGAATTATGTTTTGGTAGGCAATTCGGTCTTTTAGCTGATCACTACAGTCGGCTGTCTCGAGAATTTTTTGCAAGAATCGGTAGTCATAGTAAGGTAAATCTGCTCCAAAGACGATACGTTCTTGTCCAACTTTGTTGGCGAGAGCAGTGAAATCCCATTTGGATCCCCGTCCATCCGGATATTGGACTACTTCAAACCAGACATTATCAAATTTAGCCAAATTTTCGCTAGCGTAGCTGCTGGCATGAACAATAAACTGTGCTTGAGGAAACATTTGAGCTATATTAACCATCAGTTGGTCATGCAAGTGTAAATTACAAAGACCTCCACGGGCAGCAGCTACCTCAATGAATGGGATAGCGTCCTCTCTCACCGGCGGGTGGCCAACAATACCTGCTAAGTTCAATTCACTCATAGCACGTTCGACTTCTTCAACCCCTTTTTCGCCAAATCTAGGCTCGATCAAAGCTAAACCAATCGGGAAGCGATCAGGAAAACTCTGGCAGGCTCGAGAAATGACCTGATTCTGGTCCCAAATATCATCGACTCCACGATTAATTGGGCTACCAACGGCTGTTGGCATTGAGATAGCTGAATAGATATTGGTTTCGGCAAATCGAGCTAAACACATAGACGTATTCTGCCCAACTGGTGGTACTCGATTGATAGTCCGACCGATATGATTGTGACAATCAATGTAAGGACGCATAATCTTATTCCTGTTTAATTTATTGGTTCAAACGTAAACTTGTGGTTGGCGTGGTAGTAAAGATTGGGGTTGTACAATTTGTCGGCGTTCTGGTGTCAGTCTTTCGAGTAATTCGGCTGATGGCTGATAACCATGTCTAAAATTACCCCAAGATGGCCCATATCGATATATCAAAATTCGCCTGATACCTTCTTTGGTACGCTTAGCCGAACCGTGTGAAATACCATCCACGAACAGTAGTACATCGCCGGCTTTCATGTAAATTTCGACTGCTCCTTCGATACCATCGACGGATGAACGGTCTTGCCTCATAGAAAAGTCATCAAAGTAAGGATGTTTAAAATTGGATTTGTGGCTACCTGGTATTAGCATAGTCCCTCCATCACCAGGACCAATATNGGTTAGAGCGATCAATATNTTGACCTGACCACACATAAAACGNCCACCATGGTAACGGTATTGATTCCTCATGATGGGTGGAAAGCCTCCAGAATGAAGTCCAATAGCTTCGCCAGGTTCGCGGAAATTGGCCATATTTTCATCGATAAAAAGTGGACCATGGTGGTAATCAAAAGTGCTAGATCCACCAACAAAATGCTTGATTTTATCAATCCAAGTGGGATGATCAATCAGTTTTTCAAAAGGTTCGCCGGCTTCATAAATCTGTTGTAAATTTAAGCCAGTTTCTCCACCATAGCTATGTGCTTGAACATATCCGTGCCATTCACCTGGTTCCAAGGATGGGATCTGGTCCAAAGAATGATTTAGGACTTCGACTTCCTGGATCGACAAAGCCTGCTCCAAGTGGATATAGCCTCGTAGGTCAAATAGATAAACTTCTAGATCAGTTGGCATTTCCTTAGCTGTCCTTTTATGCTTATTTGAGTGTGATTGATGTTCGTATTAACAAATACCAGTTATTAATGCTTGATATAACTCTTGGGGTTGATTCGTTCCAATCCGGAACTTGTTTCCATCTTGATACGTCAATTTTATAGCATCTAGACCCGAAATGTTCCACATCCAGACATGTGGTGTCAGGCGAATACCTAAACCATACCACCAAGAATAGCGCACGACTTCTACTTGTAGGATCTGTTGACGTTGGATTTTTTTATTGATTAAACTAAAGCTATAGGAGAGGAAAATTCCATCGGTACCNACCTTGACTTCCAAACACCAAAACAGAGCACCTAGTAAAATGGTAAACGTACTCCAAAGCCAAACAAACCACGATGAATCGATAGTACTAGCAATCCAAATTAGATAGACAATGAAAACAAACATCATAAAAAAATCCAAGGCGCTAGCTGACGGTTTTGATGAATCATTTTCTGACCTTCTGTACCCTAGCCATAAATCGTTATTTGGTTATAAATAAGCTCAATCTTAGCTAATATACTATTTAATTACAAAGTCGAATAAAAGCATTAATGAACTATTTTTTTAGCCATGGCAACATAAACGGGGTCAGTATAAGTGTCAACTTGAGTTGAAGGTGTAATATCTAAAAATTGAGCTGGCATAAATCTACCCAGTTCGTTCTCAGCTACTTGAAAGTATTTATCTATTAGATCCTGTTTTTGATCTTGGTTAGTCTGNTGCCAAACCGCAACAGCTTTGGTGGGAAACATNCGGTTGGAATAAAAGATAACCAAGAGACCATTATGTTTAAGAATACGATTGATCTGTTGAAACACCAAGGTCGGTTGGATCAAATATTGAATGGAAACAGTAATGACTACTACTGAAAAGGTTTGGTCAACAAAAGGCAAGACTGGGTTGTGATTCAGGTTTTGTACGTAAAATTCTCCCAACATGGAATTATATTCTAGCTCAGTTTGATTCAAGCCGAGACCTACCACGTTCTTCGGTTCTATAGTAAGTGGAAAATGTGAGTAGGCACTACTCATCAGNTCTAAAATTAGTTCATTTTGAGGCAGAATTGGTCTTAAGAATTCCGTAATAGCCTGACTGGCATTCTCATCAACGTGTTTAGTAATACGTGGTTGTGAATAGAAAAGTGTATCGTCAGATTCATCCAAACGTCTGAAAAATTGTGGAGATAATTTCATTGAATAACTGCCAAATGAGAACTGACTGCTCTTGGGTAGGCTACACCAATTTCTGTTAATCGATTCAAAAGTGAGCGAAACAAATCAATCAAGGAATTTAACCAATTTAAATCAACAATGATTTTTTGACATTGAAAATATAATTGATCGATATTATCTGGGAAATGAGCAAATCGGTCAGGATAGTTTTTGATCTTGAGGTTAGTACTGCTCAAAATGTTGGCTTCAATACTTTCGACCAAGGNATCTGAATCTAAAAGCTGTTGAATTTTATCAATATGATTTCCGGTAATAACCAAGTTCTGGTCTAAAGAAGCTGATCCACTCGGTATAGCGAACAGCCATTTGGCTAGGTACCCCCAAATGAGTGGTCGGTAGATTTTCAGATGTAAATCAATTTGGGCAGAGAAAGCCGCCCAAATACGAGTTTTGTTGTGGGACGAAATCTGGCAGACAATTTGCCAGTTTTGATAAGGTATAGTGACAGTCGGTTGGTGTGCTTTATTAATGAGTTGGCCCTTTTCAGATGAGGCTAGTTCTTGCCATAGTTGTTTTCGATCCAAGTTCATCTCTTAATCAATATACATTATATCTGGAGCCAAAGCTCTAAAAAAGATCACTAAAACAAGCCTGATTTCCCAAATGTGGTGTATTATTTATTACAGGACAAAGTTTTGGGAATACACCACCGGTGTCTATTCTTGACAAAATAGCTGACTNGTTGTTTGTTAGATAANAACTCTCAGTAATGCTACTCTCCCATCTTATCAANAGCCATTAAACTGAACAAGCTCTAAAATTTATTACNATGAAAAAACGGTCGTAGTTTNGATCAAAGACCAAAAACAACGACCGCTAAAGAGAAAATAGAAAGATAGGTTTATTTAGCGAATAAGAGCTAGCACGTTNTGGGACAAACCATTGGCTTGAGCTAGCATTGACGTACCAGATTGGACCAGTATCTGGTTCTTGGCCAAGTCGGCTGCTTCAGCCGCAAAGTCAGCATCTCTAATAGTTGACATACTGGCACTATTGTTCTGA
>PAYP01000005.1 GCA_002714785.1 Candidatus Poribacteria bacterium | reverse complement strand
TCTGTGTAACCCACGGTCAATACGTAGAAATAAGCACCCGAAGGTAACAAATATCCTCGTTGATCTTTACCATTCCAACTAAAACGCCACCATTGATTTTGTTGTATAGCCTGACTTGATTGATACATTAATTGACCTGATGGAGTATAGACGAAAAATTCACTTTCAGCAATCGAACGTTCGTTTTGCGATCGAAATGAAATGATGAATTGGTCGTTATAAGTAGTTAGACCAGGAGTAATAATTCGACTAGGTGGATCAATTTGGCAAATCAGTCCACTAGCCAGTGATTCAACCGTATCGATAGTGATAGTCTGATCATAATAAGGCCCAGCTGCGACAATTTCATCGGCTCGAAGCGCAGGTAAAGGAGGTAGCTTTTCATCCTCTTCGTTGTTTTCATCATCTAAAGTAATATTACTGCTTCTAACATAACCTCGAGTTTGCCCTTCAACTAAATAACCAAAGCCGAAGTCTTTGCTACTACTAATGTAATACCACCGTCCTCTTTTAGCGACTGCCGTAATCCGTTCATTATTAATATAGCCGATAATTTGGCCACTTTTTTCAGGTTTGGCAAATAACGGAACACTCCCTTTCGTATTAGCATTACCTGATCTCTCTAGTGGATTAGATGCTTCTGAGATGCTATCGGTTTTGCCATTTGTTTCATTAGTTTCTATATTTGGAGATACGATTTGAGAGAATTTTCGCCAAGCACTACTGACCGCTGAAACAGAAACAAGACGAAGGTTATATTGCCCGGCTTGCTGGACGTTGGAAAGTCGCAAATCCCAGATGAATTCGGTCTTATTTTGTTGTTTTTGGCCCAATGTAGATAATGAGATACTATCGGAAGCGGGCTCGCCGGGAATCCGGATAGTTGCTATTTGCCAGACTACAGTTCCACTTAATCTAAATAGCAGCATCAAATTGGGGAGAGGAGTTGGAAGTTCCTGAAAAGTTAGTTCAACAGATATTTTTGTCTCGTCAACTGGCCGTGTAGAGAATGTTTTGAATTGTGGTGTCAGACGTCCTGTGTTGTCAATACGTACTTCGCGTACGGTCTCAGCCCTCCTATTTTCCTGATCCTCAACAACAAGTTTAAGGACAACTACTTGGTCAAGATTAGCAAGGTCGTCCATACCCGCAAACCACGCCACGGTATATCGGGTATAACGTTCCATTGGAATGTCATCAATACTGGAAATTTCGACTTTTTTTGTATCCAAGTCCATGTTTTGTAACACACATGGCTTAAAGTTTTCTTCAACCGTTAATGGTAATGAAGGCGCAGTTGAGACGACCGATGAATCAGAAATTGACTCATTCTGAGCACGTACATAATAGAAGGCACTGACCCAAACCTTTTGAGATTCCCAATGTGCATCTGGGTCTCTCAAATTGAGCAAAATCCGACGAGTAGAGAATTCGTCATATGGAGTTGAATCAATTTTTAGACTGGCGATCACGGGCCGGTCTAAGACCTGCACAACCTGAACTGTGGCCTGCGCGGTAGTTTTAGATTGACCTGTAATTCGTTCTGCGACCTGAAACTCGACAATTTCATCATCTTTGGTAAACCAGTTAGGTTCAGCAGTGGAAAAAGTCGCAACCCCATCNTTGATNGTAACCGAAAGTTGATCTGGTTTTTTGATAATTGAAAACTTTACCTGNGTATCAACTGGCTGCTTGTTGGCAAAATCAACGCTTTCCACCAGTTTCAATAAATTAGTCGAAGCAGTTTGATCCTCTTCAAAGGTCACACTAAAATCNGAGAAAGTGATTTCATCTGGCTGAGGCACAACCGAAATATTAACAGGAATAGTTAGTTTTTGTTGTTCTGTATCTTCAACACTGAGTTCGATTGATATCTTTTGGGGAGTACCTTCCAATCTAGAATGCCAATCCGGAGCGGGCAATAGGTAAAGTGTATGCTCTTCGATTTTGACGGTTAGATTGTCAACTGAATCAGCTGAATACTTGAGTTTGGTCGGTTCGTCCTCATCATCTAGAAAGTATTCTGACAAATTAAGTTTAAAATCAAGTTGATCTTCTATAAGGTTACTAATTGCTCTTAGAGGTTTAGNAGGATTAACCCTTGGTTTCTCTGCCGTCGGTATGACTGTAACTCGAATTGACTGATTTGTTACATTCTTGTCCGTGTCAGTGGCACTGATGGTTACGATTTCTGTCCCATGCCAATCATTATCGGAAACCGAGAAAGTNAGTTGTTGTTTTGTGGGTTGATTGGCGCCCGTGATCTGTACCCCATTTTCTTCAATTTTGATGNTGAGTTTATCAACTGGGTCGTTATCCCCNACAATATCTTGCCACTTTATAGTCAACTGNGAAGGCGAANTTGTNTTNTCTGATTCATCAAAACTTATAGAATCAACAACGAATATCGGAGGCCCAGTTGTTTGTTTGACAGTAATTGTTATTTGACCTATTGCGGTCAGATTTTCTGTTCCATCTATTTCTTTATTCCTATCGGTGACGGTCACGGTGATTGTTTCGGTACCAGCCCACGCTTCTTCCTTTGCTTCAACGATAAGATAAGCTTTTAANTCGACTATATCAACGAAAGCATCCAGATGCTCGCTACCCTCTACTTTCCAACTTAACTCATCATTATATTGATCATCGTCGAACACTAGATCATCGGTATCAAATTCACCTTTTTCTCCCTGATTTACCACAAGAGGTTGTTGCTTGAGAAANAATGGTGGTTCAGCNACAGGCNTAACATTGAGAACGGCTTGAGCTTGTACTTCCCCTTCTTTACCATCAACCTGACCAACGGAGCCAACCTCAATAACAGTTGAACCATGAAAATTTTCTAGTGGTGTAAATGTAGCCAAGCCAGTATCTTTATCAATCNTTATATCGACGTCTTCATTGGCTAAGGCGAACCATTCTGTAATTGCATCAGGGTGAATTTTGTTGAGGAAAAGCTTTAGATCTAAAGTGAAGGNGGTNTCTTCNAAAACCTGATCATTAGTNAATTGCGCACTGAAGTCCTTGGGTAGCTTAATACCATTGGTGGGCTGAGGTAATGGTGATGGAAGCTCGAAATCGAANAGTGTGGGCGCTTTTTCTTTAACCTCNATTGGTTGNTCAACGACATACGGAATCAAAAAACCATCAGAATCAATNAGCTTAGCATCGATGATTTCAATAGCTGAGGCTTTNACTGCTAAAACTTCAAACGTCAAATAAGCCAGGTTAGGNTCCTCTATNTCACTAGCTTCNCCTGTAGCCGAAACTAATACTNGACCCTTTTCCGCTAGNGGCTGTGAGAAACTTTCACTAATCACCTGCTCCCCNTTTTTGGTTTCGACAAATTTCAGTGATTCTGGGTCGAACTGAATTAACAACTGGTACTCGCTAATTAAATCTGCGTCCAAGACATAAGTCATAATTTCGAATTTCTGCCCGATTCCGGGAGATACAATACTGAGGCCAAAATCAGTTTCTAACGCTATCAAAGGAAGAAACCCAACAATAACTTCGATCACCATCGGTTTGCTTCGTTCTCGTCCGGTACCAATCAATTTTTGGTCGATTGCAACTAACTCAAAATAACCTTCTCCTTCGTCAGAGATGGCCTCTATCGTAATTTCGTTACCTTCAACCAAAACTTCCGCCACATCTACTAAAGTATTCTCTATAATTTCCCACTTAACTTGATCTTTAGGTAAGGGGTCAGCCAATAAAGGGTTGATGACTTGAAAACTACTTAATTCTGGGTCTAAATACAATGGNTCAAGAGGTAAAATTTGCGGAGATTTAGCNAAGGTNTGGTCAATAGTTAAGGGNACTGAAGATAACGAAATATTGGTNCCAAGCAAAGCATATAATTGATAGTTGCCGTTGGGTANCTCNGATGTTGACCATTCCCATACTTTATCTGAAACAGGTATGGGTTTTTGGGTCAAAGCTGCTAATTTTCCAGCGAAAGCATATGCAAGAGTAATGTTTTGACCATCTAGGCTTGGTCCTATCTCCCATTCGACTGAGACAACATCGTTAAAGGCTTGGTTAGGTGATGGTGAAATGAAAATCAAGTTTTTGAGCTGGAATGATACGGCAGCAACAGTCAATACCTCACCGTTAACTATAGACATGGCTTCAATTGTGTAATCACCGCTGGGAAAAAATTTAGCTTGTGTAATAGTATCAAGTGCCAAGTCCAGTTTGCCGTTATCGGTCAAAGGNGATTTAGCTAACAGCCGCTTNTTCCCCCCATTGACTGTGTAAACAATTTGGAGCGTTTGGCCCACCCAATCCTCTCCATATTCTACCCGCAACGGTATGTTACCACTTAGTTGAGATTGGTTAGAAGGAGATGTAAATAGAATTAGTTTGGGAGGNTTTTCTGCAGGTAGGACAACTTGNCCAGATTGTCCAGTAGTGGGTATGGGTTTGGAAATACCATTTTCACCAGCAATCCCTGATAGCGAAGGAGAAATTAGTTTAAGGACGGAAGGTTGAAAACTCAATACTTTAAATTGTATTTGAGCTAGAATACCAGTTGTTTTATTTGTCGGTTTTCCGAATGCAGTAGCAAAGTAAGTAATAGCACCGATTTGTTTCCCTGCTAGTTGAGAAAACGGTGGTTTAGGAGAATCCGGTAGAAAATCTCCCAGTTGAACCTCAATAAACTCTAGGGCAACCTGATCATAAAGCAANGTAAACTGAAAACCCATCACTTCCTCGGCCTTATCGACTTTGACTTGAACCGTCAAGGTTTGTCCAATCTGAGGCAACTCACTTGATGGAGGATCGATAGAAATNACAGCTTGAGACCAGACTAAGGATGGTAGAAACATCAAAAACTGCCAAAACCATCTTTTTTCCCACAAACTCAATTTAATTTCCTNAATTGCCTTGAATTAGGCGTGCTGTCTCTCGAGCAACAACAAATTCCTCATTTGCCGGAATGGTTAAAATTTGAACTTGGCTNTGGTTTGTAGAAATTGATATTTCACTAAGATTTTGATCATTTTTATCTAAATCGAGCTTGATACCCATATACTCTAAACCGCTACAGACCAAGAAACGTGTATTGGCACTTTTTTCACCAATACCACCAGTAAAAGCTAAAACATCTATACCGCCAAGAGCCGCCACGTAAGCACCAATATACTTCTTGACACCATAGCAGTAGGTTTCAATGGCTAGTCGTGCNTGATCATTCCCATTTTCGGCAGCTGAATTTAAATCTCGCATATCACTAGCAAAACTAGAAATACCTTTTAGACCAGATTCTTCCATAAGTTGCCGTGTGACTTCAGCCGGGCTCCAACTTTCTTTCTCCATAACATACAAAACAGCAAAAGGATCTAGATCTCCTACTCTTGTAGATTGAACTACACCACATTGGGTTGATACCCCCATTGAAGTGTCGATTGATTGACCATTTTTGATGGCGGTAACAGATGAACTTCCTCCCAGATGACAAGAAACAATCCGCAGGTTAGTCGCAGAACGTTTTAGAACTTGTGGTACACGCTCCGATACCCAACGATGGGAGGCTCCATGGAAGCCNTAGCGCCGAATCTGATGTTTCTCAAGCCAGTACCTAGGAATACCAAACTCGTAGGCATAATCAGGTATCGATTGGTGGAACCAAGTCTCCATCACCGCAACCAATGGAATTTTCGGAAGGANTTTCTGAAAGGAACGAATTGCAGCTAAATAGGCTCTATTATGCAAGGGGGCCAAAGGAATATAAGCTTCCAAAGCCTGGATGACCGATTGATCAATGATCGCGGACTGCCAAATATCTTTAGCAAAAACAGTTTTAAATCCGATTCCATCAATTTGCCCAAAATCTGGCATAAGATTAACGCAGTATTCAATCGCNTCCAAATGACTTGGTGCGCTAAGTTTTCCTTCAATTGAAANNGGTTTNCCGTCTACATAATTAGTATGATGAAAGTAAGACGTTGTATCTCCAATTCTTTCCACTGAGCCGCTAAACTGAAACGAAATATCGCTAGCAGANCCCAGCCAGTTACCAGTTAACAACTGGTACTTGAATGAAGTGCTACCAACGTTAACAGATAAAATTTTCATTTTCGGCAGTTTCTAATTTGTCNGTTTTTAGATTGTCAACGACTGNTAATTGAAGTCAATTTAATTTTCGAAGTTATCTCTTTCACTACAGACTTAGGTTGAGAGGTTGTGGTCGGTTGTTGCAATTCATAAACTGAGTCTGAAATTGAGTCCTTNTTCGATTCNAACCCACCGTAAGTAGTAATTGGATCTGTATTTGGTAAATTGGCACGATAACGATTGAAAATTGTAAAACGCGGATATTCTGCAGTCCATCGTCTCGCACCGTGAAACAGTGCTTCAGTAAAAATCACACAATCACCTGACTGAACAGGTAAGTTAATAACAGTGGGAGAACTATCGTAAATCGACACAAGAGTCCTACCAGGATTATCGGCCTGAGANGGTGGTGAGAAATTTCGTTTATGGCTCCCCAGTAAACAAACAAAACCTGTCTCAGCAGGAACATCTACCAAAGAGATNGCCGCATTCAAAAAACCTGCAAAGGGTTCCCCATCGATAATTNGGTAATCTCGACCCGAAGCATGAAAGTGAATGTCATCTGAGGTNCGATAATTTTTGGTCAGAGCCGTATCTACTAACACTGGATATTGGTGTGTTAATGCAATAATAATCCGCATAATTTCAGGATTTAANACTAACCGCTGAAANACTGGGTCGCCATACTGAATATGATTGATCCAACGAGCAATAGTCTTTGAATAATCATGGTGTGTGTCAGCAGTAGAGGTAAGAGGGTGAGGTAACTCATCGAGAGGCAGGTTGTGCCAATAGTTACCTAGTTCTAGCATTCGTTCGATATCCTCAGGCGAAACAACTTTGGGCAAAACAATGAAACCATGATGATCAAAGTACCATTTTTCTTGTTCTGTCAGCATTTAATGTCAATCCTTCTGCTAGCTCGAGATAGTAGCACAGGATGCTTTATTGCGTCAATATGGTTGAGTCATTGTAGGGTCGGACTTTGTGCCCCTGTATGCACACGAAATACTGAGTAGTAGGAATGCATACTGGAATCAACGAGACACCCGACATTTGTGAATGCTTGTCGTTATTCATAAATGAACCTATTCTCAATATAATCGACAGTGATTAAATCACCATCCCCAAATTCACCAGACAGTAGTTTAATTGCTAATGGATTTAAAATTTGCTTTTGAATGGCGCGCCGGAGAGGTCGAGCTCCGTAGACGGGATCATAACTTTGGTGTGCGAGTTGTTGCTTCGCATTTTGAGTTAAATTCAATTTGATTTTCCGATCCGCTAATCGCTGTTGAACTTCATTTAATTCCAAATCAATAATAGTCGAAATTTGAGCTAACTCTAGCCGATTAAAGATAATAACATCATCAATCCGGTTCAAAAATTCAGGCTGAAAATGTAGTTGAAGTTCCTGTTGTATTTTGATGCTTGATTCTTCCTCAGACAATTTTGGGTCAACCAACCAATGGCTTCCAATGTTAGAAGTTATAATCACTATCGTGTTACGAAAGTCGACTGTTCGTCCGTGGCTATCGGTTAAGCGACCATCGTCTAATAATTGGAGTAGTACATTAAAAACTTCCGGATGTGCTTTTTCAATTTCATCCAAAAGTAATACCGAATAAGGACGACGTCTAACGGCTTCTGTGAGTTGTCCTCCTTCACCATAACCTACATATCCTGGAGGCGCGCCAATCAAGCGAGCCACCGCATGCTTCTCGGAATACTCACTCATATCTATTCGGATCATGGAATTTTCATCACTAAACAAAAAAGTTGCTAGTGACTTGGCTAAATGTGTTTTTCCCACTCCGGTTGGCCCAAGGAAAATCAGTGAGCTAATTGGTCGATTTTCATCCTGCAATCCGACTCGAGAACGACGAATAGCGCTGGAAACAGTCTCAATGGCAAAATCTTGTCCAATAACTGTTTCTTTTAATTTGTTTTCCATCTGCAATAATTTTTCAACTTCACCTTCCAATATGCGAGTTACTGGGATACCAGTCCACTTGGAAACCACTTCGGCAATATCATTACTGTCAATTTTCTCCTTAAGTAATTGATCTGACTTCTGAATCCTTTCCAGAATGTATCTAGCATTATTTAACTGAGACTCCAAATCAGGTAAATCTCCATACAAAATTTCTGAAGCCCGACTCAAGTTGCCAACTCTGCGCGCTTGTTCTTCCTCTTGCTTAAGATTTTCGATTTGTTCCATCAGTTGTTGAATTGCTTGTAGTGTTTCTTTTTCATTTTGCCAATGCCTTTTTAATCTTTGACTTATTTCTTCCAGTTCTGACTTTTCGGTTAGTAAATTCTTTAGCCGTTCTTGAGATGCCGGATCTTCTTCTCTTTCAAGAGCCTGCCTCTCCATCTCAATTTGTAGTGCACGTCGATCCACATCATCAATTTCTTCGGGCACACTGTCGATTTCGATTCGTAATCTGGAAGAGGCTTCATCTACTAAATCAACAGCTTTATCAGGCAAAAAACGATCCGAAATATATCGGTTAGAGAGTGTTGCCGCAGCAATTATAGCGTTGTCGGTGATCTGGATTCCGTGATGTGTCTCATAACGTTCTTTTAATCCCCTCAAAATAGCAATGGTATCTTCAACCGACGGCTCATCGACTGAAATTGGTTGAAAGCGTCTCTCCAAGGCTGCATCTTTCTCGATATGTTGTCGAAACTCGTCCAAAGTAGTNGCACCAATACATCGAAGTTCGCCACGAGCTAAAGCAGGTTTTAGCATGTTTGAAGCATCAACGGCTCCTTCTGCCGCTCCAGCCCCAACGATAGTATGGAGTTCATCGATAAAAATAATGATCTCACCATCTGAATCTTCGACCTCTCTCAGGACGGCTTTGAGTCGATCTTCGAATTCCCCTCTATACTTAGCNCCAGCGAGCATAGCACCTAAGTCCAAAACAATTAATCGCTTACGCTTTAGTGTTTCTGGAACATCACCATTGACAATGCGCTGGGCTAAACCTTCGGCTATTGCCGTCTTGCCAACACCAGGCTCACCAATTAAAACTGGATTGTTTTTTCTGCGACGAGAAAGAACTTGCATTACGCGACGAATTTCATCATCCCTACCAATTACGGGATCTANGCGTCCAGAAATTGCTGATTGTGTTAAATCGTGACCAAACTTGGATAATGCTTGATATCGATCTTCGGCATTAGGATCTGTTGCCCTTTGGTTTCCTCTAAGAAATTCTAGAGCTTTCAGNATATGTTTTTTGGTTGCCCCATGTTTTTTCAAAACTTTAGCNGCAGNACTAGTTTTTTCATCTANTAATCCAATAAGTAGATGCTCAGTACTAATGTATTCGTCTTTAAGATTTATAGCAGATTTAAAAGACAAATCTAATACTTTCGTTAGTGCGTTAGATGGAGAAATTTCAGTGGCTGCTCCTTTGACAATGGGTAGTTGTCCTATTGCTTTATTCAGATCAGCTTGTAATACATTTATTTCCACNCCTACTTTTTGTANAATNGGTCTCACAATTCCATCTTCTTGCTTAATCAAAACTGATAAGAGGTGATTTGGTGAGATTTCTGGATTTTGGTATTCATTGGATAATTTATTTGCAGATTCAATAGCTTCTTGTGCTTTAAAAGTTAGATGGTTATGTTTCATTTTTTCTCTTCAATAAACAGTGGTGCAAGTGCACAATATTATTATTTTTGATCTAAAAGTCCTACAAGAAGGTTTGCAGTTTTACTAATCGGGTTCAGCAAGATTGATACCAAAAGACTCCTCTGCTAAAATTGCAGTTCTAATGATTAACCAACGAATAATGTTTTTCCGCCGTCGAGACTATCAGATTAGCCTTCTAGTATTTACTATTCTAGGATTGATCTTGGCCAATTTGTCGTTGGCCAATCTACTAGGTTATGAATTTTGTGCCATTTTGGCAGTTGCTGTTTCATTTGTTGCTCCATACCTAACAATTCGATGGATGAAAGAATATCCAACTACTGATTTCTACAGTCTATTCAGGACTTTCTTCATTCATAATTGGATCTTACAAATTCCTCCTGTTATCGTAATTACTCTTAACGCACTTCGGGTTAAAAACTGCAATTTTTCAAATGGTATTCTTTTTTTCTTATTACTACCAACCATCAGTTGCCTACACGCAGTGACAGCAGGCTTATTCTTTGGTGCAAAATTTGACCGGTACAACTATACAAAGTACTTATGTTATATTGCTGCTAGCTACACACTTTTACTGAAAAATATCATTCTGGACCCACCTGTCTTTGCTTACCATGCAACTTTTGGTTACTTCCCAGGACCAATTTATGACGAAAAGATTCCAATTACGAAAACGCTAATCTGGGCTAGGATTTCAACGGTCGTCCTTAGCCTAATTTTTCTATATTTGGCAAATCGGTCTTGGTCCAAATTAACAACTCAGAAACTAAATGCACTCAAAGTAGGAAAAGGTATGTGGAATAGCCGACCATTTTTTATCGCTTTGGTATGTGTTCTAGGAGCTTTTTATTTATTTCGTGGTCCACTTGGTATTCGGCCTACCCGAAACTACATCGAGGAGAAATTGGGTGGGAAAAAAGAAACCGACCATTTTGTAATTTTCTACCAAAAAGGATCTATAGTAGAACAAGAAATTGAAGCTATTGCCGCGGACCATGAATTCCGCTATAAACAATTATCAGAGTACCTTCAGACAAAACCAAAACGAAAGATTCGATCCTATATTTACACTTCAGCACGACAAAAAAAACAACTGATGGGAGCTGAACACACGGCAGTCGAAGATCCATTTGGCTATGGATTTCATATCAATTATGCTTCCTTCCCACATCCAATTCTTATGCACGAGATGGCACATGTCTTCACTATTGATTGGCAACCTCTACTGAAAGTGAGTCCCCGTCTGGGTTTGCACGAAGGCATTGCAGTAGCTGCAGAATGGAATGAAGGAAGGCTAACAGCTCACCAATGGAGCCAAGCCATGAATGAAGCAGATGTTGCTCCTTCTATCAGTCAGATTATGGGCTTTGGGTTTTGGCTACATTCAGGCCAGAAGAGTTATACTCTAGCTGGCTCTTTCGTCCGTTATTTGGTAGACCAATACGGTATAGAAAAGTTTAAACAGGTTTTTCGTTGGGGAAATTTTGAAGACGTCTATGAACAAAGCTTGAGTAGTTTAGAGTCAGAGTGGCGATTTTTTTTATCTTCTGTAAAATTGAGTGAATTTGACAAAAAAATCGCCCAGAATCGTTTTCAAGCCCCTAGTATTTTTCAAAAAACCTGCGTTCATGAAATTGCTGATTTGTCCTCTCAAGCTTGGTCTGCTTACAACGAAGCTGATTATCTTCGCGCAGAACGACTATTTCAACGTATTAACCAACACATACCGAATCACCCTAAATATCTCCGTGGTTCAATGTTTAGTGTTTATCAACAATCCAAATTTAAAGTAGCACATAGAATCGCAGTTCAGATTATCTTCCATACTAAATCAACTTTAGCCTTGAAAGTAGAAGCAGAAAATTTAATTGGAAACATGTATTGGAAACAAGGAAAAATCGAATTTGCTCTTAAATACTATCAGTCGGTAGCGAAAAATATGACAAGTGAAAGATTAAAACGCGAAGCTATCGCCAAAATTGATTGTTTGACAAACTTAGAAAACCCAATCAAACTACGTTCAGTATTATTAGACAACATACCTGATCGCCTGCGAATGACGTTTCTTCACGAAATTCGCTATGAGATGCCGGATTGGCCTTTGCCTGACTACTTGATAGGTCGTCAACTCTACTTGGATGATTCAATTAAAAAGGCTATCCAATATTTATCGTCTGCTGTTTCTAATACTACTCTTCACCCTATTTTTCGTAGAGAAGCAAATCGAATAATGGGTCAAGGAGCTTATCAACTAAAAGAATTTGGTTTTGCTCGCGAGAAATTTGAACAAATACTACTGGATGGAACCTTGTCCGATGGAAAAAGACTAATAATCCAAGACTGGATCAATCGCTGTGATTGGCATCAACTTAGCCAGAAACCTTAGTGCGGCCATTTTTCACGTATTCATTTATACAATCAGTAATAAGTATAAAACCCAAAATTAGTGATGAGATTTGATGTCATAGAATACAAACCTTGTTTCCAAGGTTATAATTCGAGTGCTTTGTTTGATATCTTTTGTTTCAGCTAAAAAAATAGTCCCTCACGATGAAGAAATATTACTGCTTATTCCTAGTATGTTACGAGTTGTAGATAACCACATAAACAGTAGGTATTGTATTTTGCTAGATACATAATCACGATAGACATCAGTCAACTTAGGACCTAAAGCTCATTATTCTTAATAAATATACTCACAAACCCACCAAATTGAATAGTTGAAAAAATGAGGTCTACAGGTATTGATCGACTGTATTCTTATGATAAATAAGCGATTCATGCAAGTAATACTAATCAAGCACAAAAAGCACGTTTTCTGCAAATCCTCTGTTAGTCAGATATTCGTAATAGTCTAGGCAATAATTGAATGCGAGTCATTTTTCAATACTATCACTGTTTTTCCTTAGCTCTCTTCTGTTTGAATGTATTTACCTATTCCAAAGCCCTAAAAATTAGTGGTCAACCAAAAGAAATTAAAGTGACCAAAATTAACATTTTTGGTAATGATCTGATCGATCAGTCTAAAATCAGAAGTGTGATGTCATCTAAAGCTGGTCAAGTATATCAAGAGAAACTGCTTAATGAAGACATTAATCAAATTCTTCAAATCTATCAAGAAGAAGGGTATGGTTGGACTAGCCTGAAGGTGAATAAAAAAGAGGTTAATGCTAATAGATTAGGTTCACAAATTGTACTAGATTTACATTTTGACGAAATCAAAAGTGTTAGCGTAGGACGAATAAAAATTATCGGCAATCAATTGTTCAATGAGGTCGATTTACAATCTGTNTTNGCNTTCTCTGGGGACTTAACTAGAAAACATCTACAAGAGGGTGTTGAGCGTCTGTTGGAGTTCTACAGTGAGCATGGATATCCGAAAACCGAAATTAGATTACAAAGCTTCCAGATATCGAAAATAGAAAGGCAACCCAAACGGCGTCAGTTGGATTTTCAACTCGTAATCGAGGAGGGGAAAAAACAATATTTTGGAGAAGTAAAGNTTCGAGGGTTACAAAAAACAAAATTTGCTTTACTAGAGAAAGAGCTTTTAGTCAAATCAGGACAATTGTTCGATCAACGAAAAATTGACCAGTCCATACACCGGTTAAGAAATTTGGGCTATTTTTATCAAGTAAAATACCAATTGATCGGTTCTCCAAATACCAATAACATAGATTTTNTTGCAGATGTAATTGAAGCACGAACAGGTCGTTTAAGCGGTGTGATTGGTTTAAAACCACAGTCTGAATTCGAAACGGATCAAACTCCAACATCAACACAATTGGTAGGAATGCTTGAGGCAATGGATAATAACTTGTTTGGTAGTGGTAGAAAGATTGAACTTCAATGGAAATCCACTCTTCCTTCTCACTTCGAAATTGTATACGAAGAACCTTGGTTGTTGAATCGGCCAATTTCGCTGGGTTTATCCTATAGAAAAATCTCTCGTTCCTCAATTNCCAAAGGAGATGGCACTATNCNGCGATCACGACAAGATTCTACCCAAATTACACAACCGAATTTGACAGAAAATAGTCAGTATTTGATTTCGAGTAGTAAAGAATTTAGCATCATACCATCGATTGACGAGCTGATGACAAGTATATATCTCAAGATTCGTTTTTTTTATCAGCTCGAGTCCCAATTCACTTTAAGTTACAAAAGGATTTTCCTTCCAGCACAAAAAAACATCTTAACAAGGAGTATGAATAAAAAATATGCCATCAGTGCTGGCCTTATGAGTGATACTCGAGATTTTTATTTGTCTCCAACCACAGGGCATATTATGCGAATTTCATTTGAATCATCGAAGGGGGACCTGAACTACTACAAAGGGTGGGTTGACTTAGAAAAGTTCTTTCAATTGTGGGCAAAGCAAGTTTTTGCAGTCGGTTCACATATAGCTATAGCTTGGGGAGATGACCTGATGCGTTTGTATTCTATTCCAACTGAACGTTTTTTTCTAGGAGGAGCAAAAAGCCTACGAGGGTACGAAGAAGATTGGTTTTCTGGCTTGCGCCGCTTCCACTCTAATTTCGAGTANCGTTACCATATTGGGTACCGATCTCAATTATTCGTATTTCTAGANTGCGGTACAGTAGCCAGACAAAATTGGCANTTTGATACTATCAAAATTGGGTATGGACCTGGTTTAAGATTNGAATCCCAGAAAGGTNTTGTANTCACAATTGATTATGGNTTAGAACCCAATACTACATTGACTACGGGGAAATTGCATCTAAACTTGGGAGCCACATTTTAACATGGCTATATTCAATCATGTTGATTGATAAAGTTTACAGAACGGTTTTCTCGTTATGCATTAACGGATCACTGTCAATGATGAAAGAGGCAACTCCTTTTGCTTGCTTTTAATGGTGAAATATGTTAGATTTCGCNNGTGGGTGAGTCGTCGGCCATGTTTATGGGTGCTAGTTGTTAATTGGGGGGTAGAGAACTCCAAACATCGACTGCCTAACTAGNCAATTCACATATTCTCTGAGTCTTTCTCGGTTCGTTTTACTTGGCCGGGATCATCAAGAGTGGGATACTTCTCCCGCTCTTTTGTTTTTTAGGGACAGTGTTCACACAATCTTTAAAAGAGTCAATTTNTAGTCTAGTTTTGCCAGTTCTGCANACCGAAGAGGTGGAATTAGTTGATGTGGAGTTTGAGGGAGAACCAAATGGNAAAACTCTTCGAATTCTAGTACATAAAAATCGTGGAGTGTCAGTAGANGACTGTCGTCACATAGCCAAAATAATTCAACCAATTCTTTCTGTGCATCAACTCTTAGCGGATAATTGGTCGTTTGAAGTTTCATCGCCGGGGGTGGATCGCCCATTAATTTCACATGACGACTTTCGTCGCAACCAAGGTCAACTGATTTCTGTTCAATATCTGGATCAGGNGAAATATAGGCAATCTGTAGGACGAATTGAGTCCATTACAGAAACGTCGGTTTTGATAAAAGTCGAAGATATGAAGTCAAAAAGACAAAAAAAATCNCCTAAAAAATCTCAAGCNCAACTAATCGAGGTTGAGATTGCCGATATTCAGAGTGCACAGATTGAGCTTGTTTGGTAATCTGCACTACATCATAAGGAAACAGACAAGCAAGAAGGATAACCGAAGGTGAGGTAAACGAATGAATGATCTAATTGCTACCGTTCGCCAAATGATGGGGCAAACTGAATTGCCACAGGAGATTTTTATAGATGCAATCGAGACAGCGTTGATGCAGGCAGCTCGGCGACGATACGGAACAACCGACGGAATTAGAATTATGATTGATGGGGAGTCGGGGCTTATTCGGTGCTTTGTTCCTAAGAAAGTCGTCAATATTATGAGAAGTTACGCTAAGGAAATCCCGATTGAAGAAGCACTTGAAGTGAAATCAGATGCTGAGATTGGCGAAACCATAGAGGTTGAAGTAGACCTCAAAGATTTTGGTCGAATTGAAGCCTCCACCGCTCGCCAAATACTAACCCAGAAAATTAAAGATGCCGAAAGACAGCAGGTCTTACAGGAATTTAGCGAAAAGATAGGTGAACTAGTTACTGGCTATGTACATCGAATAGAGAATCGGAGCGTTATCTTGGAGCTCGATCGAACTGAGGGGATTCTACCTCATAATGATTTGGCTGAATTCTCATCTTATGGTCGCCCAAACTTCCGTAGGGGTGAAGCCTTGAAATGTCTCGTTGTTAACGTGGCTGACGCAAATCACGGACCGGAAATAATACTATCCAGAGCGAACAATAATTTGGTGGCTAGACTTTTTGAGTTAGAAGTGCCAGAAGTAGAAGACGGACTGGTTGAAGTTAAATCTATCGCTAGAGATGCTGGTGATGGTTCCAAAGTTGCAGTCCACTCTAACGAACAGGGGCTTGATCCTGTTGGGACTTGTGTTGGGATTAGAGGGTCACGTGTTCGAGCTATAGTGGAAGAGTTGAATGGTGAAAAAGTCGAACTAATACAGTGGAATTCAGACCCAACCATTTTTGTCAAAAATGCATTACAACCCGCCAAAATCTCTCGGGCAACCCTAAGCGATACCGAAGAAAGTGTGGTAAAGGTAATAGTTCCTGATGATCAGCTTTCGTTGGCCATTGGTAAAAGAGGGCAAAACGTTCGTCTTTCAGCACGATTAACCAGCCACCGTATTGACATTGTTAGTGAGTCAGAATCGGTTGATCAACTAAAAGCAGAAATGGCAAGTGTGTTTGCCAATCATGTTAAAAAAGATGAAGTAAGTGATCTGAAAGATGACCCGATCACATCAATTGATGGGGTTGGTCCAAAAACAGCAGAGATCCTAACTGCAGCGGGATATGCTACAGCTTCCGATGTTACAAATGCGAGTATAGACGATTTGGCCAACCTGGATGGTATAGGTACAAAGACAGCCAAACGGATTTACGAGTCAGCGAAAGCGCTAAAAGCTGAATCAGATTAAGTTATTTACTATAAAGTCAGAACAACCTCATGTCCAAACATATACCCTTTCGAACATGTTTGATCTGTCGTACAAAAAAGGAAAAAAGTCAGCTAATCCGAATTTCTCTCGACCTTGATGGAAATATTGTGATTGGGATGGCTCCGGAGGACGCAGGGGGTAAGGTACTTAACACCGGGCGTGGCGTATATGTTTGCCGTAAAGAACAATGCATTAACAAAATTACTAAATCAGTTGGTAAGTCTCGCAGAAAGCAGGCTTATGCCCTAAGTAGATCCTTTAGGCAAATGATTAGCGTAGAAAACATGGATCAATTAGAAAAAACTTTATCTGGCTTTATGACAAAATCGGCTATATAAAAAGAAAACGCCTTTTAGAGTAGGAGGCAATATGACAGACCAACAAACACCTGAAGCTAACCAAATCGGAAATGCAAATTCCCGTGTCTATGCGATCGCTAAACAGTATGACCTAAGTAGCAAAGATTTCATCCAGAGATTAGCTGACTACGGTGTTTCTGTCAAAAGCCACATGAGTACGCTGGACGCGAAGACTTTAGAATTAATTGAAACCAAATTTAGTGAAAGCGTCAATGTTGCAAACATAGGCACAGCGAATGAGAAGGTAGCAAAAGAGGAGCCAACAGAACTGGATTTGGATGAAGATTCGGATAAAACGAAGAATAAGAACATTGAAACAAAAAAGAAAGTAAATAAGAAAAAAGTTAAATCAAAAAAGAACAAACAAGAGAAGAAAGACGAGAGAAAAAAAGAAGTAAAAACCGAAATCCTAGACGCTGAGATTGAAATTGAGGAGGGGATTTCGGTAGGGAAATTAGCTACGACTCTGAATAAGCGATCAACCGAAATCATCATGCAATTGATGAAATTAGGTGTGATGGCTAATGTCAACCAAAGCTTAGATTTTGAGGCTCTAAACTCTATTAGTTCGAGCTTTGACTTTGTTCCTGTTAGACGGCTTACGCTGGAGCAAATCAACCTTGTTGATGAAGACGATGATCCTACAGATTTAATACCAAGAGCGCCTGTGGTAACTATAATGGGCCATGTGGATCACGGAAAAACCTCTTTATTAGATGCTGTCCGACAATCAAATGTGTTACAAACAGAAGCTGGTAGCATTACTCAACATATTGGCGCTTACCATGTCGAATTGGATGGTGGGAAAGTTGTTTTTCTAGACACCCCTGGTCATGCGGCCTTTACTGCAATGCGATCTAGGGGGGCAGAAGTTACCGATTTGGTCGTACTAATCGTGGCGGCAGATGACGGAATTATGCCACAAACTATAGAAGCTATAAGCCATGCGAAGGCCGCAAATGTTCCGATTGTTGTTGCTATCAATAAAATTGACGTAGCAACGGCTCGGCCAGATTTTGTAAAACAGCAGCTAATTGAACAAGACCTAATGCCAGAAGAGTGGGGTGGGCAAACTACAGTCGTCGAGATATCGGCTCTGGAGCGATTAGGTGTTGATGATTTGTTGGAATTGATCTTGTTAGAAGCAGAACTCCTGGAATTAAAGGCTAACCCAGATAAATTAGCACGAGCCACTGTTGTCGAAGCAAAATTAGACCGTGGGCGTGGTGCTGCAGCGACAATTCTAGTACAAGAAGGAACACTGCGAGTTGGTGATGCCTTTGTCGCAGGTATGTACTCAGGGCGGGTGCGCGCCATGATAGACGACTGGGGCAAACCTATAGAAGAAGCGGGGCCTTCCACACCAGTGGAAGTGCTGGGTTTCAATGGTGTGCCAGAAGCAGGTGATTCTTTCTACGCAGTACGATCTGAGAAAATAGCTAAAGAAATTAGTGATAAACGGCAAGTAGAACATCGAGAAAATAAACTAGGTACTAACAGCCGCGTAACATTAGAAGCTCTGTTTGAGCAAGTCAAATCGGGTAACATTAAAGACCTAAATGTTATTTTAAAAGGAGATGTGCAAGGATCAGTACAAGCTATTGCTCAATCTCTAACAGAACAAGGTAATAAAGAGGTTGGAGTTAATGTTATTCATCAAGCAGTCGGTGGAATTACCGAGGCAGACATTCTACTGGCTACGGCTTCCAACGCAATTGTGGTAGGTTTCAACGTACATCCTACCACGGAGGCTTTACGCACGTCAGATGCTGAAGGAATTGATGTACGTAGTTACAATGTTATTTACGAACTTATTAATGATGTCCGGTCGGCTATAGAGGGCATGTTAGAGCCTGAAGTAAGAGAAGTCGTATTGGGTCGAGCTATAATTCGCGAGATTTTCCAGGTTCCCCGTGCTGGTATAGTTGCAGGTAGTTATGTCAACTGGGGTAAAGTCGTTCATAATCAGCCTTTGAGAGTTCTAAGAAATAATCGACTCATTTACGAAGGGAAAACTGATTCACTTAGACGTTTTCAAGATAATGTGGGCGAAGTCGCAACTAATTATGAATGTGGTATTTCTATCGATGGATTTGATGATTTCAAAATCGATGACGTATTAGAATGTTATACTGAGGAGTACATAGCTCGTAAGTTGTGAGTTTCTGCCTGAATCATATTGGTCATGCGTATTGGCGTTTGTACCGCTTACTTGTTAATACCAGAAAGTCAATCACTAAAAGATAAGCGAAGAGTTGTTAAGAGTTTGATCGCACAGCTCGGGAACCGTTTTAATATAGCGGTTTCAGAAGTTGGCGATTTGAATACTCCTAAGAGGTCAGTGATAGGTATTGTGTCTATATCTAATGATTCTCGACACCTGAACCAAATGTTGTCTAAAGTTGTCAGGTATATTGAGAAAATGCATTTAGCAATTCTCATTGACTACGAAATCGACCTGAGTTACTGATTGTTAATTACGGATACTGAGGCACATATGGCAGGTTTTAAACGAATAGATCGAGTGTCGGAGATGGTTCAGCGCGAATTANGCTGGATTTTACAAAACGAGATTCGTGATCCACGTCTTTCNTTTTGTACTGTCACTCATGTTGAATTGTCACCCGATCTCCGATACGCTAAGGTGAAGATCAGTTCAGTTGATGAGTCGACGAATGAATTACTTCCAGCTTTGAGAAAAGCCAGTAAATTCCTGCGACGACAAGTTGGACATAGACTCGAACTGAAGCATGTTCCTGAACTATTTTTCAGTGTAGATGACACTGTTGATCGACTAATGGAAATCGACCAAATGCTTGCTGGCCTGCGAGATTCGGATTGTTAAATACCCTTCTGTGGATTNAGGTNTNTGGATTTAGCCAGTGGGTTTTGCGACCTTCCTGTCTATTCTNTTACTATCTTTCCTACAATAGATTATATTAGAACTAAACTGATGGTACAAAAGTATTTTGAAGTTCTGAACCTGTTCGGTCAATACAAGCACTTTGCACTTTCAACACACTTGAACCCAGATGGGGACGCTCTCGGTTCTGAGTTGGCGATCTACTCGGTTTTAAAAGAGCTGGATAAGCGTGTTCATATTTTCAATTCTGACCCTACGCCAGATAATTATCATTTTTTACCCTTCCNCCAACATATTAAACCACCTTCCGAAGTTCNGAAAGTATACTCAAACTTTTCGCCCGAAGTACTGGTTGTATTGGATGCGGGCAGTTTAAGCCGAATAGGTGATAAATTGGCACGACAGTTACAACCCACTGAGTTCATTGTCAATATTGATCACCACCAGACATCTGTACCATTCGGAGACATAAATATCATTGAAACTCAAGCTTCATCAACTTCGGAAATTGTCTATCGTATTATCCAGTCTAGCGGGTTAGAAATTGGGAAAGAACGCGCTATCTGTTTGTACACAGGGCTGATGTTTGATACTGGTTGTTTTCGTTATTCCAATTCTACATCTATTGCACACAAAATGGCAGCTGACTTGATTGAAGAGGGCGTTTCTGTTGACGAAGTATATCGACATGTTTATGATACAGTCCCCAAAATACGNTTACATCTCTTGGGAGATGTTTTACAAACCCTAGAAACATCATCAGANGGCAAGATTGCTTGGCTAAAAGTCACACAAAAAACACTAAGAAAAAATGGGTGCGATTTTAGTCAGTTGGANGGCTTTGTAAACTACATTCGATCAATTGATTCAGTCGAAGTTGCTATCATTGCCGGTGAATTAGAAAATGGTTTTACCAAGTTTAGTTTACGTAGTAAAAACAGGNTCGATGTTGGTCGGATTTGTGGGTTATATGGTGGAGGAGGCCATCAAAAAGCGGCGGGNTGCCTAATTGAGAAGCCCATAGGCGAAGCTTTGGCTCAATTAACTGACGCTACGCAATTACAGATTGACGAATATTAAATAGCATGAATGGTATTATAAACTTAAATAAATCAGGGGGGATTAGCTCTCGAAGAGCCGTTGACCAAGTGCAGAGGCTACTAAGAATTAAAAAAGCTGGGCACGGTGGTACTCTAGACCCCNCTGCAACAGGTGTTTTATTAGTTTGCTTGGGTCGTGCCACTAAACTGTTTGATGCACTGCAAATTGGTACCAAGACTTACGAAGCTACGATACTATTCGGTATAACGACCGATAGCTTTGATACCAGTGGTGAAATTCTTACAAGATCAGCNGCCGATCANATTACTATTGAGCAAATTGAACAATCCTTAGGGNACTTTAGAGGTCAGATTCAGCAAACTGTTCCTATGTTCTCGGCAATCAAGCGAAAGGGTCAACCTTTGTACAAAATGGCTAGAAAAGGAATTCGGCTCGATAAACTTCCTACTCGTCAAGTCAAAATTGATCACCTAGAACTNGTTTCAGAGGGATTATCAACCCACAATGTATTACCTGAGGTGAAAATCTCTGTGGTTTGTAGTAAAGGTACCTACATAAGATCCTTAGTTTCAGACATTGGACAGAAGCTAGGTTGTGGAGCCGTTTTATCTCAACTCAACCGAACAAGCTCTGGTATTTTTCATTTATCAGATGCGCATACTATAGACCAATTAAGAGACAAAAACTCAATCGAAAACGAAATTATCATTCCATTTGAGCAGGCAAGTCAAATGCTAGGTCAGTATCGAGAACAAATTTCTTCGTTTAAAAAATAACATAAANACACATTGTGACAATCATCCAAGACTACGATCCATCTTTCACCAGAGATGGTATTGGTCTCAGTATTGGTGTGTTTGATGGAGTACACATTGGCCACCAATCTATCCTTCAAAGGTTGTACGATTGGGGACAAGTGTCTCAGCTGCCGACGGCTGTACTGACATTTGAGCCATCCCCAGTAGAGCTGTTGAAACCANATNTNGCCCCTCCAAAACTAACACAGTCGAGCCAGAAAATTGAAATCTTGCAAAGTTTTGGAATCAGTNAAGTCTTTATTCTTCGGTTCAACAGGGAAATATCGAACATGTCGGCTACTGATTTTATCTCTGGGATTTTAGCTGACCAACTGAGGGCTCAACATGTGGTAATTGGATATGATTGGCACTTTGGTAAAAATCGTGGCGGAACTATCGCAACTTTAGAAAAATATGGCAAGAAATATGGGTTTGGCGTCTCGGTAGTTGAGCAGCGACAAATCGATGGACAATCTGTCCATAGTACTAGAATACGGTCAGCTATTGCGGAAGGTAACCTAGAATTAGCAAAGAAAATGCTAACTCGACCACACACATTACGAGGTCGAGTTATAAGTGGGGACCNGCGGGGGCGTCATATAGGTTTTCCAACAGCCAATATTGANGCTGGNCGACAAGTTTTACCGCCAAGTGGTGTATATGCTACATCGGTTACATTAAAAAACTCGAACTCGGANCGTCCAACAATCTATGAAAGTGTGACCAACATTGGTATTCAACCCACTTTCGGGCGAAATACTTCAAAAATCGAAGTCCATATTTTAGACTTTAATCAGGAAATCTATGGGAAAGAGTTAGATGTCGTTTTTCGAGAAAAGATCCGAAGTGAAATGGAGTTTCCAGACATACAATGTTTAGCCCAACAAATCCGAGAGGATATTAAAGTCGCACGTTCGATATTGAAGGATTCGTGTTTTGTTTAAAAANTTATACCCTTGTTAGTCTCATGATCTTTGTCAATCAATTGATGGGGATTGAAAACGTGTTTATGTTATAATGAGACTTTGCAGGGTGGAATTGTGGATGTATTTACTGAAATAAAGGAGAAGATTGATCGTGGGTTTAGATAAAAAAGCAACTNAAGAGATTCTAGAAGATTACAAAAAACACGATACTGATACTGGCTCACCTGAGGTTCAAATTTCGTTGTTAAATGCTAGGATTAAGCAGCTAACCGAACATTTACGGACACATACCAAAGACCATCATTCGCGGTATGGAATGTTCAAATTGGTTGGACGACAAAGGCGACTGCTCCGCTATTTGTATAATGCGGANGCCCCTCGCTATCGTCAATTAATCCAGAAACTTGGCCTTAGAGATGTAATCAGTAGAAGAGGGTAATCGATACAGCCCAGTGGACAATGAGAAGTGGAGTTCGGAAACATAAGGAGCAAGAGAGAATTGAAAGTAGAAATGCAACTAGGGAGAGAAAAAATCTCCATAGAGACAGGGAAAGTTGCCAAACAGGCAGATGGTTCCGCTTGGGTGAAGTATGGTGGGACAGTTGTTTTAGTCACAGCAGTAGCAGCTAGAAAAGAAGCGAATGTAGATTTTTTACCCTTAACTGTCGATTACAGGGAACGTGGATATGCAGGAGGGAAAATACCAGGTGTGTACGGCCGGAGAGAGCCGAGGCCTGGTATCCCTGAGCAATTGACATCCAGGTTGATTGACCATTGTATTCGCCCTTTGTTTCCAAAGGGATATAACCAAGAAGTTCAAGTCATGTGCTCGGTGCTTTCTTATGATAAAGAAAATTTAGCGAATGTACCTGCCTTAATCGGTACATCAGCTGCATTGAGTATGTCTGATATACCTTTCAATGGCCCTGTTGGTGGAGTTGTCGTAGGGCGGATTGATAATCAATTAGTTGTTAACCCAACCTCAGAAGAAATGGAGCGTTGTGATCTAGAACTTTTTGTTAGTGGTAATCAGAGTGCAGTTATGTCTGTTGAAGGNCACCTACACGAAGTTCCAGAAGATGAAGTGATTGATGCTATTGTTTTTGCTCACGAACAAATCAAAGAAATTATCAAGTTACAAGATGGCCTGATTGCTGTNTGTGGTAAAGACAAACGGGAATTTGAGCCAAAGACTATAGACAATGATTTTCGTCAGAAAGTGACTGATTTGGTTGGTGAGAGGGTCAGAGAATCTATTGGTATAGCCGACAAGCAAGAACGAAGTACACTGTCAGAAGAATTAAAAAATGATATTCTGGATCAACTCGTTTCTTCAACCACTAATGAAGAGGATACAGAAAACTACACCCAAGATACAGACACAATCCTTAAAGATTTGGAAAAGCACGAGATGAGAGAGTCAATCCTCACTCAAGGCACTCGTATTGACGGCCGAAACGCAACTGAAGTTCGGCCAATTTCGGGTGAAGTTTCGTTGCTACCACATGCACACGGCTCATCACTATTTACTAGAGGTGAAACACAAGCTCTCTGTGCTGTAACTTTGGGTACATCACTAGATGAGGATATAGAACGTAGTTTAGCTGGAGAAAAAAATAAACCTTTCTTTTTACACTACAACTTCCCACCCTATAGTGTAGGAGAAGTTCGACGAATCATGGGGCCCGGTCGGCGAGAAATTGGCCATGGTTCTCTGGCAGAAAGTGCAATCAAAGCTGTTGTTCCAAGCAAAGAAGAGTTTAACTACACAATCCGTGTCGTATCTGAAATTTTAGAGTCCAATGCGTCATCCTCCATGGCAACCGTCTGCGGTACAACAATGGCATTGCTTGATGCTGGTGTGCCTTTAAAAAAACCCGTTGCTGGCGTTGGTGTTGGCCTTATTAAGGATGGGGATAGAGAAGCTATTCTGACCGATATGGTTGGAATGGAGGATTTTCTAGGGGATATGGATTTCAAGGTAGCAGGTACACGAGATGGTGTCACGGCTATCCAAATGGATATAAAAATCGATGGTGTCACACCAGAATTAATGAAACGAGCTATTCATCAATCTCGTGAATCCCGTTTGTTTGTCTTGGAGAAAATGGAGCAAATCATTGAAACTCCGAGTGCTGAATTATCACCTCATGCACCTCGTATTAACACGATCCAAATCCCAGTTGAAAAAATTAAGGATGTAATTGGGCCACGTGGTAGGGTTGTACAGCAAATTCAAGAAGAGACTGGTGTTACCATCAGTATTGAAGATGACGGTCGTGTCGAGATTGCATCCACAGACGCAAGTGCGGCTATGGCTGCTGAGGAAAAAGTTAGAGAAATAACAGCCGTTCCAGAAGTAGACAAAGAATATACGGGTGAAGTCGTTCGCATTGCCCCCTTTGGTGCTTTTGTCAAAATTTTGCCTAATTGCGATGGAATGGTTCACATTTCACAGATGGGTAACGGGTATGTTCGTCAGGTAGAAGATATTTTAACCGTTGGCGATACAGTTCAGGTTCGAGTTCTATCTATCGATGACCAAAACCGAGTTGATCTGACCTTGTGTGGAGAAAGTGCAGAGAAGGCAAATGAGATATCGGCTAACACACCGCCGAGAGAGGACGCGCCATCTAGGGATAACTCTGGGCCTCGAAGGAACTACCGCGACGGTGGAAACCGACGCCGAGAACGCAGCGGTGGTCGTTCCGGTGGCAATAATAGAAATCGGGATGAAGGACAATCCAGAAGCAATTCTCTCCGGGTACCAAAAGATCGGTTCTAAGTAAGATAGAGGAATGAGAGGCGCTGCTCATTCCTCCATTTTCTCGAGGATTTCAGAAATGACTATCTATTATATTTCAGATGGAACAGAATCAACAGGATAGCCTTTTAGAAAAAACTTGGTTCACAAAATTACTGGCGGGGGTTCTAGTTGTCCAAGTAATAGTGCTTGGGTTCTCGTTGAAGTACCGGGACCAGATTGTTGAGTATGCCCAAAAATTACCTGTGTTGGTTCGAAATGTTGTTATTGCAGAAAACGGAAATATAAATCGCCCCCGCCCGTTTGAGTAGACTATGTTTACCACGTCTGACGCTTCTTATTGGCCTCAGTCCAATTGTTTTCATTTTTGATGTTCGAGAGAACACACTTCTCCTATTCATTATTAATTACATGTTTGANCGTCAATATTTTCAATTTGGGTAAGTGATAGTCATACATTCTGTAATTAGCCAATCGTGAATGAATCAATCGTTATGACAAAAAGCCTCGGTTTTCTACAGAGTATTCTGAAAAGTGAGTGGCTGGTGTCGATCTTATCTCTTCTAGTTTTTCTATTTGTTGGATGTGGTTATGTGTCAACCTCTGACTATCTAAGCCATGTTGATAGTATTACTATCACGCCGGTGGATATTGAAGACCCCGACTTTACTTACGAAAGATCNACGGGTAAACTTTACGACGAGATTGTTCGTGAGGCAATGGTTGATCGTTTTAGCCAAAAATGGCGGGATGGGAATGATGCTCAACTTGACCTAGTTATCCGGGATTACGATATAAAAGCAATTGATTTTGACGGAAATAATCGTCCTATTCGCTTGCAAATGAAGTTGCTTGTAGATTATACGTTTAGAGATCAGGTNCGAAATAAGTTAGTTGAAC
The DNA here is from genome assembly GCA_002714785.1 of Candidatus Poribacteria bacterium. Lineage (GTDB taxonomy): Bacteria > Poribacteria > WGA-4E > WGA-4E > UBA9662 > TMED15. The sequence continues at coordinate 14,114 of PAYP01000005.1, read as the reverse complement.
AAAATGATAGTTACCAACAGATACATGAATTTTTTCTTGTTTCTGGACGGGGTGAACCACCGGAAACAATTGGCCAAGCTAAAAATCGATTGGTCGAAGAGTTAGTAGATGACTTATATAGCTTATTGGCCGAACAGTGGTAATTTCGGAGACTGATTGTTTCGGTTAACACAGAAATGACGATCTCATTTAGCAAGAAAAATCGTTTGTATCATTTCGTTGGTCTTTTTTGTCTATCCATGTTGGGTTGTCAAAAAAAAGACCGTTATCTATCTGTAACTCAATACGGNAATTATCTGTATGGTGTTCTACAAACAGATAGNGTAAAAAAAACAAAAAAACTGATTGGAGATATTGGGCTACGTCTGTCTAATTTTGATTCTGAGAAATCAAAATTGACCGGCCCAGTCGGTACTTTTTCANCTTCACCGAATCCGGATAGTCTAGTCAGCCTAGTTGATCTGTTACCCAACAACAATGAGATTGAAGGATGGAGCCATGTACAACCACCCAAGATTTACAATGGNCGTGAGCTCTATTACGATGTTCCGTTCGGTAATCCACAACTGTATTTTCGTTATGGGTTTCAGAAACAAGCTCACGTTGAGTTTCAATCTCCTAAGTTGGGGGGACGCCCGCTCATTTTAGCTGAAGTATTTGACCTAGGGACAGCNGCAAATGCATACAGTTTATTTAGTTCNANTCGTCTNCCACAAGATCANTATAGNATGATTGGAAGCAAAATGGCNGCTGAAATGGATGACCGCCTATTATTCTGCAAGGGGCAATATTTAGTCGATATTGAAATGTACGAATATGCGACAGCTATAAATCAAGCTGTTACCGATATTGCGGAAAAAATTGAAGAACAAATCATGGATATTAATGATGGCCATTTAAGTGAAGTACCCTTAATTTCAGTTTTGCCAGTTGAAAACCACATCTTGCACTCTACCTANTTGAACCTAGACCAAAATCTACCCTCCCGTTACTGGCCTCTGTCGAATTTATTAACCGATATCAACCCAAAATCCGTATTTCGTACTTATAACGATAGACANACTGAATATAGCAACGCTGCTTATCATGGATTTGTAATGGAATTTACAGACAAAGAGTCAGCATCGCAGTATTTAGAATCGATCCAGGATAAGCTAGTTGACCATTATGGATCAGATGCTGCTGATAAAATAGGTAGCCAAGGTACTTCCGNAATTATGATGAAGTATAGAACGAATCAATGAAAGTACAACATACTGTTAGGAATGAGAAATGAAAGCTATAATTGTTGGTGCCGGAGAAGTCGGATTTCAATTGTCTAAGGTTTTGTTNGCCGAAGNTTATGATGTAGTGGCGATAGATNNATCCCAATCGGCTTGTGACAGGCTTTCAGAAACACTAGACTTGATGACACTTTGTGGATCAGGATCTGCCCCATCTTTACTTGAAACCGCAGGCATAAGCAATACGGATTTGCTCATCTCGGTCACGAACTCCGATGAAACCAATATATTGGCTAGTTTGATTGCTAAGCGATGTGGTGTCAAAAATAAAATTGCTAGAGTAAGTAATTCNACTTACTTTGATAATACAATAATAACTCGGGCTGATCTTGGTATTGATCACACGATAAATTCCGAAAGGCTTTGTGCTAGAGAGTTTATTCGTATACTCAGATCTGCTGAAGCACGTGAAGTAGTTGATTTCGCCGACGGAAAANTTCAGCTTATCGCTTTCAACATCGAGTCCGATAACCCACTTATTGGTTATTCTATCGAAGAAATATCCAATAGAGAAATTTTTTCTGAACTTCGTTTTGTCGCTATTAAGACAANGGGTGGTNAATCNACAATTATGCCCAGAGGCTCCGATAAAATTAATTTAGGGGATGAAGTTTTTGTAATGGGTAGTCGTATGGCTGTTANAAACATAATGAAACTATCTGGAATATCAACCTCTCACAACTTGGAAAGACTAGTTATCGCTGGAGCTTCACCAATTGGCATTGAAGTTGCCAAACAACTAGAATCATCCTCTGTGAAAGTTTCGATAATCGAACCAGACATTCATAAAGCAGAACAAGCGAGTTCAATTTTAAAAAAGGCCATTATAATTCACGGCAACTTCTTAGAGAGACAAATTTTAGCCGAGGCAGGAATACGTGAAGCTGACAGTTTCATCTCAGTAACAGGAGATGATGAAGATGATATCATGTCTTGCATCTTGTCAACAGCTGAAGGCGCAGACCGAACAATTCCTCTTATACAAGAACCAACCTATCTTCCAATCCTAGCATCTATAACCGAAATAGACTCGGCAGTCAGTCGACATCTAACACTTGTTAATGATATCTTACGCTTATTGCGAACTGGAAATGTATTGAAAGATGTTTTAATAAAAGATATCGATGCTGAAGTCCTAGAGTTAGTAGTGGGTTCAAAATCAAAAGTCTGCAATAAAAAAATCAGNGCCATTAACTTTCCCAGAGAAACTGTGGTTGGCGCTATTGTCCGTTCCGGTAAAGTCGTATTACCAGAGGGAAATGTTATCATTNAAGCTGGAGATGATGTGGTCATTTTCAGTCAACCCGAATCCATACCCCAAATAGAATCCTTATTTGCTTAACCCAATAAATAATCGCCTGGGGACGACTTCCCAAGCGATTTGACTAGATGTTTTCTTCAGGGCTTTACCCATGAATCTAAAGGTAGTCTTTTTTACACTTAGCAATTTACTATTGGCTACGGCCGTTGCGCTTCTTGTACCGCTTGGAGTCTCAATTTGCTATAGAAGCCAAGGTCATGGGGACTGGATTGTATTCCTCGTAAGTTCAGGGGTGTCCATATTTTTTGGTGTAATTCTGAATTTACTTACACGTAGATCTGATCGACACATGGGTAACAGGGAAGCCTTCGCTATCGTGTCTTTCGGTTGGGTTGTTATTGCTTTAGTAGGATCAATGCCTTATTTTCTTTATCAAGATTTTTTAGGTTCAGGTATTGATCAACAAGTTTCGGNCTTTCGTCGCTTTACCGATAGTTACTTTGAGTCTATGTCTGGTTTTAGTACTACAGGGGCCACTATTCTAACAGAAATTGAACACNTACCACACGGAATCCTGTTTTGGCGAAGTTTTACCCACTGGTTCGGCGGCATGGGGATATTGGTGTTAGCAGTTGCGATTCTACCTTTGCTTGGTGTCGGAGGCATGCAATTACTTCGAGCTGAAGCCCCTGGCCCCCAGACTGACCGCTTGACACCACGCATTCAAGAAACAGCAAAAGTATTATGGTGGGTCTATGTATTAATCACACTCGTTGAAGTTATTTTCCTTTGGGTAGGAAGCGTTTGGATAGTNCCTGAAGAGGTCCGAGAAAGTCCGGCTGATGGCCTATTCTATGCTTTTTGTCATGCTTTCGGCACTATGGCTACTGGTGGCTTCTCTCCTAAAAATGCCAGCATTGGCCATTACCAAAGTGTTTATATTGATACGATAATTATCATTTTTATGTTCATTGCAGGTACGAACTTCTCACTACACTACAGAGCTCTACAAGGTAATTTCGGAAGCTACTGGAAAGACGAAGAATTCCGATTTTATGTATTCGTTATTGGAACTGTAACAACTGTGCTAGTTCTATGTACAATGTTACAACCAGTAGTCAATATTAATGGTACAGTTCGTGCTGTAAACCAAGAAGAAGTAATAGAGATTGGCAATCAAATTTATCCAATTGTTGATGGTAAAGTCGAGTACGAANACCAATTCCACTCAATAATAAACGAACACGCAACAATCAATGGTCAAGTTTATCCAGTTTATAAAGGTGATGTAGTATATANTTCGATTGGAAGTGCTCTTCGNTATGTCCTTTTCCAGGTTTTAGCGATTGTCACTACTACTGGATACGGGACTGCGGATTTCGAGCTCTGGCCTTACCTAGCCCAAATCATGCTAATTTTTTTGATGTTCTTTGGGGGGTCTGCGGGNTCTACTGGAGGAGGAATGAAACAAGTTCGGTTTTTACTTCTTATTAAGCAAGGCTATCGAGAAATAAAGCATCTGGTTCTACCTCATGCGGTTTTGCCAATTAAGCTTAATGAACAAATAGTCCCAAAAGATATCATGTCGAATATTTTGGGCTTTTTCTTTATTGGAGTANTAGTATTTGTCTTAGGCACCATTTCTTTAGCTGGCCTCGGATTAGATTTAACAAGTGCTTCCACNTCCGTCGCTTCAGCTCTAATGAATATTGGGCCNGGTTTAGGTACCGTTGGCCCAACCGACAATTACGCTCANATCTTACCTGCAGGTAAATGGGTACTTTGTTTTTGCATGTTAATGGGTCGCCTCGAATTATACACACTACTAGTAATTTTGACACCAATANCCTGGCGAAAATAACCCTAGAAGATTTAAAATTGNTTCATACAAGCATGAAGACAATTGGGCTAAAAGTTGGTTACCTGATTGTTTGGCTTATCTTTTTTCAGGAACAATTTTGTATTAATGTTCATGCCGAAATTANNCAGTCACGCCAAAATGCTATTGTAAATGCGGTTCGTTTAGCTAGTCCGGCGGTTGTAAANATCAGTACAACCCGAATTGAGCATGTTTATGTTAACCCGTTTTTTGAGGATTTTTGGCGTTCTCCATTTTTTGATTTCCCTCGTGTTCCACAACAGCGAGAANGAAGAGGGCTAGGTTCAGGGGTGATTTTATCTCCCGAAGGCCATATTTTAACTAATTATCATGTTATNGAAAATGCCGACTTGATTCAGGTAATTCTNTCAGATGGTCGTCAATATGAAGCGAAACTAATTGGCGAAGATGTTTTTTCTGATTTAGCTGTCCTAAAGATCGAAGATATGAAACAAAAGATTGANGACTTAGTCTCAATCGAAATTGGTAACTCGAAAAACTTACTTGTTGGTGAGTGGGCAATTGCTATTGGTCATCCCTTTGCNACTTCGGTTGGTAACCCCAAGCCAACAGTTACGGTTGGGGTAGTGAGTGCCAAAGACCGTTCTTTGGAAACAGATAAACTACGGCATCGAAACTTAATCCAAACAGATGCCTCAATCAATCCAGGCAATAGTGGTGGAGCACTAGTCAATGCTCAAGGTGAGTTGATTGGTATTAATACTGCTATATATTCCACAAGTGGTGGCTCACAAGGCGTTGGGTTTGCCATACCTGTGAGTACTGCCGTTAAAATTTGTAGAAAACTTACTAAATACGGTACAGTTGTCGCTCCGGTGCTCGGTATTACAGTACAAGATCTAACTCCCGAGCTAGCAGACAAATTAACAGTCGATCCATTCGGGGTTTTAGTGGCAGAAGTCAACAAACAAAATGGGATGGTTAAGCTAAAGCGGGGAGATATTATCACAGAGGTTAGTCAAAATAAAATTGTTGATACTGATGCTTTTCGGAACTTCGTTAGGTTGATAGATGTAGGTGAACTGCTAACGCTACAAGTAATACGCAAAAAAAAGCAAATACAAATAGAAATCGAGGTAACAGAATTAGAATGGGATTATGAACTCAGAGGTTGGGGAATACAAATTAAACAACCTAACTATGGAGAAAATCAGAGTTATAATCGTAGAGGTGTGATAGTAATACAAATTGGCAAAAGGAGTGAGCTAGCGCGCCGTGGCCTAAAAAAAGGGGACCTCATATACCGCATTGCTGATACCTATGTGAGTACATTAGAAGAATTGAAGTTGATCGCAGACCAGTTGCCAAGAGGTTACCCTTTTAGTATTCGGTTTGAAAGGAAACGACAAGCTGGTATTATACGTAATCTTGTCATTCAATAGTTTTATTTATACTGATTAAGAATATTCAATTATTATGTCTAAACGGCCTTTAATTATTGCAGTAGTTGTTACTTTAGCTATTTCTATACCGNTAGTCCTTAAGTTGCGTATGTCTGAGGGNTATCAGCCCAGNAGCGCTTTGAATATGGATAGTGAGGAATTTCGGGACCTGAAGAATCAGGGGAAACGGGCAAGTACCATGAAGAATTACAATCAAGCAATTTCTATTTATGAAGCCGCACTTAAAATGCGACCAGATAATGCAGAAATTCGTAATGATCTCGGGTATGTCTATTATGAACACGCACTAGATCAAGCAGGACCCAATTGGCCCTCATGGGAAAGCGACCTAAGTAGACGTACATCAGTTGAAGTCATAAGGGAACTGGAAACAGCTCTCAAGTTAATTTCTTCTGGCTATATTCGTTTAACCGTCGATGATAAAGAATGTGTACGAAAAGTTACAGAAAATGCCCAAGCAAGGGGCGGACAAGTATATACAACGCCTTGGAAGGAAGGCGCAGATATTCATATTTTGGTTGGAACTACTAANGATTACCTAATGAAAGCTCGTGATAGCTTCATGGCTGCTATTGACATCAAGGACGCATATGCTCCAGCTTTCCAAAATTTAGGNTCTTTATGGATGAAAGTTGGTTTGAGAAATGTCGCAGTACAGAATTTGGAACGTGCTTATAAACTTGAGCCCCGTAATCAAGAGTTAGCTCGTTATCTCAAGCAATTGAAGGAACAACCTAANCTAATTACAACCTACGTTGGGTCAGATGATTGAACCCAATGTGGTTTACTTGTAAAAAAAACTAGTTNTATCCAGTTACTCCTGTGCAATTCTCGGTTCAAGAAATCATTAATATTACTGACGGCCAATTGGTACGAGGTAGTCTGAACCAAATGGTCGGTAGGGTTTCAACTGACAGCCGGAGTCTTTGTGCCGGTGATCTGTTTTTAGCTTTACTGGGGGAGCACTTTGATGGCCATGATTTTTTATCACAAGCTGTATTCAATGGCGCGATTGGATTGGTTGTTTCTCGAGTAGACATTTCACTGAAAAAACTAGATGTTTCCCTAGTTATCAGAGTTCCGGACACACTCCAAGCCTACGGAGATTTGGCNAAAGCTCATCGNGAAAAATTTGACGGGCCCGTNATAGCAGTAACNGGCAGTAATGGAAAAACAACTACCAAGGAGATGATAAACTCGGTATTATCAGTCAAATTTCGTGTTTTCAAATCAGAGAAGAATTACAATAATTTGATTGGTTTGCCCAAAAGCNTGTTAGAATTACCGGTTCAAAAATCCGAGATAGCAGTGTTTGAGTTAGGAACTAATCGACCTGGAGAAATAGCTCGGCTGACTGACATAGTTCGGCCAACCGTTGGNTTGATCACGAATATAGGTTTTAGTCATATAAAGTTTTTGAAAGACCTGGACGGTGTTGCTAAAGAGAAGTGTTCGTTGTTGCAGAATGTCAGTGTAGCGATTCTCAATAATAATGACACAAAATTAGCAAATATCCAAACAGATTTAACTACTAATCGGGTTAATTTTGGTACGGATGGAGATGTAGTCGCCCAAAATATTCATCTCAATTGTGATGGATTAGCATCGTTTCAACTGGTGATTAATCAATTAGGTAGATCAATTCCAATTCACTTGCCTTGCATCGGCTACCATAATGTTTTTAATGCATTAGCCGCTGCCGCAGTTGGTTACTGGGCAGGTTTAACGCTAGAGCAAATAAAGACTGGTTTGGAAACCTTTCGAACAGTACAAATGAGGTTACAATCAATCAATATTAATGGCTTTCGAATTATCAATGATGCATACAACGCTAACCCAGATTCTGTTCAAAGCGCGTTAGAACTCTTTTCTGACCTTCATGCCAACGGCGAAAAAATTGCTGTTTTAGGTGATATGCTTGAACTTGGAGAACAATCGGATAAGCTGCATCTTCAAATAGGTGAAAACATACCGACTAATCTGGATTTACTAATTACGGTTGGAAAACTGAGTCGACAAATTGCGAAGGGAGCTGAAAAGCGTATTTCGCATATTATTTCTTGTGATTCGGCCAAGGATGTAGTACCAATAATAGACCGATACTTGTCAGATGGGGATATAATATTGATAAAAGGATCCCGAAGATTGAAGTTGGAACAAATAGTCGAAGATTTACAAAATCGTGAGCCTAAGGATAAGGAGTTAAGGACATGAAGCTGGGTTACACAATTTGGAGCGACTATCACTACACACATTTTCTGGAAATACTACCAAAACTAAAAGAAATAGGTGTAACAACTATTGCTATAGTTCCCCAATATTTGCTAGATAGAGATGATCGTGCGAGACTTGTCGAGATTTACTTGCCTATTCGAGATACTATATCCGCTATCAGAGATACTGGATTTGAATTGATGGTCAAGCCCCATTTTGTTCCACGAGATTCTAGCGGCAAAATGCCTTCTAATTGGCAAGGCTGGGTTGGTACTGTGAAAATGAATTCTTGGGAACTTTTGATGGGGAGAATTAGACTAGAACTCGAGAGTTTGGCTAAAGATTATCAGCCGGAATACCTGTGCCTTGGTAGTGATCTAATTGGTACACATCGCAATCGTATCCAGTGGCAAGATATTATTACCAGCCTAACCACATTCAACACATCATTGGTTTATGGTAATACTTTTTGGCAGCCGTTACTACAACGTTTTCGTTGGCGCTTATTTTGGTCAGTTTTATTTGGTAGCTACAACCGGGTTTTAAATTTGGCGTTGCCGACTAGGCGTTTTATTGTTCCTGATGACCAACAAACGGATGTTGGCCGATCGATATACCGTAGCGGATTTCGATTTTCCCTAGATGCAGTCGGTCTTAATTTGTATTGGCCACCGGAAGATAACAAGTATGATGATATCGAAGAAATCTGGTTTAATTATCAACAAAATGGGTTAGAAATCAATTATGTAGAGGCTACCGAAAACTGGAAAGGGGATAATCCTTTGTGGATTACCGAATGTGATTTAGTCGGTCCTCACAGATCCGACATGCAATATTACCAGAAGTGGTGGGAAACTTGTATCTCAGTCTGGGGAGGTCGTTGTGAGCTAATCATGTGTCATGAGCAAGGACCTCCACAGTGGATTGAAATGGCAAGGTCAAGTTCGTTTATTATCCAAGAAGTCAAAAATTGGCAACAAGAAAAGAAAAAAAGTGAATCAGAAATGGTTTCAGGATTAGTACCCAACTGGCAACAGAATTATGAGTTGGCATCACGTTCAACAAATCATGATCGGGTAAATACTAATAATATTTCATTAGAAGAGCAGTCGGGAACGGCTGACTTTCAAGCCGCAATAGCTCGAATAGATCAGGAGGAGAATCGTGTCTAAAGGAGTTATTAAATACTATAACGAAGAAAAAGGGTACGGATTTATCGCACAAGAAGGGGGAGGAGCGGATGTATTCATGCATAGCTCCTCAATCACTGGACCCTATGACCAACCAAGGGTTGGCCAAAGGGTACGATTCAACGTAAAGGAAGGAAAAAAAGGACTAGTCGGGCATGATATCGAGCTACTGCTAACGGCCATAGAAAAACGATGGCTCAGTCAGGGTAAAAATCTGATCCCTCGAGAAAGTGTTTTAAATCAGCAAAATGTCACTACTAATATTTTTCAGCAGTGGATCGATGACGACAATAGTTCCGGCTCCGATCGTGGGAAAAACGACTTTGGGACTCTTTATATTGAAAAACAGATTCGTTACGAAGTACCTATGTTTTTTGCTACATATCAGCAGGAGTTATTTGGTGCTACGATCTTGAACTTTACACGTAATCCAAAAGACATAGAATCAGTATTTGTGTTGGATGTTAACGGAAAGCGCAGGGAATATTCTAAGCAAGAGATCAAGTACTACTACAAAACCGAAGATGCTCAGTTAATAGAGAAACTGCGACTTTTTGAGAAAGATATCCAAGCTAACCCCGTTTCTGTTCCTATTGGNGACTTGGAAGATATTATTCCTTTCGACCCTAAAGATCTACAAGAAGCCCGCAGAGGAGTTATACCAATCAAAATAGTTCTGAGAGAAGGCGAAATTTTTCAAGGTCAGATTGATTGGGTTAGTGGAGCAGAAATTAAATTGGTCTTACAAAATGGAGCCAAGATTGTGGCCTGCCAAGTCGCTATCCACGAGATCGATATTTTGATGCCCTAAACGGAATTCTAAATAATGGACTCATATCTTAAATTAATTGATAACATTAGCGACGAAACCCGAGCTTTGGCTGACCAAGCTGGCAGTCTTCCGTGTCCGACGGGCTGTTTTGATTGTTGTCGAAATACAGCTACAATGTCAATCAGCCTTGCCGAGGCAAAGCACTTGAGTATTGGATTGAAAATGCTACCTCACCAAATACAGAAGAATGTCCAAGAAAAAGCAGAGCGTACAATCAACAAGATTGAACAAGAAGGATATTCCGAAGAAGAGGTAGTAATGGCTGGTGTGGAGTCGGCTGAAAAAATAAAGGGACACGTAGAAGGAGAGTGTCCAATGTTACTCAGCGGTGTTTGTGTTGTTTACGATTACCGACCGATTATATGTCGCGTTTGGGGCTATCCAATNCAAAACAATTTAGAGGTCGCCTGTTGCAANAAAACNTTTCTTGATTCTGAGCGCAAATACAAGCCATTACCCTATAACCNATATTGGAACGACTGCAAAGAGCTAAGCACACCCCTTAACTCAAAACAAAAAAAGGACGCTACCCACCGCATCCCTATCTGCTATTTCGTACAGTATCTTTTAAAGAGTGACTAAACGTTTCCAAGAGCNTATTNTCTGCTACACATANGAAAAACCGGCTAATTNCATCGNTTCTCAAAGTCAACAAACTCGAATTAACCGGTTTCAGTATTTCTATCTTATTGGAAGAAGTCGGCGTTCATCTTTGTATATTGTTCCCATTCATCTGGCACATCATCCTCGGCGAAGATAGCTTCTACAGGACATTCAGGCTCGCAGACTCCACAGTCAATACATTCCTCTGGATCAATATACAGCATCTTTTCAACATCAAATAACTCAGGAAAATCGTTGGTAGGATGAATGCAATCAACAGGGCATACATCGACACAAGCTGTGTCTTTCACATCCACACAAGGCTCACAAATGACATAGGTCATGGTTTCAATCTCCTATTTCTTCTACTACTATCACAACAGACCGCTGATATTTTAAGTTTCACACAACAGTCAATGGTATCAAATGCTATTCACAATCCGCAAGGGAAATCACGTGTAAATCAAAGTTCGGGTACTAAGCTAGGATGATATCCAAAGATATTTTGACCATTGATTGTTAGAGGTATAAACTCCACTTGATCAACAGAGTTCTCCGCCCAAGTAGCTAGCCACAATTGACCATTATTTTCATAGACCAACCCAGAACCATCAGGCAACCAAACGGGTGATTTACCTCCATTCTGAGTTAGCTGATTTTCATTTGGTTGTCCGTCGTCATCAAATTCGATCATCCAAATCTGTTGACGACCATTTTCTAGACGACAGAAGGCCAACCGTCGCACATCAACAGGTGACCACACGGGTGTAGTATCATCAGTTGGACCAACACTAATTGAATCAATTCGATTTGCCTTCAAATCATAACTATATATATTACGCGTGACTTTTCCGGTATCATTTTTACTGCCGATTTCTCCTGTACCAACATAGGCAAGTAACTCGCTTGTTATATTCCAAGCTGGCATTCCCATTTCTAGAGCCATAGAAGGCACTGAAATTTCGTAACCAGACGCTACATCTCGAATAAAAATCCGCGCTCTGTCAGTTAATTGTCGAGCGAATGCAACCTGCTTCCCGTCAGGTGAGACTGTAGCATCGGTGGCAAAATCACGTCTGTTTAAGAACACTACAGCGTTTTTCCCTTTTTTTGAAATCATTACTTCACCTTGATCATTCTGATATATTAACTGACCATTCAGTGATGTCGATGGTGAGTTGCCAAGGCCAATCGGTTGATGCGAGCCTTCCGGTAAATAAGCCCAGATAACACCATCATAGCTGTAGAAAAGGTGAACACCAATTTGTGTCAGTTCTCCTGAACTTGTTTGGAACTGTTGTGTTGTTTCTGCAACAGATTTGGCTTTAAACTTTTTCTCATCCTTAAGTTCCCAGCCTACGCCAGTTGACTCAAAAACAAACCCGATTCCCATCTTCCAGTACCACCATTCCTCCATCAGCCTACTTCCACGTTTTAACTGGTATACATCATCTGGTTGTCCATATTGTATTCGAATTTCAGGTCGGTGCCCTACCTCAATTTCGGTAATATTACCTCGCAGGTCGTTGAAAACAGCAGCGATCTGAATGTCAATGTTGGCAGTAATTTGATCTTTGTAAACAGAGACCCTTTGAGGTTTACCACGAACGGGCCGTCTAGTACCAAAAACTCCAACACCATCGTTAATACCAGCTTTACGATCTCCGTTAAGGTCAATCACGGCCATTACATAGTAATCCTCAGGCATTAACGGAATTTTATAATAACCATCAGATCCAACATCAATTGGAATCGCAATAGCCTGTGAGAAATCGTCTGTTTTTGAGACCGAAATAAGAACTTCTCTATATTCAGTTGTTTCCGCTGAATATATATCGTTCGTCAAAATCCGACCAGAAATGCCATTTAGGATAGAATCCAAATTTATAGGAACAGTAGGAATTTCAGCCATGGGTACGAGCTGACCGTCAGCTCCATAAGTAGCGGTGAGAAGAATTTGGAGGTTATTTAGCTGTTCAGTGGAGTTTACAGGCGGCAGGGTTAACGCTTGTGGTGGATCATTGACCAGATCGAGAGTTCCGTAACCACCCATCATGTCCCCACTACTATATGTACCATCTTGATCAACATCAACACTAGCAAGTAAATAATACGCGTGATCAGAAGGAAAAGAGAAAGAAAATCTACCATCTGCTCGAACTTCAGACACCGCCACAGCACTCAGCAAAGCTGGTGAAGTGTACGCTAGTACCAGAGCTTTCTCAATCTCTTGCTTCAATCCAACTATTTTTCCACTTACAGATATCATACTATCCGAAGCCGTTTGGCTTGATAGCAGACGAGCTTTGATGGGGGTTATTCGTCCATTCTTTGATTTTCGACCTGAAATTTCAACGGTGATTCCTTCCACAAATTGATTGGGATCAACAAAAACAGGCGTAGGAAAGTCCGAACGTAGATTGTGGATACCAAATGCCCCCACATAGTCACCAGTATCAAATCTATTATTCTGATTCTTATCTACAATAGCCATCAAGTAGTACTTTCCTCTCTGGATATTGAGCTTGAATTGTCCATCGTTACTCGCTACGGTCTGGGCAACCTTGTAATTCCAGCTAGCATCAGAATAAGCCATGACTAGTGCGTTCTCAAACAAAATACGAGGTAGTCCCTCCCCCCAACTTAGTTGCCCGGAAATGCCGGAAGAAATTAGCTCTAACTGAGATTGAAACATTTGCGACTTGGAAGGTTGGTAAGCACCCACCGGTACCATCTTTTGTTGACCATTCAGGTCAGCTAACCGAGCAGTGATTTCAATTTTAATGTTTTCTACTATTTGCCCACTGCTGATTTCAACGATACGTTTTTCTTGTGCTGAATCTGTCCAGTCATTTACTCCGTAAATTCCCATACCATCACCGAAATCAAAAACAGCAGTTTGATTAACATCGACGAAAGCGACAATATAGTAGCTACCAGCTTCTACCAATACTTCAAAAAAACCATCTTTGAGTTGTACAACGCTTGTGTATGCGATCTTCAACTGTTCATCTACATATAACTGAACAGTCGTATGTGTTAAATCGTTTTCTGGCCATACTACTCGACCTCGGATTTTAGCATTTGCTTTTTCTTTAAACTCTTGTTGTCGTTCTTGTGTTTCTAAATCAATTGTTGGGGTAGTAGCACTAGCGTTATTAACTAGCATGCCGAGGATTACAAATAAAAATAGCAAATTTTCGGAAAAGAAAGATAGTTCAAATACGAAGGTCCTATCGAAAGTAGATTGAGAACATAACATGGATGGAGACTAAACTCTACTTTTTACCACTGGAATATGCGTTCCCCAAATCGTTCGGGTAATTAGTGTTATTCGAAAGTGATTGTGAGAGGTTAAAGTTGGAAATGGCGTTNGTAGCTTCGCTGANTGCACGATTCNTTTCGGCATCCAATTCGACTAAGTGTAG
>PAYP01000004.1 GCA_002714785.1 Candidatus Poribacteria bacterium | reverse complement strand
GCCAACAGCAAGTCCCATCAGCCCGTGGCGGACATACGGCTATTTGGACCGGTCAAGAAATGATCGTCTGGGCAGGGCTTGACCAAGACAACTATTTAGATTCTGGAGGTCGTTACAATCCCCAAAAGGATCAATGGGTTCCGGTCAGCCAACAGCAAGTCCCATCAGCCCGTGGCGGACATACGGCTATTTGGACCGGTCAAGAAATGATCGTCTGGGGAGGACAAAATAAGAACGGTCAAATACCCAATGGGGCAAAATACAAGTTAGAAAGAGATCAGTGGGTTGGAGTACTGACAAATTTGGTTGAGGTTGGCCGATTCCTACATACGGCTGTTTGGACTGGCAATGAGATGATTATCTGGGGGGGCTATGTTGATAATGAAAGAGTAACAGCTTCTGGAGCCGCTTATGTTCCAACCACCGGTAATTGGAAACCAATTATATCTAATATCGAACCTAGAGGTGGACATACGGCTGTTTGGACCGGTNNNGANATGATCGTCTGGGCTGGAGTCGGCCTAAATAAATATTTGAACACAGGAGGACGGTATAGCCCATCTANTAATCAGTGGCAATTAACCTCACAACACCAAGCTCCNTCACCTCGCTTTGGACATACGGCTGTTTGGACTGGNAGTGAAATGATTATCTGGGGCGGATACGAAGCTAGTGGTAAATTAGCNGAAGGTGGGCGAATATATAATCCAACTAAAGATGCTTGGAGCCATCTACCAACAGATNAAAAACCAGAAGGCAAAATACTGAATAGTTTGGTTTGGACCGGTAATCAGATTATCATTTGGGGAGGATCGGATGGTCAAACACTCCTCAATTCAGGGTGGACATTTAAGACCGGGGAATAAATCCGCTAAGTATCGATNCTAATCAATATTNCTAATTTTTTTTAGCATACTTTGAGCTTGCTGGTGGTCAGGCTCAATATTTAAAATCGCTTCGTACGCTTCTATAGCTTTTCTCTGAGCTCCCAACTGAAAAAATGTTAAACCTAATGCACCATAAGCACGAGTATGGTTTGGATTAATTGATACTAAGCGACTGAAACACGATTTGGCCTTNTCCAGATTCCCCTTTTGAAGGGCTATTAGTCCAATTCGATAAATAGCTTTTTCATCTTCTGGCTCGACGTTGATAATTTTTTTATATTGTTCTATTGCTATTTGATACATTTTCATTTCCCAATAAACTTGAGCAAGTTGGCGTCGGTAAATAATATTAGATGGGCTTAAATCGACGGCTTTTTGGTACTTTTTTATAGATCGATCAGGTTGGTTGTTTTGCTCGTANATCAAACCTAAATGGTAATGGCACTGAGCTTCTAGGTTGCCAAAATCAGTTTTCTGCCCTTCGGCAATTAGACGATTTTGTAGAGCTAATGCACTTTCCAAAATAGTAGTTGCTGTTGAATGCTGTTTNGTGTGGTACAAACAAATGCCATAGTTAAGCCAAATCTCTGGGTCATTATCAGCCACTGATATTATCATTGAGAATTCTTTGGCCGCGCTTCGGAATGACTGCTGCTTCATATATCGATTGGCTCGCTCTAGAAACCAGCGAGAACTTAGCCCCAGATCCGTAACTGACTCCCAAATCGGATCTTCTATTTCTTGGTGTTCGGTGGTGTAGGCAGTATATAACTGATAACGATTGGCAGACTCAAAGTCCCCCTGTGCGAAATAAGCCTGAATTAGCTTTGTTCGAGCCTCATTTTGATTGGGGTTAAATTTCAATGCCATTTGTAGTTGTTGAGTTGCTTGTTTAAATTGTCCTTGCGAAAATGCCAATTCGCCCAACCACAGGTAGGCTAGCGAGTTTGAAGGGATAAGTTGTTGAAGTCTTTTGGTTTGTTTTTTGGCTGCTTCGATATCTCCTATTCTGCGGAGGGATTGGACTAAATAGACGTAAGCGGGCGTATATTGTGGGTTGATTTTGATTGCTCGGCTCAATGATTCGACAGCTTTGTCAGGCTGGGTAGTGTAAGTTAGCCGGCCTAAAAGATATAACCAGCGGAAATTCTGACGCTCAAATCGAATTGCATGCTGATAGCAAAACAAAGCTTCCGATGACCACCCATGCACGTCATAAATGCTACCTAAATATCCCCAAGCTTTGCTCAAAAGCTCCGAACTTGAGCCCTCATCTTTCTGAAGTCGATCAATTTGAGATCGAGCAGAAGTAATCAACTTTTTCAACTTTTGGTTTGGCGATTGTGGTAATTCAGGTGGTAAGGGTATTGGAATAACTTCGATAATAGGCTCAAAAGTCAATAAGCTAACAACGGTAGTAAAGAGCACAAAGGATAGATAGCTCATCTAGGATTGCCAGTACCCTGTAAAATAGTAATTTGCTGATTTAGGTCATCAACGGCAAATTGCTCGCGTTGGCCGTCGGGCCAATCTATCTCTAATGATCTAACAGATTTGACATCACCTAGACCAAAATGAAGGCGACAATCGTTACTACTCAGATAGCCATAACTTGCTATTACTTGTCCCAAAAAGGATTTTTTGTCGGTTATCAGAGTGATTTTAGCCCCTAACGCCGGTCGATTATGAGTTATTGCTCGAACTGTTAACCAACTGTTTGTTTCTGAAGACTGATTTTTGAACACCCGAGGTAATTGACCTAATCTATCTAATATCAGGTCAATGTCTCCGTCATTGTCAATGTCGCCACAGGCGAGACCACGGTTAATTTCAATGTTTTGACAGAAGGGCTCTATCCTTGAGTCAACCTCGGTAAAAATACCACTGCCATTATTGGAGAATAAAAGGTTTGGTTCTGCATAAGCATTCCAAAACGGGCTTAAGCCAGCTTGAGACAAAACTGGTCCTTTTTTAACTCTACCATTTGCTATAGCTAAATCTAAATCGCCATCATTATCAAAATCGAGCAAGGCACAACCAAAGCCAGTAAAAGGAGCATCACTACCACTAAACCCTGAGATGTCAGTATTATCCATGAAAATAGAGTATTCGGTGGCTAAATAAAGTGTATTAGTCTCACCAGTCAGGTGAGTTAGAAGTAGATCGAGACTTTGATCTTGGTTTACATCACCAATGGCAACACCCATACTTCCCTCGGCTTGCCCATAAGCATTGAAAGCCAAACCGTATAAAATTGCCTGATCCTGAAACTGACCATTATTAAGGTTCACCCATAACTGATTGGCTTCACCATCATTAGCAACATAGAAATCAATGAGACCATCGCCCGTAAAGTCAGCACAAACAACACCTAGGCCTCGAGCTGGTTTGCCTATTCCAGTATCGGTTGAAATTTCAATAAAAGTACCATCCCCCTGATTTTGGTATAGCCGATCGGGTGCAGGATTAAACACCCGTGGGTTGCAATAGTCAGGCAGTCCATGGTCTCCATAGCAAATCTGGGTATCATCGTGTATAACGTAACCAACAACATATAAATCCAAGTCATTATCTTGATCATAGTCGACAAAAGCCGCCGCGGTGCTCCACGAAGGCTGGTTTGAAGTTCCAAATGTTTTGCTAGTGGTTTCCGTAAAGGTTCCATCTCCATTATTATGATAAAAAGCATCTTCGCCTAGATTTGTAAAGTAAACATCTAAATGACCGTCGTTATCAACATCGCCAATGGCGATACCTTGCCCATACCCTTCATCTCCAATATGACTTTGATCAGTGACGTCAATGAATGTACCATCATTTTTTTGCTCAAATAGTCGATTCTTAGTTTTAGCCTGAGTTTGTCCGGGGCGAGAGAAACGGATTTGTAGTATGTCCAAATCACCATCGTTATCATAATCAAAGACAGCAATACCGCCCCCAATAACCTCTGGCAANTCGTATGTTCCGTCAGGCCATGTAAAAGGTNCTGATTTCAAACCGACTTCATCTGTAATGTCCCTAAAAAAAGGCTTAGCAATCCGATTTTGGCTAATCGAAGGTGAGAACCAGAGGAGGGCGACTATAGACCATAAACAAGCAAATTGACCTATTGCGACAAATTCCTTATATAGGCAGACAGTGATAAGTATCCTTAGAGTCTTTACTAATTTATGCACCATTCGGACGCAGGTGAACCAANCTAAAGGTTTCGGCTGGACTGTTAGGTGCAACAACTCCCGAGTGGTAGGCTTGAAGNCGAATCAGGTANAGGCCACCTGGCAGNCCCTCAGTTTTCCAGTNGCCCAACAGGTAGNCAGTTGATTGACTANTTCCTGGGCCTTGGTTTATTAGCTGAAAGTTGCCAGAACCCAAAGCCGCGANAGCTAGTTTCCATCGTTGGATGGATTTACCATTTACCTGACCTAAAATCTTGACATTACCACTGATGGTTGTGAATGGCGATGGCGATTTTAGCTCAACCCTAAAGTCGTTCTGTAAAACAATAAGCTGGCTTTCAGAATAACTACCTGCAGAATCTAAGGAAATAGATTCTGCNGTCGAATAAACTGATCTACCGTTACCACCAATAGCGTAGAGTCGGTTTCCTACCATACCACTTCCACCGTAAGCTCTTCCGATTTTCAAGGGAGAGAATAGNTGCCACTCAGATGTATTTAGTATATCTGAATTCGGTAATATTTCGAGTGTCTCAACAAAAGTAGACGACTCTAGAATTGTAGATTGCAACTGGTTCGATTGACTAGATTNGCGGACTTGCATGCCNCCAATTGCATAGATTCGATTAAGTGAGGGACGGGCTTCCACTGTTAGACCGTAACGTGTTTTGTGCAGGCTAGCTGTAGACTTCCACTGATCAGTTGATGCGCTGTAAACCAGTACACTATTCAACGCTTGTTTGTTTATACCTCCCACAACATAGATGTTTCCATTCAGTTCATTTACACCCATACTATGTCTTGGTTCTGGAAGGGGTTGACCAGTCACCCACTGATCAGCTTGTGGGTCATAAATTTCGACGACCGAAAGAGCTTCTCCATTATGTCCGCCGATGGCATAGATTAATCCATCAATTACAGCTANTCCCAATGCTCTTCTTNCTGTGGGCATAGGNTTTTTTGAGGACCAGCGGTTCAATTGTACATCATACGCTTCTACCACGGCTAAATTACCATCTCTTCCTAATCCACCAATAGCATATATCGTCCCGCCGACCGTTACTGTGGCCAAATGTTGNCGAGGTGTAGGCATCGCATCAATTTTATACCATCCTTCAGTTTCTACATCGTAAAACTCGGCACTGGCAGTTAAGCGACAACCATTCCACCCACCAAAAGCATAGAGCCTACTTTGATGACTCGTAACCGAATGTCCCTGCCTAGATGTTCGCATCACTGGCATTTTCAACCAATCTGATGAGGTATTCTCGAGATAGGTAGGAACTCGGACCTGTAGTTGTGGTACCACTGTTTCTAGGATTGGTAATTGGTGTGTTTGCCAAGCTAAGAATCCNCTTTGATAATTCATTCGTGTTGGCAGACCAAAATCAGGTGGGCTGTGCTTGATTGAATCTACGGGTATCTGCTGCCAGGAACGACCATCAAGGCTATACTCCCAATTACCTACTTGCAAATCNGGATGAGNAGGAAGAGTATAATGCACTAACACAGTGCCCGTATTGCCTTGTACCAAATCAATATCTAACTTGACTGAGCTAGTTGAATCTGAGGCGGACGATGTAATCAAAGGTAAGATTAACAATAATCCTAGCAAAATCACCAGAATTGTCATTGAAAACGGTCTTTTTTGCATCTCAATCATTTTATATCCTATCTTTTTAGGTCCACGGATTCACAATTAACGCATACGATACTAACATAATGGATTCTAATCGATCTCTCTAATCACAGTACCAAATTTTTTCCCTAATACCTCTATACCGGTCGAAACTGTTCCCTTCACCAACACCCTTTCGCCACGCTTAGGAATTTGATGGGAAGAAATAACCCAAATTTGTCCACTATTGTCTTTGATCTGATAAATTCCTGTTTGGATACCAGGTACTGTCAGTGTCTCTTGTACTTTGCCTCTAACACTAACTGATTGGTCTTTATACCGGTCGATATTTTGTTGAACAGTAGCAATCTTGCTGACACAGCCAGAAAAAAATAATAACTGTAAAAAGAAACAACTCCGTAGAAAATGAAGATGTGTTTTTGACATATTGACNTGTGTATTTAACTAAGTCGTGAAAAAAAATCAGGTTTACCGGTGAATTCGGTTTTAATTCGAAACAAGGCACCAGCACCGGATCCATTTATACTTTTGTCGTTGCCACCAGCAGTAGTTGCGTAAATGTCAGTATAATCATCGCCACCAAAAACAACACTTGAGACCTTTGATGCTGGCAATTCAATTTTTCGCTCTAGATTGCCTTCAATGTCAAAACGAAATAATCCANTTCCGTCCCAACGTGCCGACCATACATATCCTTCCNGATCGACTGTCATACCATCGGGCACCCCTTCACCGTCTGGCGTTTTGACGAAGANCCTCTGGTTACTTATATCACCANTCTCTTGGTCGTAATCGAAAAGATAAATCTCCCNTTTNCCAGAGTCNGTATAGTACATTTTTTGTAAGTCATTGCTGAACCCCATTCCGTTAGAGCAACCAATGCCTTCTAGGANAGGTTGGATNGNGCCGTCTGTTTCNAAACGATAGAGAACGCCTAANCGCCCTTTTTGTGGCATCGTACCACAGAAAACACGACCTNCAGGGTCAGCGATTACATCGTTAAAACGGGAGGCTTTCTCTTCAGAAATTTCATCTACGACATNGTCAATTCGGNTNCCNCGCAAAAAACCGATAGCTCCTCTCGACATGAAAAGTAGTAGTCCGCCATCAGGTTGAATAGTAAACCCACCGACTTCCTCGTCGTGGGTGAAAAAATTCTCATGCTGNTGTGTACTNGGATCATAACGNAATAATCGACCACTGGGAATGTCTAGCCAGTAAACTTTCTTCTCTAATGGATGCCACATTGGGTTCTCACCAGTGATACATNTGTAATCTGCAATTTGTTCAATCATCGATCATGATTCCTTTGGCTGATTTACTANNCATGCTGTCTGGCTTCAATCTAAGNTGGGTTCACCAGTCCNANAAACCNCACTATCCTACNTCATGATTTTATCTTGATTGTTTAATTCCGTCAATAGGGATGATNTGTCGTTGGANTACTTGTATTTTCATTACTCACTTGAGTCCTCAAAAATTCCAAANTTCAGTCTTTTCGCCAGAAAGTGGAATNGTTAAATATTGTGGTATTTGGCAGATAATTTNACCTGATTTNCTNAAAAAGATCTNAGTTTGTCGGATTACCAGATAAATCGTATTGAAGNGTTGNCTCTTTNTTAAACATANATTTCATCTTATGANTANTTGGCANAAGAAAGNGAAGAANAATCTTGCGATGAAGAAGTAATNGGTTAATTTNGNAACACNCACTTTATGTAAACGCTTCAAATAACTAGGTCAATCAATTGACAGTTAGGAAAAAGATTTGATTTATTCTCACTCAGAACAGAAAATCCCAAATTAACAAAAAGGCTATTTCTTTGTATAAATTGTTGAAATTGGCGAGATTAGTAATCTCAACATTCATGCGGAACAACCATTTTTGATTAAAACGAAACTTTTACTATTAATCTCCACTGTAAACTGTGTTAGTCTGGGAAGACAAAAATTAAGAATTATGAATAAAAGCTTAACGTGCTATTTTAACTTCATTTTAATTATATTTTTTGTACATACTATCGTTTTTGATAGTCAGCGACAGTATAAGTTTCGACAACTCAGAATTTAATTTATTCCAATCATTTTTCTGATGAGTACGTATGGATAAAAGTCCGACTGCGGAGCTNNAAAACTGAAAACAAACAAATAGGACGTAGTTACCAAGAATATTTTTCACAAAAAGGAGTACAAACCTGATGATTATTGATTGCCACACCCATGCTTGGCGTAAATGGCCTTATAACCCACCTGTGCCTGATCATAATAGCCGCGGNCAAGTTGAACANCTGTTGTGGGAGATGGACAGNAATAAGGTTGATAAAGCCGTATTAGTCTGTGCAAGAATTGATTATAATCCTGATAATAATGACTACGTGTATGACTGTGTGCAGAAATACCCTNACCGACTGATTCAGTTTGCTGACGTTGATTGTAGCTGGACTGAAACTTACCATCAGTCTGGNTCGGCTCAGCGATTGGCAGAATCAGCAAATCGATATAATNTGGTAGGCTTCACACACTATCTACGTAGTGATTATGATTGGTTTAATTCTGCAGAAGGTATAAGTTTCTTTGAAACTGCTGCTGATCTAAAATTGATTGCTAGTCTAGCATTAGGAGCTAGTTGGCAACCGTTTTTACGCCAACTAGCAAAACGTTTCCCTTCAGTGATTTTTTTGTGTCACCATATGGGTGGAGCAAAATCTAGTNTTTCCCCACCTTACTCAGATTTTGATCAAATTCTGAAATCAGCTGAACTTCCTAACATATACATCAAATTGTCTGGCTTTCATTATGCATCCTCGATTTCTTGGGATTATCCTTATTCGGATACGTTATGGATGGTACAAAAACTGTATCATTACTACGGACCTGACCGACTCTGTTGGGCTTCTGACTATCCGCCTGTTCAGGTGCATATGACTTATCAGCAATCTCTGGAGGTTGTCAGAAAACATTGCCAATTTTTTTCAGAAAACGACCTCGATCTAGTTTTAGGGGGAAATATACAGCGAATACTAAACCAAGCAGGAAAATGAACTTATATTCGTTTCCATTAGATATCAGGCTTATCCACCTATAATTTACCCCCACAGTTTTGCTAGTCCACTCTAAAAAATTAGATATGTTAGTCAATAACTTTAAAAACGAGTCTAGCTCAGGAGGTAAGATCTCTCAAGCTTATTGTTTGGGGCCCTACTTTGCGTGGCTTGAATTTATAATGCTCTATCACTAAGCTATTTTCCGAGTTCTGTTTATTTATCAGCTAAGACGAAAAAATTTCAGAATGTTTGGGTCATAGCATTTGTATATTTTTCAATGAAAGTATGGGAATTTCAAATAGACAACTTGCTCAGACTATTTTATAATTCCCGAATCGACTACAACTACGATGAAGGATTTTCGACAAATGGATCAACCCAACATATTATGGATTTTTATTGAAGATATGAATGATTGGATGGGCTGTTACGGTCATACTATGGTACCGACACCAAATATAGACCGTCTCTCCCACTCTGGTATGCGTTTTGATCGTGCATACATGCCAGCAGGTGTCTGTTCTCCTTCTCGGTCAGCTGTGATTACTGGTATGTATCAGACGACCATTGGAGCACATCATCATCGTAGCTCTCGGTCCAGCTTCCGTGGTCAAAATCAAGGTAACTATGATGCAATCCACTTGCCAAAAGATGTATTGACTATTCCTGAGCGGTTTCGTCAAGCGGGCTATTACACGTTCATAGAAGGTAAAACTGACTACAACTTTGTTTTTCGTAGTGAAGATCTATACAATCACAACAATGGCAAAATGGGCTTCAAAGGAGCCAAGAGTGGTAGCGATTGGTCCGGCTGCCCAAAAGGGAAAGCATTTTTTGGGCAAGTCCACCTGACCGGCGGAAAACAATTTGGCAATCCTAATTTGGAACGTGTTGCCGATCCATCAAAGGTTGAGGTCCCACCCTATTACCCTGATCATCCAATCATTCGAGATGAAATAGCTTTACATTATGATTGTGTGTCTCACACCGATAACGAAGTCGGCCAAATTTTATCCAAGTTAGATGAAGACGACTTACTCAATAACACTATAATCTTTCTATTCAGCGACCACGGAATGCGACTACCCAGACACAAGCAGTTTATCTACCAGGGTGGACATAAAGTACCCTTAATCGTTGCAGATATGAAATCTTCTGCTTCAGACCGTGTAAAACCGAATACTATACGAACTGATTTGGTTAGTGGTATCGATATCAGTGCGACATCACTGGCTTTAGCTAATATTGAGATACCAAAGCAAATGGAAGGTAATAATCTNCTNGCTGANGATTTTCAACCTAGACAGTTTGTAGTAGCAGCAAAGGATCGTTGCGACTATACAATCGATAGAATCCGAGCCATACGGACACAGAAATATGGCTATCTAAAAAATTTTATGACTGATAGGCCATATATGCAACCACAATATCGAGATGGATCGAACTATATGACTTTATTACATCAGATGTATGATAATGGAGAATTAAACGAAACCCAGTCAGCATTTTGGGATTCACAGAGGCCGGTTGAAGAACTATACGATTTAGAAAAAGATCCACATGAGACAATCAATTTAGCCTATGACCCTAACTACAGTTCAGTTCTAGCGAAGCATCGGCGAATATTAAACGATTGGATAAAAGAAAGTAATGATCAAGGTCAATATCCAGAATCAGAGACAGGCCTACGTTGTGTTCTCAATCGGTGGGGGGATAAATGTATCAACCCAGAATACGAAATGTTGAGAAAGGGGTAATTCATGAATCAACAAGATGATAGCCCCAAAAAAGAGCTGCAATTCACTAGTCGTAAATACGAAGCTGGAGAAATGCTGTTTCGCCAATCAGAATTCGGGGATACAGCTTATATAATCCGGTCAGGCCGTGTTGAAGTTTATCTTGAAGAGGAAGATGATATAGTTCCTCTGGAAGTCTTTGGCAAAGGCGAGATTTTTGGCGAAATGTTCTTGTTTGGTGGTAAGTCTCAAAAACGTACAGCTTCCTGCCGCGCACTAGAACCGACAGAAGTGATTAGGATCAGTCGGAGCCGATTGCTAGCTATGTTAAAAAAAGTCGACCCAATACTGAAGCATATTATTCTGTCTTTGGTTAATAGACTAAAAAAAATGAACGATAAGTTGGGACAGACGGATACAAACCATTTGACGGGTTCAGGCACTTAACATGCGGTCGATTGCTGACCTTAACATCATGGAAAATTATTTCCTTACAGAAGGACAATGGATTCCAAATCATTGACTGTATTGGGAATTATACCAATCTTCTAAGTTTGTTCTGGATATGCAGCGGAACCCAACGTTAGTTGGTGTGTCTGTGGGATGGTCGCTATCTCGACTAGAAATTCGNAGACGGTAAAGTAGATTATACCAAGACCCNCCTCGTAGAACTTTAGTNACTTGGTTATTGTCTCGCCAATCTTGACACCACTCCCAAACATTTCCTGCCATGTCATACAACCCATAACCGTTAGGGGGAAAGCTCCCTACTGGTGCNGGTTGTTTTTTCCAATTATCCGANCCACCGACTCCACGGAAATTCGCGTGGTAGCGAGCCAGTTTTTTATCATTCCCCCAANAATAAGTTGAGTTCGCTATGCCACCTCGTGCTGCGTGTTCCCATTCGGACTCGGTTGGTAGGGATTTACCGGCCCATTCGGCGTAGGCTACCGCTTCATGCCAAGAGACAGAAATCATCGGATGGTTATCAGTAGGAGAATAATAACGTATTCGCTGCCAACGATAATCACTAAACGGATAACCAGTCTCAGACAAGAATTTTTGAAACTCCCCAACAGTGACTTCGGTCACGTCCATATAGAATGGCTCTGATTGGCCATTTGGGCTCGGAATTAAGACCATCGATTTGTCAGGTGGGATATAGGGCTTTATTTTCCTTACTTCNACGATTTTTGTCTTGGGNTATGGTGAGTGCGATCGTAACCTTGGGGCTAACTGTGTTTTATAAACAACAACTGTCAAAAACAGAATAATAATTAGTTTGTGTGTCATCAAGGTTATACTTATTCAGTTGCAATTCAGCCTGATAGTCAGATCGAGGCATTGCTGCAGAAATCTACGTGATCAATTGGATAGCNGCTTGACAAAAGCANAAGTCGATGGTATAGTGTTGCAGGAATTTTGTCAAGTGAGGGTTGAGGTAAATATAGGATGGACGCGACATTAACCAACTTAACAGGTATTAGGAATTTTTCTTCCCTAACAAGGAATCGGGGCCGGCAGTCGATCACTAACGTCCGGCGCGAAACCGATCTATCTGTCCATCAGTCGGGTGATACCGATACCAACGCAACTACTATCCAGTCCCANTCACAGGTTGCAGGCGCTCGCCAAGCTCAATTCTCAACTGACTCATACACGGCTTCCGGCTTTAATCGGCAAACCCGAGACCAAAGCCTGCTAGTGCAGCCTTTGTCTAGAGATTCACAGCAAGGGCGCCGGGGTCGNAGGCTGAGAGATCCNGATCGACCCTTGCCGAGTATTTCTTCAGCAGAAGAGCTAGAAGGTATTCTAAAGAGAATCGGTGAGACTAACAAGGACTTGCAGTCTGAGTTCAGAACCTTAGACCATTTAATGGTGGGCCTTCAAGAACAGTTAGACAACTTCGATTCGGATGATTACAAAGATGCTTTTCTGGACTCCACACTAGTTCGTATCGATAGTTTGATCATTAACTTGGAGCGCCTACTACCCAGAGTTGGTGTTCGAGACCAACTAGTGATAGAATTGCAAAATCAACTAGCTCGTTATAGCCAATTTAGTAGTAAAAAGCCGTCCGACACAACGATTGATAGTCAACTAACACAATCTGAAGGATTTCTGCTATCTGCAGATCGAGCTGAACAAGCAGGAATCGTACAGCCCAAGACTGTCATCGGAGGCACNAATTCCCTCGCGCTGGCAGTTGATGCTACTTCAACAACTATTACACTAAACCATTCGCCGACTGAATTTCCCAATTCAGGTGTAGCCTATATAGGTAATGAGCGNATATCTTATACCGGTAAAGATAACACCAACAATCAGTTAACCGGAGTTGCTCGGGGTCATGGAACAAGGCCGAGTAGTCATTCTGCTTCAGANCAAGTTATGACTGAACAGCAGGCTTTGACCTCTTCGATGGCTGGCACTGTCAACGGAGCGTCTCAGGAAAATCGGATGGCAGCTAGTAACGAACTGCGACTTTTGGATCGAGAGTTTGGTGACTATCGACACATTGATGCCCTNATTACAGACATTGGCAATTATGATCCAGATCAGCCTAAAAATCAATCAAAGTTAGACTTGGACACGCTTGAAAGCCNAGANAAGCTGGTTTCACGTATTGGCCTCGTTGACCGTCTTCTATTGGAACTAAGAGACGTTCCTCTCACACAACCTACTCCCACTGACCCTTTGAAGAAAGAACCCGTTGTGCCAACCAGTCTAAACTTGGATCACGTTTTAGCTGATGACTCAATCCTGACCTACAGTGAAAGCCTAGGATCTCGCCTCGGCATTCTAGATCAGCAATTAGAAGAACTCAGTTCCATTACCTTTCCAACTGAGGGTGAAGTACCAATTACGTTTGAAGGTCCTGACCGCCGTCCTGCCATCGACTCCAGNAGCCGTGTACAGCTCGGAAACCCAATCGGGATTCGGATTACCCAAGATTCGGACATCGTGGAAGGTGCTGAGTTTATGCAACGACGNGGTGGGGTTCATCCTTTCCAAATTGGTGCCATGCGACTGGGTGGAGGTCGAACAGGTGGAATGGTAATCGAGCGTCAACCACTCGCATCAGAAGGGTTCCAGCAGTTTGCCAAAAATAACACCGGTTTGCTGACCAACAACTACACTTAAAAATTAAATAGTAGGGCAAATAAGCGTTCCGTTTTCGCTAGCCTGTAACCATGAAATGGAGGATTTTATGCCAACCTTGTCGAAGAGTGTGGCAAAAGAGCTACTTTCAGCCCCTATTCGGTTGGCTCCGAATACTTACCTGCACTTTTACAATGGAGGTAAATTGCGANCTGAGTTCATGGGGGAGGATAACCCAAAAGATGATTATTACTCAGAAGAGTGGATCTTTTCTACCAACCGAGCAATTACTCCTGGTAGAGAAAACCCGCCCGATAAAGGGTTAAGCCGAATTGAACTACCATCAGGTGAAAAGGCTCTTTTAAAGGAACTGCTAGATCTGTATCCAGAACAGACTCTTGGTTTTAAACATGTCGACAAATTTGGTACTAACTTAGGTGTATTGTTCAAGATTTTTGATGTTGGTGAAGGTGCGCACATTCCCATTCATTGGCATCCAACTCCTCAGTTTGCTCTAAAGCATCTCAATTCACCATTTGGCAAAAATGAGGCGTGGATTATCATAGGNACACGGCCTGGAGCTAAAGCTTGGATCGGATGGAAAGAATCGATTGACCCTAAAGAATTTCAACAACTCATGAACAACCAAGACATTGAAACCTTGCGTGGATTAATGCATGAAGTTGAGCCAGAAGTGGGGGAGGTCTACTATGTTGAAACACCAATTGTTCACTCTCTTGGGACTGGATTATGTGTTTTGGAACCACAAGAGCCAACGGACTGGAACATATTGGCTGAATGGGAAGCTTTTCCTTTCGACAAAGAAGATGGAAATCTAGGTCTTGGTTGGGATTTAGCCATTTCGGCTGCAGATTTCAGTAAAATGGAGCTGAGTTATTTAAACAATTATATTAAACGCACACCAAAACTGATCAGAGAAGAAAAAGGCGGNAGGCAAGATCAGTTAGTACCGAATGAAACGTCAAAGTACTTTCAGGTTTCTCGCCTCACCATTGATGGGGCGTTTGACATGAAATCGGGGCAAGGATTTTACTGCTTAACCACCCTAGGCGGCGAGGGTAAATTAATCGGTAATTTTGACGAGATAGAGATCAAACGAGGNAAATCAGTTTTCGTTCCTAGCTGTATAGAAAACTATCAAATTATCTGTGTGGGGAATACACCACTGGAAATTATTTGTTGTTATCCACCATGTACGTANNCTCTTAAGATTAATTGGTATAAACACAATTAAAACTAGCTAATTAAGTTTTATTCATCTTTGAGGGAAAAATGGCAAAAAAACTTTCGATTGGTAGTTGGGCGTATGCGTTTGGCCCGTATGAGAAAAANCCGGTTCCGTTTGAAACTGTAGTCGTAGAATTGGGTAAGCTTGGTTTCGACGGTATCGANATCGGTAGTTTTGCACCACATATNGAGATTGACGACATTCCAATGAAGTCAGATCGTGAAAAGATTGTTCNGCTAATTCAGGACAACGGTCTTGCCGTTTCAGGTCTAGCTGCTGACTTTTGGAGCCACCCTGGCCCTGGNACTGANGAAGGCCAAAANAANGATTTTTACTTTAAATTATTTAAAAAAAATCTACAACTGGCTCTAGATTTTGGCGCACCTGCTATTCGTGTAGACACTGTTTGTGATAGACCGGTAAAAGGAATATTAGGCGTCGACCGTAACCTAGCCTGGGATCGAATAGTGTCCACTTGGAGGCGATGTGCAGCGGTTGCTGAAGATCATGGAATACTAATGCTTTGGGAGTTTGAACCAGGCTTTTTATTTAATAAGCCAACCGAGATTNTTGAGCTAGTCAACGAAGTTNATCATCGTAATTTTAAAGTGATGTTTGACACTTGTCATGCTCAAATGTGTGCGACAGTCGGGGCTAGACAGTATGGAGAAAAAGAAACACTTGGCGAAAATGGTGTGNTCGAGTTAGCCCGTTTGCTAAAAGGAAAGATTGGCCATTTCCACCTAATTGATTCAGATAACACCCTGCACAATGAAGAAACTAGCACACATGCACCTTTTGGCGATGGTATTCTTGATTTTGACCGAATTATCCCNTTCATCATGGAAGAAACTGGTTATCAGGGCGAATGGTTTGCTATCGACCTATGTTTTTGGCCTGATGCATGGAATGTGACAGCACAAGCTAAAGAATTTTTGTCCCCTTATTTGGCTCGTTATTAACCGACCTCATTTCTACTAAAAGATAGTTTCGGCTTAATGGTCAAGTTGCCTGTAAATGTTTTCCGTTTGGGTTTTTAGTATCCAGAGTAGAGGACTCAACCGAAGTGGCTGTGCTATTTTTTTAAAGAGCTAAGTTCGTTCTTGTTCTCACCAGATAATGTTAATTAGCAGGGAAATTCGAATAAAGAGATAGGCACTAAATTAATTCATGTTTGGTATTGACGTTTTATGAATCGAATTGGAGTCTTAACTGCTGGAGGCGATACACCAGCTCTAAATGCTACACTACATGGGGTAGTAGCTCGNGCTAATGAACTTCGTATCGAAGTCTTTGGTTTGTTGAAGGGNTACCANTCTTTATTGACCAACCCTGTACCTTATCTTCGCTTAAATCCCCTGTTCCAGCCTATTCCTGAACTAGACCCAACCTACGGAGGTTCAATTTTAGGTTCTTCTAGGGCTTACGTGGATTCTAACGACCAAAATGTAGTAGACGGAATTGTCGAACGTTTAGAGAAACTATCAGTTAATGGGCTGATTTGCATTGGTGGGGATGGCACACTCAATGCCATGGCGGCTTTGGCTGAACATTTTCCCACAGTATTAGCTCCTAAGACCATTGACAACGATTTNGGATTGAATTATCGAAGTGAGCCAACAGAGTGGAAAAAAAAACAACAAAATGGGGCTTATTCTCGAACAAGAATAGTTAATCATATGAATTTGAACGATATGATTAACTATGTTACGCCTGGTTATGCCACCGCTGTTTTTGTTTCAGCCCAAGGTGTTCAGCGAATCCGGACAACTGCAGAAAGTCATCGCCGGGTTGCTATTATTGAAGTTATGGGTCGGCAATCAGGATACTTAGCTNTGGGCTCAGCCTATGGGCAGCCTGATTTAATACTAGTACCTGAACATCCGTTNCGACAAGAAGCATTAGTNCAAAAGATTAAAGACATATATGATGTCCAGAANAACGTAGTTATCGTAATTTCGGAAGGGATTGTTGATGACGCGGGAACCATATTAGGCAATATGAATCCGACTAAAGANCCATCTGGTAACATCGTTTATAATGGAGCCGCAGAAAGTCTGAAGCAAATTTTGGTTAGAGATTTAGGAGATGAGTACTTTATTAACCAACGCCAACATGATTCGGCTAGTGATGCCATTTTTACAAGGAAAGTTGGTCATACCCAAAGGGGAGGGCGTCCAATCCTTTTCGACCGATTTTATGCATCTCAATTAGGTGGAAAAGCAATAGATATGTTACTAGAAGGATGGCGGAATGGTATAGCTGTCCTTCAGCATACTAGCGAAGANGGCTTTGTCCTAGATAGTATTGACGCCAATATGCTTAGAGATCCNTGGGGCGAAATACATCCCAGATATATGCACGCTAGTTTCTACGATGTTGGACGCTTTCAGCCGTCCGAAATCGGTATACAATACCTGAAGCCAATTTTCTCTAACGCTATTGGTGCAGACGATGTCGAAACCATCCGCTCTCAATTATTCGATTCTAGCCACCTGACTCAGCCATATTCTTCCGTCAATGTNGATATTCGAAAGCGTACTCATTATTTAGAATTACCTTAACGACACCAAAAAAGTGATTTTTCTTAATTAGCCAACCTATTNTCAGTATCTTGACTTTCTAAATGACAAGTGATAAAATGCCGACTCTAGTTGATGGTGGTTTTTCCCGGAAACCTCATAACTAATATNNATTTAACCCGAAAAAACAGAGTTTTTGATCAATGAGTGATACGAGTTTCACCTTAGATTTTGGTTGTAATTAGCTATGGCAAATCAGAGTCGAAATGTAATAGGCCAACANATTGAATTGCCGTTTTCTGAATCTCTTCGAATTAGCTATCAGAGTTTAATGATTCGGTTCGGCCGATCGGTTATTACTACTGCGGGTATCACGTTAGGTATTGCGTTTCTAATCTTCGTAGTTATTTCAAACGAAGTTAGCTTNTCGACTAGTGCTGGTAGTACTAGCGAGCAGATTATGGATTTGGGNGAGGAAAAAGAAACTGGCATTTCAACAAAGGATAAATGGTTGATCATTATGTCCTTGATTGTCTGTGTGGTTGGTATTACAAATGCTATGCTNATGTCGGTTACCGAAAGATTTCGTGAAATTGGCACCATGAAATGCCTAGGAGCTTTAGATCACTTTGTGGTAATTTTGTTTCTNTTAGAATCAGGATTTCAAGGCTTTGCTGGTGCATTAATTGGGGCACTGATTGGATTAGTAGCCTCTCTACTAATGAGTTTTGCAAATTTTGGCTTGGACATGTTCATGGATTTTCCGCTCTTGCGTATCTTTCTTTGGCTGCTAGGTGGATGTTTCTTGGGTATGGTATTGGCCGTTTTGGGAGCGGCTTTTCCCGCTTGGAGTGCAGCTAAGCTACCACCAGCAGAAGCCATGAGAACTGACATGTAGGACCATTAAAATTCAAGACGTTTGGTTAAGGAACACCTTAAAAGATGACAGAAGTTATTGTCAAAACTGATGAAGTAGTCAAAGAATACCGNATGGGNACTAACGTGGTGAAGGCCTTAAGCGGTGTTAACTTAGAGATTTATCAAGGTGAGTATCTGTCGTTAATGGGTCCTTCGGGGTCAGGTAAATCAACGTTGTTTAATATGATTGGGGCCTTAGATCGACCAACTACTGGTAATGTTTTTATCGATGGTCAAAACACGTCAAGTCTNAGTATGTCCCAAATCGCTTGGCTTCGATGCCACAAGATAGGATACATTTTTCAGAGCTATAATCTACTACCAGTGATGACAGCTTTGCAAAACGTTACGTTGCCAATGATTTTTGCTGGCNTATCGGTAAAAGAAAGAAATGTCAAAGGTGAAGAACTTCTAGAACGGGTCGGTTTAGGAGAGAGAGTACACCACTTGCCAGACGAACTCTCGGGTGGCCAAAGACAGCGTGTGGCAATCGCCCGCGCTTTAGCTAACGACCCCAATATCATATTGGCTGATGAGCCAACAGCTAATCTCGATATGACGATTGGACGTGAAATTATCACNTTAGTCAAACATCTAAATACGGAAAATAATGTTACAATTATTTCGGCNACCCATGACCTGAAAATGCTTGATGTATCAGATCGAATCGTAGATATTCGGGATGGGAAAGTTGAACGAATCCGGAATCGGGATGAGATACAACTAGAAGTCGGTGCAGTTGGACACTAGCTTAATCTTGTCATCTAGATCGAATAATCTCAATGTTCGTTTTGTACCCTCCTTCCAATTTCATTTTTTGCTAATTTACTTTTGGTGTACAGTCTTTTACCGAAATAACATCTGTTTTCTTTAGGAGAATACCTAATGGCGCTTATTTTACCTGATGGTGGAGAGCTTGTTGATTTGATTGTGCCTGATCCACAACGGATTGATAAAAACAAAACAGCTCAAGACCTTCCTTATCTTGACATCAACGATTATGATTTACAATGGATTCATATTCTCAGTGAAGGGTGGGCCAGTCCCCTACGTGGTTTTATGAGAGAATCTGAATTTTTNCAGACACTACATTTTAATGCTATTCGACAGACTGATGGCACATGGGTCAACCAGTCTATCCCTATTACACTAGATACTACTGAGGAACAAAAAAATCGTTTAGGCAAGAGTGAACAAATAGCGCTGCGCTTCGAAGGNCAACCCNTCGCAATTTTGAAGGATCCAGAGTTTTATGCTCACCAAAGAGAAGAACGCTCAGCTCGTACAATTGGCTTAACAAATGTTGAACATCCAACAGTTGAAAGAATTATGGCAATGGGAGAGTATTTAGTTGGTGGTGAATTAGAGGTGCTAAAACCAATTACTTATGACGATGGCCTCGATCATTATCGTCTGTCGCCAGCCGCACTTCGGGCTGAATTTCAGAAACGAAATGCTGATGCTATTTATGCTTTTCAACTACGTAACCCTGTCCATAACGGGCATGCTCTATTGATGAATGATACTAAACGGAAATTGAAAGCTGAAGGCTTCCATAATCCGTTGCTACTATTACATCCTCTAGGTGGTTGGACAAAAGAAGANGATGTNCCACTAGANATCCGTATGAAACAACATGATGCAGTGTTAGCAGACGAAATTCTAGATCCCGATACAACTATCGTTGCTATTTTTCCGAGTCCGATGATTTATGCTGGTCCGACCGAAGTTCAGTGGCATGCCAAAGCTCGTATTAATGCAGGAGCTGATCACTATATAGTTGGTCGAGATCCGGCCGGGATGAACCATCCCAATACGGGAGATCCCATCTATGATCCATTCCATGGAATGAAAGTAATTCAATCGGCTCCTGGTCTAGACCGACTCAAGATTATCGAGTTTCGATTCGCAGCTTACGATACCAAAGCCGAACAGATGAGTTTCTTTGATCCTAGTCGAGCCGGTGACTTTCTTAGTATTTCTGGTTCTAAAATGCGAGAATACGCTCGGAATGGAGAATCACCTCCGAAAGGTTTTATGGGNGAGCAAGCCTGGAAGGTTGTGGCTNATTACTANGATAGTCTACCTAACTAATGCAATAGTTAGGTTAGATTGACCGCTGATCACATAGAAAGCGGAGGATTCAGAATTGTTTGTTCTTTCTATGTCTCATTTTTTTTGTGCCGGTACAAAGTACGGCCATATGGTTCAGCGGTTCCTTCGTATTTTGGAAAAAGATTTTTGATTTTGGTTTTGTCCACAATAGGCCAATCNTCTGGTAGAGACTGAGTTTTAGCTACCATTTGAGCTTTTATTTTTTCTGGTAAACATGAGAAATCAGGCTGGTACCACAGTGTAATGACTGTTCGTCTACGGTCTGATTGGTTGGCGTGTGAAGCATGAAGAAGTCTTGCATCTCCAATTACCAAGTCGCCAGCCGTAACAGGCACATCAATCTCATCCGGCCGGACAGAAAATTCAGCTCTGTCGAGATCANCAGCAGCCGAGATGTCTGCNCGGTGTGGNTTGCCTAGTTGCTCGTGTAATGAGTTATGTTCACAATGGGATCCTGGAATAACCCGTAGNCAACCGTTTTCCCGTTTTGTGTCAACTAAATAATACATNAAAAANACTTGTTGAGGACGCTTATCGTAGGCAGTAGGGTCATCCCAAGCAAACCAGTCATAATGCCAGAATAAAGGTGGGCTATTTGGCGGTTTACTGATAATGTAACCATCAGTGAATGTGGGNGTGTCAAAACCCATCTGTGTAAACAGAGACAAAGCAGTAGGCCAAGCAATCANTTCTGCGAAAATGGGATCACACATTGTAGATAACATACTACCTTGGGACCGGAACCTGCGTCTAGCCTTCACATCATCTGCTCTACACAGTCTATCTGTAACAATTTTTAGTTGTTCTAACAGTTCAGAAGTNAAAACCCCNGGAACAATACAAAATCCATCTTGTATCAATTGGCTATACTTTTCTTTTGATTGTNTTTTCAATTTCTAAATCCTATAAATCAATTTTGCGCAGAACGGGGTTAAAAGATGTTAACCCAACAAACACAGTATCCCCTGGCCTAAATTGATGAATCTCATCTTTGTCGGCTATCACTTGGACAGAATCTGTCCCAATCAAAATTGTTAGAACGAACATCACACCTTGTTGATTGATATCGATGATTTTTCCGACGAATTCACATCCACCATTGATAGCNCTTTGGTTAGTAAAGATCTCAGCTGGNTGACCTNGCTTTGTGATTCGACCCTGTTCAATAGCAAGAACATAATCTGACATTTTTATAATTTCGGCAAGGTCATGGCTGATCAATATTGTTGTTAATTCATATTCATNATGTAGACAAAGGATATACTGCTGCAGTTTGTATTGCATNTCAACGTCCAGTGCAGATAGTGGTTCATCCAACATTAGGATTTGTGGTCGTTGAACTAAAGATCGAGCTAAGGCAACTCTTTGTTTTTGGCCACCTGACAACATATTTGGTTTTCGGTGTTGTAAGTCTCCGAGTTCTACAAGTTCAATCAGGTCATCTATTATTTGAGGGGCTTGGCCTTTTGTTAAAGCAAAATGAAGGTTTTGACGAACGGTCATATTAGGAAATAGTGCATAATCCTGAAACAGAAAACCAATACTTCGCTTTTGTGGAGGTCGATCAATATTTTTCTTAGTATCTAGCCATACGTTACCATTGACCCAAATATA
The DNA here is from genome assembly GCA_002714785.1 of Candidatus Poribacteria bacterium. Classification (GTDB taxonomy): domain Bacteria; phylum Poribacteria; class WGA-4E; order WGA-4E; family UBA9662; genus TMED15. The sequence goes on along the minus strand of PAYP01000004.1, from coordinate 14,142 downwards.
NCCTGTATCAGGATGCATCAAACCTGCTAACATTCGTAGAATAGAAGTTTTTCCAGCACCAGATTTACCGTAAATAGTTACAAAACTGTTGGCCTCAATTTGAACATCAACTTGGAGTTCCATTAGTCCATCAGCTGAAAACAACTGCTTTTCTAGGTTGAATTCGATCATACTTTCATACGACTAAAGCGACGATTATTGACAAGGTATACCAACAACAAGATAGTAAATGATAATGCAAATAAGATCAACGAATAGATGTTAGCTAAACTATAATTAAGNGACTCTACTTGATCATAGATAAAAATAGATGCCACTTTGGTCTTTCCAGGTATATTTCCCCCGATCATCAAGACTACCCCAAATTCACCAATAGTGTGAGCAAAGGATAAGACTGTCCCTGTCAANAATGCAGGTTTGATATTTGGCAACAAAATTTTAAATAGAGTCGTTATTCTTGATTTGCCNAATATATAAGAGGCTTCAGCCAAAGAAGNAGGTAAATTAGACAAACCAGATTGTATCGAGTGAACCATAAAAGGTAGGCTATAGATTGTCGAAGCAATAACCAACCCATGGAAAGAGAAGACCAGACGAAGACCCAACCAGTTATCGATCCACTGGCCAAATTTATTAGATGGACTAAAAAGAACCAGCAAATAAAAACCTAATACAGTCGGTGGAAGAACTAANGGCATGCTAACTAGTGTTTCGATCACAGTTTTAAAGTAAGATTGAGTTCTAGTTAGCCAATATGCCAAAGGAATACTAATAATCAATAAAATTATCGTGGTAATNCNAGCTAGTTTGAAGGTTAAAACTAATGGNTCCCAATCGATCATTTTATCAGTATCAAATNGTTGGACTTTATCATAGCCGTGATTTCAGAATCGACCTTTAATTCTAATCGNTTGACAGAAATAGTAGGTATAACTGAGATCAACATACCGATCTCAGTCTTCAATAATAGCCGACTCATNAATAAACCAGATTCGATAGTGTAGATCTTNCCAGCCAACCGATTTTGTAAACTAATATGATCAACTAATCCCGTTGAAATGATGACTTCTGTTGCTTTAAAAATTACCTGAATGGGGTTGCCNATTTTGAGATGGGGAGAATTATGTAGCGTTTGCATCACAATAGCAAATAATGTGGCAGTCCCAACTTTAATGCTAACAAATGATAAACTATTCTTAGTTTCAATATTTTCGATTTTCCCAGATAATTGGTTCATTTGATCCTGTTCATAATTCGATTATATTGTCCAGAGGGATTACTCGTAACATAACCAAATTTCTCTAAAATAGTTTTTGCTTCCATAGAAAACAGAAACTCTGAAAATTGCTGAGTCTGATAAGAATTTTTTGACTTGTGGTCAATTATAACCATACCTTGTGCAATTGGCTCATAAAAACTAGTTGAAACCTCTACCCATTGACCTTGGTCGGCTAATCTCTTAGAGAGGACAACCGACTTAGCAGTAAATCCGACTTCGACTGCCNGCGACAAAATAAACTGATTAGTTTGAGAGATACTTTCACCAAAAACCAGTTTAGCTTTTATCTCATCATATACATCATAATTCTTCAACGCTTGCATAGCAGCCAAACCATAAGGCGAGGTTTGTGGATTGGCTATAGCCATTCGATTGATATCCACATGAGTTAGTATTTGGTCTGAGACTTTTATATGGTCGAACATACTCCAAATAACTAATTTTCCGTAAGCATATACTTTTGGTGGTTTGAGGGTCGATCCAGTATCGAATAAAGACATTGGATATTTCATATCAGCTGAAACAAAAATGTCAAATGGGGCACCTTCTCTTATTTGAGCGGCGAGTTTACCAGATGAACCAATAATAATCTGGCAAGGAATACTGGTATGATCTGAGAAAGTATCTACTAGTTCATTGATGGCAAATTGCATGTTTGCTGCTGCCGCAATGGTTAGTTTAGTAGTCGGTTTGATTGATATTGACGAATTTGTATCTGTCGATTTGCAACCGGCTATAATGCCAGATAGAAGTGAATTTGCCAATACAAGGAATANAAGTTTAATTTGAATTGAACGGGTCAAAAAATGAATCATGTGAACTTATTATGGCAAGAGAATCAGGAAATTGAATTTAGACCTGTACCACCAAGATGCGAGCAACACCTGAAAGATCAGGTATAAAGTCGATCTTTTGGTATTTTTTCGACCGGTGGACAAAATCTTCAACGTCGAGCCGTTGACCTTTTCCAATTTCTATTGCGAGACGACCGTTTGGTTTTAAATAGTTAGGAGCCGATTCAATCAGTATCCGAATCAACTGTAACCCATCTGGCGGTGAAGCTAAAGCCAGCTTGGGTTCGAAGTTTCGTACGTCGGGAGGCAGTATCTTATAATCCTGACTTGAAATATAAGGAGGATTGGATACAATCCAATCAAACTTATCATCAACGCTTTCTAGGGTAGACAGCATATCACCAGACCGAAATTCTATCTGAGTCTGGTGCCGGGTGGCATTAGTTTTTGCTACAGCGAGCGCATCGATGGAAATGTCTGTTGCGACAATGTACCATTCAGGCCGATTAAAAGCTAAGCTGACAGCAATGGCTCCACTTCCGGTGCCAATGTCTACCAAACTTATCGGACCGTGCGTGCTGGTTCGGTCAAGCACATATTCAACTAGAATTTCAGTCTCTGGACGTGGGATTAAGACGCGCGAATCGACATAAAAGTCGATCGACATAAATTCACGGTGGTTGGTCAAATAGCTAACTGGGGTGTGTTCTTTACGCCTTTGAACTAGTTGCCGAAATACTGACAAATGATCTGGGAAAACAGGCATCTCGAAACTTAGGTATAGTTGCAATCTGCTCTTTTGCAAAACGAAACCCAGCAAGACCTCAGCATCAAGGCGAGGTGTTGCAATAATACCACTTTCCCTAAAATAGTTCTCAGTCCATTCGACTAGATCGAGAACAGTCCAAGTTTTCACTTCGGTTCTTGAGGCTACATTGACAAGGTTTTCAGTTTCTCCGCACTATCAGCAGCGGTTAGCCCGTCAACTAGCCCCTCTAAATTTCCGTCTAGCGTTGAGTCTAACTTATAGAGTGTAAGGTTTATACGATGATCTGTTACCCGGCCTTGTGGGAAATTATAAGTGCGGATTTTTTCGCTTCGATCGCCACTTCCTACCATCGTTCTTCTGGTTTGAGCACGTTCGGCATCCTGTTCTGCCTGTACTTGTTCCAAAAGTCTGGATCGCAAAATTTTCATAGCCTTGGCTTTATTTTTATGCTGAGATTTTTCATCCTGACAAGAGACGACTAAGTTAGTGGGTAAGTGAGTAATACGAACAGCCGAGTCAGTGGTATTGACACTTTGGCCACCGGGTCCTGAAGAACGATATGTGTCGATTCGTAACTCGTTAGGGTCAACTGCAATATCTACTTCTTCTGCCTCTGGTAATACGGCAACAGTTACGGCTGAAGTATGAATACGACCACTAGTTTCCGTTGCAGGAACTCTCTGAACTCGATGTGTGCCACCTTCAAATTTCAATTGGCTGTAGGCTCCGTGTCCTTCCACGATGAATACAACTTCCTTAAATCCCCTTAAGCCTGTCGAGTTAGAGCTCAAAATTTCTGTTCGCCAGTTTTTCTTTTCAGCGAAACGGGTATAGGTCCGAAATAGTTCAGCTGCGAAAAGACCGGCTTCCTCACCACCGGTACCAGCTCGAATTTCAATAATCACATTCTTAACATCGTTTGGGTCTTTGGGAATTAGCAAGAATTTGAGATCATCCTCTAGTTCCACCAATTTCTTTTCCAGAATCTGGACCTCGTCCTCGGCTAACTCCTGTAAAGCTAGGTCAACTTCTTCTGTTACCATTGTTTGGGCATCAGCTAGATCCTTTTGGCATTTTTGAAACTCCTTGTAGGTCGTAACAATCGGTAATAATTCAGCATGAGTTTTAGTCAACTGCATTAAGTTGCGACTATCAGTGAGTTGAGCGGGGTCCCCGAGGGATTGCTCAACTTCCGAAAGCCTAGACTCAATCTGGCGTAGTTTGTCGTCGAACATGAAGTTCTGATCCATAAAATCTCAAAGAATCAAGTTTGTTTTAACTATTACTTACTCGGAGTAACGTCTATTTCTCGCTACCTTCCGAATCATTATCAACTACTTCTTCAGCTTCTACATCAATAACAGTTTCATCATTTTCCGTAGTGGGAGCTGACTCAGGCTCAACTCCGCCGCTCGCGGCTTCAGTCGCCTGATCTGCAGCCGCCTGAGCATACATCGCTTCTGCTAATTTGTGCGAGGCTTGTGTTAGAGCTTCAGTATCGGTTTTAATAGCTTCTATGTTATCGCCTTTCAAAGACTCTTTCAGTTTATCGATTGATGATTGAATTGTATCTCGTTCTTCTGAGGAGACCTTATCACCATATTCATTCATCGACTTTTCTGTACTGTAAACTAACGAGTCAGCATTATTGCGTACTTCGATATCCTCTTTTTTACGCTCATCTTCTGCTGCGTTACTCTCAGCGTCTGTGACCATCTGATTAATTTCTTCATCGGATAAGCCGCTAGAAGATTCAATACGGATATTTTGTTCTTTACCGGTTCCCTTATCCTTAGCAGAAACATTGACGATTCCATTGGCGTCAATATCGAAACTTACCTCGATCTGTGGCATTCCACGGGGTGCTGGTGGGATATCATCTAGATTAAATCGGCCAAGAGTACGGTTATAAACAGCTAGCTCGCGTTCTCCTTGCAGAACGTGAACATCGACTGATGGCTGATTATCAGCTGCAGTTGAAAAGACCTGGCTTTTCTTAGTTGGAATAGTAGTGTTACGCTCTATCAATTTTGTAAAAACGCCACCTAGAGTTTCAATGCCCAACGATAACGGCGTCACATCTAATAAGAGGACATCGCTAACACCTTCATCACCAGCTAAAACACCACCCTGAATAGCTGCCCCAATAGCGACGACTTCATCTGGGTTGACACCCTTATGGGGTTCTTTGCCAAAAAACTCTTGTACTTGTTCTTGAACTTTCGGCATTCTTGTTTGCCCACCGACTAAAACAACTTCGTCAATATCGGATGCATTCATTTCAGCATCAGCTAACGCTTGTCTGCAAGGCTCTATGGTTCGCGCAATTAGCTCCTCGGCTAGTTGTTCCAGCTTAGCACGAGTCAACGATTCATTGATGTGTTTTGGTCCAGTTGCATCTGCGGTAATAAAAGGCAAATTGATATCGGATGTCAGTGCAGTCGACAGCTCACACTTCGCCTTTTCCGCAGCTTCTTTTAATCTCTGCAGTGCCATTGGATCTTGGCGAAGATCAATACCATTGCTGGATTTGAATTCGTCAGCTAGCCAATCGACAATTACTTGATCAAAATCATCACCACCTAAGTGGGTGTCGCCATTTGTGCTCTTAACTTGAAATACCCCGTCACCAATCTCTAAAATAGAGATATCAAAAGTACCACCACCTAGATCATAGACTGCAATTTTCTCTTCTGAATTTTTATCTAGTCCGTAGGCGAGAGAAGCTGCTGTTGGCTCATTAATGATCCGCAAAACCTCTAGGCCGGCAATGGTTCCTGCATCTTTAGTCGCTTGTCGTTGAGCATCATTGAAATAGGCTGGAGTTGTAATAACTGCTTGGCTAACCGGTTCTCCCAAGTATTCTTCGGCTGTTTCTTTCATCTTTTGCAATGTCATGGCCGAAATTTGTTGTGGTGCTAAATCCTCACTACCAACTTTGATACGAACATCATCTCCACCAGCTTGCACTACACGATAGGGAACCTTCTGGATTTCATTACCAATCTCATTGAATCGGCGTCCCATAAAGCGTTTAACTGAAAAGATAGTATTGTCGGGATTGGTAACAGCTTGCCGTTTAGCTACTGCTCCAACAATCCTTTCATCTTCTTTGGTTATAGCAACCACGGATGGGGTCGTACGATGACCCTCTGCGTTCGGTATGACCTTTGGCTCTCCCCCCTCGAGAATAGCAACACAAGAGTTAGTGGTTCCTAAGTCGATGCCAATGATCTTACTCATTTTCTATCTGCTCCTTTTCTTCTATTGAGTTTGATGAATTATCGGTTGATACCGGGTTTCCGTTAGAGACAACAACCATCGATGGTCGTATTACCCGATCGTGCAAAGTATATCCCTTTTGAAAAGCTTGAATAATGTTATTTTGAGGGACATTATCAGAGGGAGCCATTGAAACTGCTTCGTGCTTTTGCGGATCAAAAATTTCACCTTCAGTATCAATGACAGAAACACCTCTTTTCTCTAAACTGCCAAGCAACTGCTTTTGAATTAATTCGACACCCTCCCGCAACGCGGTAAATCCTTCGGCAGTCTCTATCTCAGCCTCTTGGGCCGCACCAACCGCCTGATCTATACTATCTAGCACTGGAACTAAATCTTTAACTAAGCTTTCATTAGCATACTTCAGAAAATCTTTTTTCTCACGATCAGCTCTCTTTTTCAAGTTATCATATTCAGCCATTTTGTAGAGCATCTGTTTTTGTTTTTCATCGCTTTCAGCTTTAGCATTTTTTAATTGTTCATATTCCTCGGCTGACAGCATTATGACATTAACTGAGTCTTCATTATCTGATTCATCCGAGTTTCCTGATTCTGGTGGATCAGAGTTAATCGAATCAGTTTGATCAAGATTTTCTTCTTCTGTTGTTTTTTCTTCATTTCCCGTCATCAAGTACTCCATCGGTATTTCACATTTTAAAATGCAAGTATGAATTATCGATCAAGATAGAATTGCCGAACGGACAAACCTATCATTTTGAGCAAAAATTTGTCAAGTGAAAATGGGACATTCACACAGTTTAAGGCCATTGACGCTTTTTGAACAACTTGGTATCATGACTCCTACAGCAAGGTTTGCGCCAAATCACATGCNCCAAACAGCAAAGTAATTTCAAAAAAGCTGCCATAATGACAGGCCAAGNNCGANAAGNNNTTCTGCCATTATGGCAGCTGGCCAGCTGTTTTAATTTTCAAATCTGATTTTTTCTCAAGTCAGCCTGATTGTTTAATAATTCTTGTTTCCCTATTTATATCATTTCTCTGAAATGCNAACGGTCAGCTTAATATCNAAANNCAAACCAAAGTGAATATGGTCGGGATTTCCAACACATTAACGGTTAGTTTAGCTTAAAAAGTTTTATCGAATCCATTAGGCGTGGCTCGACTATAATTGNTTACAATAACGATGGAAGTACATGCATTGACTTGACCGATAAAACTTAAATGAACGCATAGGTTGTCGTATTAATACTGGCTTAATAGTGAATCTAAACACCAAGATAGTTATATTTTGAAGTTCCNCTAGTAACTAAAACGAATGTAANAATTGGAACTGTTAAGTTAATTGGATCTTAGNGTAATCAAAGTGTTGTTATCTCTAATNTTACGGTCTTTGTAAGTGACTTGTCAGTTGATTAAAAGAAGTAAAGACATNAGGTCAAAAGTGAATCGAGTTATGTTGATCAAAATAACTTGCGTCTGAATTTAGGATTTGGGGGAAAGAAGAAATAGTTATCTATGTACCAATTAGATAGGCTGGTGGTAATCGACAAATTATGGAATAGGGCAGGGCAAAGGTAATCGATTTTTAACTGTAATAGGAGAAAGAACAGATGAAAAATATCATCGTGATCTTAACTGATACATTTCGCTATGATAATTTNGGTGATCGGGCTGTACGACCNGTCCACACACCAGAGTTAGANCGGTTTGCAACCGAACGAGCAACTTCAGTGGAGCATTTTTACATGAATAGCTTTCCTACCATCCCCCACCGAACTGATTTTGCTACCGGTGTTTTGGGTTGGCCTCACTATGGTTGGCAATCAATTGACCTTAGTAGTCCTAATCACATTAGTCGAATTTTGAGCCAGCAAGGGTTTGCCACTCAGTTGATTTGTGACTGTCCACATCTCTTTAGTGCTANGTTCAACAGCGGTTTTGATGCNGCTTTTCAGCACCGTGGTCAGGAAGGCGATCTTCCGNTACTTCACCTAAATGATAAAATTCAAGAAATTGTTCCCTTACAAAAAACACGCTCTCACCCTAATTTTAATGGTCATACTTTACCTAACAANCACCGGTGGACTAATCGTTATTACGAATTGGAGTCCGAGACTTTTTCTGCTAAAACTAGTGAGACCGTAGTTCAATTTCTAGAGGAAAATAACCGATACAACCCATTTTTCNTATGGGTCGACTTTTTTGATCCTCATGAACCTTGGGATCCACCAGAGTACATGGTTCGCCGTTACGATCCACATTATGACGGTCCTCCTATGTTACATCCNAACTATGGTCATTCTTCATCATATACTGAAGCAGAATTACGCAATTTATGGGCTCACTATGCGGCAGAAGCCGAATTAGTTGATCGGCATATTGGTCGAGTTTTACAAAAAATNGATGATTTACAATTATGGGAAAACAGTGTGGTAGTAGTAATGGCAGACCATGGGATATCAATCGGTGAACACTATCGAACAGGAAAATCTAATATCGACCCCAACGACAAACGATTTTGGCCAATTTATCCAGAAATTGGACATGTTCCCTTTTTAATTGCTGGCGCAGGNATNCCCAAGAATAAAAGTTTAGATTTGATAGCTCAACCAATCGATTTACTGCCAACACTTTGCGATCTGGCTGGTGTTACACCGGTGCTTCCGCAAGAAATTGACGGNATCTCCTTTGCTAATCAGATTNGGAATAGCCTACATCAACANAGAGATATNGCNATAAGCGGTTGTCACATNAAGTCATCTNGTNNAAAACCAGAAAGNGCAACAACNCCCTTTTTGATCACAAAAGAGTGGGGGTATGCACCCGTTGGTGAAATGGGAACCCCTGAACTATACGATTTAAAAAACNACCCATTAGCCACAGATAACGTTGCCCCAAATAGATTAGAAATAATTTCGGAGTTACATCAGCTATTTCTCGACNACTTGGCCAACCACAACGCTCCAACAGATTTTATTAACCTCTGGAAACTTAATGATCANGCGAGTAATGGTAGTTGGGCTACTGACTATGAGGATTAAAACAAAATAGTTTCTTTAGTTTCCTCAATTATTCTTAAATTTGTTTTTCTAAACCAGTTTTCTAGAAAGTGCTAATTCCAAAAANAAAAGAGCAAACCTAAAGTGAGGGAACGTCAACAGACCTTCCAAACAAATCTAAGTAGTAATAAAAAGACCGGGAGATAACTAATTACCGTCGTCCCTGCTGGGGGGTAAGATGAACTAGAATCGTGTCGACATTGTGACGCATCATTCCGTCGTAGGTTGAGTGGTTATGTTTATCGCAATTTTGTAGCGTTTGCCTGCTATCTAATACACCTCCGACCAAGATCGGACCTGCTAAGGAGACTTTATGTCCTTTTGCAAGTATCGATTCTTGCAAAGCCTGCATTGACTTTCGAGAGGTTGTATTATCCCAAAAAATAGTGGTTAATTTTTGGTCCATAATTTTGTAGGACAGCCTTCGTAGATTTGCGATGCTCGTTTCTTCTCCCTCTGTTCCCATGAGTCCATCAGTTTCAAAACCATAAGCTTGACCAAAATAGCCGAGGGCATTATGTGAGGTAACCAAAAAACGGAGATTCACAGGGATTTTTTCACTTTGAGACCGAATATACTGGTCTAGTTCATTTAATTGTCCGAGGTATTTGTTAGAAGACATGTGGTAAAAATGAGCTTGGTTCGAGTCAATAACCTTAAGACTTTTTTCTATTTGCCGGACAACCACCATCCAATGGTTAACATTTAACCAAAAATGAGGGTCATAGTGATAGCCACAACTATTTTCTGGGTGAGAATGAGAATGATGATCATCGAATTGATGTGAGGATCGTAGATTTTTTTTGGGCAAACAATCCGACACATCTATAATATATACGTTTTTTGGAAGTTGGCTGAGTACTCGTCTGAGCCCATTTTCGATGCTAAGTCCGTTGTAAATAACCAAATGAGCTTGGGAAAGGTGTCGAATGTCTTCCGTCCGAATCTTATAGTGATGTGGGTTGCTTCCCATCAACGATCGAACTGCCACTTTATCATGTCCGATTTGTTGAACAGTATCTGCTAAGATTGTTGTAGTAGCTACGACACGTAGCCTGGCTTCAACTATTTCTGGAAGCAAAACTGCCACTGTCATACAAGAAAAGGCTACAACATTTATGCCTCGGATTAACTTAGACCACTTCATGATTTCAACCGATACATGGGCAAGAACCTAAGAAAACTATACTTGGAGTAACGTTATACAATAACGTTACTCCAAGTGTCAAGTGAGGGGGGCATGACTGGTTATTCAATCTGATTTTAAACTTCTGGTTCATGTTATAATCAGCGTGGAATTTAATCTTTGAATTAAGGACGTGAATTATGTCTTATGAGTTGGAAGACGAGTTTGGTGATATTATTAAGAAAGCTCGAAAAGGGTTAAATTTAAGTATTAAGAAATTAGCACAGGAAATACAAATTTCTCATACTCAACTATCCAAGATGGAAAGTTACTCCATCAAGCCAACAGTCGAGCACGTCAATAAACTTTCTAAAAGGCTGGGATTATCGGCTAAGAAATTGCAACTGATTGCTGAAGAGAATTGGTCTCCAAAGCCCATACCTATCGATCACGATTCAAAATTATCTGTTTTAAGAATAAGTAATAATGTCAATGGGTGGCCAGTCCATGCCTATGTACTAAAATGCGAAAAAAGCAAACAACTTGCAATTATTGATACTGCGGCTACTCCAAAAATGGTGATTGAAAGAGTCAAAGGATATGGTTTACCAGTGTCAGCTATTCTACTGACTCACGCCCATCAAGACCATGTTGGAGGGTTATCTGAAATTCAGCAGGTGTTTGATGCTCCCACGTACATCCATCGAAATGAGCCGCAACCAACAAGCGAGCGAGCTTTGATGCTTGTAAGCCACGGAGATATTATCTCGGTTGGCGCGTTATCTATACGTGTTCTGGATATACCTGGTCATACTGCTGGAGGATGTGCTTTTCAAACTCGAAATACGGTATTTGCAGGCGATTCTATTTTTGCAGGTTCAGTTGGTAATGCTTTTTTATCTTATGATGATCTATTGAATAACATTCGTAAGTCGATATTAAGTTTGCCAAATGATACCTATCTCTTTCCTGGGCATGGGCCTTCAACAACTGTAGGCGAAGAAAAAGCTCACAATCCATTTTTTGCAGAATTTTAAATTGGGACTAAAAGTCGTGACAAAGCACAATTTAATTTGCTGGTTTTTTTTTAGTCTGGTTATTAGTAACACAGAGGCTGATAACTTGGAAAAAAGAATCAATAAAAACTTATCGGTAATAATCGATGGAGGTAAAGTGCCTGTTCGTTACTACGATTTTTCTGTTGAGGGCTCAAAGAAGACTTCTAGTGATGTAATCCTATTTATTCACGGTTTTCGTAGTAACGCTCGTTATTTTTACCCTATTGCATCGGCATTTTCTCAGGTTGGTTACCGATCTTTTTCACTTGAATTACCTGGCTATGATAAATCAACCTGGGGGACAACAACTGAGTTACTGAACTATGAACTAGCAGCATACGGTCGGTATGTTGCTAGTTCTATAGAAGCAATATCGGGTGCTGAGAATATTGACTTAAAGCGCCTAACTATCTGGGGACATTCGATGGGATCCAGTATTGTCTATAGAGCAATAGTTGACCACCCGAATTTATTTTCTTGCCTGAAATCGATCGTTTTTGAGGCTCCCGCATTTGCCAACAGCATCACCAAAGTTTCAAAGTTTGCGATCTGGTTATCAACCAAAATTCTTAAATTGGGTGATCGCCATGATAGCTCGCTAGAAAGATGGTTGAAGTGGTTGGGAATCGGAGGTTCGACTGATAATTATCAAGTCTTTGTACAAAACGCTTATTCTATGCTAAAACCAGAAAACAACATAAAGCAAGAAGTGCTAGACCGACTTGGAGTGGAAAAAGTATTTTGGTTATGGAGTGCAAAAGATATAGCTGTTTACTCTCCTCCTCCAGATTTCATTCCAAATGAGCAAAGTATTCAGGTTTTTGTTGGCCACAGTATCTCTCATCGGGCACCAAAGAAGGTTTGTGATGCAATACTAGGTTGGCATTCTAGGACACATGTTGAAGTTAGCCAATAACACTAATATCGCTTCTAATGAGCGTTTTCCAGATACTCCACAGCTTTTATTTTTCTCATTTCCGTCCTGAATATAAATCTAATTCATTGAACTAAAGCTTTCGAGCGACAAAGTTAACCCGATCAGAAAAGAGGCCTGGACGATTTAAAGTATACATATCGTACATACCAAGAACTTCATAACCACACTTTTTGAGTATCCTTTTAATTAAACCGTTATCAAAAATACGTTGTACATGAAGTTCTTCGAAGCGCTCAAATAAATCACCATCCCGTATAAAAAATGTCAAATTAGTTCGGCAAACTTGATCCTTTTTTGAATACAGGTTCTGCCAAATATAAGCGTAGTCTTCGTGATTTTCAGCGAAGGTTTGAGCATGAAAGTGCCGTGTAATATTGCGTTCAGTTGTGACATCAAAAACAAATAAACCACTTGGTTTAAGATGATCGAAAATTCGGATACATGCAGTAGCAAAATTCTCTTCATCCTGCATATAGTTTATACTGTCGTAGGTGCAAAGTACTGCATCGAACTGCTTACCCAGATCAAACGTTCTCATATCACCATGGACTAACTCAATATCCAGTCCCAGATTGGAAGATTTTTCTCTGGCAATAGTAAGCATTCCTTCAGCTAAATCAATCCCAGTCATTTGAAAAGATCTTTCTGCCAAGACGAGTGTCAGAGCAGCAGTACCACAAGCAACATCTAGAATAGTCCGTGGTGATTCACCTTGTTGATTAAAAATACTCTGAATATAATCAGCCCACCGCTGATAATCAACATTGTACATAATACGGTCGTAAGCGTAAGCGAATCGCTCGTAGGCTGGAGCTAAACCGGTCATAGATCAATTATCTCCCAATTGATATTGTTACTCGTGTGTTCTAAAACCAACTGCTGCATTAATCATAGTTAGTAATGTTTTTACTTCTTCTGGATCAGATCCATCAACTAGAAATGCATAATCAACGGCAGACTTAACCTTACGCCAACTAATCCGACCTGAAACCAAACTCATCGGCATCTTCTGTACCACGATTTTCACTTGCTTAATAGTTTGAGCGACTTCGTTTTTTTCGATGCTTGGCGGCATTCGCGAAACGAATTGGGGCTCAAATAGGTCGACTGCAGCTGAAATAAACCAACGAATCGCATACCATTGAATGACGAATAGTATTAGCAAGACGACAAGTGCTACCATTAGCAGCTTAGCACGATGACGCCAAATCCAGTTGATATTTGATTCCATCCGGCACTTTTCCGAGCAGTTGACAAAAATTGTTTAAGAGTTACATCGTGAGGCGACTGCCAAGTCTAGCATACAGGATATAGACTTGCAACGACCAACCTGCAAAAATTTATTATTTTGAGGTAAAATAACGGGAGTAGTACTATCAACAAGTAGTCACATACTATATGAAGCAAAATGGTGATGACATACCAGCCTAGCTATCAAAACGCAGATTTTTCCTCTGAGCTGTTTTGTTTTTTAACTTCAACTTCAAAGAAGAGTGTTCCCTACAGAAAAAATGGAGCAGCGTAGTAGGAATTTTGCTAGTAATGATCCAACAGTAGGTATCATTGCTATTTGAAAACAACAGATTTTTGTACCATAAGTTAGATCGATTATGAGAAGGAACTCACCAAATCACTTACCCTCTCCGAAAGGACTCACTTTGCGCTCTGTGGTTAGTATCATTTGGGTTTTATTCCAGACAGCTTCAATATTGGGAATCGTTCTTTTTTTCTTTTTGGCTGGGATTGTTGGTGGAGTAGTAGTATCTGCTTGGAAATCTGTTAGGGTAGTCGATTTGACACAACTTGAGTACCAACAGAGTGATACATGGAAACAACACCTCGAAATTTATTCGGCTCCTTGTACTATTCAAAAAGGT
>PAYP01000003.1 GCA_002714785.1 Candidatus Poribacteria bacterium | reverse complement strand
GGTGTTGTTGTATTCGGTGGCCTCAGCGATTCGAGTAATCTCCGATTTGAGTTGTTGAAACTCTAAGTCGATGCTGGCTCGATCATCGGTATTGACTCCGTCGGAAGCCGATTGCACCGATAATTCTCTCATTCGGCCTAGGATGTTGCTAATCTCTTCCATGGCGCCTTCGGCCGTCTGTAGCATGTTGTTGCCTTGCTGGACATTGCGATTGGCCTGCTGCATCCCGCGTACCTGATTATCCATCCGGTTGCTGATGGCCAAACCAGCCGCATCATCGGCCGCCTTGTTAATCCGTAAGCCTGAGGATAACCGTTCGATATTTTTCTCTAACCCGGCCTGGGCACTACCGTAGGAACGGTAGGTGTTCAATGAAGCCGTGTTGGTATTAATTCTGAATCCTTGTTGAAATCCCATTGTTTTCTCCTGCTGCTTGTGGCCTAATCCTAGGGCTTAATTAACTGGTTAATGACAATTCTATGGCCGGAATATGGGCCACCTGCACGGCCACCGCTTGCTGCCAGTGGCTGGTTATCTGGTTTTGTAACCGGTGGCTGATTTGGTCAGCTTCTACCGGTTGACGAATGGTGATCTCTAAAACTGACAGCTGACGCAGCCAGTGGTTAATCGAAGCTTGTAAACCGTCCTGTAGTTGATCAGCCGCCTGCTGGTTGAGATGATGGACCGGTCCAACAGTTACAGCCAGACTCCAGGCTTCGGCCTGACTCTCCAGTTGATTGACATCGACTGACTGATCCTCAGCCGTCGAGGTCGGATCCCGTTGGGCCATGACTGGCTTCGGCGACTGAGACAGGGCCGGAGACCAGCGGCGGTCAAGATCGGTGGACAGATTCATCAGGCATCCTCCTGAGTTCTAGCTCGAGTGATTGATCCAGATTGATTACTAATTATTGGTGAATGACTTATCGAATCAGACCCAGCACGTTCTGCGACAGACTGTTGGCTTGAGCCAGCATGGCCGAACTGGATTGAGTTAGAATCTGGTTCCGAGCCAAGTCAGCCGCTTCGACGGCGAAGTCGGCATCGCGAATGGTCGACAAACTGGCCGCATTGTTCTGAATACTATTCATCAAGTTGGAACTGGTATACTCAAACCGGTTCTGCAGCGCCCCGATATTGCTGCGTTCATCATTGACCTTGGCGATAGCGGCGTCCAACTCGTTGATGGCGTGTTGGGAATTGCCCAGCGCTGTCAGATCACTACCGTCCAGGCCCAAACCGTCAGCCGTAGCATCACCGATATTGAAGGTGATTCGGTTCTCGGTGGCATTGGTACCCGAACTGAAGGTGGCCGCATCAGCGCCAGCGTCATTATTAGAGCCAACCTGAATGGTATAAAACTCACCCTGATCGACCTTCAGTTTTTTGCCGCTTAGGCTGGCAAAATTACTATCTATCTTGACAGAAATACCCAACTCGTCGAAGTGAACTTCATCACCATCACTGAAACCGTCAGCGAAAGTCACCGTTTGTTCAGCATCAGTATCGGTAGCATGAGCCAATTCCAATGTATTATCAGTAGCATTATAGGTAAATTCATATTCACCATCCTGAGCTGTCGAAGCCACATAGACATCGTTGGCATTGGCAATACCTGAACTAGCGGCAAGGGCAGTAGAAACAGTGGTAGTTTCATCTATTCCCTTGGCCTTGTGGCCGTTGATCAGCTTGGTACCGTTGTACTCGGTAGCATCTCCGATCCGGGTAATCTCGGCCTTCAACTGTTGATATTCTAAGTCGATGCTGGCTCGGTCATCGGCATTGACTCCGTCCGAGGCCGATTGCACCGCTAACTCCCTCATTCGGCCCAGGATGTTGCTGATCTGGTCCAATCCGCCCTCGGCCGTCTGTAGCATGTTGTTGGCTTGCTGAGAGTTGCGGTTGGCCTGCTGCATCCCGCGCACCTGGTTGTTCATCCGCTGGCTGATGGCCAGGCCGGCTGAATCATCGGCCGCCCGGTTGATCCTCATACCCGAAGATAACCGTTCAATGTTTCTCTCCAAGCCGGCCTGGGCACTACCATAAGAACGGTAGGTGTTCAATGAGGCCGTGTTGGTGTTAATTCTGAATCCTTGTTGAAATCCCATGATTATTCTCCTTGTAAGTCCTGGATAATCGACTTACCTCTGGTGCGGTGAATCCTTCCTTCACCTCGGTTCCGCTTGAAACTGTTGACTAATGATCTGTCCTAATATTTGTTGTATGCTCTGGTTTGCGTTATCCACTACCCGGTTGAGGGGTTTGGTGCCGCCCGCCTCCGACCGGCACCGGCCGGGATAAACTGGTTGTTTCCTTACTTTATCGGAGTAGACCCATCACGTTCTGTGAAATCTGGTTGGCTTGAGCCAACATGGCCGAGCTGGATTGGGTCAGAATCTGGTTACGGGCCAGGTCAGCTGCTTCCACCGCGAAGTCGGCATCCTGAATGGTTGACAAACTGGCACTGTTGTTCTGGATACTGTTCATCAAGTTGGAACTGGTATATTCGAACCGGTTCTGCAGTGCTCCAATATTGCTGCGTTCGTCATTGACCTTGGCAATGGCCGCATCCAACTCGTTGATGGCTCGCTGGGAATCAGATAGGCTACTGACCTCACTGTCGCTGATGCCCAAACCCTTGGAGGTGGCATCGCTGATGTTGAGGGTGATCCGGTTCTCGGTTACATCACCGGCCGGACCATTGACATCGCTGGAATCACCGGCGGCATGATCGGCATCATTATCGGAGCCGACTTGCATGGTAGTGAAACTGCCCTGGGTTACTTCAAAATAGTCAGCCCCAATTTCCCCACTAGCTGGTACTCCTGTGGAAGCTGTACCTTCTGCTGCCTCAGCAAAATCAGCTCCCAACTCGATAGTTATGCCCAACTGATCAAAGTTGAGGACATCGTTTTCCGCAAAACCTCCAGTATCGGGTTGATGCAGAGTCTGGACTTCGCCAGTGGCCGTATTTCGGAGACTGATTTCATCATCCTCGGTCTTGACAAAATCGAACTTAGTCCCGGTCGCCACATCGGAGTTGACGCTGAAGATACTCAGGTGATCCTTGCCTCCCGTATTTAGGCCTGATCCCGTTAGACTAGTTGACTTCTGTCGCTCACCGTTAATCAACTTCATACCGTTGTATTCAGTCGCTTCGCCGATCCGGCTGATCTCAGCCTTCAACTGTTGAAACTCTAAATCGATGCTGGCTCGATCATCAGCGTTCAATCCGTCGGAAGCCGACTGGACGGCTAACTCCCTCATTCGACCCAGAATACTGTGAATCTGGTTTAATCCACCCTCGGCCGTCTGCATCATGTTGTTGGCCTGCTGGACATTGCGGTTGGCCTGCTGCATACCACGGACCTGGTTGTTCATCCGTTGACTGATGGCCAAGCCGGCTGAATCGTCGGCCGCTCGGTTAATTCTTAAACCGGAAGATAATCGTTCAATGTTTCTCTCCAAGCCGGCTTGAGCCGAACTGTAGGAGCGATAAGTGTTGACTGCGCTGGTGTTGGTGTTAATTCTGAATCCGCCTTGAAATCCCATTTTATTCCCCCCTGTAAGTCCTGCTGGTTCAACTTACTTGCTAGTCGTAACTGGTGATGGCTGATACTAATTAATTGACTGTTTATTTTTCCTAGTTAAGTCTCTAAATCTGTTATTTATGGCTACCCACTACCCAATTGAGGGGTTTGGTACCGGCCGCCTCCGACCGGCACCTTTAGGGGTAATCTGTTTATTGAGCCTCTATCCTAATTACTAGTTGTTTATCGTAGTAGGCCCAATACGTTCTGTGAAATCTGATTGGCTTGAGCCAACATGGCCGAACTGGATTGAGTCAGGATCTGATTACGGGCCAGATCAGCTGCTTCCACCGCGAAGTCGGCGTCCTGAATGGTTGACAAACTGGCACTATTGTTCTGGATACTGTTCATCAAGTTGGAACTGGTATATTCGAATCGGTTCTGCAAGGCACCGATGTTACTGCGTTCGTCATTGACCTTCTGAATAGCCGCATCCAGGGAATTGATGGCCGACTGGGCATCACCCAAACTGTCCAGATCAATGCCTTCGATGGCCAACCCCTCTGANGTGGCATCAGCCAGGTTGAAGGTGATCCGGTTTTCGGTGGCTCCAGGGTTGGCGGCTGAATGGTCAGCGTCNTTGTTGGCTCCCACCTGGATNGTCATGTAATTACCATCGTCNACGCTGAAACTTTTGGCNCCAGTNGTGAGTCTAGAGGTGTCAGTAACTATCCCTAGTTCATCAAAGTTGATCTGGCTTCCGTCTACATCATCGAAACCTGCACCTTGATCTCCTGCTCTGGCAACGGTTTGTGTGTCTATGACGGTTCCACCACTGTCCTTCAACTCTAAAACAAATTGTGTGGCTAACGTCAGATCACCGGTTGAATTTCCATCTTTATCTTTGGCCTGAAGCGTATAATCACCATTAGCAGCAAAGGAGGCCACTTTGGTACTGCCCAGGCTGCTATCGTTGACCATATTGCCACCGATACTGTTGTCTTCAGTCGTCAAGTTCTTGGCTCGATCACCGTTGATCAAGGTCATCCCGTTGTATTCGGTCCCGTTACCGATTCGGCTAATCTCCGACTTCAACTGCTGAAACTCTAAATCGATGCTAGCTCGATCATCGGCATTCAACCCGTCGGAAGCCGATTGCACCGCTAACTCTCTCATCCGACCCAGGATACTGTGGATCTGGTTCAAGCCGCCCTCAGCCGTCTGCAGCATGTTGTTGCCCTGCTGCACATTGCGGTTGGCTTGCTGCATACCACGGACCTGATTGTTCATCCGTTGACTGATGGCCAAGCCGGCTGAATCGTCGGCCGCCCGGTTAATTCTTAAACCCGAGGACAATCGCTCGATGTTGCGTTCCAAGCCGGCTTGAGCCGAACTGTAGGAACGATAAGTGTTGACTGCGCTGGTGTTGGTGTTAATTCTGAATCCGCTTTGAAATCCCATTTTATTTCCCCTGTTAGCCTAACCCCTTAGGCTGCTTGTCATGTCGTGAATCTTTGGTTCACAGAACAGTAAGTTGTGATGTAAACTAATTTCCGCTTACTTCTTGATGACTGATTAAGTTAGTTGGTGAATCCTATTTCAGTAGGCTGAGTACGTTCTGTGAAATCTGGTTAGCTTGGGCTAACATGGCTGTACCCGATTGGGTCAGAATTTGGTTCTTGGCCATACCGGCTGCTTCCAGGGCGAAGTCGGCATCCAGAATGGTGGAGCGACTGGCCTCGGTATTCTGCAGGCTGGATTGTAAGTTAGAGACGGCGAACTCGAACCGGTTTTGTAAGGCACCGATGTTGCCGCGTTCGTCGTTGACTTTCTCGATAGCTGAGTCGAGTGCGTTGATGGCTCGTTGTGAGTCGGCCAGATCACTGACTTGACTATCGCTGATGCCCAGTCCCTTGGCCGTGGCATCACTGATGTTGAGGGTGATTCGATTTTCAGTTACGGCGCTATGATCNGCGTCGCTGGANTCGGCCCGAGCGTGAGCCGCATCATTGTCGGCTCCAACCTGCATGGTTACAAAATCGCCTTGGGTAATGGTGAAACCATCGTCGTTGTCAGCGATACCGTCATAACCGGCGCCCAAAGTCATGGTAATCCCCAGGTCATCAAAGTTGAGTACGTCGTTCTCGGCAAAACCGGCTCCATCCGGNTGGTGTAGGATTTGCTCTTCACCAGTAGTCTTNTTNGTNAAGGTGATACTGTTGGNGNTGACCGAGGTAAATTCGAATGCNTCNCCNGTGGCTACNTTGGAAGCCACACTGAAACTCTTGATCTCGGTNNCTGANATNTCGGCTGTACCTGGANNAGTNTCAGTNCTCGCTACNNCTTTGGCTCGATCACCGTTGATNAANGTCATGTNGTTGTAAGTNGTTGAGTTGGCGATTCGGCTGACTTCNTCCTTCAGTTGGGCATATTCCAGCTCGATNCTNAACCGNTCNTTGGTGTTGAGTCCGTCTGACGAAGACTGTACCGCTAATTCTCTCATCCGGGATAGGATGCCGTGAATCTGGTTCAAGCCGCCCTCGGCTGTTTGCAAATAGTTGGTGGCTTGCTGTGAGTTACGGACTGCTTGCCTCATGCCAGTGGCCTGATTCTTCATCCGTTGGCTNATGGCTTGACCGGCGGAATCGTCGGCNGCTCGGTTGATGCGAAGACCGGATGACAATCGTTCAATGTTCTGTTCCAAACCGGCTTGGGAACTGGAGTAGGATCGATACGTGTGAAATGAGGTGGTGTTGGTGTTAACTCTGAATCCGCTTGCTAATGCCATNATCTTGCTCCTGTTGTTCTAATCAATTCGGTCAATNTTNCGATAAGTTTGTTGTTTTCTACCTCAGTCGTTTCTGCCAAGAACTGACTGGGCTGTTCTCTTATCGGAGGTNTGGGTCNTTTTGTTTAATCTTTTTTTGACCCTGGTCTCCGCGGCTTAGTCAGNGGCGATTGTCGCTTCAACTGACTGGCTGATTCCTTATCGGTCAGACTAATCAATTTGTTTAGTATTTTTTCACCAAACAACTAAAATATTAGATTCGAGTGATAGCAATTCATATAATATTCCCACATAAAATGTAGAATAAACTGCTGAATACAAGGTAAGCAAACGTTTTTCGGAACAGGTAAATATCCTTTTCTTATTTGGTCAAAGTACAGATCTATCTTAACTATTCCTCTATAAATTTCATCATTCGAATATCTTCAAAAGATAATTCCTATATTGTCTAATCATCGGGAAATATCATTTAGTGGTAAATTCTTTTGATAAATCACGGCTTATACAGAACCCACAAATTCAGCCCACATAGGTTCGCTTTAACCATCTTAGTTAGAATTTATATCCATTAGATGTAATACAAATTTTTGCCTTTCTGACTGCCCTTGAATTGAAATTTATTGCCACATAAATCGCAATTAAACAGTCTGCTCAGTTGATAAATTCCGGTGGGGTTTTTATTGGGTAGAATCTGTTTAGCTGACTCTAAATTTTCATAAGCTTTACGTCAACTGAGGTTTTTGATAGGATAGCGGAATAAAAGAGACATAAGAAAAGGCTTATATAAATGAATACAGCATTACCAGCACTGAGTACACAGGAGATTCAACAGTTCATCAAGAACGGATTTCTAGTGAAGCGAAACATCCTCGATCCTAAACTTTGTGCTGCCGCACGGGACAGGTTGTGGGCTGGAAACACGTCAAGTCATTTGCGACGAGATAATCCAAAAACTTGGTTGAATGGCATTCCAGAGTCAGATCGCCAAAGCACGCCTGATGGCCTTAATGATCGAACTGGTACCTATAGCTGGCGATTACGCGAACTCTCTGGCGATGAGGATCTGATCAACCTACTTCCTCACCGCCTATTTCCATGGTTTGAGCAGCTATTAGGCAAAGGTGAAGTTGTAACCGCAGAGATCAGCTCGTCAGTGGACGACCCAGATCCTCGTGGCAGTCGGTTGCGTGGCTGGCCAGTTTGGGGGGGTAAGGAGTTGCGTGGTATGTACTGTGTACTACCCAGAGAGCATACCGGCGATTCAACCATACTAGCTGATGCCGCTCGTGCGGGTGCACACATCGATCCCGAGCCAATGCACTTGGTAGCAAGTGCATACGTTGATCAAGTTCCAAAGGGCGGCGGTGGCATTGCCCTCTTCCCAGGCAGCCATAACTTACTCTATCAAGCAGAGCCGAATTCTGTAGATTTAGCCCGCTATTCGGTACTGTACACGCCTCACCCGCAAAGCGGTGCTGCCGCCTTTGTTTTACCACAGCCTCCGGGTTTGAAGGATGCACTTACTAACATTGAACCCTTCGAATTTTTTGGTGATGAGGGAGATGTGGTTTTGTGGCACGGACGAATATACCACTCAGCAACACCGAATTATAGTAACCCTCCGCAAATTAGACAGATGATCCTTTATGATGTCTATAAAAAGTCTGTCTATGACAGAACATACAACGGTCGTTATATCAAAGGCCCAAAACCATCGCCACCGCCCAATGTAAGAGAACTATATGAACTTGAACTCGGACCAGAAGTTCCACCGGCACAGCCTCGTTCGGAGGGACCAGGGCTTTGGGATGACTGGAGCGACGAAGTTCGAACTATTGCAGCTTCTAACTAACTTTCCATGTTATAAAGATTTACTAAAAAATGATAGAAATTTTGGATGCCGCAGCATGTAAGTTACTCTTGGGTCAGACTTATCAAACACCTAGGAAAATTTTGTCCTAATTGAAACAATCATCGTATACGAATATTCGGATCGTGAATACAACTAAATTACTAGTAAGGAAGAAATCATGACAAACAATGAGTTTGAGAACAGTTATGTTTTATCTCAAGCCGAGGTAGATAGGTTTAATTCTGAAGGCTATCTAATCTTCAATGGTTTTTTTGACGATAATTTAACCCAACTTTTGAAAGAGGACGTTGATCAGTTGATGGTCAATCGCGCTACAAACGGGGAAACAAACATTATGGTTTTTCCTGCGTTAGGGCCACTAACTTCCGAGCCGACAGTCGTTGACCGTGTTGCTGATTTGATGGGAACGACTTTTACTCATCATCATATTCATGCTCGCTGGCAAGGAGAAGGCGAATCGGGGGTCTCTTGGCATCATGACTATGAGCAAATGCCACAAACAAACCGTTCGCATTTGATGGTACACGTATTTATATATTTAGATGGATTGAATGGTGAAATCGGAGATCTACTCGTTTTACCGGGGTCGCATCAACGGATTATGGCTCGTGATGCTTTTCGTCAGTTCATGTATGATGATCTACCAGGGTCGGTCACAATTGATAACTTATCTCCTGGATCATTTATCATTGTCCACTCAGCTTTGCAACACGCTCGACGTCCTAAGCCTGGGGGAGAAACTTTTCGGCGTTATTTTATTGACACTTCATATTGTCAGCACGGGATTTTATGGCCTGCAGGTCGACGACTTTGTCATCTTAACCAAATGGCAATAGATCTGGGTTGGGATCGGAACGGGAAATACACGTTCTTATACGATAACAGTTGCTTTTTCGATCCACATGACTACATAGAAAAATTTAATACCCGAAATCAGGGGAGCCTAGCATTACACTTAACGAAAGAGATCAATTCAAAACATAAGGGAACTAAAGCATGAAAGTATTGGTCACCGGGGCAACTGGCAAAGTTGGACAAACTTTTATTCATCGTTTTCTTACCGAACGGGATAGCGGTAGCATACGAGCATTTTGTCATAACCGAATACTGAAATCAGGAGATAGATTAGAAGTAGTTAGGGGAAGTTTAGCTCGTAAATCAGACGTGGATGAAGCAATGGACGGGATCACCCACGTTTTGCATCTCGCCACCTGTAAAGAAACACCAGACGAGATCATCGATGTTACTGTGAAAGGTCTCTTTTGGTTACTAGAAAATTGTCGCCAAAATTCCAGCTTTCGACAATTTCTAATGGTCGGTGGGGACGCGGCAATGGGACACTTTGTGTATCCTCATCCTGTTCCTGTCACAGAACAACAGAAGCATATGCCATATCAGGGGTGTTATGCATTATCTAAGGTTCTAGAAGAGGTAATGCTGGAACAGTACTATGTCCAATATGATCTGAATGGTTGTTGTTTACGTGCGCCTTGGATTATGGAGAAGGACGATTTTAGGTTTTCCCTTTCCTTTGGAGAAGATGTTTTTGGTGGCCCCCGTTGGATAGAATTAGTTGGCTCTGAACAAGCAAGCCAATATGTGAAATCACAAACAATACCTATTCTACAAGATATGGAAGGACAACCTATTAAACGAAATTTTGTGCATGTACAAGATCTTGTCTCATCTATATTGAAGGCTTTAGATCACCCAAAAGCCTTTCAGCAGTTGTTCAACATTTGTATGGATCAGCCAGTTGACTATGGTCAAGTAGCTGAATACCTGAAGCAGACCCGTGGCCTACCGAGTGTGGGTATAAAGACTGAGTATCATAGCACTTGGTTGGATAATACGAAGGCTAAATTCCTGCTAAATTGGCAACCAAGCTATGATTTAGCTCGATTGATCGATGAGGCTTGGAATTATCAAAGATCTCCTGATGATTTTAGAAAAATATGGTATCCAGGATAGGATTTAATATAGTCATCTTCAAATTTCTGCTTGAAAGTTAATTTTTATTATTTGAACTAGCAGGTGAAATCCAACTAACCTGTTACAAACTACGATCCAATGTTCAAATGATATTGATATTGCAAATTCAGGCGACCAAATGCCAGTTTAGTTCCATTCTTAGCTGCAGTTTGCTGGGTATAAAGAGATAGTTTATTAAGAGGCGATAAATGGTTTGTTTCTACTTATATTAACCTTATGATCGGGTAATTAATTTTCCAAATCATCACCAAAATTAATCGTTCTGTATCCTCCTGAACTCAATAAAAAATTTTGGATTTATTATCTGTTCCCTTGATTTTCTTTACCCAATCCTTTGCAAACGATATAAGTTGTTCCATAATTCTATTGAAATTCTTTGTTCAGATGAGTCTTTCGTAGGTGAAGATGGAATACAAATGATTATTCCTCTACAACCGGATTAAATTTCTACTTTCTCTAGACATATTTTTTACTTAAACACGAGTAAAAAATGCTGCATAAATTCGTAGCCTCAGAAATAAATACGATTGTATTAGCTGTTNTTGNATTATATTTGTCCATCCCCTGATCGTCTAATAAGCTTCATGTATCGTTCGCTATCAGATATCTGCTAGGACTGAGTTTGAAAAAGNTCGTTTTTGATTCTAGACTGGTCTTGATGATTGNTTTCTGAGCAGGAATTTTTTATACTCCTATTGCCTACAGAAGTGAACCATTTATTTAGTAGCTTTCTTTCGGCTTGGGGACCGGATTAGGATGGACACCTCGCACAATTAGGCCTTGTCCTACACTACCTTCAGGTTCACTTTTTCTATTATCAAGCGGTGATCGTAACGAGAACAGCAACATACGCCTCCACTGATCGGATGTATTAGGTGTNGAACCGTGAACGGTCAAATAACTAAAGATTAGCAAATCGCCAGCTTTCATCGGAATAGGAGTAGCCTGATCAATCGGATATTCATTCATTGGAAGGTAATGTGAACCCTTATGCACATGTTTCTCAATATAGCCTTGTTTGTGACTACCCGGATAAATACACAAACAGCCATTTTCTACTTCTGAATCATCCAAATAAAGCGTTACGGCGATCAAGGTATCCAAGTTATGAGGGGCATAGTCGTAATCTTGATGCATCGGGAAAGCCGCCCCAATCTTCGGTGGTTTAGCATGCATCAAAGTGTTGCTTAATTGTAGGTCCGTTGTTCCGATTGCGGCAGCGGCTGGATCAACCAAATTTGGGTGGAACATCAATTGAGCTAAACAAGCTGAGTGATATTGAATATTATGAATTGANAACACACTTCTGGCTTGTTTGTCCCCCTCAACATCCACATTTTCACGCCATTCTCCCCGCCAATGTGCCTCCAGTTGTCTCCCAGATTTAATAGAACGATCGATCATTTGATCAACTTCTTTCTGAATTTGAGACAAATGTCCACCAGTGAAAGCTTGATCTATTTTCACGAACCCGTTGGCCTCGAACTCTTTCCGAATTTCAGTTTGTTTAGCTGGTGTAAGTACAGTTGATACAAAGGTTGATTGATTATCCACTTTATTTCCGTCAGAAATTTTTGTTTAATATCTAATTCAGCGAGTTGTTTAAAATCCGCTTCGAATATGAGTTTCCAGTTTCAAGTCAATCAGAATGAATCTTACTGAAAACTCGTTTGCCATTACCGATCCGACCGTTCAAATAAATNGATTGATTTGAGGNTTGACAATTGCGGGCCCGTTTTAATCCCAAATCAGTTCGTCTGATCTATTTTAAATTGAGTATTAGCTACTTCTCAGTCCCAAACCTATCAGCGCCTATCGATCTTGTCTTACCAATCCACTACTGANCCATCGTCAGGATCAAATTGAGGGCCATAGGGGNGAGGGTCGCCAACTAGATCCGTGAGTTTGTCTTCGTCGATGGTAATGCCCAATCCCGGCTCGGTAGGCAGTGGTCGATGGCCATTNGTCACCGGCGGAAGAGGCTTGGTGAGCAACTCCATATATTCGTTATCCCCACGCTCTTGGGCCAGGAAGTTGGGGATGGCACCAGCTATCTGCAAGCTAGCAGCTAACGAACAGGGGCCCTGTGGATTGTGTGGTGCCATCGGTGTATAGTACGACTCGGCCATACCAGCGATGATCTTTAACTCGGTAATACCACCGGCATAACAAACATCAGGCTGCAGGATAGTCGCAGCCCGTTTTTCGAGGATTTCTTTAAAGCCCCACTTGGTGAAAATNCGCTCGCCAGTAGCTAGGGGGATATGGGTTTTTTGTGCTAGCTCGGCCATAACATCGATATTGAGAGCTTGTACGACCTCTTCGTAGAACCAAGGTTGATATGGTTCTAAAGCTTTCATCAATAAAAGAGCGGTGGGCGGTTGTACTGCGCCATGAAAGTCGATGCCAATGTCAACTCCAGGACCATGTTGATCGCGAAGCGCACTAAATCGNTCAACGACTTCATCTACGAACATAGGGGTTTCAATATATTTGAAGGCTGCGCGCGAGCTTTGCGGNCCTACCTTCATAGCGTTGACACCAGTTTCCTCGCTGACTTCACCGTAGACCCGGACTCTATCGCGGGTGGGGCCACCAAGAAGTTTATAGATCGGTACGCCNTAGCACTTACCAGTGATATCCCATAAGGCCATATCAATACCAGAAGAGATAGCGGTTTTGATCGGCCCACCACGATAGAAAGCACCACGGTGTATGGCCTGCCAGTGATGAACGACCGGTCGAGGATCTTTACCCACCAGATAGTCGGCTACTTCGAGAGCGCCGGCAGCACAGGCTTTGGCGTCGTCTTTGAGCATTTCACCCCAGCCAGTAATACCTGCATCGGTTGATATTTTAATGAAGACCCAAGAGTTTTTCAACACGAAGGTCTCAATTTTGGTGACTTTGATCTCTTCGTTGGGACCGATGGGCCCTTCACTATTGGACATGACGAATTCCTTTGCAATTATATGCGATTCGTGAAAGATAAAGCCCAAAGGCTACCTACAGCAAGTGAAACCTGAGGTGAGTTTTCACTTTTTCTACTAACTTGGCCTTCACGTTTCAATCATAATCAAGTAATTTATGGTTTGAATACCGTAGCAAAATCGCTGACCTACGTCAAGACTTTGTTGTTCCAATTATTGAATCAGTGATCANAACCAAAATTNTCTAAATTCCATCAAGTCTACGATCTAAANTAAACTTTCTACTATCTAGGCTAAATAATCCTTTTTCNACCTAAATTTAGCTTTTACTACTTNCTGTCAGCCATTGGATTTATGCTTAANTTGGTTTCCTATANAGCCACAATTACTTATTTAGGTTAAGATCCTGTGATTTGAATTCGGCTGTACTATTTCCTCTTNTTGGTATTGGTTATCGATGGACTATCCGAGTATATTTCAGCCTATTTGTATACTTGATCATTCTATTTTCTCAGTTTGTCTCCTTGTATTACTATGGATTTCGATTTAATTTAGGAAAGGGAAACAAACGATTTTTTCACCTGGTATTACAACACGAAGTGGCNNCCCTGTATGCCGACTCGGGCTTACCACCCGTGGTGACACACCTAACATCTCAGGATGTTGACCACGCGATTGATCGAGGTGTTAACTATCTCAACTGGTGTGGTCATCCAGATGGAATGAGCCAAGCAATTCGACAACTNTCNAATTGCCAGAGAGNCCNAATTNTTATCGCNANTCAATTCTTTGCTCGTTGCCAAGATCGAGCAAGAAGAGAACTAGATCAACTGCTGAAGAAGCTAGATACCAATTGGATTGACGTATTGACATTTTATTATGTAGAGACGGAAGATGAATGGGAAACTGTCAGTGGGAAGGGAGGGGCGTTAGGCGTAGTTCTGCAAGCTATGGATGAAGGAGTTATCAGATTTGTCGGCTTAACGACACACCAAAGAAAATTGGCCGCTCGGCGGGCAGAACGGAAAGATGTATCGTTGTTGATGATCCGCTACAATGCTGCCCACCGAGGAGCCGAGCGAGAGGTCTTTCCAGCGACAGTTCCGCTGTGCATACCAGTTGTCGCCTTCACTGGACTCCGCTGGGGCGCGCTGCTGAAAAGCACAGCAGAAGACCCTCCAAATACGGTACCTCCAACAGCTCAAGATTGTTATCGGTTTGTGCTTTCTAACAATGCAGTCTCAGTTGGACTTACTTCTCCCAATGACCGGATCGAATTAGACGAAAATCTCAACCTACTCAATGACTTTCGTTCTTTAACCAGTCAAGAAATGAAACGAATCTGCGACCACGGGGATCGTGTTCACAGAACTTCGGGACAGTTCCTATAAGTAGGAGAACGAAAAGTATCCTTACACGCACTAATAATTAGGATTAAGATCTATCTCCATAGGAAGATGAAGGTAAAATTCAGAATCAGGGAGAAAATCGAAGGCATATCTAGGACCCGCTGGNAAGTCTTGGNNACNNGTTCNNNNGATGAGTCNNGAGNTGGNTCTATGTCGCGACCANAGCGGACAGCTAGTCGTAGGCTGATGGTGATCTTAGCCGAAGTTCCCCCCAGAACACTCGAATTTTTTCGTTTACTACTACACTAATCTTGACATTATTTGTAGCCATTATCCACCATGCCATATCAATCACACCCATTAGAATTAAAATTTCCTACTGATTCTATATGAACTCATCTGTCGCTACCATCAGGACATGAGTAGTTGGTATAATCATGAGCTATAATTTGCCGAATTCAGCATTCAGTATCTGCCGATCTTATTACCCAAAAATAAAATCTCTTCTAGGTTATTAGGGCCCAGGTTGTTAAAAGATATGAGTATTATTGTAGTTACTTTTGAAACTGATTCTAAAAAGTATGTTGATGGTTTGTTGAAGTATACGTGTCAGGCAAATAATTTNCCATTATCTGTACTAGGAATTGGTCAAAATNCGATTGGGNCTGANCAGAAGATATTTGCCTATTTGGATTTTGTGAAAGGGTTACCANCTAACGAAATAGTAATTTGTTGTGATAACAGAGATGTCATTATTCCTTCTGAACCAGATCAAATTTTATCGTTATTTAATAATATGGAACAGAAGGTNTATTTTGGTGNTGGAATAGGTTGTTTTCCTATTTGGTCGTTGGAGCATCATTTTAAAAGACCTATTCGAACTGGTTATAGGCCTGAAGCTAAGGTTTTAAATTCTGGTGTATGTATAGGTAGAGCGGGTGATTTAGTAGATGTTTTTACTTATGCGTTAAGATTTTATGATAATTCTTTTGATATGGGAGCTCATTTAATTGGTAATTATTTAGTAAATGAAAAAGATATTGATCAAGCTAATCGTAAATATCCCAAGAGGTTTGTTAATTCTGTACTAGAAAGCGACCAATTGGCACTACAATTAACCTACTTAGAGACCGATTTAATTCAGTTAGATTATGATTCTGAATTGATTTACGTCGGTTTTGTTTTACCCGATAGTTGGATTCCCAATAAAAATTGGCGAGATCAAGTTTATCCTGATTATCCTTATGCAACTTTATTTGATGTTACTTTTAAATGGGGCACATCTTATAGATCTGTATTCAATACTTATAATTGTTCTTACCCACTGATATACCATTCTCCTGGGCCTCCTTTTGTAATGAGTCAGTTAAATAAGGTCGTTAGGGGTAATTTTGTCAGATCGATTGGGCAAATGTATGCTGATAGAAGTAATNCTGGTATACTAGAAACCTTTTCCAAGTTAGACCAATTTATACAAGAGAATCAACATACAGAATCATTTGTTTGCTGGAAAAATGGGAATGTTCCACCACTATATGATCTAATGGATTTATGCATTGAGTATGATAAAACACTGGTAGTTATTNTTCCTAAATTGAAGAAATACTATCAGGATATAGAGTATATGATTTCTATTTCTCCCGAAAACTTACGTCTATTTGAAATTACTGCTTTTGGGTTTGATCAGACGTTACGGGCAAGAATGAGCAATTATAAGAGGCAGTTTGAAGATTGTATTGTTATTCCAGAAGATTTATATGTTGATGTTTCGGTTGAGTGATTTCGTTGTCNCCAAAGCACTTGAAAGATGAGGAGAAATTGATTATGAAAACCCAAGAACTAATTTTCACTCAACCCTATAGAGTTGAATTGCAAGAACGAGAAATCAGCAGCCAACTAGCTGATCATGAAGCTTTGATTCAGTCAGAATGCTCAATTGTTAGTGCTGGCACTGAGGGATCAGGCTTCACTGGCCTAATTCAGGAAATGCCCTCCGTGAACACGAAAAAACATGAAATATATCCGATGAAGACCGGATACGGTCATTTAGGTCGTGTGTTAGAGATTGGTAAAGATGTCAATATGTGTAAAGTTGGAGATCGGGTACTAAGTTTCTCTAATCATGCATCCTTAGTTAAGGCAGATGCCGTTCGATTCGCACTACCAGTTCCCGAAGATATTAACGGTAAAAAGGTCGTGTTTTCCCGAATGGCTGGCGTTGGTATCAGCGCGCTTCGCTCTTCAACCGTTCAGCCTGGAGATACAGTCTTAGTCATTGGTCAAGGGCTGGTTGGCAACTTCGCCGCTCAACTGTTTCAGTTAGCAGGAGCCGAAGTTGTTGTATCTGAAATTAACCCACTCCGAATTGAAAAATCTCGGGCTTGTGGTATTGAAAGNGTTATCAACCCAAATGAAGTCGATTTAACGGACTACATTATGGACTGGACCAAGGGAAAAGGCGTTCGGATTGCNATAGAAGCTATTGGTCTTAGTNAATTAGCCGCCGAGGCTGTCATGCTTACACAGTCTTATGGAGAAACTATTTTGCTCGGTACGCCTCGTGCTCCATCCGTATTTGATGCTACCCCCATGTTATTTCGAATACATATGGAAGCAATTCGTTTAATCGGTTCTCTAGAATGGAGGTGGCCGTCTCACCAGGTTGCCCGACATCGCCATAATATTGTTGATAACTATCGCCAAATTGTTAATTGGATCATGGAAGACAAGATCACGGTTGAACCATTATTGACTCACGAGGCGTCCCCAGAAGACTGCCAACAAATTTTTACNGGCCTTACACAAGACAAGGATAATTACCTTTCAGCCGTATTTGACTGGCAGAAACTCGCCTGTTCGANGTCATAAACTTATTCTAAGTTGAACAAATAATAATAGAAATTTCAATAACTGAATAAAATCAAATAATGTTCTCTGGNATAATTAGCAAAATTGGCATTAATTTTTTAGTAGGATGGGANGCTTTATTAAGGAATAAGTTTCGGTCTCTATTAACTCTGCTTGGTATCATCTTGGGTATTTTTATTGTTGTGACCACCGTTTCAATTAGCGGAAGTATTAAGACGTTTCTGGTATCAGAAATGAATCGTTTAGGCGATACTAAAGGTCTGAGTATTGGGAAAAAAGAATGGTATGAAAAAAGCCCAGGAAAATATCAAAGAAGCCCAAAGACGGCCAATTTAAGCATGGAAACAGTGGGTGAAATACGCAAATATTGTCCCTCGATTTCAATGGTCGCCGCAGCTAACGTATTTGGTCGACTCGATACATCCCATCGGGGAAAATCCATGCCTTACGAGTTGCTAGGGGTAACAACGGATATCAAAGAATTGTGGAATTTTGAATTGTCTAGTGGGCGATGGCTTCAGAAAAGTGATCTTGACTCGAATGAAAAAGTGGTGGTGATTGGATCAAAGATCAAAGATGAACTTTTTGGCTCAGTTAACCCCGTTGGTAAAGAGATAAGAGCTGGGGCAAACCGTCTCACTGTAATTGGTTCTATCAAAAAAAGGCAATTGGGGATGGCAAAACTAATGCCATTCTCCATTGATAACGACATGTACGCTCCGATTACTACAGTTGATAAATATTACACAGGAAAATACATGAGGAACGCTTGGATCAATGCACGGGCAAAAGAAATATCTCTGGTTGAACAGGCCCAAAACGAGATTAAAATGCTATTTTTCCGAAAATTTGGTACCATCAAATTTCATGGTTTTGGCGCCAATAAAGACGCAATTAAAGAAATTGACAAAATGGTACTTACGATTCAATTAGTGGCCGGTTGTGCTGCTGCAATTTCTCTAATAGTCGGTGGCATAGGAACAATGAACATTATGTTAGTTTCTGTAACAGAAAGAACCAAAGAAATTGGCTTACGGAAAGCTCTCGGTGCAACCAATAACGATATTCGATTCCAATTTTTGGTTGAAGCAATTGTCGTCTGCTTATTTGGTGGATTAATTGGTACTTTTTTGTCTATCTTCATTACTTCCGGAGCTGGTTGGGCAATTACTGTATTTTTTCTAGATAAACACGGTTCGGTTTGGGAATCTGAGGTTAAAGTATGGGCTGCTGTGGGCGCTTTTGTCATTTCAACCTTGGTGGGCGCAAGTGCAGGTCTTTATCCATCAAGTAAAGCCGCAAAACTTACACCTGTTCAAGCTTTGAGATTTGACTAATTTATCAATTCTGTATTTTAGTTACATGTCATGATTATTGATAGTATTTTGATGACCTTTCGCATTTTGTCNGCTAATAAATTAAGATCTGTCCTAACCGTTCTGGGAATAACTGTCGGTATTTCTGCCGTGATTGCTATTGGTTCGATTGGGTCTGGCGCCAAGGTNGTTCTAACAGCATCATTGAATAAGCAGGCTGGCCGATTTAGTATCCGCCGAAACGATTATATAAAGGTCAAGGGTACAGAAAAATATATTCGTAACCCATATCGGGAATTTATGACTATGGATGATGTTCANGCAATCAAAGACAATTGTCCCTCTGTAGCCAATGCTATACCAATCGACGAATTAGGATGGAGAAATATGCAAGCTAAGGAGAGATCTAAACCGACTCCCGTTTCCTTGACCACTGAGGAATTTGCATCCTTTGAAAACTGGAGGACAATACTTGGTCGTCATTTTAATCGCTCTGACCTAGAGTTGTTATCCAGAGTTGTGGTAATTGGGTTTGATGTTTGGCAAAGTCTATTTCGAGGCAAAGATGCTATTGGAAAAGAACTAAAATTTGGAGATCAGAGATATACCGTAATTGGAGTAATGGAGAAAACCGGACAAGGAGCAGGCTTTGACAGTAAAGACAATCAGGTATTATTACCAATGTCGACCGGAAAAACTTATTTTAANAATACGTCTGTCGGACCTAAAAATCAGGTGCGCAGTATTGGCATCAGACCCAAATCACCTGAACTACTACAACAAGCTCAAAGAGAAGTAGAGATAGTCGTTAGGCGACGTCATAACGATAAGCCATTTTATGAAATCGACAGTGTNGAAGGTATACTTAAACTTGTCAATAATATCCTATTTGCAGTACAAATAGTTAGTATGCTAATCGCTATTTTTCCTTTGGTAATTGGTGGAATCGGTATTCTAAACATTATGCTTGTTTCAGTTGCTGAACGTGTACCCGAGATAGGCTTGCGTAAGGCTGTGGGTGCTAAACCATACCAAATCCGAATCCAATTTTTGTTAGAAGCAATAACCATTAGCTTAATCGGTAGTGTTTTTGGATTATTATTAGGATTATCAACTGCGACTTTTCTGGGTGATATCCTCAGCAAAATGATGGCTTCGCAGTTTGATACACCTTGGCCGTCAGCTTTCAACATGCAAGCTATCCTTAGCGGTTTAATGATGGGTATGATGGTTGGAATTAGTTTCGGCTTTTTGCCAGCTAATCAGGCTGCACGCATGACACCAATCGATGCTATACGGAACAAGTAATGATTATTTTCACAACAATCTGCTGCCTAGTACTGCTTTTGATTGGTTGGGCTGGTGTCTCGATCTTTAATGCCGTAGCTCTTAAATCGGATGAAGTCAAAGGTTCTTGGAAGCGAGGNGTTTTTATACTAGTGGTACTGGCCGCTGTGCCTTGTATTATTCTAATAATTATTGGTTTTTTTGTGGCGACTGGAATATTGGATAGCCTTGAATTTGATTTCTTTAGTCTTAGCTCGACCGAATGAATAGCTTAAATAATCTGTAAAAAAACACATACAAAATCTATGAATGTCCGATCTAAAACAGTATTATATAGTAGTCTGGACTTGCTAACTATCTCCCATCTGTACGACCTCTGAGTGCCTAACTCTCCCAAGTATTCAGTCCTCTATTCTTTTCAAAAAACTTGGCAAATAGCGTGAATGCTAACGCCAAAAGTCTGGTTTTATCCATGGTCTAACTGCTAGAAAAATACCAATACAGTATTCCTATTTTTCCTACCGTAGTCTTATTGTATTCATCTATGTCATAAGATTAATTTAGCTTATGGTTAACGACCATCATAGTTATATATCTTCAATATCGGTAGATCCTCACCATTTGCGTTTTACCCTATCTGATTGAGTTATGCTCTCTACGAAATTGCCACGGCCNCTTTAGGATATGTAGTATCATAATAAGGTAAATGCGNAAGAAACGGAATTGGGAATCATGCTTTTTTGCAAAACAAATTCTAATATTAGGTGCCAAATAACCAGATGCAGAATGAAAATGATCATCAATACTTTATGCGATTACTAGGAGCCAAAGGTCGCCACAGTGCGGATATTGACCAAATCGGCCNCTATAAACAAATCTTCAGAAGACTAGATGCAGACAGTGACGGTCAAGTTACACTTCAAGATTATTTGGAACGATCAATATTTAACGACCCTGACAAAATCCNAGGAATATTTAATGCGACTGATAGAAATAAGGACGGAATAATTACAGAAGAAGAATACGTAGAAAACAGGACTATAACAGACGAAGCCAAAGAAATATTCAACAAAATGGATGAAAATAGAGACGGCATTGTGACTGAACAAGAGTTCATCGATAACTCGGAGATCTTGAACCATGATTTGGCTCAGAAAATATTCAGGCAGCTCGATATCAATGGTGAAGGCCACTTATCTTTACCTACTTATCTGAAAGTATGGGGGAATTGGGCTAGAGAAGATTAAAATTTTTATTCCAATTATAGACTTATTGAGCAAATAGAANATTCTTAACAGTTTATATAATTTCGGATGTTCCCNATAAATTACTAATGGTGAAATTNTCTTTGAGTAAACTAAATCGAGTTAGACATAAAAGAATTTTCACAAATTTTTAAGTCATGATAATAGCAATAGAGTTATCCAAATTTTTATTAACAAGTTTATTGGCAATGGTTTAATGCATAAATTGATAGGTTNCTTTGGGCAAACAAAAGTATTTACCTTTGAGAACNTAAACATATAGTAGTGTAGTGATTCTATGTTAATTTTTAACTCGACTAATTCCGTGATAAGGAGAGATTACAAAATATAATTGAAACTAGTAAGCNTAATAGAAGCAACCTTTCTAAAATNAACAATAGTCGTTGNAAATCATGCTAGAATACTCAAAGATCATTATCCCATTTAGAATTAACAATAGTATGTGAAAATATCTTCTATCAACAGTTTTAATACTGATCTCTTTACCCGACTTTTGTTATTTTGACTGACCCATAATCAAATTAGTATCCTAATCTAATATTTGGATTGGCAGAATGAGTATTGGTTGAAATGAATTGAAAACCCAGAGTGTTAGCCAAGCCCTAATAAATTATTAGGAGTCCTTCTTAATCAATTCAGCAAAAGAGGACAGAGAAATCGAAGCTGAAAATCAGACAAGATTCGGAAATTCAGCTTTAAACTGAGACCATATCAATGCAATAGGTGTTGGTAAAATTACATGACAGTTAATCAAAGGCCATGCTAGTAACGACCGTATTTCCAGTGATTTAATAGAAAAAATGACAAGTGATTTATTATTTGATTTGCCTATACAACCTGTATCTGAATACAAGTACATTGATAAACCAGCTGAGCTAGAAGATCAACTCATACCTATTCAGTCTGCAAAAGAAATAGGATTAGATATCGAGACTACGGGATTAGACCCTCACCGAGATAGAATTCGATTGATTCAAGTCTCATCTAGGGATTCAGTAAACCTAATAATCGATGCTTATACAGTTAGTAATTGGGTAAAGTTATTAGAACCAATTTTTAAATTAGACATTATCAAAATCATTCACAATGCAAAGTTTGAATTAAAATTCTTTAAGCAATTGAACATAGACATAAATGGGGTGATTTTTGATACGATGCTAGCCAGCCAATTATTAGCGGCAGGACATCAACAAAAACATAAGCTATCAGATCTATTAAAAAGGTTTTTATCCGTTCAAATAGACAAAGGTGAACAACAATCCAACTGGGATCAATCTGAATTGCGACCCAGTCAATTAGCTTACGCTAACAATGACGTTGAATACCTGATTCCATTGTTTGACAAACTAAGACTAGAATTGAAACGACATAAACTTAGGAAGGTAGCTAAATTAGAATTTGATACTATCCATGCCGTCGCCCAGATGGAACTGGCTGGATTTGGATTAGACAAACAAAAATTAAATCAATATCTTAATAAGTTGGAAATTCGGCACCAAAAGTTAGAAAATGAATTACTTAATCAGCTAGGACCTATAAATATTAATTCTCCGAGACAACTGAAGGAAGCTTTGTTCCATATCGGGGTAATTTTGGATGATACTACTAAGGAAACTTTGAATCATAATGCACAACTATCAATTGTTGCTGACATTATAGAGTATCGAAAAATTGATAAATTGAAATCTACATATGGAACAAAATTGATCAAATCACTACATCCGACAACTGGTCGCCTACACTCTGACTATTTTCAGTTGGGAACTAACACCGGTAGGATGTCATGCCGTGAACCAAACATTCAGAGTATTGTTAATGGAGAACTTCGTAGTTGCTTTAGACCAAAACCTGGTCACAAGCTGATTGTATTGGACTACGCACAAATCGAACTGAGAGTGTTAGCTGAAATATCAAGAGACTTTAAAATGATCGAAGCTCTCAATCAGGGAGTTGATTTACATAAATTAACAGCCTCAATTGTGACACAAAAAGAAATTGGTCAGATATCATCAGATGAGAGAGAGATAGCAAAAACACTCAATTTTGGTTTAGTCTATGGTGCAGGAATAGAGAATTTGACCAAGCACTTACGACAAAAAGGATTAACAGTACAAACATCAGAAATGGAAAAATTTAAGAAAAGATTTTTAAAAAGATTTATTGGAGTTGATCTTTATATAAAGAAAGCTACCAAAGGACGGAAGTACGAGATACGGACATTATCGGGTAGAAAAAAAGAATTTCCAGTCGATAAATTTGGGAATAGGAAATCAGCTAGTTATACTGAAAAATTAAACACTCCAATCCAAGGTACGGCAGCGGACATCGCGAAACTAGGATTATCTAAGGTTTATCAGATACTAAACGGTACAAGAGGAAAATTAGTAGCGTTCATTCATGATGAAGTNGTTATCGAGGTTCCAAGCGAACACGCTATTGANTTATTACCAAAAGTGGAACTGGCATTAAAAGAGGCTGGACAATATTACTTGCCGAANGTAGAAATTAGCTTGTCCACCCATATATGCGANTCGTGGATGGAAAAATCAGTCTAAGAATGAAATAGTGAAATTTGTTCGATACATTTCCCAAGAACAATTAAAAAGCCTCAATTCACGATTAGGGAAAACGAGTTTTGATAGTTTCTGATCCACTGCATGTATTGTGTTATTTACACTGAACTTTTTCTGTCAAGGAGTGTGTAATTGAATTTCAAAAAATGGNGGNCAAATAAATCATGGTGAAACAAAAANATGNAACCCGAAACATATGAACAACATNAATCAATCCTCTTGTCAATCAAGTAGATACAAATTGCTGGGAGGGGTGNCCCAAACAATAGTTACACCTGAATCAAGNGGAACTTTCCTAATTGGTCCCATGCAACCGAGTACTGGTATAAATGATGAGTTATGGGCTCGTGTTCTGGTGTTATCTGACGGAAGAAATCAAATTGCAATCTTGACACTTGACTATNTAGGTTTCGATTTTGCGTATAATGATGTTCTGATTGAAACNATCTCTCAATCTTCNGGTATTCCCNCCANAAATATAATGATTAATTGTAGCCACACACANAGNGCACCTATTACTATCCCTTGGGGACCTTGGGAAAAGGNAAAAAATAAGTCATTTCACCATTTTTTGCCCAAAAGATTAGCCGAGATTACTAAAAAAGCGATTTCTCACCTTGAGCCAGTAAGTTTAAGATACTGTCGTGAATCCACCCAAATTGGGTTCAATCGACGACATTTTGACGGACACCGTATAAGTATGGCTCCAAATCCAAATGGTGCGACGTTACCTTGGGTTGATGTTCTACTGATTGAAAGAAGTCGAGGAAATCCTCTAGCGATTCTGTTTAGCCACGCTGCCCATCCCGTAATCGTACATGGAGCAAGCACTTTGATCACAGCCGATTACCCAGGCTTCGCAGTCAAAAGTTTAGAAAATGAAATGGGTACTGAAACTCTCTACATGTTTGCTCAAGGTTGTAGTGCTAATATTAATGGATTTCCACTAAGAGGNGGTATAAGTGCTGCTAAAGGTGCTGGNCGNGACCTAGGTATAGCAGTTTCCCGTNCANTCAATTCAATGGGTCAAGAAGTTCAATGTAACAGTATTCAAACCAAATCTATAGAATTAGAACTTCCGTTACAACCTCCTCCCACAGAGAAAGATTGTCGGAGACTAATCGAGATAGAAACAGATCCAAGTAAGCNGCAAGTGCTCTTGGAATTACTCGCCTATAGTCAATCTGGTGAATCCCTGCGGGTCAAATTACCAATACGCGGATTTTGCCTTGGTAATTTGTGTATTCTAGGTTTAGCACATGAAATATTTGCCGAATATCATCACTTTATTAATCAAATATCTCCATTTTCTGATAATATGGTTTTCGCNTACACTAATGGGGTGGAATGCTATGTTGGTACCAAATCAGATTATGACCTAGGCAATAATNGTGGTTACGAAACATCACCGATGGGAGCTTCTCTCCTCTACCAACCTAGGCTTCCACTATCTCTAGATTCGGAAGCAAAAATTAAAGATGGCCTAAAGAATTTGTTAAATTCTTTGAAAAATCAATGAGTACTCTCTCAAATCTCTCGTCNGTCTGCAAAAATAAAGAGCAAAAAATTAGTGGTTAATAACCCACAAAATCATATTTCTGTCCCAAACCAGTCAGTAAAACATTCTCCCAGAATTCAAATCTTCATTGTCATCACAATTCGTATATAAACACAGTAGAATTAGAATAAGAAACAATAGTAAGAGTCTAGGGTANANCGTATTTTTCTTTCAGATAGGGAATTAAAAAATTAGATAAAAACAGTTTTGTAAATAGAGCTAATAACGAGTTGACAACGAGATCGATTATGAGCTCATTCTATCGTAGGAATTTGGAAAATCAGGATTTAAGCCAGTTTTTCTGGTTTATAAGTTAGCTTATGGATACCACTTAAACTGGTTTTGTGGTTCATCTAATCTGTTATATCGACTAATACGACAGAATTATTCAGAAAATAGCATGATCAGCAGGCTTCAATCGATTGTTAGGCCATAATCAATTTTGCAGGAAATAATTAATTCGACGCATGTACCATATNAATGCTGTAGAGANATGCTTCTGGATAAACTGTTTCTTATATCAATCTTTCAAAATGGTGTGTTAATATGCAAAATTATAATGTCACTATGATCCGGACACATATGGATGACATCCCAGAATTTACTCTGAAANCTGGGTTTGATATTAGAAAATATCGTTCGAATGAATGTCATGTTTGGACANGTATTCAGCAGAAGAGCGAAACATTCTTTGCGATCGATGATCAATTATTCCACAGAGAATTTGGCAATGATTATACAGCAATGGAAGATCGGTGTTTTTTCTTAACTTCGAGTAAGGGCGACGAAATTGGAACAATAACAGCTTGGTGGAATGANAGTTGGCGCGAGCAAAACTGGGGCCGAATTCATTGGGTCGCAATTGTTCCTGACTATCAAGGCAAAGGTTTATCTAAGCCTATGATGAGTGTTGCAATGAAGCGACTAAAAAAATCACATGACCGTTGTTTTCTAACAACATCATCTCGTAGGCTGGTCGCAATCAAAATCTACTTAGAATTTGGCTTTTGTCCTGATCTAGAATCGAAAAATAGTGTTCAAGCATGGTCTCAACTTGCAAGGTTCTTGGATCATCCAACNCTCCAAGAATATGGGTTTTAATCTGATNCATTGGGTGAAAAAGAAAGTTTTTCACCCAACAATGCATGTACAAGTTTTGCTACGTTACTGACCATTTTCTAAACTAAGAATTCAATCTTGTACTTCTAATTAGCAAAGAATATGTTTGCATTAAATTATCTTTAATTTCACTTGCACAAGGAGTTTCTATATGACATCTCATAATGTTTGTTTTGGTTCTCTTCCAGTTTTATGTCTTCTGTTAAGTTTGATAATTCCTACAGTAGTTTTTGGAGCAGAAGAGCCACCACGNGGGCAAATCTTAGTAGAAATTGAGTTTAAAAAAATAAAAGATAATCAATGGTGCGATTTAGAATTAAAGAAGGAGCAACCGATCGGAATTTATTATATCGAGATGACATCTGAGAACAAACTACCTTGGGGAGCATGGGGGTCAAAGCAAGATNTATACACAGACGGAGT
Source organism: Candidatus Poribacteria bacterium (assembly GCA_002714785.1). Lineage (GTDB taxonomy): Bacteria > Poribacteria > WGA-4E > WGA-4E > UBA9662 > TMED15. The sequence goes on along the minus strand of PAYP01000003.1, from coordinate 3,409 downwards.
CGCATGGAAAGATGATCAACCGATAAAAAAAGCAGACCTCCGGCTTCAGTATCGCGTCAAAAATTCGTGGGTGGAGTTAATAAAAGTTAAACCACTCGGTGTGATTAACGACGCATGGTTTCCGTTTCAGCTGACTAAATCATTAGGCCAATCTTTTTTGGCCAAGGAACCATTTGACGGGGTTGGATTNCATACTCCNACTTGGAATCAGAATAATAGTACTGGGAAACTAACTCTTTACGCAGAAAAAGTAGCTAAGTCGGTCAATGGGCAAAGACAACTAGCGATGACCTGGTCAGCTTTGAAAGGATTATAGGGAATTAATAAAGATAATCATCGAAATGTTTTTCTTTTATAACCATCCACAATGAANAGATCTATTCGACTGATTTTTATAACGAACAAATTCAACGAGCTGACCTGAATCTAGTCTTAGACGGATTAGGAAATNGAANCTCTGACTTCACCCTTCAAATCGGTAGTAATAACACTACCAACGACTAAATGACCTTTGGTATCGATGCTACTACCACTGATAGTTTCTAATTGTCTGGACAGTGAGAAAATAAAAATTATTGAACCAATTTTACAAGAGCACCTAGGACCGATCTCATATGTTTCACTTCAAGGAATAAAAGATATAATTTTGCAGAGCAGCCAATCTGCAATGCCATTGTTTCACATTCAATTCGGTCTTTGTACCCAAAAAGGATATGCCAACCCAATTGATGGTTATATTCATATGTTTTGTATTCCAATTGGTGACCCACTGGTAGTTATTCTAGAAAAACAAGATGTTTATCCGTCAGCGACAGCAACAGTCATTCATCATGGTATGGAGAGATGGAATTGAAAGTTCATTCTGATCAGTGACATTGAATTATAAATTTCAGCAAATTACCCGTAGGAACTTGACTTTTTCTAAATCAATATGGACATTGTAGTACTCATCTTTTAAGGCTTGCTGAAAATAGATTTTTATCTCGGTCATCTGGAAATTTCTCCCGATAGGTAGCACCTGTGGTCCAGATCAACCAAAATCCAAATCATATGCTTCTGGGACTTCCAAACGATTTCGACATATCAATCTTGGACTATCCTCTTAAATCCTTGCTAGTACTGGGACAAGATATAGATGCGTTTTGACAATGAATGATAATCTGGTGAAAGGAAGGATAGTTAGACCGAGACAAAAGCCTTGCCCAAAGAGTAATCATAACCGTCAGATCGATGGACTCTTTGGAAGTGTTTTGGGTTACTTATGAAGGCAAAAAGCAAAGCCTACTTTAATTACAGCTTGTTAGATTTGCATTTCGGTTATCGCTTGGTAGAGATGAGTGGTGTCGCTGTCTCATTAAATGGACACGTATTCAATTTATTGAATGCTAAATATATTTCAGATGCAGATGACAATGACAAGTACAGCGTATTTGATGAGGAGCTTATGAACCATGATTCCGCCTCAGCCGGAGTTTATTTCGGTTTGCCAAGACTGCTTAATCTATCTTTGATGATTGAGTATTAAACCTAATATTAAAATTAACTTTTTGGGTGTTGGTAGAAATACTAACACCCTTTTTGATTGTGTCTTTTTTATGCGACACGTTTTGTCGTGGTTTTCGTATATAATTGCTTGAATAATGAAATTAGCAAGCAGGTTAAAAAAATGAAAGCCAAAGTAGAGAAATATTTAGCTCAAGATTTATACAAATTTGCTTTTCTTTCGGTAAGTAATCAACAACCAGACCCCAAAGAATGGAAACGATATAAGTACTATACTGAATTGGGTAAAATGTTCGGCTTGGTCAATAATGAGAGTTTAAATATCGTCTGGCGGAAGGCTGAAACTAGTTGGAACAACGAACGTCAGAGGCGATCGATAACTAACCGGGTAAATAACTTACGTGGATAGATAGTATTTAATTTGGGTAATAAGAACTGTGGTGATATAATGGTCGCAAACGCTTGAAATTTCTTTAGGAGACTCAGGTGACCTCAGAAACAGCGATAGCACTACGTGAACAGATGTTACGGGATGGATATTGCGTTATCCCGGACATTTTGAGTCTAGATTTTCTGCAGCAACTTCAGCAGGAATCGGACCGCCTAAACGATACAGTACCACACCATCCAGATACCAAATACCAAGGCACACATCTTGGTATTGGTTATAAAGATAACGAAATTATGCAACGCTTAGCCGAATGGAAACCGGCTCGTCAAGCCCTAGAGCAAATGGGTTTTGGAGATTTCACACCCGGCGGAGGGCTCTTAGTTCTGACAAAGGAGCCGTATGCTCCAGCACTCTACTGGCATCAAGATTGGATGAGGTGGAATGATCCTCTTAGTTGCACACCTTGGCCACAGACTATTTTTCTTTCTTACTACCTTGAAGACACAGATATTGACAATGGATGCTTGAAGGTTATTCCGGGCACACATATTAAACGCATTACTTTACATGACCAGTTGGTGACAGCTCACGAGCAAGGTGCAAGATTTATTGAGGAAGACCACCCACTAATGTTTAGTAATCACCCTGATCAGGTAGATGTGAAATCTAAAGCCGGTGATTTAGTTTTGGGAGACGCTCGTGTTTTACATGCAGCTCGAAAGAATCAGACTGACCAGCGCCGAAATTTACTCTTGTTATGGCATAACCGACCTGAAACAGTACCAGAGTATTGGGATGGTGAAATATCGGAAACAATCAGTAATCGGGATCCNGAAGCATCTTACGCTGGTACTCGTGTCCCCGGACAATTCCTTAGTTACTGAAAGAAAATTCTGACCAAACGAAGTAATTGGGGCGGTTGTCAGTTGATGATGTATTGACGGCCATCTCTATTCCACCTAAATGGACATTGATATGTGGTAGAGGATCATTTAGGATCAGCTGTTCTGCCTTAATTACTAAGCGTTCAATTTCATTTTCATGTTTCCCTTTTTCTGCTAGATCGTTCATAAAACAATCCCTTTCGCTCTGGGTACTACCGTTCCAGTTTATATCTGTCCACATGGGCCAGAGCTTTCGGCTGGCCTCTTGGGACAAAAACCGCCATTCATCCAAAGGTCGCTCAGGTGGACATTTGGCTAATAATTTCTTCAACCGTTGGCCATTTTCCTCAGAAAACTTGAGCCAATCATATAACAAGCCGTTGGGGACTTTTTCCCAAAGACAGGTAAAATCTACATATCGCTTCATTCTATTCCACAACCTACTTAGGAACAATCTAAAAATCTAAAGCATTGAAAGTTGATCGCTAGTGTCTTCCGATTCGTCGGTTGTTGTTTCTGCAGAACCTAACTCAGATAGTTGATTATCTACCTCTTCCGACTCATCGGTCGCTGTTTCTGCAAACCCTAACTCAGATGGTTGATCAAAGGTCAAATGCTGAAAGTCAACTGG
>PAYP01000002.1 GCA_002714785.1 Candidatus Poribacteria bacterium | reverse complement strand
ATGCAAAGATCACGGCAATCGGCAAACCTAGTGTAACCCCAAATGCTAAAATCGCGAGATAAATCATTTTTCTTTTCTCCTTAAATGATTATTAGTTGTAGTGAATGACTATATTAGTTTCGAAACTATTAAATTAACAAAATTCAAACAGAACTCAGGAGACTAGTGATGGTCATCTCCATGGTCCAAAAATGTTACGATGTAAACTGATGTCAGCAGTGAAAAAACAAAAGCTTGTAGAAAACCACCTAACATGCAAAAGAAGAAAATTGGTATTTGTACAGGTATCGGTAGCCAAAAACCACCTAACTTTGAGGCTAAAAGGGTCATCAAGCCTGCCCCAAGAACGGTAATCTTGATAATTACCGATTCTTCTCCAAATATATTCCCGAACAAACGTAATGCGAGCGAAGCTGCTCTGGCACCTTCACCGATAACATGAAGAGGAAACATGAGGAAACCTAGGTACCAAGGATCGCCCCAAAAATGTTTGATATGATTAATTATCCCATTTTCTTTAATTGAGATGACATTTACACCAATCACAGCAATTAAGCCAAAAGCCACAGTCGTGTTGAGATCGGCAGTAGGAGACTGAAAGCCTGGAACAAGCCCCAAATAGTTCAGAAATAAAATGAAGATAAAATAAGAACCAACGAACCAGGAATACTGCTTCCCGTGTTTACCTAAGACACCACCAAAGAAATTAATAATGAAACCGATACATATCTCTAGTAACATCTGGAACTTGGTTTCGGGTAAACGCTTCAAGTTCCGACTACCTAAGACAAATAATAAAATCAACACAGCAACTACAAAAAAAGTGTTGGCAATCATGTCTAGTTGTTCCCACGGAGTCCCCGATGGAGGAGTAGGAAGACCAAGATCGGTCACTATCTTTAGCCAAGATCGGTACCCCGCAGCAGAAGCAGGATACGTTAATAGAGTAGATAGAAGGGCAGGCAGAAATAAATATGGATAAGAGCTACGAAATATTCGAAGCATCCGCTTAGCGGTTTTCAAAAATTCCCTCTACAAAAAAACGAACTGTAATAAACACGGCATTAGCCATAATAACCAACTGAGCAAGTGTGATTCCGGCAGTCAAAGCATAAATGTTCAACCATTCTGACCTGATCAAAAAAAATAACAAGACGAGTAGGAAAATGTATTTGCTTGAAGTCAGCGCCGCAAACAGCCATTTACCTTTTTTTATACTGTTACTCGGATCAATAGTTTTACAAACCACGAACTCCATCGCAGCGAGCATTGAGAAGCTAACAATACTCCCCACACCGAAGCTTACCCCTGTTGGCAATCCAAAAAAAAACACCAAAATAGGTGTTACAAAAACACCACCGATCCAGGTCAGAGAGTATACTTGACGTAAGAAGTTAGAGTCAACCTGAAACGATTTGGATTTAGGTGATTTTTGAATCTTCACTCGTATTTCTGTTCTGGCGCCTGATCCATCGGTTTACAGCCTTATACAGTTGATGAAATCCAGCTAATGTGCCAATCATTACTCCAACGACCGTACCAAACGTTTCTTGGCCACATAATTTACCAAGATAGCGGCCACCGTAAATACCAATCAGCGTTGCAAAAACTAGTGTAAGACCAACGGAGCCAAGGTCNCCNACAACAATANCAGAAGAAACTNNCCGACCNGATTCATTTTTTTGTAAGGTCTTCATTCCATNTGCCGTNGGTTGGCATTTCTAAGTTAAATTAGGTTNAGAAATAGANNAAGGNCACTAAAATGAAAACNGGTACCAATATGGGAATAGACCAAGCCATATAACCAAAGAAACTCGGCATCTTGACCCCATTTTCTTCAGCGATAGCTTTCACCATAAAATTAGGTGCATTACCAATATAAGTATTAGCCCCCATGAAGACGGCACCACAACTAATAGCGAGAAGCGTTTGTGACATTGGGCCCATCAAAGATGTTGGGTCTCCGCCTGCAGTGTTGAAGAAGACAACATANGTAGGAGCATTATCTAAGAAACTTGATAAGATTCCAGTCAACCAGAAGTACATTGTATTAATGGGATCATTAGTCGAACTTTGCACTGCTAGTACAACATTACTCAACTTACCATCGACTCCTGCTTGGAGGATTTTTAAAGCTGGAATCATACAAATAAAGATACCGATAAAGAGTTTAGCAACTTCTAAGATCGGCTCCCAGGTAAATCCATTAGCCGCCCGAAGATTAGTTTCTGCGGCGTTTTCTTCTGGGACTACATGTCCATGATCATCTTTAACTGTACGGTACATTGGAGTATAAATTAAACTGACAATACCAATCAAAATCATTAATCCATCACGAACTAAATTAGCGTAAGGAACACGTACTCCAAAAATATCAACCCCTAAATTTTCATCATGGGTTTTCTTCGCACGTAAACCATTGACGGCCGCTACTGCGTGCAAGTGATCAGTTCGAAGTTGATAGTATTCAGCATTGCTTTGATCTAGGCTAGCCCCAGAATTAGAGGAAACATAAGCTGAAAGTTTATCTTTGGCTGCTGCCATTTCACCTTCCGCTTTTTGGATTTTTGGGGCCATTTTTTCAGCAACAGTCTCGTCTTTAAAAGCACCGTCAGCTAGCGATTTAGAAAATAGAATAGCACCGATAATACAGGCGATAAAAACAAAATTTAGCGCCCCATCTAATTTTAGTGGTTGTTTTTCACCATCATCGGGAGCAGCGCCTTCTTTTTTAAACATCAGCGTATCAAAAACAAAAAATACAATTAGNAGAAGAATCGAAACGGGTAGCATGACTGGGAATAATTTCAATGTCCAGAAGAACTCAACCCCCTTCAAAAATCCCAAGAAAAGNGGTGGGTCGCCAAGAGGAGTTAGAGAACCACCTATATTGGCTACNAGAAAGATGAAGAAAACAACCACATGGACTTTATGCTTTCGCCAAGCATTGGCTCGCAATAATGGACGAATCAGCAACATCGCAGCTCCAGTCGTTCCCATCCAACTAGCTAAAGAGGTTCCAATGGCAATGATAATTGTGTTGACCGCTGGTGACCCACGTAGTGAGCCTTTCAGGCAAATCCCACCTGCCGCCGTAAACAAGGCCGATAGCAAAACAATAAATGGAACGTAGTCTAGTAAGANAATGTGGACGATCTCGTACCATGCATCCCCTCTATAGCCGATTAAAAATGGGATAGAAAAGATAACGATCCAAGCTAGTGACACTTTTCCATAATTCTGGTGCCAGAAATGTTCGGCTACTAGAGGAAAAACCGCAATAGACAACAGAATCCCAGCGAAAGGAATAATTGTCCACAAAGGTAATTNAGNCCCGTCGATTCCATGGTGTGAACTGTGCCCATGATCGTCATGCCCATGATCGTGAGTATCGGCTTCCTTTGAATCCGCGGCATCAACAGCTGTTATTGAAACTAAGGAAATCGATAAAGCGAAGAAAATAAAAAAAATAAACCTGAAAANATTAATCCANTTGTAATTNCNCATCAGTATNTCCTGTCAACCTGNTTGGCTTTTTAATCAATCGAAAGACAGACNAANAAGATATTAACCTTCTCTCTGAGGNCGAATGACACTTTCCCCATCATCCTCAATCAAAGGTCGATTATAAATATATGGCGGTTCCAAAACTGACCTTTGAGCTTCAGTCAATTCATCTGCCCACTCTGGGAAGGTAACATCATAATAACCTCCGGCAAAATGGAGATATTTGGGTGAATATCGAATCAATAAGGAACGACGCTGCCGGTCTTTACGCTGCCAAGGTAATGTGCCATGAAGAGTCGCTTCGTTGAAAATAACCATGTCTCCAGCCTTGGCTGGAATATTATAGACAATTTCATGATCTTGCTCCCATTTACGAATTTCCTGCGGGCAACTGAAGTTAGATTTATGGCTGCCGGGGATGACACATAACCCTCCGTCTCCTTCCTCCACGTCAGTCAATTGGTACTGCAAGACCACCATACCGCATCGTATTTGTCCGTTTCTATAAGTGTAATACTGTGAGCCATCAAAGTGCCGGTTGGTCGACCCATGAATAACTAACCCTTCAGTACCATAGTCAGAAGTCAAAATAAATGGCGCATGATCTAGCCGCCATCCACGACCGTGCATTGTGTTTAGATAAGGTATAGCTTTTGGATGGACAATTAATTCACGAAAGGGAATGCAGTGAGGTTTGGGCCAGCTTAACATTCCACTGAACATGCCTCTTTTATGAGTGCCAGCTAGTGCTTCAGACCCAGCAGTGTTTGAATTTCCGTCTTTTCCCTTTAGATCTTCGCAAGCATCAACGGATTGATTAAGTGATTCTAGNTCGTCCTTACTTAAAAAATTAGGAACTACTAGAAAACCTTGCAAGTCAAACAAAAATTTTTCGCGNTCTGTCATCTCTACCATTTTCTNNTACCTTGAAACTAAACTAATGAAAAAAGGTCATCATCAGAATTCTTTTTGTTACCAGGTCTACCACCGGTGTTTTCTTTGTCATTACATTTGTCTTTATTTTCACACAGNTCGCAATCTTCTCCCATTATAGNACCTAATCCCCCACAACTTCCCTTCAAACTTTTATTGTTGAAGATCACACCAACAGCCATCGCCANAACCGTAATCAACATAAAGATTAGGCTTATTACAAAATATTGCATTTTAGATAGAATATAGTCTCGATTTGATCAGTTATATACGATTTCAGACCTAGTTTCAACAAAAGTGTCAGGATAAAAAAACTTCAATTTAGGTGAAACCGCCTCTCTTAGTTTTGCGCCACTGCTTTTCTGAACACCATAGATAAAGTAAGCTGCAACGTNATTCTTTTGGACGAACTCCATACCTGATTNAGGTCCTAATACCATCAGAGTTGTAGCTAACGCGTCAGCTGCCATGCAAGATTCCGGATCAAATACGGTAACTGAAACCAATCGGTGTTCAACAGGATAACCTGTTTGGGGGTCAATTGTGTGAGAAAACTTTTTCCCCCCAGACTCAAAGAAATTACGATATCCGCCTGATGTGGCCACGTTCATATCAGAAATTTCTAAAATTTTATGAATCGTACGTGCAATTGGGTCTGGCTTCTCAATACCAATTTGCCATGGTTCTCCATTTTTCAGGCCTTTAGTTTTTACCTCACCTCCAATGTCAACCATGTAATTTCTAATTTCCAGTTGGATCAAAAGCTGCCCGATTAAATCCACACCATACCCTTTAGCAATAGCAGATAANTCAATATAGATGTCAGGGTGGATCTTTTTGATACTCTGGCTATCTANATCCATTTGTAGATGGCNAAACCCCACCAACTGCTTAGTTCGATCAATTTCAGCTTTGTTTGGAACCTCACGTTCTCCGTCAGGTCCGAACCCCCACAAATTAACTAATGGACCGATCGTTACATCAAAAGCTCCATTCGACAAATCACTCACTAACTTGGCTGTTGCCAAGACTGTAAATAGCCTCGGAGACAATTTGATCCAATCTACTGATTGGTTTTTGTTTAACTGTGANATCTCCGAATCTGGGATATAGGTAGACATCTCTTGATTAATATCTACCAATAAATGATCAATTTTTTTTTGGACCTGCCCTCGCGTTTCATTAACCCTTGACCCGATATACTTGACAGTATATCGGGTCCCCATAGTAGGTCCAGAAATAGAAANTACTGGNTCTGACTTCTGACAAGAACAGAGGAGAATCCAACAAAACAGAAAAAAAAGGGCTGAGCGATTTAGTATGTGAAAACCCTTTTAAAATCTGAGAGACAAACNAAAATGATAAAATCAGCCACCAAAATCATCAAACAGAATGTCTTTTTCTTCGACTCCTAAGTCTATAAGCATCGCCCTTACAGCCTTAGCCATCGGAGGTGGACCACACATGTAGTATTCACAATCCTCTGGAGCTGGATGATCTTTTAAATACTCATCATATGCAACCTGATGGATAAATCCAGTNAATCCGTNCCAGTTGTCTTCTGGCTGAGCATCGGACAAAGCAATATGCCAATCAAAATTATCAAATTCCGCNGCNAATTCATCAAAATCATCTTCAAAAAATATTTCAGCCTTAGATCGACCACCGTACCAGAAAGTAATTTTACGATCAGTTCTTATTCGTTTCAGTTGATCAAAAATGTGCGAGCGCATCGGAGCCATTCCAGCACCACCGCCAATAAATACCATTTCTTTATCGGTATCACGTGCAAAAAATTCACCGAACGGTCCAGAGATAGTGACTTCATCTCCCGGTTTTAAGCCAAAACAATAAGAAGACATCACACCTGGTGGAATCCCTGGGGGAGANCCTGGTGGAGGTGATGCGACCCGAACATTGAGCATAATCATGCCTTTTTCTTCTGGATAATTTGCCATAGAATAGGCTCTGCTAATTTGTTCATCACTATAGGAAACGTGATCAAAAACTTTAAAATGCTCCCATGTACCTCGATAAAGTGCGGGAATGTCAAAATCTTTGTAATCGACGGTCAGTCCAGCAGGCCTCTCAATTTGAATATAACCTCCGGCTCGAAATGGAACCTCTTCTCCTTCTGGNAGTTCAAGTATCAAATTCTTAATAAAAGTAGCAACACTTTCATTGGANCGAACTTTGCACTTCCATTGTTTGGAACCAAATACTTCTTCTGGTACTTCAACGTGCATGTCTTGCTTAACATTTACTTGACAAGATAGACGCTCGCCGGCGCGAGCCTCACGCTTACTGATGTGAGAACGTTCGGTTTCTAAAATATCTCCACCGCCTTCTAGTACTTTGACTTTGCACATGCCACAAGTACCACCACCACCACAAGCGGACGAAACATAAAGGCCCTGATCAGCTAAAACATTGAGTAGTTTTCCACCAGCAGCAACACTACAATCTTGTTCGCCATTGACATTAATATTGACATTTCCACTAGCAACTAGTTGGGACTTAGCAATTAAAATAATCCCTACTAAAGCTAAAACAACAAGAGTAAAAATCAGTGAAGGAAGAAGGATTGCTATCATATTTTATCCTATTAAATTTATAATTGAATACCAGAAAAGGCCAAAAAGCCGAGAGCCATCAAACCTACAATAATAAATGTAATACCTAAACCGCGAAGACCAGCCGGAATATCACTATATTTCAATTTTTCACGAACACCTGCTAACGCCATAACAGCTAAAGCCCAACCTGTACCAGATCCAAGACCAAAAACTACACTTTCTTTGAAAGTATAAGCTCGTTCAACCATCAGCAAAGATCCGCCCAAAATAGCACAATTTACTGTGATTAAGGGTAGAAAAATACCCAATGCCGCATACAAAGCAGGTACATAACGATCTAGAGTCATTTCTAAAATTTGAACCATAGCGGCAATAACCCCAATATAGCTGATCAATCCTAAGAAGGTGAGATCTGTATCAGCAAATTGTTCTCCAGCCCAAGAAGCCAATGCACCAGATTTCAAAAGGTAAGTGTAAATTAAATTGTTAGCAGGAACAGTAATCCCTTGTACGACAATGACAGCGAAACCTAGGCCAATAGCGGTCTTAACCTGTTTAGATACGGCCAAGAAGGTACACATGCCTAGAAAAAAACTCAATGCCATATTTTCGACAAATACNGCNTTTATAAACAGACTCAGGTAGTGTTCCATTTATTTTATTCCTCCTCGACCTGTTCCGGATCCGCAGTTCTCAAAACCCAAATAAANATACCAACTAGGAAAAATGCACTAGGNGCTAGTAGCATCATACCATTACCCACATACCANCCATCTTCACTTGTTAATTTTAAAATACTAATTCCTGCAAGTTTTCCACTTCCTAGCAGTTCGCGTACTAAGCCAACTACAATTAAAACAATACTATACCCAAATCCATTACCAATACCATCTAGGAAACTATCAATTGGAGAGTTCTTCATAGCATAACCTTCAGCTCGGCCCATTACAATACAGTTAGTAATGATNAAGCCAACAAAAACTGATAGTTGTTTAGAAATATCGTATAGATAAGCCTTTAGTAATTGATCCGCGATAATCACCATAGAAGCAATAATCACCATTTGTACAATAATCCGTATGCTGGAAGGTACGTAACGCCGAATAAGGCTAACAAATAAACTAGAAAAACCAACTACAAACGTTAATGCTAAACACATGACCAGAGTAGGTTTTATTTGGGTAGTCACAGCCAATGCTGAACAAATCCCTAATATTTGTAGAGCGATAGGGTTATTTTTGAAAACCGGACTAAATAGAGTNTCTTTAACTTTACTCATAGAATGGTAGCTCCTAATCCACTGCTGAATTTCTAAATTGGTTCAAGAAAGGACCATAACCGTGGTCTCCTAACCAGTAATGGATCATTTTTTCCACACCTCGGCTGGTTATTGTAGCGCCTGACAATGCATCCACTGAACTCGATCCTTTAGCGTTACCACCTTTTTCAACCGAAACAATAGGAACATATTGTTCGTCAAGAACTACTTTTCCTGGCCACTGAGCTTTCCATCTCGGGTTATCTACTTCGGCACCCAAACCTGCTGTTTCTGCATGTTCGTAAAACCCTAGTCCCTTGACCGTCCGAGTATCGATATCAAGAGTTAAAAACCCATAAAGNGTTGACCATAAGCCATAACCGCTGACAGGTAATACCAATGAAGTCAGTTTGCCACTTTCTTTGATCAGATAAACTGTACCCCACTTGGCACGATATCTGTTTTTGGCTATATCTTTTTCCGCCGGNATTTCTATNTTTTGGCTGGCATCTTTGGCCGCAGCTCGAGCATCAAAATCGTCTGGTGCATCATCTACATATTCACCAGTTTCCAAGTTTACCACTTTAGTTTCAACGTTCTCGAATATTTCTTCAATTTCTGATCTCGGAACACTCTTACCTGCGATTAAGCCAGCAGANAGAAGCAAGTTCTTTTTAACGTCAAGCTTAGTGTTTTCCTGTTGTAAATCTCTTAAATTATCCGCCGTGAACGATACAACACCTGAACAAACCAAGCATAGCAAGAGTGCCACGAGAATTGTTCCTTGCCAAGAATTAACTTGCACTTCTTCTTAACCTCCTCTTGATATTTGAGTCAACAACAACATAATCAATAAGTGGAGCAAATAGATTAGCAAATANGATTGCCAGCATGATTCCTTCTGGATATGCTGGATTAGCTACACGTATTAGTATCGTCATGATCCCAATTAGTGCTCCGTAAACGAACTTACCAGTGTTGGTCATTGTTGCACTAACGGGATCAGTCGCCATAAANACCGTCCCGAATGCGAATCCACCTAGNCACAAATGCCATTCAATAGGCATTGCGAACATAGGGTTAGTACTACTTCCTATTGAATTAAATAGGAATACGGTCGCTACAGCTCCAACAACCACACTCATCATGATTCGCCAAGAACCAGTTCCGGTCAAGATCAGAATGAATGCACCGATCAAAGCACATAAAACGGAAGTTTCACCGATAGATCCAGGAATCATTCCATAGAAAGCTTGAGTCAGGGACCACATAATCGCGTTGTGTCCTTCTGCCGCAGCGATACCCAACGATGTAGCTGCCGTGTATCCATCAACAGCTACCCAAATCGCATCTCCAGAAAGATTCGCTGGGTAAGCGAAATAAAGAAANGCTCTGGAAGTCAAGGCNACGTTGAGGAAATTTTTCCCAGTACCGCCGAANACTTCCTTAGCGAAGAAAACGCCAAAAGCAATACCAATGGCCACCTGCCACAATGGTGTTGTAGCNGGTAAAGTCAATGGGAACAGCAGCCCAGACACCAAAAACCCTTCGTTGATTTCGTGTTTCCGAGTGATGGCAAATATAACTTCGATATGACCACCGACGAACATGGTAACAGCATAAATAGGCAAGAAAAACAGCGCGCCATAGATAAAATTACTAGCAACACTACTTGAATCTAAGCTAAATCCGGCTGCGTTCATAATCNCAGCGCGCCAGCCCGAAACATCAGCCCAAGAACTAATATTTTGTTCAGCTAAAGCTAAAATAGCTTGGTATCCCGCATTCCAAATCCCCATCAGGGTTACGGGAATAAGCGCGATAACGACAGTTACCATTAGTCGCTTCATATCCATACTATCTCGGACATGAGTACTTCCGGTTGATACTTCCCCAGGTGTAAAAGCGAAGGTGTCTAAGGCTTCGTAAAGAGGATAGAGTTTTTCATACTTCCCACCATCCGTAAACTGAGGGTGTAGNTCATCAAGGATATTTCTTAAAAATTTCATTATCCTTCCTCATCAATTTGGNTTAAATTTTCTCTAAGAATGGGGCCATAATCAACCTTACCGTGATCCACAAAAGTACACAAAGCCAAGTCTTCTTCCTCCAGTTCTAAACACCCTAACTGTTGAGCNAGATCAGTTTGTTTTGTGATCAAAGCTCGTAGAAGTTGAGTGGGNAGAATATCAAGAGGCATCACCTTTTCGTAATTTCCAGTAGGAATCATAGCTCTAAAGCTTCCCTCTGTCGATGTTGTAAAACTGAACTTCTTTGACGGGGACAGGCTGGAAACAAAGCTCGGTTTAATCGAAAATTTATTTCCACCAGCGCCTGCCCATCCCAAAAATTCCCTTCGGTGCCCTTCTTCTAGGGCCGATATTTGGTTNTGGTAACGACCGAGGTACGCAAATGGGCCTTTAGCTTCAAATCCACTCAAAACCGAGCCAGATATAACCCTCACATTNTCCTCGTTCAATAGTTCTCCAGANACGAGATCATTGATTGACGCTCCTAGTCGNGTTTTTATTAGACGAGGGGANTTAATCTGTGGCCCAGCCATGGAAATTATTCGTTCTACCCACAATCGTCCGGTCGTAAACAGTTTCCCGATAGCAATAACGTCTTGGTAATTGATAGTCCAAACGGTTTTATTGGCGCTTACAGGATCAAGGAAGTGAATGTGGGTACCAGCATTTCCCGATGGGTGTGGNCCCGAAAAACTGTTCAGCTGAATATTTCCTGAAACTGTAGGCAATTTTTTGCCTTCCTGATGACAAACAAAAGTTGTACCGTCTGTCAGCTTCGATATGACTTGCAGCCCNTTAGCAAAATCTCCAGCATATTGACTGATGACCACCATTGGGTCTAATGCTAATGGATTGGTGTCCATNGAATTTACGAAAATTGAATTCGGTTTCTCATCTGAGGACGGGTTTTTAGAGTATGGCCTTGTACGGAAGGAAGACCACAGACCCGATTCTAGTAACAAGTTTCTAACATTATTTTCATTAGCGTTCTCTGGGCTGGTAGACTGATAATGTGTGAATTCGATCTGCTCTTCCCGATCATCAGGTCTTATNGCGACACTTTGAAAAACACGTCGTTGTCCTCGATTCAAACNAATAATTTCACCTGCGGCTGGAGCGGTGTAAATGACACCAAGCTGTCGCTTACACTCAAAAATCGGCTGTCCTATTTTGACCTGATCTCCAATTTTGACCAACATCGTCGGCCTCATATTGACATAGTCTGAGCCAAGGATAGCTACTTCGCCAACCGATTTTGTTTCATCAAGTTCCGAACTAGGACTCCCTTCAATTGGCAAGTCTAATCCTTTCCTAATTCTATACATAATTCACTAGAACCTTGTCTATATCATCAATTAATGATTATTTAGGGTATTGCTTTATGAACGAAAACCACTGAGCTATTTAGTTATTATATTTTAATATGCGAANATGCAAAAATCGAAAAAACGACACAGTCATGCTGCTGAAGAACAGACACAATAAACGCCTAACCGAAAAAANACACTTGAAATCAAATGGCAAGTAGTGGGAGTCGTAAGGAGCAAGCCAAGTTGCATAAAAACAGAAAAGCCGCCTGAGCTCGGAAAGTCAGGTCGTAAATTTACTAACATTATCTATAGGNGCTAGAGTGCCACCTACGTTACTAGACGAATCGGCCTAGAACTGTCTCCGTTAACCTAGCTTTAATAAAACCGCCATATTCTTGCACATTTGGNGTTGTCTGTCAAGAGCATTTTGAAAAAAACAAATTGTATGTGATAACCTATGATCCTGAGTGTAGCTTGTCTTCAAACAAGCTACGTGAGAGTTATAGACCTACTCTAATATCCAATACGAATAAATAAAACAAAACGGAGCCCTTTATGGATAAACTTCTCATTAACGGTGGGAAGAAACTAAAAGGAATAATTGACATTAGTGGATCCAAAAACGCCGCCTTACCAATAATCGTGGCCGCAGGTATTTTAGGCCAATCAAAAAGTATCATTACTAACGTCCCCCACCTAACTGATGTAAAAATGCTCTGTTCATTATTGGAAAAATTAGGAGCAAAGACCNATTTAGATAATAATCAATTAACAATCGAACCCATTGACCAGACATCTTATGAAGCTCCTTATGATCTGGTTAGAAAGATGCGGGCTTCCATATATGTTCTCGGCCCCTTGTTGGCAAGAATGGGTCGAGCAAAAGTTTCTTTCCCTGGAGGTTGTGCTATTGGGCCTAGGCCAATAGATTTACACTTGGAAGGACTGAAACGCTTAGGTGCTAAAATTGAGGTGCTTGGTGGGTATATCGATGCACATGCTGATANTTTGCAAGGGACGGACGTCTACCTTAAGGGGNTTTTTGGAGCAAGTGTTGGGGCTACAGCNAACGTGATGATGGCAGCGACACTTGGACAAGGTACAACTACCATACGCCCAGCTGCTTGNGAACCNCATATCACNGATTTNGCTCNTTTNCTCATAAAAATGGGTGCTANTATTGAAGGNNTTGGNACAACTGAACTNAAAATTCATGGTGTTAATTCNTTGANTGGAACTCNNCATTCAGTTTNGTCTGANGATATCGAGACNGGTACATTTATGGTNGCCGCAGCNATGACNAAGGGNGATCTNTTTCTCAAAGGTGCTAACANGGNACAGGTTCAGGCTGTTACCGAAAAATTAGTTCAGATTGGAGTCAAAATGTCTTGGCAGAACGATGGAGTAAGAATTTGGGTAGATCGTCAACTAAATCCTACCGATGTTCGTACTGATGTGTATCCCGGATTTCCAACTGATATGCAAGCACAAATCATGGGATTACTCAGTTTAGTATCTGGTGTTAGTGTTATTACCGAAACTATCCATCAGGATCGGTTTATGCATGTAGCCGAACTGAATCGATTGGGGGCCAACATTCGAGTTGATGGTAANATGGCTGTCATTCATGGTGTAGGNCAGTTGAGCGGTGCTCCTGTCATGGCGTCTGATTTACGCGCNGGTATTGTTTTAGTTCTAGGTGGNCTAGCAGCTCAAGGTCAAACGTTAGTTTCAAGGGTTTACCATATTGACCGTGGGTACGAAAAAGTCGAGGCAAAACTTTCAGCTGTTGGAGCTGATATAAGGAGGCTTAACACATGATTCGTATTGCTCATTTTTCATCACCAGAAGCTAACGATTTTATGGATAAAATCGATCGTAGGGGCCAATTTGAAAATTCGCAAATTTCGAAAANCGTTAGTGAAATTTTGCAAGANGTAAAANTAGATGGTAACAAAGCTGTCGTCAAATACATTGGAAAATACGATTCGGATCAAGTTGATACAGAGAATTTGAGAGTAACAAAGGACGAATTTACCGAGGCCAACGGGATGGTAGATAGTGATTTTGTATCGGCTATTAATGAAGCAAAGAAAAATATTCAACGGTTTCACCAGCGTCAAATTCNGCAATCTTGGTTCACAACAGAAGATTCAGGTGTTATTTTAGGGCATTTGATTCGTCCACTTAAAAGAGTAGGTGTTTGTGTTCCGTCAGTTAGTCAACTTTTAGTGTCGTCTCTCTTGATGAATGTTTTGCCGGCCAAGGTGGCTGGTGTGGAAGAGATTGTAGTTTTCTTAGGCCCTAAACCTNACGGAACAATAGATCCGCACATGTTGGTAGCCGCGAGTATATGTGAAATCAATGAGGTGTACAAATGTGGTGGAGCCCCGGCAGTTGGCGCAATGGCCCATGGAACTGAGAGTATACGAGCTGTAGATAAGATTGTAGGCCCTGGTAATCCTTATGTTCAAGAAGCCAAACGTCAAGTTATGGGCTTAGTTGACATTGATAAAATTGCTGGCCCAAGCGAAGTTTTGGTGATTGCTGATGATCAAGCTAATCCAGCATATGTAGCAGCAGATATGATTTGTCAAGCTGAACACGGAACCGATTCTTCGGCTATATTGGTAACGACTTGTGGTACCCTGGCTGAATCAGTCAAGAATCAAATCCAAATTCAAATAACCTCTCTACCTAGAAAGAACGAAATTACTGGATCCTTTGCCAATTATGGATTCGGTTTATTAGTTGATACTATAGAACAAGCCATAGATTTGGCCAATCGAATTGCTCCGGAACACTTGGGATTAATTGTTAGAGAACCATATAGCATTTTAGGTCAGATTCGAAATGCAGGAGCAATAATGATAGGAGAATACACGCCTGAATCTGTGGGTGATTATATGGCTGGTCCTAACCATGTCTTACCAACAGGTGGTACTGCAAGATTNGCATCACCACTGAGCGTAGATGATTTTGTTAAAAAAACCAGTTTGATTCAGTACACACAATCAGCNTTGGAAAGAGTTAGCCAACCGATTATCAAGCTAGCAAAGACCGAAAGCTTAGATGGTCATGCTGCGGCTATTACTATTCGGGATTTTTAGTTTATGAAANTAACCGATAGTCGGGTATTGCTGTCAGTTTAGTGAAAATCTTTGCTNCTTGGAATTTACAAAAAATAACGAATAAACTGTAAGCTTTTGTTGAATCTTTACTTTTGTTGTGATACATTTGTGCGGAATTTAGCAATGAGTACTATTTCAACTTTTGTTAAAGATGATTTTTAATAGCGAATGAAAAATTCTAATGTTCATGCAGACAGGTTTGGGCAAGTTTGGCAGCACTTCCAGAATGGATTTAGGCCGCTGGCATATGATCCTGAGAGAGTAGCTGGTTTTGATGATCGAAAGACTAGCTTGACCTTGAGTATCCCGATTTCCCAAACCGAAATCATTCATAAAATCCGAGAAATATCAGCTAAACTGCAAGGGTTAGATGGCATTTNTCTAATGCCTGAGGAATACTATCATGTAACAGTAAAGTGGCTGGGATTTTTTACTGATAGAAAAGAAAAAGATTACGATATAGAAGCGGATACACTTGATCTAATTATTGAACAGGCTGAGAGTGTTATAAGGGAAGTACCATCCTTCGAAATTTNTCTGAAACGACTTAATGGTTTAGGTAGTTTTGTAGTCTGTGAAGTGAACGATAATGGGGCGATAGCACGCTTACAAGGCAGATTCCACCAAGACGCAACTGATATNCCTATATATCCTCTGGAGGGTGAAGAGTGGCTACCTCACCTCAGCTTAGCTAGCATANAATCTCAAAAAAGTATCAGTCAATTACAACATAGAATACGTCAGTTCAGGGATGTTGAACTAGGTACAGTTCAGGTTAATGAAATCCATCTCTCTCGGGCAATACTACAACAACCATTTCCTACCTGTACTACTATTCACACTTTCCAACTTGCAAATTGATTTTCTGAATAATCGCCGCGAATGAAGAATTCCTTTTGTTTGACAACAACTTAAAGCTGAGTTAAGCTGCTACAGGCTGTCAANCAGAATAAAGTTTGAGGTGATTAAGTGTGACGAAGTTCTACTTTCTTGTCGTTTACTTGCTTTTTTNTGGAGTGAATCACTCCATAGCAGGAGTTAGTTATCAGAAGCAAGTTCAACCTATATTACAGCGCACTTGCCAAGGTTGTCATAATCCAAAAGATCCAGCGGGTGATTTAAGCCTGACTAGTTATACTAGTTTTGAAAAGGGGGGAACTACAGGCCCTCTTTTTGTNAGCGGNAGCCCTGACCATAGTATCATTTTTGACTTCATCGTTGGTGATCCTCCGGAGATGCCCATCAATGCGGATCCGTTGACTGAGGATGAAGTTAGTTTAATTCGTCAATGGATTCTGGAAGGGGCTATCGACGATACGATCGTCAAGTCAATTCAAGCCTTAACGGAAGTACCCAACTACCAAAAGCCACCGGTCATTTCTGCATTGGCATTTTCTCCAGACGGTCAGAAATTAGCAATCTCAGGTTATGGCGAAGTATTAGTTCATCAAGCAGACGGAACCGGACTCATTGCTAGGCTGNTCGGAAAATCTGATCGAATAGAGTCAATTGCCTATACTCCAGATGGTAAAANCTTGGTTGTTTCGGGTGGTATCCCTGCTGTTTCAGGNGAACTACAGGTGTGGAATACCGATACATATCAACTGACTCAATCTACTCAAAATACAAATGATACTCTTTATGGGGTTTCTATTTCATCTGATGGTCAGCTAATTGCGTATGGAGGGGCAGATAATACTGCTCGCTTACTTCAAATTAGCGATTTAAGCGAAAAGCTAAAATTTGACAATCATAGTAATTGGGTTTTAGGAACAGTATTCTCAGTTGACGGAACTCACTTAGTGACTACAGGAAGAGATCGGGCCTTAAAATTGATAGAGGTTGAAAGCGGATCATTTATAGACGATATCAATGCTAGTAATAAGGGATATGGAGAAATTTATAGTTTGGCTCGGCACCCTAACAAAGACCAAATTTTAGCGGTAGGTGAGGATGGCATACCTCGGTTGTATCAAATATTTCGTACTATTCGTCGAGACGTAGGTAATACAGATTTCAACTTAATTCGTGCTTTTGATCGCCAGCCGGCTGTGGTTAATGTAGTTGCTTTTAGTCCGAATGGTAATCGATTCGCTACGGGGAACGACAACGGAGAAGTTTATATATACGAAACAGAAACTGGTAGTCGACTACAGGTAATCAATGCTGACTCAACGGCAGTCTTCGCCTTAAGCTTCAACCCAGAAAAAAAACAGATATCGGCTGGTGGGTTCGATGGGTGGTTGAGAACTTTTGATGTCAAAACTGGAAAATTGTTACAGGAATTTATTCCTGTAACAATGAATCAAAAAGCCAAATCAAATTTTTAACAACGGTTGATCGTTCCAGAGGTGCTTGAATGTTACGATCTAAGTTTTTTTGAAAATTGAATCGTATTCGTTGGATTAGGCCTGTTTGGTTTAAACTAAAACAAGTTAGCAACATCAATTAAGTTTCAAATGAAATCGGCTTCAGTAAATAAAAATCGAAAAATACGTTACTGGGCTTACACTACCTCGATCCTCCTACATTTAATTTTGCTACCTTTGGTTTCTCGTATAAATTTGGAAGGCCGGCGTAAGTTTGTTGGTTTAATTGCTCAGGAAACCGTATATATTAGGCCANTCGATTCCTTCCCTAATACTAACGATCAGACACTAATCAAAACTGAGTTAAAATTAGAGGAGATNAACAAACCGGTATTAAAACCAAAATTAATAGAATCAGCTGGTAAATCTATTCAGCGTCCAAAGCCAGCATTTNTTACTGATTCGTCTCTTGATTTATCCCCGGAACCAAAAAAAAGAGGTCATCTCCTAACCGANCAAANGTTGATNAACCAAATTGTTGATGGCTCAATCAGAATAGACAGCCCCGGAATTCAACCTGACAATTTTTGGTCTACGTCTAGTGGTACCTTTACGATACAGACAACTCAAAAAAGACAACAGAGAAAAATTATTCATGGGACTTTAGGCACCTTCGAAAAAGATTTGGGACAATTTAATAATACTAGTAATCATCAACCACTCATATCAGAAATTAAAACAAGGGAATTACGATCAGATTCTCCTCAAGTTTCAGTTGAAATCGGTTTAGATACTAGTCAAAAAGGGCGTCTAATCAATGATAATCTAGTCGGTGGCGGTCAGTCTACCAGTATTTCTACTATTGGTAGTTCGCCTGCGAGNGACTACCCTTCACTAATGAGAAGTTTGGCTCTCAATTTGATCACTGATGAAGNATCCAAAAAAATTGATNTGGTTTTCATTTTAGATAAAACCGCTAGTATGACAGATAATATTAGAGCTATCCGAGCTTATATGGGAAGATTTCTAGACCAATTTCACTTAGCGAAAAGAGACATTGCCGTTGGTCTNGTNTCNTTTTCTGACCGTCAGTACATCAACTATAATGGTCTGACGAAAAGATTCCGTAAATTNAATAAGTGGATGCAAAAAATCCAGATAGTTGGTGGTGGTGATTTAGCTGAATCAGGATTGGATGCCATAATGGTAGCNTTGGAACAAACCAAGTTTCGCCGNAATAGTCAGCCAATNTTCGTTTTTATCTCCGATGGTACATTTCATGATTNGGACTATGATGGCCAGTCCCCGTATGCTCTGGACCANGTTATCACTAAATTACAANAAAAACGGGTACGAGTTGAAAGTATTGGAATTGATTACCTNCCAGTCAAACAACTAGCTATAGCAACAGGTGGGAATTGGTACCCAATTCCGGGNCGAGGGTACATGGAAGACATCGATTCGACAAGCAAAACATTATCAAAGTTAGGCGTAATTGGCGAGAATATTATAATGTATGTACAGACTAAGCCAAGACCTGAATGGATAGAAGTCCACAGCAAACTGCTCAATCCCTCAGGAGAAAAAATCCCTTTACAAAAAGCATCACAAAAAATAGAAGTTCCCAATGACGGAAGTGAAACTCTTTCCTTTAAGCCCAACATCAATCTTGATGAGTTAATAACTCGACCTGGCACTTACACTGCTATCTATCGCCTCATAAACAACCATGGCCAGCAAAGTATACTACGCCAGACAATAGAATACTGAATACCAAATAAACAACGAGTGGGATTTGTTTACAGGACGACTAAAAAATATCTATGGCACTTTACCTTTGGAGGATAAAGTGTCAATTCTTGCTAATTCTAAAATGTTCCTCCGCCTTTTTATTTGTCAGAGTTATTCAGAAAGCGGATAGTCCTTAGNNNCTTGTGTTAGACCTCNTTTAGTTGATGATTAAAGTCAGGCGATCTAGATCAAAAANTTCGATCTCACTTGGTGCAATATTCGATTATCTTTTCTTGCAAATGACCTCTGTACCTTAAGCCTATGCTTGGTGCTTTTTTCAACTTTTTCAAAAGGCCTGTTCCCAACTTTCCCCAAGTTACCCACCGAGCATTAGCAATTTCTTTGATGTCAGTNGGGTGTAAAAGCNGATCCAAAGTTGAGGCTACAAAAACATGTGTCTGCCAATCGACTGTTTGGTAACAGTAAGTAAANCGTACATTGGATCTTAGTAGGTAACGGTGAATATTTACCATTAAACCCGTTTCTTCTTGTGCTTCTCTCTTNACACCGAATTCAAAATTCTCACTAGGGCTGATGCCACCGCTCGGTGGCCGATAGACATCAGGTTGGTAATATGGTTTTCGAATTACGGCGATNGGACTATCAATACTAATTTCNCGAAGATTTAAAAANGGACGCTGAAAAATGAGCAAGGTGACATCGTGNTGNCGTCCAGACAGCATACTAGCTTTGACGAGATTGAACTCCTTCTTTGTCATCTCCCATTCAGAACAGTCCTTGTCAGGAATTCCGTATCGGCTTTCTAGACGGTTAACCTGCTTATTGACAAACACTTGTGAGTCGAAATTTTAATCTAAGATGGTCTATATATCGAACTGGAGGTTGGAAAAAATGAGCTTCTTCATTCGATAACTAGTTCATCTTGGGGATCTAATTGGTCAATTTGGTTCACGAGACCGTCTGCAATCTTTTGAAAAACCAAAGATTGTGGTGAATCTGGATACCCAATAACGATAGGTGTTCCCAAATCCCCACATTGGCAAATCTGAGGATCAATCGGAATTTGGCCTAGTAAATTCGTACCAAGTTTCTGACTAATTTTTTCACCACCACCATTACCAAATATCTCTATCTTTTTACCGCTATCGTCGATGTAATAACTCATGTTTTCTACGATTCCCAATAATGGTGTTTCCATTCGATTACACATGGAAATTGAACGCTTAACATCAGAAAGTGCTACTTCTTGAGGCGTTGTTACAACGACAGTACCTCTTAAACTTGTAATCTGGGATAAAGAAAGTTGAACATCGCCAGTACCTGGTGGCATATCAATAAATAGATAATCAAGATCTCCCCAGATAACGTCGCCCAAAAACTGACGCATCGCACTATGTAACATCGGTCCACGCCAGATCATCGCTTGTTCATCTTCTACCATGAAACCTATTGACATCAATGAGATACCGTGCTGGTCAATAGGTATTAGTTTTCTTTCTTTTGTTATTTTGGGTTGTTGTTTTACCCCCATCATCGTTGGAATGCTAGGACCATAAACATCCGCATCCATCAGTCCAACCTTAAAGCCTTTTCCTGCCATAGCCAAAGACAAGTTTGCGGCCACAGTGGATTTCCCAACTCCACCTTTCCCACTCGATATCGCAATTGCATGATTGACGTTGGGTAGGAGCGTTGTTTCGGGTTCGGGTTTAACTTCTTTCTGCGAAGGTGAGGGGGATTGGGAGATTTGGTTCCCACTGATTATTTTTAGCTCAGGGTGCTGCTTAGAAGGATTTTTCTTCTCTGGGGTTCCTACTTTGTTACCTGATTCTTGATTATCTTTTCCAAATAACTTCATTTCACTCCTATCCAGTTTTGTTTGTAGAAATTGAATTCTTGATGACTTAAAAAATCATTATTAGTCTTCATAATATAGACCGAATAGAATCATCATTTCATCAGTACTCAAAAAACCAAAGTTTACTTCTCGGTTATGAATATTGTTATAAGTGACAATTAGACGCAGCCCTTCGCCTACACCAAACTTCATGGGTGGATTATATGACATAATGGGAGGATGCTCCCAGTCATCAGTAAAATAAACTTCTTTTCCATTTCTTGGCCCCCCAATTGCCTGTACGCGAAACTCGGTCATTAATTCGTGCGCATGCGAAAAAAGTTGGAAGACATTCGCGGCCTCTCGAAAATAAAAGTCCTTGGTTAACGTGGTGATTTGACCGGCTGGCAACTCAATGTCCGTACGATTAAAGCTAATGATTTTGGCAATATGTTTTACCGACTTCTTATCTTGATAATGTAAGTTGACAAAGACTTCGCCGCGCAGAGAATTCGCTGTCCTGTTAACATAATGGCTATTTAAGTCTAAGCCACTATTAGCGGGCAGTTCTAAAGCAACACCTTCTGGTAATTGGTAGTCCATTTTAGGCCACTGTGTTCCTGTAAAAAATTGATGATAACGCATTGGGAGTAAATTTTGCAGAATGTAGTTGCCGCTCTCATCTCTTAGATCTCGGTCTAAATTCGGAATAGGCTTAAATATTTCAGGGGTTCGGTCTCCAAAAGTGTATAGTATAAAGTGGTGGCTGCCAGGTCGCATCGCAATCTCAATCCTGTTGATATAAATGGGTTCTGGGTTGTTTAGTTCATGGAACTGGTAAAACTCACGCTCATAATTAGGTAAGACTTCGAATGGCTCTAAGTGAAGTTGGACTCCATTAGAAGGTTTCGAAAGTGATGTGAACACTTTTGGGGTGTAACGATCTGTTTTATCTAACAGTTTTTCGTCGGCGACAACTCCATCTTCTGGAGCCCCCTGGATAATCCATTGACGAACAAATTCTAGCTGACCATATGTTAGTGGCTCAGTGGGGCGCGGGGGCATCATTCCACCATACTCAGGGTGATCATTATAGAAATGATCCTCGTTAGGAGCATTAATTTTTTCCCAGAAGAAACTCTTAGCTAAGCTTTCATATCCTTTCCTTCCGATTCTCATTAACCCGTCAGCTAGTGCAGCTGGATTTTTAGGTGGCTTGTCTACTAATTCTTTGTAGGCCTTATCTGCCGTTAAAATTAATCCAGTCTGCTGAGCAACTGAACTCCCTGCTACATGACAGTCAACACAATTTGACTGAAGAATGTTCTCTTGGATCAAAGACCATGTGGATTTTGATTTGTTAATACCTGACCCAACCAAGCTATCTTGGTCCTCCGTATCTCCTTCATCACAACCCACCATAATCAAAGCTAAAAATAAGAATAATGAAGTAGATATTACAAACAGAAATTGTTTCAGCATTATTTAATTAACCATTTTCATTCGATTTGGGGGAGATGATTCAACTTCTGAACCCATCAATTTGTAAAGAGGAGAGGATTCTCTCATATTTTTCACTTCTTCTACCATTCGCGCAACAACAAAATCTATTTCATTTGTGGTATTACTTCGTCCCAAACCAAATCGTATGGGATTACGTGCGAGATTATCGTCAATTCCCATAGCTGTCAAAACTTTAGATGGTGCTGATGAATTGGACGAACATGCTGAACCTGTAGATAACGCGATATTCTTTAACTTTTCTAATAGAGTTACACTGTCTATAAATTCAATACTGACATTGAGATTGCCAGGTAGCCGTTTTTGTGGGTGGCCATTTAAGTGTAAGAAATCAATCTGTTCTTTGAGTCCTTCGTACAAACGAGACCGTAAGCCAATTAATCGTTCTGATTCTTTCTGCATCTTGGTTTGTGCTATTTGGCAGGCATAGCCAAAACCAACAATTCCTGATACATTCAGTGTGCCAGAACGAACTTTTCCTTCTTGTCCTCCACCATAGTTTTGAGGCTTGATACGGGTTTTTGGCTTTTTTCGTCGAATGTAAAGTGCACCAATTCCTTTGGGGCCATAAACTTTATGAGCTGTCAGTGACATCAGGTCAATATTTAAATGATCAACGTTGACATCAATCTTTCCAATAGTTTGTACAGCATCCGAATGGAACAGGACACCTGCTTGGCGGGCAATTTGGCCAATTTCAGCTAAAGGGTTGATTGTTCCAACTTCGTTACTAGCATGTATTATGCTGATTAAGATCGTATTTGGTTTAATAGCTGACGCGACCTGCTCTGGATCAACCATGCCATATTTATCTACGGGCAGATAGGTCGTTTCAAAACCTAATTTCTCCAGAAAGTAACAGGTATCTAAGATCGCACTATGTTCGATTTGTGTTGTGATTATATGATTTCCCCGGCGATGATAGCTTTCAGCAATACCTTTGATAGCTAAATTGTCAGATTCAGTAGCCCCACTAGTAAAGATAATTTCTTTTGGATTAGCTCCAATCAAGTTAGCTACTTGTACGCGGGCTTTTTCAACGGCTCTGCGAGCCTCTTGCCCAAAAATGTGACTACTAGAAGCATTACCAAAGTTTTGGGTCAAGAACGGTATCATTTCTGAGAAAACATCTGGATCAATTGGCGTAGTGGAATGATGGTCCAAAAAAATAGGTGATTCCATTGGTTATAAGAAGCCTGAAATTGCAGAGTTGGTAAACATGATAACCTTAAGATTGTACCGAAATGAAGAAATCAGAGTCAAGTTCTAGAGAGTATTAATTGGGTCTATATCAATAGTTAAATCGATGACTTTCGGCTGGAATGAAGTGTAATGCGCTAGGGTTTTTTTTAAAAAACTCAGTAACATATGATGATCCACATGCAGAATTAAAAAATGCCAACGATATTGGTTTTTAATTTTGGAGAGAGGGGCTGGGGCTGGACCACGGATTTGAACATCAATGAATGTTTCGACCTGAAAACGAGAAAACACTTCGGATAACTGATGCGCATTTTCAATAAGTACTTTTTCATCTCTACAACGCATCAGCACAGAAGCCGCATGACTGAATGGAGGATACTTTAAGTGTTGTCTTTGTTCAATTTCTTCTTGGTAGAATTGAATGTAATCATGTGTCTGCGCAGCTTGAATGCTTTGGTGTTCGGGTAGATAAGTTTGGATGACTACATTTCCACTAAGTGAACCACGACCAGAACGGCCTGCTACTTGAGTTAACAAATTAAAAGTTCTCTCGCCTGACCGAAAATCAGGCAAATTAAGAGACGTGTCTGCACTGATAACACCTACGAGTGTCACGTTTGGAAAATCTAGGCCTTTGGCGATCATTTGTGTGCCAATTAGGATATCAATTTTTCCTTCCCGAAAAGTTTGTAGGATTTTTTGGTGCCCGTCTTTAGCTGATGTGGTGTCCATATCCATCCTCTGTACACGAGCTTGCGGAAAATTTATTTTAACTTGTTGCTCAACTTTTTCCGTACCCAAGCCAAAATATCGAATATACATACTCCCACAGGATGGACATTTGTCAACGGTAGCTCTCTCTGCGGCACAATGGTGACAAATTAGCTGCTTTCGGGTGAGGTGAAAAGTCAACGAAATGTCACAGTTCTGACAACGTTCGATATAGCCACATTCTCTACAGAATACATAACTCGAGTGCCCACGCCGATTTAAAAAAAGCATTACTTGTTGCTTTTTGTTTAAGCGATCTACAATGCTAGCTTTTAATTCTTGTGAGAATATAGTCCGGTTACCACTTTTTAACTCCTGTCTCATATCGATAATTGCAACATCAGGCAAACCAACTTTCGTAGCTCGATTTGTCAAGGTGAGCAATCGATATTTACTGTGCTTGGCGAGTTTATAGGTTTCTAACGCTGGAGTCGCGCTACCCAGTACCAATGTGCAGTTTTCAATTTCAGACCTTTTGACGGCTACATTTCTGGCGTGATAACGAGGGGTGCTATCTTGTTTATAAGAGCTTTCGTGCTCCTCGTCAATAACGATCAAACCTAAATTTTCTAGTGGAGCAAAAATCGCTGACCTTGCTCCAATCACAATTTTTGCCATACCACTTCGGATCCGTTGCCATTGGTCGTAACGCTCACCATTGGATAAACGGCTATGTAAGACAGCTACTAAATCACCGAACCGACCTACAAAATGTGAGACTGTCTGTGGAGTTAATGAAATTTCTGGTACTAATAGGATCGCAGATTTCTCTTTTTCTAAAACTTTAGCGATAGCTTGTAAGTAGACTTCAGTTTTTCCACTACCAGTGATACCATGTAGCAAGAACGTGGTATTATCTGCATTTTCAACTGACTGAGTGATAGAAGAAACGGCTTGATTCTGTTCCTGGTTGAGTAGAAGTGGCTGTGTTCTGACTACTGGCTCCAAACTTAGCGGGTTTCGGGTTATTTTTTTTCGCTTAAAACAGATTAACCCCTTTTTTTCTAAAGATCTAAGTGTTGAAAGGCTACAACCAGTTTGTTCAACCAAGGTCGAATTGGGGTAATCTTCCTGATCTGAGTCAAGTAATTGTTTTAGGACTTCGGTTTGTTTCGGGGCATTCTTTAATTTTTGGAGCGCAATTTTTGTTTCAGCTTTACTATGAACTAAACTAACTAGATTTTTATATTGGCTTTGAGTTTTTGGCTGAAATTTCGATGAGACTTCGATTAGTTTATTGTGCGCTAATCTAGACAGAGGCGATCTCAGAGTTAACTCCGGCCTACGCAAGCGTCGAGAGATCTGAGTACGAGTGAGGTTATTCTCTTCTTTTAATAAATCTAAGATACTTCGTTGTAATTTTGCTTGATAGCCAAATTCTGCAATAGTTTCTTCGTCGGCAATCAANTTGTAAATTTGCTTTTGTTTTGTGCGAATAACTCCAGGGACTGCTGCAGCTAGAACTTCTCCCCAAGAACTAAGGTAGTATTCAGCGACCCAGCGAGTTAGATAAAGCATATTTGTAGAGAAACTTGGTATTTCTTCAAGGCAGTCAATCAGGCTTCTAAGTTTAATTTTTGAAATATCTATCTTCGTTTGATTACTACGTTTAATTATCACACCCTCACGCCGAGATTTACCTAAGGGTGCAATTACACGACAACCAACTTGGGCTATCGATAATAAGTGGGATGGGATGATATAAGTGTACGTTGACTGATATTCGGTTGATGCCAAATCAATTTTGTAACGCTTAAAGTCGATAGGAATTGGGAATGCTACTTCGGCATATTGAGATGCTTTCTCAGAATTACGGTCGGATCTGCTTTGCATTTCAGTTTGGGGTTGGTAATCTTAATTCTGCCATCACTTTCTGGATATCTTCCCAAACTTGGCGTTTATTTTCAGGATTCCTCAGTAGATAAGCCGGATGATATGTTGGCATTACTTTGGTGCCATGGTAATTGTAAAAATTACCACGTAGCTTAGAAATCCGTTCGTCTGTTCTTAATAAGATTTGTGCTGCAAAAGTACCCAAAGCACAGATAACTTTTGGTTCAATTAGGTCTATTTGCCTAAGTAGATAGGGCTCACATTGTTCAATTTCATTAGATTTTGGGTTTCGGTTGCCGGGAGGACGACATTTCAGTACATTAGCTATGTAGACATCATCTCGAGTCAAACCGGTCGATTGAATGATTTTGGTTAGCAGTTGGCCAGCCCGACCAACGAAGGGTTTACCTGTTCGATCCTCCTCTGCTCCAGGGGCTTCACCGACAAACATCAAATCAGCTTTTTGGTTTCCAGTCCCAAAAACCACGTGGATTCTAGATTGATCAAGTTGACATTTATGACAATCAAGCGCTTCCATTTTCAAATTATCTAGATCAAGGTCTAGATAAAGAGATTCCTCAGGCTTTAGGTGGTTGTTCTGGAAAATGTCTTGTGGGATTTCAGTGTTCTTGGTTTCCTCATCCATATCGAAAAAGCCAAGTTGCACTTGTTCTTCGATATATTCTCTTGTTGTCGTAACGATTTGGGACAGCTGTCGATGTATATTCACTGATTCAACGACATGTGTAGTTTAACTACTAAATAAGTCTCTAACATCGTTTATAGTAATATAGACTGCTAATAAAATTAGAAGTACAACAGCCACCGTCTGGATACCAACTTGATATTTCAGTTTTATTGGCTTACCTCGAATGGCTTCTATAAGAAATAGTAAAATTTGGCCACCATCGGTAATTGCTAAAGGCAGCAAGTTGACAATAGCTAAATTAATACTAATAAACGCAATCAAAAAAACTAAGGAGGGACCAGACTGTTTGGTAATAATTCTTAAGATTCCGACAGGGCCACTAACTAAACCAATAGTGTTACTTTGTGTAAATAATTTTTGGACTACATTGAACGTTCGGTATATAGCTTCTAAGCTTTCTTCCGCTCCTCGCTTCCATCCAGTAAAAAAGTTGTAGTTAATTGTTTCTACATTTTCTCTACAGACCAAATTCGTATAGGTATGCCTAATACCTAAACCGTGCCAATCTATTTCTGAGTTATCTTTAGGTCGTCTATCTCGAACTGTTGGTTTTATCTCTGCAGTAGTTGTTAGTTGATCACTTTTTTCTAATTGAAAACTTACTGGTGAGCTATTGTTATTACGAGCAAAATCATCCAACTCTTGAAACAATTCATTCAAATTGGCTGCAGAAATTGGTTTTCCGTTGATTCGTAGAATTTTATCACCAGATTCAAATTTGTCGGAGATGTTTCCTTTTGGGATGCTACTGATCTGGAAATGCCAATTTACCAGAACATTTTTAATTGTGAATAATTTCCCATTTCTCTCAATTGTAAGGTCTACGGGACCTTTTTGTGATTTCGTGTTAAAATCCACCTGAGAATGAATTTCTTGGCCATCGATGGCAATAATTTGATCCTGATCTTGTAGCCCTTCAATTTTGGGAGGGCCCGATATAAATAAAGTTTGGTAAGGCAAAATACCAAGCTGGCTAACTGTTCTCGATCCAACTTTCCGTGATTTTGTAGTAGCAGAAGCAGTTACTGTTCGACCTTCTCGTATCAGGTTCAGTTTAACTTTATTTCTCGGTGGGGTTAGCATGATAGTTTCAGTCAATTCAGACCAATTTCTAACTTTTTTCCCATCAACAGAAACAATTTGGTCTCCAACTTTCAAGTCCGCGGCTTCTGCAGCACTATTAACTTGGATATGTCCAATCCTCGTAGATTTCATCGAACCTACTGTTTCTTCGCCCCAAACCATGAACATAAAGCTATATAAGATAAGGCCGAAGGCCAAGTTAACTAGTGGACCTGCAATGGCAACCAAGATTCGATGCCTAACAGGAGCAGTATGAAATTCTCCTGTTGGATTTCCTTCAGTTGAAATTGTTTGCTCTTCCTCTTCGTCTCTTTCAGTTGGATCTTCTCCTGCCATCTTCACATACCCACCAAAAGGGATAATAGAAATACAATACTCTATATCGTTCTTGGTAAATCCAATTAAACGAGGACCAAAACCAATCGAGAATTTTTCGACGGTTATACCACAGTACAANGCTGCAATAAAGTGGCCAAGTTCGTGAACGAAAATCAACAACCCGAAGGCCAACAAAGCTTGTATCAATTGGGCTATGTCCAGAAAACTCATAATTCTCCTACTGAGCGGTTATGTTACGTGTGATATTTTTTCTTTGGTAGTTATTTCGGCCCAGTGAACTGACGTGAGAATATCATCCAAAGATGGTTCATGGATAACAACATGAGCATTCAAAACCTGATCCAAGACTCGTGGGATATCAAGAAAGCCAATTTGGCGTTTTAGGAATGCATCTACAGCTACCTCATCGGCCATACTGAGGACAGCAGGCAAGGTTCCCCCGACTTCAGCCGCAGTATACGCATGTTTTAAACAGGGGAAGCGGCTAAGGTCAGGTGGGGCAAAGTGTAACTCTTGAATCTGGGAAAAATCCAATCTTGGTGCTGGGTTTGGTAAACGTTTTGGATAGGTAAGAGCATATTGAATTGGCACTCTCATGTCTGCCACCCCCAACTGAGCTAATATCGATCCATCAATGAATTCAACCATAGAGTGAATTATGCTTTCAGCGTGGATCAAAACCTCGACTTGGGATAAGTCAAGATCGAAAAAAAGCTTTGCTTCGATAACTTCTAAACCCTTGTTCATCATGGTTGCTGAATCAATGGTGATTTTCTTGCCCATATTCCAATTTGGGTGTTTTAGAGCTTGCTCTAGAGTTACGTGAGATAGCTCTGAAATTGGGGTGTCACGAAATGGCCCACCCGATGCTGTAAGGATCAGTCGGTTAATTTCTTCTTTACATGGTCTTTGATCGTTTTTCAAANNGGTTTGCAAACATTGGAATACTGCACTAATNTCACTATCTACGGGTAATAGCTGAACATTATTCTTCTTAGCTGCTTCCAATACAAGTGAACCACCCATTACCAAAACTTCTTTGTTAACAAAGGCCAAGTCATTTCCAGCCCTGATCGCAGACAAGGTTGGTATTAATCCAATACTTCCACCCATACCTTCGAGAATTAGATCAGCTTCTGTCATTTCAGCTAAAGCAACTATCCCATCTTGGCCAACCAGAATATCTAGATCAACTGTATTTTTCAGTCTCTCGTNCAACTGTTTTGCTGAATGGGGATTTGCTACGGCCACAGCCCGAGGTCTAAATTGTTGGATTTGCTTTTCTAGTTTTTCAACTGATTGGTTTGTAGATAGTCCTACAATTTCAAACTCATCAGGGTGTGCGGCTACTACTGANATCGCATTTTGACCAATTGAACCAGTTGAACCTAGTATTACGATACGCTTCATATTAGCTTAAATAATTTTAGACTATAATAAAAAGNAGGGGTTGCAAACATCATACTNTCTAGTCTATCCAAAAGCCCACCATGGCCTGGAATAAGGCGACCGGAATCTTTAACACCCGCACTTCTCTTAATAATTGATTCGCTTAAATCACTNACCTGACTAGTTATACCAATAAGCAATGATGTGATTAATGTTAGAGATAAAGTCATCATAGGAACTTGGTCAACCAATAGTAAANACCAGATAGCAACACCAGCCAGAANGCTACCTACTAGACCTGCTATTGCACCCTCAATCGTTTTTCCTGGACTAATATCTGGCCGTAACTTGTAACGGCCAANGAGCTTGCCGATCAGGTAAGCTAGGGTATCCCCAGCCCAAATCACGCCTAAGAGGAAAANTACTAAACANAAGCCNAAAAAAGATTTCTGGCCACCCACTTGCCGTAATCTAAGTATATGGTAGCCGAACCCCCATCCTACATATACAGCATTAACAAAATTAGCGGCTGGCGGCAAAAAATCAGATCGTCCCTGTTGTATCTGATAACAAAAACTAAGTAATAAAACGAGAAAAAGAACTAGCTCAGAAGAAAACCANTTGGGATATTCAAAATTCGGAAGGTACACAAGTGCAGATGGCAAACAAAGTAGCAGACCACAAAAAATAGTCAACGATCGACTGAATTTAGCACCAATGGATTCCGTCAGTTGGCACATTTCCAACAACGTAATAACAACCAAGCAGACAGTTACCAGCATACACAGAGAACCACCTTTCCAAACAATAAGAATGGTAAGTGGAATTAAAACCAGAGAACTTAGGATACGCAGTAACATCAACTGCTTCGCTTACCAAAATTGGCTAAAATTCCAAAAGCTCTTGTTCTTTTTTCTGGAGTTGCTGGTTGATTCGTTCGATATGTTGATCCGTTAAATCTTGGATATCTCCCATGTATCCATGAAGGTCATCCTCCGAAATACCCTTATCTTTTTCCATTTTTTTCAGATTTTCATTAGCGTCCCGGCGGATGTTACGAACTGATACCCGACCATCCTCAGCAATGTTAGCGACAACTTTAGTCAATTGCTGACGACGCTCCGTAGTCAACTCTGGAATACCAATACGAATCAAAGTTCCATCGCTGTTTGGGTTTAATCCCAAATCGGATGAGGCAATTGCCTTTTCAATGTCTTTGATAATCGATTTGTCCCAAGGTTGAATAACAATCAAGCGTGCCTCAGGTGTCGTTATCGTTGCTATTTTATTAATTGGGTTTTTTGCTCCATAATAATCAACACTTACATTGTCCAGAAGAGAAGCAGACGCTCGGCCAGTCTGAACCTTTCCAAATTCTTTTACAATTGAGGAAACCGATTTTTCCATTCGCTCTTCAGCTTCCAAAACGACTATGTCTGGCATTCAGCCCCTCCTCGTACTTGAATAATTAACTTTTTCTACATCTAATGAATAGAAAGGGGAACAGATTTAGGTTTGTCCTAATACAAAAAGGGAGAACCTATTAACAACAATGTTTTCACCCAACTTTGCAACCGCTTCTTTCACGATTTCCGCAATCGTTTTATCATTATCTTTGATGTATGACTGTTCGATTAAGCATACTTCAGCAAAAAATTTGTCAATTCGACCCTCTACAATTTTTTCAATGATTTGCTCTGGTTTCCCTTGAATGTCGTCTTGTTGCTTTAAAATTGATTTCTCAGACTCGACGACATCTGCTGGCACACTCTCTCGATCGAGGTATGTGGGTTTTGATGCCGCAATTTGCATAGCAATATTTTTAGCTAACTCCTGAAATTCATCAGTCCTAGCAACAAAGTCTGTTTCGCAGTTAATTTCAACAAGGACCCCAACACGACTACCAGGGTGAATATAAGAAGTGATTGTGCCTTCCGAAGCTTGGCGAGAACTTTTTAGTTCTGAAGCTTTTAATCCTTTCTCACGTAAGAGTTGGATGGCAAGGTCAACGTCTCCATTGGTCTCTGTCAATGCTTTTTTGCAGTCCATCATTCCTGCGCCGGTCCTAGATCTCAAATCGCCAACCATTTTTGCCGTAATTTTCATTTTTTTGGAATGCCTCCGTCAGTTTTATACCTCAAATTCTTATATTACCAAAGTACTTATTCTTCTTCCGATTGGTTTTCTTCTGGTTCTTCTGCCTCAATTACACTAGATTCTTCATTGGCATCTTGGGGCGCAGGCTGGTCTTGACCTTCTGTGGCAATACCCCTACCGTCAACGACAGCATCAGCCAACGCACGACAAATCAAATTATTAGAACGAATCGCATCATCATTCCCTGGAATCGGGTAATCAATCAGATCTGGATCGCAGTTGGTATCTACGATTGCAACTATTGGAATACCTAACTTTTTTGCTTCCAAAACAGCAATTTCTTCTTTGTTGGTATCAGTAATAACTACGGCATCTGGTAATCCCCCCATCTCCTTGATTCCAGACAGGTTGGTATTCAGCTTTTGCATCTGCCGACGAAGTTTCATAGCTTCTTTCTTTACGAAATTGTCTAAAATGCCGTTAGCATCGTCAGTTTCCAGCTTCTTCAGTCGATCAATACTCTTGGAAATTGTATCATAGTTAGTCAATGTACCTCCCAGCCAGCGTTGATTTACATAGAACATTTGGCAACGGAGAGCCTCTTGTTCAACAGCCTGTTGCGATTGTTTCTTGGTTCCAACAAACAACACTTTTCCACCATTTTGGACAGTTTGCCGAACAAATTCATATGCCACTCCCAGCAAGCGAAGTGTCTTCTGCAAATCTACAATATAAATACCATTACGTTCAGCAAAGATATACTTTGCCATTTTTGGGTTCCACCGCCTCATCTGGTGACCAAAGTGAACACCAGCTTCTAGCAATTCTTTCATTGATACGTTCAAAAAAAACTCCTCAATTCAAAATGGGTTATTCTGCCGGAGATTACCAACAGACGACCGCCTCCCTCGAATCTGAAACTGACTTCCAGNNCAAGCCTATTACTCAAACTATGAAAGACCCCAGAACAGATCAGGAGACGTGATTCTAATCTAGTATTCTAAATACAAAACAGTGCGAAATATAACATATCATTCGTTTTTATGTCAAAAGCTAAACTTTTGGTTCCTTGATTTTTAGAAATCTGAATGCTAGAATGTCAACTATCTTGGGTGAGAATAATGAAATTTAGATGGTATCTAGTGCCAACAATCTTGATCTTTNTGTTTATGACACAGGATCTATCTGCTCTAAATTATCTTAAGTTTGAATCTGAATTTGGTGGCAAAGGTAACACCAGTGGTCGATTCAGCGACCAGATACATTTGGCGTTTGGTTACGATGGCCAAATTTATGTGAGCGACAAAACTCACAAAACAATTTATATTCTCAGCACTGAAGGAGAGTATAAAAGCCAAATNTCAAATACGACTNTAGGTGGTAGTGTTATTTTAACCAACCCGAATGANATCGTGGTTGACAGAGAAAACAATGTTTTTGTCGCTGATACAACTATTCACCACGTAGCCGAGACTGAAAGCCCCAAAATTTACCGTTATGTTCCTTGTGTTCATAAGTTTTCTCCTGATGGTATTTACTTACAGACCTTATACATCACCAACGTAGATTCGACCCCTTGGTCTTTGATTGCTCANCCTGTAAAGCTAATGNTAGACAACGAAGGTAAGTCAGCTTTCGCGTATAAGCTGAGTGGTTCCGAACGTGAATTAAGAATTGACGTTGACCTCCTAGGACANCTGTTTGTTTTNGATCCNTACAAAGGAAAATCAACGGTGCCGACTTTCTTCATTCATAAATTTTCTGTAACAGGTGAAAAAATTGTATCCTTTGGCGGCTATGGAAGNGGTAATGGTGAATTAGATAAGCACGCTGGCGATCTGGCTGTAGATAATGAAGGAAACGTGTGGGTGGCTGATACTCTCAACCACCGAGTAGTAAAGTTCGATTCTGANGGGAATTTCTTGCGGAATATNGGTATTAATCGTCGAGGACGTGGCAAGGGCGAATTTACCAAACCGGTAACACTATCTGTTCTGATGGATGGAACTGTACTAGTAAAAGANGCAAGTCAGTTTAAGCGACATTTGGGTGGCTTGCCCGCAGGAGGTGCGTTGTCTCTAGTTTCTCCAGCTGGAGTTGGATTGGCTGATGTATTGTCCGATCCGTTACACCCTGAGAGAGACTTACTGGGACGTAATTCTCTCTTTCCTGATTTACCTCTCAATGATATTGCCAGTGGAGGTATGTTAGATCGACGACTGCGGTTGCTTGAGGAAGCCGAATACCTTAGGCTGTATGAAACAACTATGCTCGCAGATGAGATGGAGAATCAAGCGGAGTCGGCGGAAGATTTGAAAGCAGCAGCTGTCCGAGCCACTATTTACCACAGAATCATAAGCCGAATACAAAAGTTTGATAGCCAAGGACGTTATAGAGGNCGAGTAATTTATCAGGTTAACAAGCAGAGCNATGAACATCATGATTTGTCATTCCTGACCCTAGATAAAACAGGACACGTTTACATGAAAGATCAGAGTGAGTTGACTATTCGGAAGTATGANATTCAGGGGTTTACGATCAAAGCATCACAAATGAACGCACTGTATAAAACGAAT
Source organism: Candidatus Poribacteria bacterium (assembly GCA_002714785.1). GTDB lineage: Bacteria > Poribacteria > WGA-4E > WGA-4E > UBA9662 > TMED15. The sequence goes on along the minus strand of PAYP01000002.1, from coordinate 39,672 downwards.
GTTAACACCTANGATAATACTTACATTGAAGACTACGAAGACTTGGATCTAAGACCTGACTTGAAACAGGATTCAAGCCAGTTCAGTGGTGGTTCTAACNTATTCTGGAATTATGATTTATCCGAAAGAACTAATTTCATGTTAGCAAATGTGACAACATACAGTGAGCAGGANTCACTTTACTATATTCCAACAAGNGCCGAAGATGCTTCAGATTTNGACTCCCACTCNTGGGATAATACATTGGTAACCAGTTTGAAATTAATNACTAACCCGAATCCGTATAACTACAAAGAACTTAATTTATATGCCGAGCGAAAAGACGCATATACATACAAGTTAGACAAAGGGGCTTATCCAGAAATCAACCGCCAGAGAAATGAAGACGATGGAATAGCTAAATCAGTTTCTCTGGGTGCTAATTGGGATATTTTTCGAAACGTCAATCTTTGGGTTCAATATAGTGATTTTAACCCTGCATTTAACAGCCANAATATGACACGGCGCTATTTCGATGCTTCTGGAGACCCTTACATGGTCTTTGCAAGCAAGAACAAGTCTAGAACTTGGAATGGTGAACTAACCATAAAGTTCTAATCTACAGATCCGGTTTGCCACCAATNCCGTATTGCCNGCCGTCCCTCCAAATACACGCGACTGATTTCCGAAGCTCCGCCAACAAGATATTTTTCTGACACATTTCTCCCATCGTCAGCCATACAAACTTTGTAGATTTTGGGTATTANGACATATGTACCTCGCCATGGTGTTTTTGGAATCTCATTTAAGTAAGGATATCGCCATCCATCTATTCCTGGGTCTGAAACTAGATCATCAAGAAATTCCGGGTATTGGTTGGTATGNCGATGATATTTCTTGATAGCTTCCGAAATGACTTCCACGTCCACATCAGCTTGAGCGACTCTTCGTTGTTCAAGCCATAATGGAANAGACATTGAAAGAAAAAAAATTGTTACAGATACTAATACCAAGAGCTGAAGCCATGTCATTCCTGCTTGAGAAGTAGGTAATAGTTGGCTAGTAGGTCGCACGTCCGCCACTGACATCATAGCACTGGCCTGTTACGAAGCTGGCNTCATCAGAAGCCANAAAATGAACCACGGCCGCAACCTCNTCTGGTTGACCAACTCGCCCCATTGGAATTTTATCAATCATATAGTCTACGGTCGAAGCCGCCATNCCNTCCAAAATAGGTGTCTGTATGACAGCCGGTGAGACGCAGTTAACATTNATTCCATGGTATGTGACTTCTTTGGCCAGTGATTTAGTNAAGCAAATCACACCAGATTTAGAAACAGAATAAGGAAGTAAAGTTGGGTTTCCTTCCTTACCAGCAATCGATGCTACATTAACAATTTTACCATATTTTTGCTCGATCATCGGCCCAAGTACGGCTTTACACAACAAGAAAACGGATTTGAGATTTAAATCCATCACTTGATCCCAGTCCTGTTCGTTCAATTGAATCATTGGAGCAGTTCGACCGGTAATGCCAGCATTGTTGATGAGAATATCGATTCTCTGAAANTCGGAGATNACCNGTTTTACTNTGTATCGAATCCGGTCTCCATCAGTTACGTCAAGTTTGATTGGCTTTGCCCAACCTCCGTTAGAACAGATTTCATCAGCTACTGACTCAATAGCCCCAAGCTGAATGTCCAGCAATATAACTTGGGCTTGGGCTTGGGCTAACCTTTTTGCGATCGCACGACCGATTCCTTGCCCCGCACCGGTTACAACTGCTACTTTTGTATTTAGGTCCATCTCTCGGATTTGCCTCGAGGTAGATTGTAATCTATCATCTGCCTCATTCTACTATAAATACTTCATAATCGTCAATTATAGGCCTTTTTCATAACTAGTACGAGACGTGAGTCAATTGTCATTCGTTACAAATGATATTTGAATCAGGCTTTATGAATGTGTTACTTTTTATAGTGATAACTAGTAATTAGGCCTAACTAGGTCCTCAAGGAATAATAAACGGTGCAACTTGCCAAATTACTCTGGTCGTCAGTCGGCAAAAAATTGTTGACAGGTGTAACCGGGCTGGGCCTATCCGGATTCGTGGCCGCCCACTTAGCGGGAAATTTACTGCTCTTGACAGACAATCCTGACCCTTTTAACGAGTATGCGCATTTTCTTCACACAGTTGGCCACGGAAAAGTTTTGTACCTGATGGAGTTCGGTCTAATCGCATTTTTTTTGACTCACATCGTAACTGGTGTATCAATAGCCCTGAACAAATTGAGATCACGCCCTATTTCATACCAGAAAGAAGGTAATGCAGGAGGAAATAGCCAGAAGACACTCTCCTCATTATCAATGGCCTTTACTGGACTTCTATTGCTAGTTTTCGTTGTGTTACATGTCAAGCATTTTAAGTACGGACCTGGTATGGAAGATGGATACCAGACCGTCTTACATGGCGAAACCGTCAGGGATCTGTACAAGTTTGTAGTTGAAGAATTTGGTAAATTCCACATGGTAGCTCTATACACATTGACCATGTTAATGCTAGGCTTGCACTTGCGACATGGTGTTTGGAGTGCTTTCCAGTCCCTCGGTATTCGATTTCCAAAGTTTGAAATAGCCATCCATCAAGCAGGATTATTGTTTTCTCTGCTCATGTCGTTTGGCTTTATAGCCGTTCCCCTTATTGTATTTGCTAAATCGCTTAAATAAAGGGTCTTATCTGTGCTACTGATAATAACAACTATAAAAATTGCCGTTGAGAAATAAGATAAGCAAGGAGGATACGAAATGATACTAGATTCAAAAGTACCAGCAGGTGATTTAGGCTCTAAATGGGAACGTTACAAATTTGATATGAAATTAGTCAATCCTGCCAACAAACGGAAATTTTCCATCCTAGTTGTAGGTACGGGGCTAGCTGGGGCTTCTGCGGCAGCGACACTAGCAGAACTTGGTTACCACGTCAAAACATTTTGTATTCAAGACACACCTCGTCGTGCTCACAGCATTGCTGCTCAAGGTGGTATTAATGCCACAAAGAACTACCCAAATGATGGCGATAGTGTATGGAGACTTTTTTACGATACCATAAAGGGTGGCGATTATAGGTCTCGTGAGGCAAACGTGCATCGTTTGGCTGAAATCAGTTCTAATATCATCGATCAGTGTGTTGCACAAGGTGTTCCATTTGCTCGCGAGTATGGAGGGACATTGGCTAATCGGTCATTTGGTGGTGCACAAGTATCTCGGACCTTTTACGCTCGTGGACAGACCGGACAGCAACTCTTATTGGGGGCTTACAGCTCAATGATGCGGCAAGTCGACCTTGGTGCAGTTGATTTGTTNACCCGTAGAGAAATGTTAGACCTCGTACTNATTGNTGGTAAAGCTCGAGGTATTATTGTTCGAAACTTGATTAANGGAGAAATTGAAAGCTACGCTGGCGANGCAGTTTTGCTTTGTACAGGTGGTTACGGTAATGCTTTCTACCTATCNACCAATGCCATTAACTCTAATGTAACCGCCGCTTGGAGATGTCATCAGCGAGGGGCCTACTTTGCCAATCCTTGCTATACACAAATTCACCCCACATGTATTCCNGTGTCAGGTAATCACCAGTCGAAGCTAACATTGATGAGTGAAAGCCTGCGNAATGACGGTCGAGTCTGGGTTCCTAAACAAACTGGAGACTTGAGGCCACCTGATCAGATTCCTGAAGATGAGCGCGACTATTATTTNGAGCGAAAATATCCATCCTTTGGCAATCTAGTGCCTCGGGACGTAGCTTCACGCAATGCAAAAGAAGTTTGTGACGATGGCCGTGGTGTTGGTTCAACAGGTTTGTCTGTTTATCTTGACTTTGCCGATGCTATCGAACGTATGGGAGAGCAAACAATTCGGGATAAGTACGGAAATTTGTTTGATATGTANCAAAGTATCACTGATGAAAACCCTTATCAGTCGCCTATGCGGATTTTNCCCGCAGTACACTACACGATGGGCGGTTTGTGGGTGGACTATAATCTGATGAGTAATATTCCGGGGTTACACGTACTGGGCGAAGCTAACTTTTCTGATCATGGGGCGAACAGACTTGGGGCTAGTGCATTAATGCAAGGGTTAGCTGACGGTTACTTTGTTATTCCATATACCCTGGGACATTACTTGGCAGGTACAGAACTACCTTCTGTTACAGTAGAACACCCAGCTTTTCGTCAAGTTGAGTCAGANGCTAAGGATAANCTCACTAGGTTACTGTCAGTAAAAGGCGAAAAAACACCACAAGAATTCCACCGTCAAATTGGTCAAATTCTATGGGATTATGTTGGGATGTCNCGNAATGCNGAGGGNTTGCTGCTTGCTAAGAAAGACATTTCTCAAATTCGAGATGAGTTCTGGCAGAATGTCAATGTAGTAGGAAGCCAAGATACTATGAACAAGAATCTAGAGTTTGCTGGTCGGATTGCTGATTACTTAGAACTAGCAGAACTGATGGCTATCGATGCAAGAGATCGTGCCGAATCCTGTGGAGGTCATTTTCGTGAAGAGAGTCAAACACCCGAAGGTGAAGCTCTCCGAGATGATGAGAATTACAGCTATACTTCAGCTTGGGAAAGGATTGAGGTACAGGGAGACATCAATTGGAGTCTACATAAAGAACCACTAGTTTTCGAAAATGTTGAGTTGACCCAAAGAAGCTATAAATAATAATGGGTAAATTATGAAACTAAATCTGAAAATTTGGAGACAAAATAATCGCTTAGTCCCTGGGCATATGGTCGATTATACGGTAGAGGGTGTTTCACCTGACATGTCTTTTTTGGAGATGCTAGATGAATTAAACCAAGATTTAATTCGTAGGGNAGATGAACCAATCGAGTTCGATAATGACTGTCGGGAAGGNATCTGTGGAATGTGCAGTTTAGTCATTAATGGNGTTGCTCATGGNCCCAAAACGGGNACTGCTACTTGTCAACTTCACATGCGCTCATTTAGTGATGGAGATTCAATTACTATTGAACCGTGGCGAGCCAATGCATTTCCTGTGGTCAAAGATCTCGTCGTCGATAGATCNGCTTTTGATCGAATTGTNGCTAGTGGNGGATATGTATCTGTCAATGTTGGAAATGCACCTGATGGAAATGCTTTGCCGATTGCTAAAGAAGTGGCCGACGAAGCTATGGATGCCGCGGCTTGTATCGGTTGTGGAGCTTGTGTTGCCTCATGTCCAAACGCATCAGCTTCTTTGTTTGTCGGCGCAAAGGTCGCTCAATTAGCACTTTTACCGCAAGGGAAGCCTGAAAGCAAAGTTCGCGTCCTGCGAATGGTTGAGCAAATGGATGCAGAGGGCTTTGGTGATTGCTCGAATCATGGTGAGTGTGAAGCTGTTTGCCCGAAAGAAATTTCTATTTCCAATATAGGCCGGATGCGACGAGAGTACATGAAAGCTATAATTGGTTAAATGTTCAAGAAGATAGGCCTGATTGGCCTCATATCCTTCATCGTTTACATTGGACTACTTGCTCTTGGTTCAGAATTGCTGCAGTTATTGGTCATACTGGGTATTTTGTCTGCGTTATTTATTGGTTTACTCAGACCAATTAAAGGATTGATCAATTCCATTCGCCGACCATGAATTTCGATTACAAAGTATGACCTGCTCCAGAAGAGGGCATATAGAGATTCAGAACAAAGCTTAATATGCTCAAGATACTTCTAGGTACGTAGTCCCCCAAGACTAAACCCAAGAACAGTGGTTCTAACCTTTTGTGAGTTTGCCAGCCTGAAAACTTTAGAACCAAAGATTTAATTAGCCAACTAACCATCACGGGAAACCAGAAGTAGATTAGCCCACCCCAGTTAGCTCCGGACAAGACGTAACCGGAAGCATGAAGTGGCCACCAGATGAAATGGCTTCGCAAGAACTGTAGAAGAAAAACGAACCCCAAACCACCGAACATAAAAGTAATCCCGCGAACCTCGGTCTCACGCGGGTGTTGTAACCAGTTCTGGAGAGGATTGAACGTTTCTCGCCCGAAATGGCCAATTGCTCCATGACACCGATCTAGACCATAACGGTACATAAATTCTAAGTAAGACCAAAAGGTCGCAAAAGCGCCACAGCCAATCGCGAATACCAATGCGATAATAAGTGGTAGGGCAGGTATTCTAGCACGCTCACCGATGCGTAAACTTTCAACTTGGTTGGGCATCGGGTGTGAGCGGTTACAACGGTTGAATGCGTACAGGAAGCTGATGATGGTTAAATTATTTCCTCCAAGCCGGCGAGTACCAAAAATATCGACCATCATCTGTCTGGGGTTAATCCCAATGACCTCATGATAGGGTGGTCCTAATTCAGCCCGTACTCTACCAATAGCAAGCGCAAAAGCTATAAAAATAAGATAAAAAACTGAGATGGTCCAAATTGACATACCAGCTAAATAGCAAAAAGAAAAAACTAGAATAAGACAAATTAATGTCATTGTAATTAAAGTTGGAAAAGATATTGGTTCATCCGATTCATTAGAATCTAATTGGCCAACAAGGTTTCGAAAAATATCGGATAGATGACGTCTCGCTCCCCACAAAGTAATAACTGCAATTCCAATCCAACCTCCTGTAGCTCGGTCGTTAAGATGTAAGTCGGAAACGTTGATACCAACGAGACTAGCAGTAATCCGTTCGGCTCTAGTCAACCAGAAGAAAAACCAAGTTGAAAAAGCTAAATCNAGAGGCATAAAGTATGTTAATCCTACGATCGCTAAATTAAAGGACATAGAGCTATAACCAATAGCATTCCATGGCTTCTCGGTGAAGAAGCTATCGAGTACAAAATTACTAGGAAAATTTGGTAAAGCAGGAAAAATATCGTGGAGCCCATTTGTTACTCTAATAATTGCAGAAACAGAAAAACCAATCCAGAGTGTTTTCAGTTTGAAAAAATTTCTGTTGGTTGTCATCTGTAGCGGCAGTTGGGTTAGTGGAAAACTCAGTTTTTCTCGCTCCATCCAGTGTTTACGTAAAATCAACCCAATACATAGTAAAGAACAATATAAAACCAGAATAAAACCTGACCATAGAGAAACTGGTAATAACCATGCCTTAAATGATTCCGATCTGAAAACGCTGGATCCACCTTCATAGTAACCGCGCAGAGCCTCTGTTTGGCGAACCGTCATCCAAGATGGAATATGATGTAGAAATAGTTCAGACCACTCATTCTCTGGTGAGGCGAACCAAAAAGGATGAGCTAATCCTCCCATCAAAATGGCCATCATGGCATGGCCAGAAATCGTAGAAACCATTGTTACCATTGTATATATTAAGAGCAACTCAGCTGGTGTAAATGCCAGATTTTCTGCGTATCGGCTCAATCCTGCATTGATAAGAAGGAGTAAAGCCAAAGTGAATACCGCATTAGAGAAAGGAGACACTAAGGTGTAAACCGCATACCAAAGTTCACTGGCAATGCCAACCCAGTAAGCATTAACAATGACCAGAAAAAGTCCAACTAGAATGGCTTTCTTAGTGATGATTTGTGTCGGTTGGCTGTTTGACATTTTTAGGGAAGACTAATTGAATTAAAGGCAGTGGTGTGAGCAAAGAGGAATCAATTGGTTTATTATACTGACCATGATCAATGATGTTTCTGAAGAACAAATCAAGCCGGTGTAGTAAGCTAGCCAAACTAATTCCCATATAGAACGGGTGATTCGATTCAACCTCAGATAATCTAGCACACCCACGTACAGACAATTTTTTTACGCCTCGCCATTGACACACATGCTGTTTTATCATTGCTGCACAGATTTGAATCAAACCTTGTAGAAATTTCTTGTGATTTCCCTTAGACTTACACCAATCTTCCTCCCAAGCCTCATGAGCCTCCCACCAGTAAGAAAAGTTGAAAAGATCGACTCCATACAAATACTGTTGATTGTTTTGCCATTTTTCGGGAGGCAATACTAAATTGGTGGTATTACATGATCTTTTATGTTCTTTTTTATAACTGTGCCCTCTAGGGTCCTTGACTGGGTGTGGTGTAAAACCTGGAATATGGCGATAGGGAGGAAATTTTCGCTCACGACAGTAACGATGGTGGTTAATATCAAGGGGAATCGGTTGGTTTGGGTAAAATGTCACTTCCCTACCCCTTTTTCGATTTCAGCCATCAGTTCAATCGTAGCTTGCTTAGGGTCCCTCGATTGACAAACTGCAGAAATGACCGCCACACCATAAGCTCCTGCCATAAGAACTTCTGAGATGCGACCTAGAGTGATTCCACCAATTGCAATGATGGGACAATCAACTAATTTTGTCATACGCTCCAGATTTTTTAATCCTTTTGGAGCTTCTGCGTCGGATTTACTATGAGTAGCGAAAATAGGGCCAAACCCAATGTAATCCGCACCTTCAGAAACAGCTTGTAAGATTTTATCCTCACTCCTGGCAGAAGCACCAATGATTGACTGATTCGTCAAGATTTTTCGAGCAAAGTGGATAGGTAGATCGTCTTGACCAAAATGAGCTCCATTGGCAGAAACTGAAATAGCGATATCAGCGCGATCATTGATGAGAAGAGGTACATCTTCCGAGCGACAGATAGATCTTAATTGCTTGGCAGTTTCAATAAGCTCGCGCGTTGATGTATTTTTTTGTCGAAATTGGATTGTATCGGCCCCCCCAGAAATTGCCAATTCTGCTAATTGCGTATGACTAAATCGTTTTTGGGTAGTCGTGTCAGTAATAACATGCAAGCGACCGATAGGCTTAGACAAATTTATCAATTTGTTACTTTCCCCCTAGTAAGATCAATCGATTGATAGATTTATTGTTCAAAGGACCGTTTGGGTTAATTTCAGATACTTTCTGGTAGGATTGTTTTGCTAGGTCGTATTTCCTAAGACGCTCATAGGCTAAAGCTAGATTATAGTATGTTATATCCCAATCAGGTTTTAGTTGAATCGATTTTTTATATTGTTCGACTGATTTCTCTATTTCACCACCTAGATAAAGTGTGTATCCGTAGTTCATTAGGATTTCTGCATCGTCAGGGCGAATTTTGTTAGCTGTTTCCAAAGCCTTCTGAGCCGGTTTCCATAATAACTCCTGATTAAACTTCAAAGATAAAAAAGCGTAATCTTTCAATGCTTCAACATCGTCTGGACTGCCTTTAATTGCTTGTTCCAAGGCACTAACCGCCAGCTGTATTTGTCCCGAATTTACATATTTTTCAGCCAAATAGATTTGGGCATAACTGTCTTGAGGGTTTAATTGAATTACCTTTTTGAAAGACTTAATGGCATTAGGAACATCATACATTCGGTCATAGACAATACCCATTGCTCGGTGAGCACCAATCGAATTTGGGTCAAGTTGAATCGACTTTTTCAAATCTGCCATCACATCTTCAGGAGCATATAATAAAACTTTGGCTGCCCCAAAAGTGTAGTTAGACATGAATAATCCTCGTTTATAATAACCTTCTGGGTTTTGTGGGTCGAGTTGAATTGCTTTTTCGTAGAACCGAATAGCTTTTATTTTTTTTCGTTGATCATAGTAAGAACCCAATTTCAGATTATACTTGGCCGATTCGGGATTTATTTTTACCGCTTGGTCAACATGGTATAAAGCTTTTTCTTCTAATTTTTTAATGGCTTCTTCTTCCAGAGATTCTTTTTTAATTAAAGCCTCTTCTTCATAGTAAAGAGCAAGTTGATAGTGAATCTCCGGCTGCTGAGACAACTCCAAAATCTTTTCTGCAACTACCACGAATTTATCATTTTTTTTCTGTCTCTGATAATTTTGAGCTAGCTTCAGCATAATCTCAACTTTTTCATTTCCATGCTCAACAGCTTGCTCAAAGGAGTTGATAGCTTCAGGCATATTGGATTGTTCGTAAATCTGACCAAGTAAAGCATGAGCTTCGGCATGGTTCGGTTGTAATGATATAACTTGCTCTAAATGCCAACGAGCAGTTTTAAACTGTTCTGTCTTGATATGTAGCTGGGCAACAAAAAAGTGTAGGAAACAATCACCTTCTGTTTCTACTGGAAGATTAGTCAGTATTTCAGAAAGTTTCTTAGCTGCACTCAAAGTACTAACATTTTGGAATTGATTAGTATAATTTGCATATTTTGAATCCAGTGATATCCCACTCCTTAAAGCCGAAATAGCATTACGCCCATCTTCTTGTTTTAGGAAAATAACTGCTAATTCGTAACGTGGTTTAGGTTTGGGCCTAGGGTCAAGCCTGCGAGCTTTCCGGTATTGATTTATTGCCTTATTAGGCTCTTTTTGGAGAGCATAAATCTGTCCTATTTGATAATAAGCATAAACATGTTTTTTGTCGTGATGAATAGACTTTTGAAAAGCTGATTGAGCTTCGGGTAAACGCTTTAAGCGACGCAGAATTAAGCCAATCTCAAAGTGTATAGAAGCTGACTTTGGCTCTTTGGCAGAAACTTGACGATAATAAGTAAGAGCTTTTAAATAAGCTTGTTGACTTTGGTATAATTTGGCTAATTGCAGTTTTATAGGCCAAGCGTCCTTTTGGGCCTCAACAGCTTGCAAGAAAATCTCCTCGGCCAATTCTATATTGCCTTTTTTTGTATAGCATTCACCTAACAATTGGCTGGCTTGCCAGAAATTATTCTGATGAGATAAAGCTTTTTTAGCTAAATCTATCGCTTGTTCCATACTACGATTAGAATGAAAGTAGGTATAAGCTAACAAATAGCAAAAGAGAGGGTTATTAGGTTGTTTAGCCTGAATATTTTTGTAAATATACAATGGTACATTTATTCGATTGGTTTTGGTCGCATAAAGTACCATTTCTCGGTGTAAATCTAGATTTTTAGGGTCTTGGTTGATTCTCTTTCGATATCTTTCTACCGCAGTCTGGAAATTAGATTCGTCATTAGCCAATGCTGAAATAGACTTAATTGATATAAAAACCAATATGTAGAATATAAAGATTAGGCGACCGTTTAATAATATCAAATTCATTTTTGACAATCTAAAATCGAATTGACAATAGTTAGCAATCACTTATACAATTGTGCAGAAATTCCTGCTAGAGGTATATTGTATGTTAAGACAGAAATACTTTTACGTTTTTCTGATCAGTTTAAGTCTAATTTTGACTTTGGGGTGTTCGAAACAAAGTCAAATTGAGACGGAAACTGGACAAACAAACGTCGAAAAAAAAGATCAATCAACCAATCAAACAAATACAAAAACAGCTTCGGACAATGATATAGTAACAGAAACTGTTTCGCTTAAAGTTTCTGGGATGACATGAGGTGCCAGCTGTGTCACCAGAGTGCGGTCTGCACTCACTGAAATTGCTGGCGTAGTTAAAGCCGACGTTGCAATGCCAAATAGCGCTGTCGTTACAATAAACAAAGGTGAAGTCACAAGTCAACAATTAGTTGATGCTGTCGTGAGCTTGGGCGGCCGATATCAGGCTGTTCTGCAATCAACCAATTAACGGCTACGGATCTAGGAAGTCAGTTGTTTATACTATGGCCTCCTGACTTCCTAGATATTAGAATTTATTCTCTTCTAGCTCTGTTTAACTCAACTCTGACAATTTGACAGTTCTTCCTTCCTGTGCTGATAGGTCGGCCGCAAAAACTACCTGATGTGTTGTAAAAGCCGTGTCAAAATCAGTTAGTGGCATTTTTTCTCCTTTTCTTAAACTGTCGATGAAAGCTTGAAATTGGGGCTCATAGGGATGATCACTAACGTCGCCAGAATCAATCAGAGCTGTTTCTAGAGTTGACCACTTGTCCTTATTCATGCCGCTGATTTTATCGGAATATATTCGGTTATCTAGTAGGCTTCCGTCGCTACCAACTAAGTGGACATGAAAATAATATGGCTGAAGACAATCAACACAAGATGTAACTTTGGCTAACCTTTCGCTTCCTTCAAACTTAAGCAATGTAACACTAGTCGTTTGGTATTCGTAAGGCTTAAAATATTTCCCCTTGGATTTAGTTTGATAACTGGTAACTTCTTCTACTGCTCCATCCATAAAAAATAGCAAAGCATCAAGTGCGTGACAGCCAGCTGTTAACAAACTAGATCCTCCGAAATCTTTTTTGATATTCCAGTCATATTGGCCGTACCAGGGGCCAATCCCATGGTAATAATCAACTTCTCCGTAATGTAGATGTCCAAGCAAATCTTGGTCAATAATGGAACGAATCATTGTAAAATGCTTGCTGAATCGACATTCAAAACAAACGCAAGCTTGAATCTGTTGAGCTTGAATTGCGGTTTGGATCCGCTTCGCTTCATCATAACTAATGCTAATCGGTTTCTCGATAATTAAGTGTTTCCCGGCTTCTGCTGCTGCTACAGCTTGGTCAGGATGAAAAGGATGTGGTGTACAAATATCGATGATATCGATTTCTGGATCAGCTATCATTTGCTCAAAGTCATTGTAAACCTTTAATGGAATTCCGTATTGTGCTTCCAAATCCTTTGGGTCATGTGCCCTGCGTGAGCAGATAGCGGTCACATTTGCTCCGGTAACATTTTTGAATGTTTCGATGTGTGCACCGGCGACCCATCCTAATCCGACAATTCCAATATTATAATCATTCATTTTGATTTTCTACTCCTTGTGGTAACAAATTGGGTAAATTGGGTAAAACAGAATTTACTTCATTTTCTTCAGGATTGAACTCATCGTTTTCCGTTTGTTCGCTGATAGAATCAGGTTGATTATCCGTTAGTGTCAACGTACTTAGCTGAGCTAATCCATTCGTAGTACCGACCCAAGCAACATCATTATTTAGCTCAATACAGTTAATTTGAATTTTACCTGTCCGGTTGACAGGGTAGGCGATTTGGTCCCATTCACCAGAATATCGAGACCTCTTATAGATATCCTCATTCGTAGCAATCCATAATGAATTATCACTAGCAACAATGTGGATGTTATCTAATGAACTAGCCGTTCCGCTAATCACTGTCTCAGGTATGCTATTAAACCCTCGTAAATCAGCCTCTACATAGCCATTACTTTGACGCTGTCGATTATACCAAGTGAAAAAAATACGATCTTCGGTTGTGTCAAAACTGATAATCGACTTACCTACAATCCGATCCAACCCATCTAGAACACCATATCGTCGCCACATATCTTCACTACGGCTATAATAAGCCAAACCTGACTGAGAAGTTCCAATCCAAACGGTAACTGGAGTAACAGCCAAAGCAACAATATCATCAGCGGGTAGATCGTGTTCTTCCCTGTTATATGAAACCCAAGTATTAATTGACCGGCGATATCTAGCTAATCCTGAAAAGGTTCCAACCCATAGCTCGTTATTCAACTCATCCATCTCAATATCGTAGACTAGTTTGTGAGGTAAACCATCAGACACAGTATAGTTTGTCGTAGTATCAGTCTCTTTATCATAGTATATCAAGCCATGATTCATTGTACCCACCCAAACTCCTTCATCCGTAGCTTCGAGTGCGCGAACGTTGATTGGTCCTCGATCAAACATATTGTTGATTTTTTCACTTACCTCTATATTATTTTGTTCAGCTTGACTGGAAAGGTCGATATAAGCCAAACCCTTTGAAGTACCGACCCAAGCAATACCATCATCGATGGCAACAGCTTGAACTTGATTACTAGGTAGACCTTCTGATACTTTATAAACTGACCAAGCACTTCCATCTCGACGGTTACGTGCCTCTCTCCGCAGTTGTGCATTTTTAGGATTTTCAATAACGTAGTTAAAGTCATAAATAGCTTTTTGATTTTGGTTTAGTGCAATAAAGGCGGAGCCGCGAGCGAGATAAGCTTCAGAAAGCCATGGACTATCAGGATAAGATAGTATGAAGTCAGTTAATGTCAAAACAGCTAAGTTTGGTTTTCCACTTTTGCATTGGAGGTCACCAACTAGGTATGAAGCTCGCTCAAAATTACTATGGTTGGGATATTTATCGATTGCTAGCTGGAGAAGTTCTAGTGCTTTTTCTGCCTGAGATGAATCTTGTGCGAACAAGAACGCAGTTGAATAAGATAAGTTTTTGTGGCTAGGATAATCTGGAAAATGTTTTAGGATTAGACTGTAAGCTGTGGTTGCTTGTATGAGAGAATNGGCCTCAACAAATTGATTTCCTAACTCATTGAGTAGTTGAGCAATATCATATTCAGGATTATCTGTTAGGCATGCAAATTTTATATAATTGAGAGCAGAGTCAATATTATTTTCTTTATACGCAATTTCTGCTAATCGAAAGTAAGGTCTTGAAAAGTTTGGGGATTCTTCCAGTGATTTCTGATACAAGGACTTTGCTTCTTGAGTCAAACCACGTTGGTTAAATAAATCACCGTTTTTGAGATACTTTCTGGCATTAGAATTTACCTCAGATGGCTTAAACATAATAGATTCGATTGTAGAAACCTGAAAATACACCTGTTGGTTATCTATTTCTAGATAAACCTTCTGGTTGTCTCCTCCGATCCACTCTCCAGAGATACTGTCTCCATTCTTCAAGAAAATAGAGACTTGAGATGGAATCGGCTGAATAATAAAAAAGAAGGAAAGCCAGACGAAAAAAAGCCTCTTATTCATAACAATCTGTTTCATACTTTATCTTACCCCAAATTTCGATTTTGCTATAATATTTTTTGCTTGACACCCTTTTCGAACGGAACTATCATTAGTCTTGTAACGAGACTTTATCTTATTTGATCTTACAAAAAAAACAGGAGATGAACAATTATGTCTTTCGTTAAAGTACGCAAGCCGTCGGAAGATATTGCTGAGTTGCCCACTACGCAAGCGGAAATTATAGAAGCCATCAATGATTCTGAAGTGAAAAGAGACATCGAAGTTGAACTAACTTTAGAAAAGAACATAGAAGGTTTTCCTGATTCCGGTTCTCTACCAGCCAAGGTTCGTTTTGTTCATCCAGAGGCGCTTCTGATTGTTATACCGCCAGTAGGAGCCACGAGTCAAGCTGTTGCCGAAAATGCCCTAACATCTGCTTCTGCAAAAATCAAATCACAAGACGGAAGTGTGCCCGAAAGTTCCAACCGTATAATTTCAAAATCTTTCTTCGAAGGTGACTTAGGTCATGTTTTACAAGTTGAAAACGATGAGGTTGGCATTCGGGCTCGCAAATTTATGAGAATTAACCACGAGGTAATAGCGAAAACAATAATTCCCAATGAACGTCCCGGTCGTGAACCGACCGAGGTAACTTTTCGGACTGTGGACATCGGCGGAAATGGAGCATTGCTGAGTTGTAAGAAAGGTTCTGGTCTTGACGTTGGTTCATTTTTTGAGCTCCACATAAGTGATCGAAAATTCCCCGGTTACGGTATTGACTATACGACGGTAGAAAGGCAACCCCACAACAACAACGCCGCTGTTTTTGAAGGACAGATTGTACGCTCTTTCCCTCATCAAGACAAACCAGATAATGACTGCTTTGGGTTTGAATTCGGGTTTAATGATCCGTTTGTTGAAATGCAG
Organism: Candidatus Poribacteria bacterium; assembly: GCA_002714785.1. Lineage (GTDB taxonomy): Bacteria > Poribacteria > WGA-4E > WGA-4E > UBA9662 > TMED15. The sequence continues at coordinate 24,160 of PAYP01000002.1, read as the reverse complement.
ATGAANGANCAGATATCCAAATATTGTATGGAGATCAAACTCAAAGAAAATCAATTAAATGCAGAAAGAGAAAAAAATGCACGCCTTGGTGGAAAATTCAAGAAAAAAGTAAACCGGTTCAAATAGCATCACCTGTCCGTTTGTCAAATATAGAACAAGCCTCAATTCCCATCCATACCGTCTGACCGAGTTGCACTGTTTGGTCGGGCGGTATGCGCGCCTTCAAAATCACATTTTTGTCTTGTTCATCTANTCCGAGGTTCAGNTCTACAATGGTTTCGACNCCCAGTTCCTCGAAATTATGGACTTCTACAGCGAGAGTACCTACTGTTTCATTTTTATATACTACTAAATTTTCAGGGTGAATACCCAGCCAGACTTCCCGATTACTTGCATTTCTGCTAATGGATTCTTGAGGTATAGAAATTTTTAATCGGCCGATTAATTGAGCAAAAATTGTATTACCATTAGCTGATAGTTCACATGGAATCAAATTCATGGATGGTGATCCTATGAAGTTTGCCACAAAAATATTAGCTGGTTGATTATAAATTTCCATTGGGGTTCCTACTTGCCTAATTTTACCTTGGTCTAAGATCGCAACTCGGTCNGCCATAGACATTGCTTCAATTTGNTCATGTGTTACGTAAAGTGTAGTGATACCNAGTTGTTTTTGCCTCCACTTAATTTCACTTCTCATCTCACTTCTCAATTTCGCATCCAAATTGGAAATAGGTTCATCCATCAAAAAAAGCTGTGGCCGACGTACCATCGCCCGTCCTAAACCTACTCTCTGTGTCTCACCCCCACTTAACTGATTTGGCTTTCGATCTAGTAAATTTTCGATGTGCAACATTTGAGCGATTTCGCGTACTCGAATTTTAATTTCATTCTCTGTCAAATTACGAGGCCTAAGAGGAAAGGCCATATTTTCAAATGCTGTTAAGTGTGGATATAGAATATGTGATTGAAAAACAAATGCTACATCACGGCTCGAAGGCTCAAGATCGTTAACAAGATATTCGCCAAAATATATTTCACCTCCGTCTAATTTCTCTAATCCTGAAATACAGCGGAGGGTCGTTGTTTTTCCGGCTCCAGTATGGCCTAACAAGACAAAAAATTCCCGGTCAGAAATATCTAAATCAAGACCATCTAATGCAATATGATCACCATAACATTTTGTTAAGGAATTTAAAAAAATATTTGCCATAAGCTACTTCTTTATAGCTCCAAACGTAACTCCTCTCAATAAGTGTTTGCGAACTAAAAAAGTGAAAATAGCAATTGGAACAAGAAATATAAAAGTTCCTGCGGCGACTTTCCCCCAATCATAACCAGTTTTTCCTGTCGCACTGACTATAGAAGGAGGAGCCGTAATAGTATTTCCACCAACCTCAGTCAAAACAAGAGCAAAAGCAAACTCGTTCCATGCTGTAATAAGACAAAATACCGCTGTGGCTGCAATACCTGTTGCGGCTTGCGGCAAAACAATCATCCGGAAGGCTTGAAAGCGAGTGTAGCCATCGACTAAGGCTGCATCTTCATATTCTGTTGGTATTTCATCAATAAAACCTTTCATAAGCCAAACAGCAAAAGAAAGATTAAAAGTGGTGTATAGTAAGATAAGACCAAAGTGCGTATCTCTCAATCTCAATACCGTGTACATGAGATAAACAGGAATAACAATTACGATGGGTGGCAACATCCTAGTACTCAAAATGAAAAATAAGAGATCATCTTCACCAGATACTTTAAAGCGTGAGAAAGCATAAGCAGACAAAGTTCCAATAACAACTGCTAAAATAGTGCTAGTAAAACCGATAATAATACTATTTCTCAACTGTGAGAAATACTGAGACTCAACCAATTTCTGATAGTTTTCAAAAGTTATTCTAAAAAAAAACTGAGGTATCTGTGCTGAGATATCACTACTCGATTTCAAAGAAGTCAAAATAATCCAGTAGATCGGAATTAAATAAATAAAAACCACAAATACAATCAAAAATCGAGACGTGTAATAATATGTCTTTTTTTCTAATAGCATGAAATCTATGTCGATTTTTTTAATTGGTTAAGGTACTTAACATAAATGTTACTTAAAGCGACAATCAAAATTAGTAAAATATAGGCCATTGCACAGGATTTCCCTGTGTCAAAATTACGAAAGGCTAGTTTGTACAAGTTCATAGACACAGTTTCGGTTGCCGTACCAGGTCCACCTTCCCTCGTCAAGACATAAACAATGTCAAACATTTTAAACGCATCCATAGTACGAAATAGTATTGCTATCATCAGCAATGGTGATACCAATGGTAATGTAATCCAACGGAACTTGAACCAGTTTGAAGCTCGATCAACATCGGCTGCTTCATAGAGATACTTCGGGATGGCGGATAACCCAGCTAATGAGATTAGCATCATAAATGGTGTCCACATCCATGTGTCTACAATGACAACTGAAATCATGGCGAACTTAGGAGAAGTTGTCCAAGGAATCGGTTGAGATTGGAATAAACTGAGAAGTGGTTGCAAAAAGTAGTTAATTAAGCCTGAATTATCAGATTTAAATAAGAATCTCCAAAATAAACCAACGACGACGGGGGATAGCATCATCGGTAAAAGAATTAATGTGGTAATAAAACCCTTATAGCGAAATTCTCGATTGAGTAAAAGAGCGATGCTAAAACCGACGAGAGATTGTGTGATAACAGCAGATACTACAAAGTATGCTGTNGTACGAAAATATTCCCATACGTCTGGGTCAGAAAGCAGGCGAATATAATTTTTGAATCCAACGAACTTAGGTGGAATATTGGGAAGGTTTGTTCGNTACTTGTAAAAACTCAGTGCTAGCGACCACAAAAGAGGGAAAATATTCATCAGAATTAGCANTATCATGGTAGGCATGATGAATGCTATCTTGATTTGATAGTCGCTCAATCCGCTCCGAATTGGAGCAAACGGGGCTGCAGGATTTGAAGGCGTGTTAGTGTCGGTGACTTCAGGCTCCATTAAGACAAATACTGGAACAAGCTTGATAGATCCCCAAAAATANATTTATTTGGAATCTATCAAGCTAAAGACCTACTTAGAATCTAGAACTCTATAACCAGGCCAATCGTCAGGAGCAATGTTGTCATGACCAGCCATGAAAGATAACAGTGATTCGGCAACATTATCTGAGGGCCAAGCATCCAAGCAGATAGTCAGGTTTTCGACGGCTTCATCCCACTCACCTGCTAGATAGTGGTCTACTGCTATTTCGAAAGTGTCGTAATATTCTAGCAAGGTAAATTCTGAAGGTTCATCCAGATCGCTTGTGTATAAAATGACTGGCTGTTCGCTACCTTTTACTGTAACCACATCGATTTTACGACAACTTGGTCGCATTTCGTGAGATAACCCTTCAACAAACTCGCCTGACATCAGAAGTTGAGTACCGTATTGCTTAGTCGCTGACTCAAGACGAGCACTGATGTTCACATGAGGTGATAAGTAAGTGGCATCAATTTTTTGATCTGAACCAATAGCTCCCTCGATTGACCAACCAAGATGCAAACCAAATCCTAGTTGTGTTTCAAACCCAGGCAAACGTTCCTGCAATTCACTATTTTGGGCTAGCTCTTTCAAAGTCTCGTCAGCCTTAACTTCTTCTATCGTACGAAGGAATGCACGTAATGCTCCATCTGCGGGGTTTTTAGATCCATCTTCCCCATCTTTCCAAACGAGAAGGAATGCGTCACCAATATTTTTATTGGGGGAACCACCATTTTCGGCGACGGCATGATGTAATATACCTGCTACAGANTTAACAAATAGCATTACATCTTCCTGTAAGCATTCGGTTGCATCAGTAAAGTTTCGAATGTCACAGAAACCATAAATCGCGTCGACTTTTTGCCCCGGCACCATAGGNTTCAGTTCACCNTCCTGNGCCAAATTTTCAGCAATAATCTTNGCCCCTGCTTCACCAAACCCAAGTTGTAACAAACCACTGATCTTAACCATAGCATCTTGAATAACACCAGTTTCGTGTGATCCTCTTCGTCTTCTGGTCTCAACAGTTCGCAAGGGATTCTCGGCTAAGGTTTTGACCATGAAAGTCATTCGTTCTATCGGNGTAATAAACAAAGTCTGTGCATCTGCCTGGAAAGCAAAAGTACCTAAACCAAGNAAAACCACAACGAAGACAATGATAACGAATCCATTAAAGCCCATTTCTGCATTAATGTTACGCTTATCGAACCACGCGCGACTACCATTAGGAGTTTCATAGAACAAGACGTCTCTAGCACGCATTTGAGAATTTTTGACATCGAAGTTTCGATAACTAATTCGGTCTCCAACTGAGACATCCCCACCTTCTGGTAAATTCTTCAATGCTTTAATATCCTGTTGTCCTGCGCTATGTTGGGTAACACCACGTTCTATATCCCGACCCCTTGGTTTGTGAGCAACACTTTTAGCATCAACGATCCGACAAGAAATACCATTAATTTTGGGACCGTCAGCATCCGAAGATCGGAGTGCTTTGACAACTAAACGAGCTTTAGTATCGGTAGTATCACCAACCTTTACGTGGAATACATTTCCTGTACGCATTAATTTCTCTGAGTCGNTAGGATTATTCAGCTCAACATAAACACCGCCATCAGCATTAAGTGCGATTACCTCTCCTTCAAAGTAAATGTCCTTCACTAAGTCTTTTTTCCAGGTTTTCTCAACAATATCTTGTTGACCTGAATTTTCAGACTGATCTAGTCCAGAAACTGCGAGGTAAATCAGAGCCGGGTTGATCAATTTTCCATCTTTGTCGACCTTTTTTGTATTGGCAATATACCTATCAATGACGTCATTTTGCTCTTCGCTTTTGACTTCTAAGGATCGAAGTGCAAATTCTGGGAAAGGCGTTGGAGGTTGATAATCGAACATAGATGTCATGATTAGCATACCCATTACACCGAGAATTGCCTTTTGTGTCATTTTTTCAGAAAAAACATTGCCAATAGCACTTGGCTCTAAACCTTCTAAATCATCATCATCAGAGGNTTCAGNATCATTTCCTTTACCTCTCAATCGGTCGATGAAGGGGCCAATCTTGTTAAGAACTTTAAAGACTCGAGCAATTCGACCAGCTCTAGCTCCTGCACGNGCAGCACGACCAGCTCTGGCTAAACTAAGGGCCGATCCACCTACACCCAGACCAAAGTAATTCTTTATCGGATCGACTATCCAAGGTACATCTGGAACCAAGGAGACAGCNGCAACGAAATCAAGCCAAAAGAAGAAGCTCCATACATAACCCTGTTCTGCATAGGTTTTAAGGCCAAATTCTGCGAAAAATAGGAACAATGCAAATGCTGAGGTGACATCAATTATCATGTCATACTTACTCGGCATTTTGAACCAAGCGACAAAATCCANCCCAATCAGTGCATAGATTGTCGCAATCATCATTAGACTNCTAACTACTGGGTTATTAACAAAAGCTAGCAATTTNTCCTGCATTGGTGTGCGGGTAATTGCNACTACACCGTCTTCTTCTACTTCATCGATATCAGAATCTTCAGATGTAGANTCTTCAGATGTAGANTCTTCAGATGTNGAATCTTCAGATGNNGANTCTTCAGATGNNGANTCTTCAGATGCAGANTCTTCAGATGNNGAATCTTCAGANGNNGANTCTTCAGATGNNGAATCTTCAGCAGTCTGAAGCTCTTCTTTGTTTTCTTCGTCAGTGTTTTCTCGTGCTTCTGCTTCGTTCAAGAGAGAACTCCTTCTTTCAAAGGCTCAAGCTTAATAACATGCGGGGGAAATTCGACCTTAAAGTCAGGATGAACTATATTTCCGCTTCTAATTTATTTAATAATACAGGCTAATTGGCCTAGCCAAACTCTTTATAAATCTGACATGATGTCTAACCGTAAAGTGAACTCACACAACCAAACAGGGAATAAGTATCTATAGCAACACACCCCAGTTTAGTCATAGTAACCAGCGTCTTCAAAAATTTCCTCGTGCTTACGGACGATAGCATCCAAAGCCTTCTGAGGTGATTTAGTCCCGACAATAACCGCATTCCAATTAGACTGACACGCGTCTAATAACTCTGCGTATTCCGGTACAGCCCAAAAATCTCTCAAGTAAGGGAAGCTTGCTGCAAAGGCTTTATTGTAAGGAGTGGCATTTAGAAATGCTTCTGACTGGAGGACCTCCTTATTTGGAGTGAATCCACCTAGCGCAGCCCACTTCTCTTGTACTGGCTTTTGAATAAACCACTTCATGTATTGTTTAGCGAGATCTTGTTTTTTTGAGTATGCAGAGACGGACATTCCCTGCCCACCGATACTGATATACTGACCCTTTGGTCCAGCAGGTGCTATAAAAAAACCACTTTTGTCGTAATATTTTGGGTTTTCTTTCGGGTCAACCGCACCAGGGAAAAAAGCATAATAATCCATAGCCATCGCAACCTGACCGGAAGTGTAAGCTTTTAGAGTTTCCTGCCAATAGTAATTTGGTGCGTCCGGTGGTGAGAACCGGATAAGATCTTTGTAGTATTCCAAGGCTTTAAGGCTATCTTCACTGTTCAGGTATCCATCAACCTCATAGGTTTCAGGATCTCCGTAAGAGCCGCCAAAGGACCACATCACTTGTTGAAAACCCATAGTAATTCCATCCCCGCCCTTACTATAATAAGTAGCAATACCGTATAAGTTTTGCTCAGGGCGCGTAAAAAATTCAGCAACGTCTCGCAGTTGACTATAGGTTTTGGGGGGCGCTAGCGCGTAGCCGTACTTCGATTGAAAAGACTTCTGCTCCGCCGGGTTCTCAAATAAGTCTTTTCGGTAAACATAACCGTTAGCATCTACTTCCGCTGGTAATGCCCAATACTTTTTACTTCCCTTGGGGTATTCGNCAAATGCTGTCATAGCTGGGCCGTAGATTTCCTCGANATTGATATTGTTTTTAATCCATTCCGTTAGTTCTATGTAATGNCCGCCTTTAGAATTCACACCCAGCCATTGACTGTCNCCGATTACAATGTCGTAAAGNTCNCTNNTCCCACTGAAGGAGGTNAATATTTTTTCTAAAAAGNTGACCCAGGGNATNTGGATAATNTCAACTGAAACCCCAGTTTCTGTAGTAAAATCCTTGGACAGTTCTTGTAAGTAATCCGCGGGAGCCCACTCAGCCCAAGCAACCTTCAGAGTCTCACCCGATTTTTTATGGTTGTCAGCCGATAAGCCAAGTAAGAAAAAAGAACACAGAAGCAATGTAACAAATATGATTCTCAGGTGCCCCATACTATCATTTTCCCCATATCGTTTTTGATGCCATCCCACATGCGGCAAATACAATGCAGATGACTACCACATGGTGGCTGATTATAGCAGAATGGCTGAAAATACGCAAGACAATAAAAGTAAGCCTTCCAACTCAATGAAATCTTATCTTTATTAAGGTGGTGTTTGGATAATAGACAAGTATTTTCTTTTGTCTTGACAAGCTATTTTGCGTTTGCAATAATGAGAACGTTTTCTAATTCAAGTTAAGAAATTAATGTCTTCACAAACAGAAACGGTATGTGGGTAATAGTATGAATTTCAGGAAACTTAAGTTGGAGCGACTCTCGGTCTCCGCGTATTGGCCATTGCTTTTTGCACTCACGATTGGTCATTTTCTTTCTCCAGATCTTGTGTCAGCCGGAAAAATTGACTTCACTCGAGATATTCAGCCAATCTTGTCAGATAAGTGCTACGCTTGCCATGGCCCTGACATAAAACAGCGCCAAGCTAATTTGAGACTAGACCAAAGAGAGGGGGCTTTCGAGCAGCGTGTGGAGCAATCAATCATCACGCCGTATGAACCGCTTCAAAGTCAACTATATCTTCGAGTGATAGCGAAAGATAAAAAAGATTTGATGCCACCAGTTCACTCTGAGCGCTCTTTATCTCAACAGGAAATTGAGATGTTGAAATCCTGGATTGAGGAAGGTGCAGAGTGGAAGGAACATTGGTCTCTAGACCTGATCCAAAAACCCATAATACCAAATGATTGGGAAGGAAATCCAATTGACTTTTTTATTCAGAAACGCTTGCACTCTGAAGGATTAACTGCCTCTGAAATTGCGGACAAAAGAGATTTAATTCGAAGAGTTACATTCGACTTGACAGGCTTACCGCCAACCTCAAGCGAGATTCATCGTTTCCTTGCCGATAAAAGCCCAAAATCATATGAGAACTTGGTTGGCCGACTACTTGACAAATCTCAATATGGTGAGCATATGGCACGTTTTTGGCTGGACGTTGCTCGTTATGGTGACACTCACGGGTTGCATTTAGATAATTTTCGACAGATGTGGCCTTATAGAGATTGGGTCATTAATGCATTCAATACAAACATGCCATTTGACCAGTTTACTATTGAGCAGTTGGCTGGCGACCTTTTACCTACCCCTACACTACAGCAAAAGGTCGCCACGGGCTTTAATCGTTGTAATGTTACCACTAGCGAAGGTGGGTCAATCGATGAAGAGTATTATGTCCGTTACGCTATTGACCGGGCTAGTACGACCTCAACAGTTTGGATGGGGTTGACTATGGGTTGTGCTACTTGTCACGATCATAAGTTTGATCCCATCACTCAAAAAGAGTTTTATCAATTCTACTCCTACTTTAACAATATTACCGAACGGGCAATGGATGGTAATGTGCAAGCTGTGCCTCCCGTCGTCAAAGTTGCCACAACTGACCAAAAAGAAGAATTAGAAAAAATTAATCAAAAGTTAAGTGAACTGAGAGCGAAACAGCGAGAACCAATGCCTGAGGTGGATGCCGATCAAAAAAACTGGGAAAGTCAATTACCCCGATGGATAATCTTGCAGCCAGTATCCTATTCTGCGGTTAGTGGTGCCAAGCTTAAATTGTTGAATGACAATTCAGTCCTAGTTAGTGGCGTGAATCCAGATCACGAAGTGTACGAAATCTCTGCCAAATTGCCTGCGGGTCATTACACAAGTATTAGACTACAGGGACTAGTTGATGATTCGTTACCGCAAAAGGGGGCTGGCAGAAGCGAAAACGGTAATGTTGTATTAAGCGAATTTGAAGCTGAGTTTTCCACTGTTGATCAACCTGGTAAATGGGAAAAGATTGTTTTCAGTCAAGCATGGGCTGATCATGAACAGCCCAATGGTGATTTTAAGATTGTCAACGCTATTGATGGTAAGACTGAAACAGGTTGGGCTACAGAAGGATTTAAGCTTCGAGAAAGCCGGCAAGCAATTTTCTTAGCCCGTGAAGCCTTTGGTAAAAGTGGAAGTATCACCCTGAGGTTATTGATTAAGCATCAGTCCCCGCACACTCAGCACAATTTCGGTAGGATACGTTTGGCTGTTACACAATCGAGTAAATATGTTGAGATGGAAAAGTTACCCGTCCCTGAGAATTGGTATACGGTAGGTCCTTTCCCAACAGAAAATTTCGTTGAAGTTCATCCACCAGAGGAATCTGAGATAGATATTAATCAGAAATTTTTGGTAGGAGATAAAAAACTTACTTGGGAAAAGAAAAAAGAGTATATTGATGGGAAAATCCATTCGATTCAAATACCAGATGCGAGTGCCCTATTTTTGTACCGTAACATTCATTCTTTTGCAGACCAGAAGGTTACTTTCTCGCTGGGAAGTGACGATGCGATAAAGGTTTGGGCTAACGAACTAGAAATATTCAGTAAGGATGTTAGCCGGGGAGTAGCGGCAGACCAAGATCAGGTGGTTGTCTCCTTAAAAGAGGGCCAAAATAAAATTTTACTTAAAATCATAAACTATGGTGGTGCTTCAGGTTTCTATTTCAACTTACCCGGAAAGGTTGAACTGATTCCAGCTCAATTGTTCGATTTAGTGTCATTACCCGAATCTAATCGCTCTGAAGATCAAAGACAAGAGTTACAAAACTATTACCGGCAGAATATCTCCAGCCATTTGACCCTAAAAGAGATTAGTAAAGCGGTCAAACAACAAGAAATGAATAAGTCTACGGTCGAAGATTCTATTGCCACCACATTGGTTATGGCTGAAAGGGAAACACCACGTGGGGCTTATATTTTACACCGGGGAGACTATACGCAAAGACGAGAACGAGTACAGCCCAATACACCTGCATTTTTACCACCTATGGACGATAATAGTCCCCAAAATCGAATGGGTTTAGCAAAATGGTTGGTTCACCCAGACCATCCACTTACAGCTAGAGTAACTATCAATCGNTTTTGGCAACAAGTATTTGGTACTGGCATTGTCAAAACNGCAGAAGATTTTGGCAGTCAGGGTGAAAGGCCTAGCCATCCCCAATTACTTGACTGGTTGGCGACCGAGTTAATTGAAAGCGGTTGGGATATCAAGCAAATGATGCGTTTGCTTGTTAGCTCAGATACTTACAAGCAGAAAACTAAAGTAACTCCTATGAAGCTAGAAAAAGATCCTGAGAATCGTTTCTATGCCCGTGGCCCAAGATTTCGTTTAGATGCTGAAATGATTCGAGATCAAGCTTTAGCTGTTAGTGGCCTTTTGTACAAAAAAATTGGAGGCCCAAGTGTGAAACCACCACAACCAGACGGTTTGTGGAATGCTGTTGCCTATACTGATTCTAATACTGCCCGATTTGTATCGGATACGGGTAAAGAAAAGGTTCATCGCCGTAGTTTGTATACTTTTTGGAAACGGACGGCACCTCCACCTCAAATGGCGGTCATGGATGCACCATCCCGTGAGGTATGTACTGTTCGTCGAGAACGAACTAACACACCTTTACAAGCTTTAATGTTAATGAATGACCCACAGTTTGTGGAAGCGGCCAGAGCTTTTGCTGAGCGTNTTATCAAAGAAGGTGGAACAACAATNCAGGAAAAATTAGTNTTTGCCTTTGAGTTAGCAACTGCTCGGCCACCAGATGCGTCGGAGTTAATCATTTTAGAAGAAAATCTACAAAAGCATCTACATCAGTTTGAGTCAGATTCTGAAGCCGGTATGCAACTAATAAGAATCGGCGAATCCGAAGCGGACGATTCCATTGAAGTCGTAGAGTTAGCNGCTTGGACAATGATTGCAAACCTGATTTTGAACTTGGATGAGGTTTTAACAAAGGGATAATAAGCGAGGNCTTACCAATGCTACCCATAAAAGATTATTTACATAACGAAACTCGTCGCCAGTTCTTTGGTAAATCNGCCTTAGGATTGGGTACAGCCGCCCTGTCAACTTTGATGGGTCCGTCAATTTCCGAATCAATTGCAGGGGAACCAAGCAAAAGCATTTTGAAATCGCCTCACAATCCACCAAAAGCTAAACGAGCTATCTACTTATTTATGTCGGGGGCTCCCTCACAACTGGACTTGTTTGATTATAAACCTGAGATGGTAGATTGGTTCGACAAGGAGTTGCCAGAGTCTGTTCGTCAAGGTCAGCGTCTAACTACGTTGACATCGGGACAAAGCCGATTTCCAATAGCACCATCGGTCTATAAATTCAAGAAATATGATAATGGTACAGACGGGGCCTGGGTAAGTGAACTCCTACCGTATCACTCAACCATGGTTAGCGACTTAGCAATTATAAAGACGGTGCACACGGAAGCTATCAACCATGATCCTGCTATCACTTATATTTGCACTGGAGACCAGCTACCAGGTAAACCTAGTTTAGGTTCTTGGTTGAGTTATGGTTTGGGTAGTGATAACGAAGATTTACCGGCCTTTGTAGTAATGAATGCTACGTGGACCGGAAGGAAGTCAGCTCAAGCTCTTTATAACCGACTATGGGGTTCTGGTTTTTTGCCTTCTCAGCATCAGGGAGTTTTGCTCAGAAGTAGTGGTGATCCTGTTCTATTTTTGTCGAACCCAGATGGTGTAAAACCTCAAACCCGAAAAGAAATGCTTACCGCATTGAATCAGCTAAATAGGAAAAATTACCAAGAGGTTGGGGACCCGGAAATACATGCTCGAATTTCGCAATATGAAATGGCATTTCGAATGCAAACTTCTGTCCCTGAATTAACTGATTTTTCCAGTGAGCCGGACTACATATTGGATATGTATGGTCCTGATGTCCACAAACCTGGGACCTTCGCATATTGCTGCTTAATGGCTAGGAGATTAGCTGAGCGTGGCGTTAGATTCAGCCAAATTTTTCATAGAGGCTGGGATCAACATGGTAACGTCACTGGCGATTTACCTAATCAAGCAAGAGACATTGATCAACCAGCGACGGCGCTCATACAAGATCTAAAGCAACGAGGTATGCTAGACGATACGCTTGTGGTTTGGGGTGGGGAATTTGGTAGAACCATCTACTGTCAAGGGTCTCTGACTCGAAAAAATTATGGGCGAGACCATCACCCGAAGTGCTACACAGTTTGGATGGCAGGAGCGGGTGTTAAGCCTGGAATCGTCTATGGTGAAACCGACGATTTTAGTTATAACATTGTTCGTGACCCAGTTCACATTCACCAACTGAATGCTACGATTCTTGATCAGTTAGGTGTTGATCACCGTCTTCTGTCGGTTAAATTTCAGGGGTTGGATCACCGACTAACAGGTGTTGAAGAAGCTAAGGTTATTGATGACATCTTAGCCTGATTTTTGTAGTTACCTCAGGACAAATAATACTATGGATAGATCACATCATAATCGTGTTCAAATTTTATTATCTTCCATCGTCATATGGGCAGCTTTAATAATTTTTTCTCTGACATTTTATGTGTATAGTGCGTCAGCAGAAGAGCAATCTCAGGCTGCAGACAAAGAATCCTACTTGATTCAGGAATTATTAAAAACTAAATGTTTCGACTGTCATGGGGTAGATCGGCAAAAAAGTGGACTTCGTTTAGATGATCGACCCAGTGCATTAAAAGGAGGAAACAGTGGGGTCGCCGCAATTACTCCCAATGATCCATTAGCGAGTACTATTGTTCAACGTATCACTTTGCCGGTGGAAGACAGTAGAAGTATGCCGCCTCCAGGAACAGATAGACCCCGATTGACAGCTGAGGAATCTATACAAATTATCCACTGGATTCACCGAGGAGCCGAGTGGCCTAGTTTCAAGGATTTTGAAGAGGATCAGTCTACCTCCACCACATCCGTAACCAGCGACAATAATAATGAGGACAAAATAGAAAGCATTGTTGGGGACCTTGTTAGCTTTGACAATCAAATATTGCCTATTTTCCAAAAAAATTGCATTACTTGCCATGGTCCAGATGAACAAATTAAGGGGCTTCGGTTAGATACAGCTGTCAATATTGTAGAAGCTAACTTTGATAATTCGTTATTAGTAGCTGGTAACCCAGAAGATAGCGAACTATTCCGACGTCTGACGTTACCTGAAGATGACTATGAAGTAATGCCTCCGTCCAATTTCGGACCTCCACTTTCCGCTGAAGATCAAGAATTAGTTCGACTTTGGATTAGTCAGGGAATTAAATTCAAGCAATCAGAAGAGGTGAAAATTGAGAAGAATCAGATCATCGAACAGATTATACCACCAGCTGATAGGAATTCTTTAGCTAACCTCGCACAAATGGGAGCATTAGCAGCTCCGATAGCACAGGACACAAATTTCATTCAGATTGATTTTGGCCAAATTGCTGATGAAATTGGCGACGACCAACTTTCCTACTTGGAATCTTTTAAAGAACAATTACGTTGGTTAGATATTGGTGGGACTAAAATAACTGACTCGGGTTTGGAAAAATTGGTAGATTTTCCTAACCTGACCCGTCTACATCTGGAAAACACGAACGTTGGCGACATTGGTCTCTCCCATTTACCGGCCCTAAAGAATCTGGTCTACCTGAATTTGTTTAACACTCAAGTGGGTGATGCGTCGATAGAGCATTTAAAACTCCTCGAAAAACTGGAGCAAGTTTACTTATGGAAAACCCAGATATCTGAAGTTGCGGCGGAGAAATTAATGATAGAGCGTCCAGATTTAACCGTTAACCTTGGCTGGGAATATGAGCTGAAGAAAAAACTACTAATTCACTTAGAAGAGCCGGTGGAGAAAGCTGTACAGTTATCAACGGTAGGAGCAATCGAAGCATTAGTTAACCTAGTATCAAAAGATGATTTGGAAACCGCAAGAAGGTTAGTGGAGTCTGCGGTAGAAAAGCGGGATTTTTTAGAAGAAAAAGCCAAGACTGAGAATGAGTCTAAGGACGAAGCAACTGACTGAGATTTTGTATAGTTTCCATTCTTTATGTTATCAGGGCCGGTTTTTTCAGTTCGTTTTTTGATTTTTATTCTTTGGAGGTACAATGGGCAATAAACCAACGATTCATCACGTAGCTAGTCTTTGGACATTAACCGGGTATGGCAATCACGATGGTGAGTGGACTCTAGAGCAAAAACTAGATTCTATCCGTTCTGCTGGCTTTACGGGGTTCGCTGGGCGAATTTCACAAGTTACTTCAGAACTCATAGAAAACTCGGGATTAGTATTTTGTGCTATCCATGATATTGGCTTGACTAGTGATATCCGGGCTGAGTTGGAACAGCTCAAGGCGGTTGGTTCAGCCTGTGTTAACGTACAAATGCTCGACCATGACTCGCCAACCGAAATGGCTGTGCCTCTAGCAATTGAGGTGCTTCGCGTAGCTGATGATTTAGAATTAGATGTTGGTATTGAAGTTCACAGAGATACTTGTACCGAAACACCAGAAAAAACTTATGCACTAGCTGAAGGGTATGAGCAATCCGAAAATCGCCCGATGAAAATTACTTGGGATTTTTCACACCCAGCTATAATCAAGCATATTTCTCCACCTTACTGGAATCGTTTGGCAGAGCGAGTAGATTTAATTCAATATGCGTCCCAGTTTCATTTTCGTCCATTTAACGGCCATCACTGTCAAGTTTCAGCATTAGATCATGACGGGAATTTCACCCCAGAATTCTTGGATTGGTTGCCTTTTGCAGAAATGGTGATCAAAACTTGGCTAGAATCAGCAACCGAAGATCATGTTATGTATGCGTGCCCAGAACAAGGGCCACCCGGTTACGCTTTATCAATTTTCCCAGACCTTTGGAAAGATGCTCAAGCTATTCGAGGTGAACTAGACCGAATCTGGCAGAATTTAACTGGCAGCTAACTTGAAAGTCTTTTTCTCATTTCATGGTGAGATTTGATGTGCTCGATTTTTACAGTTGGCCAATCCATTTAGGAATAGTAGAAAATGGGTAAGTTCGGCCAACAAACTCCTAGGACACTAGTTTAATTCATGTTTGATATTGTAGCTCAGTAGGAAAATCAAAAAATGAAAATAATCAGATGGACTATTGTGGCTAAGATAATTCCCGGACGCTAGGAGTAAAAATGGAAGAAAGAAGTATTGGCTATAGACGATTTGAATCTAATTATGATGTAGATCAATCACAAATAGAAATCTGGGTGGAGAAATTTCACAAAGAAGGATTTCTCTTTCTGCCTCAGGTTTTGACAAATGACCACTGTCAGCAATTGCGTTCAGATTTGGAATGGTCTCTAGAAAATAATCCAAATGGCTTGAATAGTGGAGATACAAGTTCATCAATGCACTTATGCCACCGGATGTTTGAGCACAGCCAGGCGAATTTAAACCTATTTGACTTGGAGCCAATTATCAGTTTCGCCGAAGCTCTCGTTGAAGCCAATTGCCATGTTATTCACAATAACTCGTTTGTCACACGGCCTGGTGGCGGAATCACAAGTTGGCATCAAGATGATGGGCTACATTATCAAGTGTTAGACGGTAAGCCACCAAAAAATGTTCATTTGCCAGTTCTACTTTTTACTGCTAACTACTATTTGACTGATGTGGCCGAAGTGGAAAATGGTGGAACCGAAGTCGTTCCCAGTTCTCATTTGTTTGGTGAGCGTCCTCCTTCAGGGGAAATTGACAGTACACCATGGGTAGATAAAGTACATCACAATCTAGGTCCTGCTGGTAGTGTCGTCATGTTTAATAATCAAGTCTGGCATAGGGGGGGGCCTAACCGTAGCAGTCGAACGCGTTATATCACTCAGGTCACATATGCACGTCGATTAGTTGGCCATAAATACTATCCGTTTATGAATTACGTTATGCCTGAACATGTTTACAAAAATGCGGATGATCGACTCAAAAGATTGCTAGGGTTTTTAAATCATGGTGCGTATGGATAGTATTTTAAATACGGGGCATCACATTACCACCACAAACAGGCAAATAAGCACCGGTAATATAACTGGCAAGATCGGATGCCAGAAATGCGACTACATTGGCAATTTCTTGGTCCGTTCCCCGGCGGTTAAGCGGTACCTTAGACTCGTAGCTGTCCTGACGTTTGAGGCCAGATTTTCGATCTTTTTCACTGATCGTCCAACCTGGAGCGACTTGGTTAACTGTAATTTGGTGCTCACCTATTTCCTTGGCCAAAACTCGAAAGATACCATCCATTCCTCTCTTTCCGGCTACGTATGCTGATTGATTCTTAAAAGTTTGCATAGCACACTCTGTATTAATGCCTATAACACGGCCATAATTAGCTTCAATCATTGATGGCACGAACGCTTTTGCCATTAACACATTGTGTAATACACAAGACTGAAATTGACTTTCATAATCATCAATCGCTTGGTCTAGCACACTCGTCCAAGAGTACTGCACAACGGCATTATTAACAATAATTTGTGGCGTCCCGAGTGTTTTTACTATTTCACCTCTCATCGCAAAAACACTCTCTTGGTCGGTTACGTCTGCTTGTACTAATATGGTTTTTCTGCCTTTCTTTGTAATCTCCTCAGCCAAAGATTCTGCCTTTTGCTGGTTACGAAAGTAGTGAATAGCGATATCAGCGCCACAATCAGCAAGCGTACGACACATCACACGACCAAGTTCTCCACTAGCCCCAGTGACTACTGCTATCTTGCCAGCCAAATTTATACTTAACATGTGTCTGATTTCCTTTTAAATAAACTTTGATCTTAGTTATCCTATCACTAAATAATCACAGTGTGCGTTATAACAATTTAATTGCACTAAGTCAACAGGATATGTTGATTCAGAACGGATGTATTTATGGATAAAAAAATAAGTGCCATAATAGAGACAGATCGATTGTTACTGCGTACAGCTACGTTTCAGGATACACAATCGATTTACCAACTATACTCATTGCCTGAGTCATCCCACTATGAGTATTGGGAGCCAATTGACTTAGCAAAAGCAAATCGTCTAGTCAGACGTTGGGTTCGAAATCAACAAAAACATCCTTGCTCTGCGTATCATTTTGTAGTTTTCCTAAAAGCCAAAGAATTGATGATCGGTATGTGTGGCTTAGAGATTGGCTTCAATCCAAGCGAGGCTGGTCAAATTGGTCATGTCGGTTATCGTTATTTTCCTGAAAGTTGGGGGAATGGATATGCGACTGAAGCTTTATCAAGTGTAGTTGAATTTGCTTTTAGCCAACTATCTCTACACAAAGTTGAATCAGGTTGTGTAAGAGAAAATAGCGCTTCAGCTAGAGTTCTGGAAAAATCAGGATTTCGGCTAGAAGGTTGCCGGAGACAGGGGTTTTTAATCGGGCAAAAGTGGCACGACTTCATGGTCTATGGTATACTGAGAAAGGATATAAAACCTATTCAAACGTAGGTAGGGTCTGCATTTCCTCCTAGGCTGATGGAAGTATATTAAAACTTCTTGAGTAAAAAAACTAACTAACACCGATCGGCCTGTTCCTCTTTAACTAATCTCAATGGTATTGGTATGAAATTAGAGAAATTCTATAGCTTGGTCAATACAGTTGTAATTTTGATGTTACTCATTCTGCCTCGAATGGCTGAAAGTAGGATATCCTCCAGTACTAAGCATCTTGATCGTTACTTAAATCTCAAATTCAAAGAAAAAAAATTGAAACCATCCCCTCAAACACAAGACGAAGTGTTTTTGAGAAGGGTTTATCTAGATTTAACTGGTAAAATTCCAACCACAGATGAGATTCTTGCTTTCAAAAACGGAGGCAGAAACAAACGGACCCGAAAAATTAGTGAGTTGCTTAACAGCGACGCCTACCTAGATTATTGGTCAGATATTTGGACAAGTTGGTTGATCGGGCAGGAACAGAATAATCAAAGAGATATCCAGGAAGGTTTACAAACTTGGGTGAGAGCACAACTTACGAATAACACCCCATACGACGAATTTGTCTTAAGATTAATAAATGCGACAGGGGACACTCGACAAAATGGAGCTAGTTACTATATCAGACATTATAATGCGTCTCCTATCGACTTAACAGATCATATCTCACGACTCTTCTTAGGGTTACCAATGCACTGTGTACAATGTCATGATCACAAAACTGAAGCTTGGTATCAGGAAGATTATTACAACATGGCTGCATTCTTGACTAATGTTAAAAGTAAGGGGATTTATCAGAACGACGTGAACGGAAATCGACGAATTGTTGGCTATGATATCGTAGACGAACATGAAGGATCAATCAGTATACCAGGCGAATCAAAGCACTCTCAGCCCATTTTATTGGATGGAACAAAATATAATGGACCACAAAAAAAGAAGCGTGAAGTCTTAGCGAAGTGGATTACCGACAAAAAAAATCCATATTTTAGTCAGGCCATCGTCAATCGTGTATGGACTCAGCTAATGGGAAAAGGTTTTGTTGAACCACTCGATGGGTTTGGTGAAGAAAATCCACCTTCACACCCAAAGTTGTTAAACTGGCTGGCTGAAGATTTCAGGATTCATGGCTATGATATGAATTATTTGATGAAAACTATACTCAATACTGATGCTTATCAACGAAGTTCTCAAACGAATAAAAACAATAAGAATGATGAAGATTTTTATTCTCATGCTTATCTAAAGCCTTTGACAGCCAAACAATTTTTCAACTCAATGCTGCAGGCCACTGGGTTTGAACGACAACAAAAGAGACGAAATAGAGGTCGTTTGGAATCTATGAAAAGAGATTATATGCGCCGATTTTTATACTTACTAGACAATGGTGAAATGGAAGAGATTGAGGCTTTTAATGGAACTGTGCCACAAGCATTGATGATGATTAATGGCCCTTTAGTCAATGACAGCGCTGACCATGACGAACGAGGAAGTTATCTGAGTTACATTTTAAAAAAGAAACGGACTGTTGCTGATCGCGTCAGTGAAATTTATCTGACGGTACTTTCCCGCCGACCAACAACGAAAGAAGTTCGTTACTTCGACCAGTATATACAAAAAAGTCTTTATAGAAACAAAAATTTGGCTTACGAAGATCTTTACTGGTCCCTTCTCAACTCTGCAGAATTTTCATTGAATTATTAGTTATTGTATAAATCAATATTCCTGTCTTATATCTTCAAAATGATGGTTGTGAGACCATCAGATTATGCTGAAATCCTCTCAGCTAAAGTTTTAGTTTATGTCAATTCCCAAGCTTTCTGTTAGTAATCCTGTTCTGTCTAATTTGTTAATGGTAGTTATCACAGCCCTAGGCGTATATGCTTGGGTCACTCTGCCCAGAGATTTGATTCCAGAAATTGTTACGTATACGGCGAGAATTAGTACCTTTTACCCCGGAGCTTCGGCTGAGACAGTTGAAAAGCTAGTTACAGCCCGAATTGAAGATGCAATTGAAAAAGTTGATCAAATTGACTTAATTACGTCAAAATCATCTGAAGGCCGTTCAGATATTAGTGTTCAATTTGAAGAAATTAGTGACCGAGACTTTGATAAACGAATACAAGATTTACGTAATGCTGTGGACCGAATTAAAGATTTACCAAGTGAACTTTTGGACCAACCCGAAGTCGTAGCTGTCGATATCAGCAATGGTGTTCCTATGGTTACCGTGGCTGTGTCAGGGGATTTGGATGAAAGCCAAATGAAATTGGCAGCTGAAGCTCTAGAGAAACAAATCATCAAGATTGATGGAGTATCTAATATTCAGGTCGCTGGGGTTCGAGATCGAGAGATTTGGGTGGAGGTAGATCCCGATCGACTCAAGTCATACAATTTAGTTGCAGAACAAGTTTCATTAGCTTTAAGTCAGCGAAACTTAAACCTGCCAGCAGGTGTCTTGGAAGTTGGACAGTCCGAATTTCTGGTGCGGACCATGGGAGAATTCCGTTCAGTGGCTGAAATTGCAGAAACTATCATCAAAGTCACCACATATGGTACTCCTGTTCGGGTGAAAGATATAGCGACTGTCCGAGATACATATCAGGAAGCACGTACTTTGTCTCGAATTAATGGCCAACCTTCAATCAGCTTAACTATTCAGAAAAAAAATGATGGAAATGCAATTAGAATAATTGACCAAATTCGCAAAATAGTGACACCCTATACAGAGGGACAAACTAATCCTGTCAACCAGATGATTCAAAAAACATCATCCAAACTGACTCCAATTGAACTCCCGCCGGAAACCAAAATTTCACTAGTTAACGATTCATCAGTTCTTCTGAGGGAACGGTTGGGAATTTTGCAAAATAACGCCTTATTGGGTTTAGTCTTGGTTGTTGTCTTTTTATGGCTTTTCATGGGTAGTCGAAATGCCTTCTTTGCAGCTCTTGGTATTCCTACTGCTATTCTTGGTGCGCTTTGGATACTTAAACTTATGGGTTCTAGTATTAATGCCTCAACATTGTTTGGGCTTATACTGGTCATTGGTATAGTGGTGGACGATGCAATTGTAGTAATTGAAAATGTCTTCCGCCGAATGGAAGAAGGATTATCTCCTGCAAAAGCTGCTATAGTAGGAGCCCAAGAGGTAGCATGGCCAGTGTTATCCGCTAGTTTGACCACCATGGCAGCATTTTTACCATTGATCCTAATGTCTGGAATTCCTGGTCAATTCATGAGAGTAGTGCCAATAACTGGAGTTGTAGTTATATTGGCGTCACTGGTTGAAGTATTTGCAATCCTACCAGCACACATCGCAGAGTGGAGTAAACCTACCACAGCTAATTCAGAAGAGAGCCGTTCTAATTGGTTTGTTAATATTCAAGACAGGTATGTTGAACTATTAAATCGAATACTCGACTGGAGATACGTGATCGTTTTTGGGACTGTACTAGGAACATTTGTTTTTTCGATTTTAGCTTTCATTTCTTTACCCAAAGAGCTTTTTCCAGGTGAAGACTTTCCCCAGTTCTACATTAAGGTTGATATGCCAACTGATTACGGTATAGAAGAAACCACCCAGTTCATGGAAAAATTGGAAAGGGTTGTAAAGTCCTTACCTAAGGAAGAGTATGTAGCATTAGTAACAAATATTGGTTTGCAAACTCCAACCAATGGGCTAGAAGGAACCAGTATTAGTTCTAACGTGGCTGAAGTTTTAGTAGAATTAGTCCCCAAAGATGAACGTAATAGAAGCCGTGATGAAATCATTGAATTCTTGCGACTACAAATGACTGAGATAACAGGAGCAGAAAAAATCTACTTCGATAAACAGGAAGGTGGACCACCTAGGGGAAGAGATGTTGAAGTCAAGGTTAAAGGAGATCGAATACCACAATTAGTCGCTATCGCAAACCAATTGAAGAAAAAGCTGAGTTCAATAGATGGAGTTTTTGATGTGAAAGATGATTTCAAATCGGGTAAGCCGGAAATACGTTTGAGGACAAAAGGCGAAAAACTAAGACAATTTGGTTTAACTATTTTTCAAGTGGCTAACAATGTTCGACATGCTATTGAGGGAAACACCTGTACGGTTTACCGTGATGCTGATGAAGCTATAGACGTGGTTGTTAAATACACAAAAAATTCGATGAACACAATTGATGCACTAAGCCAAATGATGATTGCCACTCCTAGTGGTATCTCTGTCCCTTTGAAAGATATCGCTCAGATTAGTCGTGAAAACAGCTTAGTCGATATTAAACGTTTTGATGTGGAGAGGGCAATCACAGTCTCAGCATCAGTCGACCGGGAAGTAACCAGTCCAGCTATTGCCACACAGGTGTTACAAGCGACTTTTGAAGATATAGGATTTCGTTATCCTGGATATAGCCTAGATTTTCGCGGTGAATTCGATCAAATATTGGAATCTTTCAAGGAGTTAGGCTTAAAACTTCTACCGATGGGTGTGATGTTGATGTACTTTATTTTAGGCGCACAATTCAAATCCTTTCTTCAACCCTTTATTATTTTGTTTGCTATACCCTTCGGCGTTATTGGAGCTATGGTTGGTTTACTAATTACACAGTCGACCCTTAGTTTGATTGCTTTGTTTGGGGTTGTAGCACTAGCAGGTATCGTAGTCAACGATTCAATCGTTCTAATCGATTTCATTAATCAGAGACGAAACCAGAACCAGAAGTCAAAAACCTATGATGACCAAGAAAAAGCTAATGACCCAGTTGATGAATTGAGGGATGCTGTGTTGAAAGGATCACGCTTGCGGCTTCGACCAATTGTATTGACTAGCATAACTACGATTGCTGGCCTAATTCC
Source organism: Candidatus Poribacteria bacterium (assembly GCA_002714785.1). Classification (GTDB taxonomy): domain Bacteria; phylum Poribacteria; class WGA-4E; order WGA-4E; family UBA9662; genus TMED15. The sequence continues at coordinate 1,661 of PAYP01000002.1, read as the reverse complement.
GATGTTCTTGGGACTGGGCGGGAAGTCTCCGGTCTGGCAACCATTGGCCAGTACGATCATTTTTGGTTTGTTATTCTCGACACTGCTGACACTATTTGTAATGCCAGCATTATATTACATTATTGAGGGAATTCGTTCGAAAAGCAAGCCACACTACACTGACTAAGGGTCTAAACTTAGCTGGTCACTGGGTAATGATTCTGATTTTAGTATTTCCGATTCTTCTTTGAGAGCTGCCTTAATCGATTCGACAATTGCCTGCCCTGAGATCTCTTCCAGATAAGAACCATCTTTCAATTTTTTTTGAATTTCAGCGATGAGTTGTTCGACATCTGGCCGTATGTCGGATGTTTGTTCAGCAACTTCTCTTGCTTGGCTGCGTAACTGGGCTTCTTCCGACAGCTCAAGAATGGGTTTTTCAAACGTTGGGTTAGTTGGTTTCCGCTTGGTTCGATCGGACTTTTCCCGACCAACTTTGGTTGAGCTATAGGCGGACACTGCATCGAGTGGGGGACGACTGATCTTCACCTTTTTAGGCCTCTTTGCTAGTTATGAAGCAGTTTATTTTTTCCGCTTCGAAATAGATTGTGCGGTGGATTGAAGGTTTGCTAATTGAGCCGTTAAATACTGGGACTGAACTTGCGTTTCACCTAGTGCAGCTTCCAGAGAACCATATTCACGCAGCAGCTTGAGTTCTTTCTCACGAATCTTATCATCAAAGGTGTCCATATCTTCATAAACTCTCTTGGCTTGTGATACGATATTCTGTAATCGCTTACCAATTATACCAGTTGATAACCTAGTATAAGCCGCTAAAGTATTTTCTGTACTTTCAGCTACACCTTCGACCAGTAAATCACCTGTGGTCATAGTAGGTAAAGAACCTTGGACTAGTATGGTATCGTTATAAGCCGCTTTGATAGTATTAAATCCTGTTAAGTTAGGTACGTTAGCTGGTGTATTTAGTGTAACCTCGGAAATGCCTGAAAACTTGATTAAATCTTCGTCTCGATTAGTAGTACTGAAGAGTTGAATTCCGTTCGATTTACCGGTAATTTTAATTGGAGTGCCGGCATTATTTTCAATATACAGGTAGTTTGTCCCCGAAACATTGGCTTTAAAAGTTGTATTTCCTGAGCTACTACTGGTTACGGCCCTATTGATAGCACTAGCCAATGTACCTAGAGTAACATTATGATTAGTAGAAAGCGAAACAGTCTCGCTACCATCTCCATTGAGGTCAAATACATCTACGTCGTACGAAACATCACCTACATGAATCTCAAATTTCCCTCTAGTACTACCACTACCTAAGCTAGCTGCATTGCTCAACCCCACGTTGTTATTAGAAAGAGCGAAGGTTCCGCCACTACGGCTTGCCGTGCCTGATACAGTATAAGTAAACAGGGTTCCATTATGGTAATCACTCAATAAGCGTGGTGTTGTATCAATACTATTGATGGTTGCTTCTTCATCTTGGGTGCCGTTACTCAAAAGCACTCGAGATCGACCGATAAACGAGCGCAAATCATCTGCCCAGACTGTCATGACTGTCGTACCTGCACTACCCGTAGTAGTTGTAATTTTTCCTGAGGTAGAAGTGGAATTACTAACATTCCCATTGGCTCCACCTGCAGGCGGCATTGTCTTGCTATTGAAGC
>PAYP01000001.1 GCA_002714785.1 Candidatus Poribacteria bacterium | reverse complement strand
TCCTCTGGAAGTTGGTATCTATTCTGGAATTGCCGATGGTGCTGGAGGAAAATTGACCGCTCATTTTGAATACTTCAAAGACCTAGACAATCCGTTCACTGTAGAGTCTAAAAACAAGCTGTCCACAATTTGGGGACAAATCAAATCATCTGAATGACCCTTTATCATTTCGGGTGTTATTCAAGGCAACTTCCTAGACTAACTGAATTATTAGTTTGGGAAGTTGCCTTGGTCGAACAATCCTAATATTATTTAGGGTTGAGTTCGGTAACGATATAAGTAAAAGCCCTCATCACCAATCGTAGAACCAGTAAATTCAACCAACTTCTCTACACGATGTTTTTTTATAGTTTCTTCATTGGGAAGACGGTGGTTGAGAATGAGTAGAACGTCATTTTGACTTTCTATACTGATCTGTTTGGCTTTCTCTAAAACTTGTTGGTTGCTAACTCCGTGTGTGCGCCGATTATCCCATCGGACGAATGACCCTTTTCGATCTCCCCTTGCGTAGTAAACCGATTCTTTTTCTAAGTAACCTACTACCGTGCTGACTGCAAAATCAACATCACCTACAATCGGTATTTTGTCTAACTTCTGTGCCTTGATGAATTCCGCTGTTAGCTTGCCATACGAGAAGGGATACTTAACGTCATTGGCGACTGCTCTTAAACCACCCATAGCGTGCATCAATAGCAAGCCCGTCAGAAGGAGATTCAGACTAGCTCGAGCATAAGATTCAAAAAAGTAAGGCCATCGGAAGTAAGACTTGAAGGATCTTCCACCCCACACTGTCAGTAAAAATGTAATAAATAAGAAACCGTGGTGGCGAATTGAACCTTGATATTTGATATAAAAAAAGACTAATAGACCTGTCGTGCTGGAAATATAAACTAACAAAGCTGTGGGGCGTGATAATGTAATTACTGTAGTAACTCCTATTATCAGGATCGCAATTATTAACTTATATTTCTGGAACCAACCGAACTTCATTAATAATTCGGTACCCCAAAAATGAATTCCCTCNTTCGGAATAGGAAAAAATGCTCTNGAGACTAGATGAAGNGTCCTGTAAACACGCTCAAGATCGAATTTGAAATACCAACCAACAGCAAAACCAGTATCACTTGGTGGTTTTAGTTGAATAATCGCTGTTACGATTCCAATAATAATTAGACTAAAACCGATATAAATTCCACGAGAACTGGTTTTCTGAGAGTTTAGCAAATAATCGACTCCTAAGCCGATCGTCGTTCCGATAACCAAAATTAGGGCGTACACACTTGTGTGACTGAGCAGAAAAAGAGTTATTGCTACCNNTACCGGGGATTTGTAANGTTGCTCCAGNAGGATACAAAGTACTACAACTAATAGTAGGCCAATGGCATAGTTACGGCAGACAACATTGTATTCATACAGAGGNTAGTAACCGAAAACGAAAAAAAATTTTTGAAATGGGGTAAAAGGCGAATATTTGACTATAAGAAAAACAGTCGTTGTAGCTATAACAAGATGAGTAACTTGCATACCAATCGGGGACTCAGACAACCGGGTAACTGGCATCAAAATTAGGTGCCACAATGCGGGATGCCCTTCGTACTTCATGTGTCGTAACAAATCAACTAAATTGCTACTGTCTCGTGCTAGGAGCCACGCTTGCATTTCGTCGCGCCACATTTCATGATGGTANATTGCAAAGAGAGACANAAGAAGGTACATTCCGGTCANACCCAGAATGAAATAATTGCTCTTTTCTAAGCGGTGGGAATAACTATAATCAAAGAGTGGGGAAATATCCCCCTCTTCTGTCTCTTTTCTATGGTTTATCACCGTAAGGAGGACTAGGCGATATTAACTAGAAAGGTAGTACTGTTGACCGATCAGTAGCTTCGGGTTGTACTGNTTCTGTTGGCATTGCCTCAACAATCACAGGTTCAGTCTCATCAGGTTTAGTAACTTCGCTTTCTTGGCTGGCTGTCTCTATCTGTCTAATCTTCTTTATAAACTCTTGAAATAATTCTTTTTTCGATGAGGCTGCAGTTAACTCAGCTGCCANTGTTGTCCAATCAACCTCACTCATTTGGTTACGAGATTCNACTCCGAACCTCGTTTTAACGTAAGACCAAAAATTTTCCTGAGATATACTTTGTTGCTCGAGTTTATCTTTTAGCTTTGTAGCGAGAGCAAAAGCTGCTTTTTGTGCACTGCCTAATTGTTCTGNATTAGCATTATTAGAAACAGAAACATGCTTTGTTTCGTGTTGCCGATGTAGATAAAAGTTCAATACTTCTTTGATAATTGGAACGGGTAGTAATTGCTTGATAGCATTCCTTTGGGCCTTATGAATGGCTTTAGTAAAGGCATGTGGGTCCGTTCGAGACCCCATCGTTTTACTCTGCTCTGAGGCACCAAATCGGCTAGAACCAGTGATTGTATCTGTAGCTTTAACAATCGCTAACCAAGTTTTTTCTCTTTCCTCGAATTCGAGGCTTTCTACTTCGATACCTCCACGTCTATTGGCGGCTTCGTTGATACCAGCCAAAGTTAACCCTTCAACCGTTTTTCCACCTTGTTTGAAGGAGTAAACGTAATCTTTTATGGCTTGCCCAGTCATCATCTGCACAATAGCTTGGTCGTCAACTTGCTCCAGCACCTCAAACTCAGTTAAAGGCGCCAGCTCCTTGCCTGCAGTTTCTTCTGACATAATTTTTCCCTAAAATCAGTGATCGTTTGCTTAAGCGGTCCACTGAAAATAGTAACAGGATAATTTAGAACCGTCAATACCAAAAGTCGTTATCAGAAGTGCTATGGCCAATTGAAANCAACTTACAANATTCACTAAAAATGACCCAAAAACGATCCCAAACGAGAGTATGATATCTACAAGTACCACATTAACTAGATCTTTTATTCCCTTCCTTCNCTTTCAGTTGGACAGATTGAACGTAGGAATTTGAAATCGTAGATACCTGAGCGGTGGCCATCATTCCAAAAAAAGTTGATCGCGTACCGACCCACCAGTTTTATATCTATAGCTTCAATCCCAACAGTATCGATCTTATCAATATTTCCATNGCCAATACTCGAAAAAAAAGAATGTACATCCTGTCCATCATTTCGTATAGCACTACATTCAGCACATGGACATAAAGCTCGTAAATAGGTCAATTCGTAATAACTTGAGTGCCCATCTTGCCAAACAATTAGAAAACCATTATCGANGCGTTTTAATTTTTNTGGCTTTGTTCTTTTTGTATTTGTCATTNTTCTTGTCCCAAAACTTCTTGGATAACTAACAACTGATTAACGGAAGCATTATATATATTCTGTTTGCCTCCCCGACTCCAATGAATATGAATACGATCTACGTTTTTTGCTTTACCTAATCCAAAATGTAGCCGAATGTCACTGTTTGAAGCATAATTCGAACCACTCTTGACTTCTGCTGTTTGTGTAATTTTTTGCCCTTCGTTTTGAATCTCAACTGTAACTCGAGAACCAATTCCATCTCGATTACTATANTTGCCCTCTANCCGAATCAANANCCAATTTTGCTGATTNCCNATCTCATTTCTTAACAANAACGCCGGCTGATTAGAGTTAGAAATCAACAAGTCGATGTCTCCATCATTATCGTAATCTCCACCAACAACAGATCGACCAACATAGGGNTTATCAAAATATTCACCTGCAAATGTTGATACCTCCAAAAATGATCCACTACCCAGATTGCGAAACAACTGATCTACTTGGGCATAGGTCTCACTGTCNATCAACTGTTCAATAATATCCTGTGGGTGGCCATTAACTGAGAATATGTCAAGATATGTATCATGGTCATAGTCGAAAAAAATGGGACTAAAACCAACAAAACGGAAGGTCGGCTCGCTTAGTCCAGCTTCAACGGTTGCCTCAACGAAAAAACCATGTTGATCATTTCTATATAAAGTCGCCGTTTCTGAATTGGCAACAATTAAGTCTAACCATCCATCTTGATTATAGTCACCACAATCGACCCCCATTGATCCTTCGGCAATACCAGTTTCATCGTAACCAACTCCAGCTAATAAGCTATTATCAGTGAAAGTCCCATCTCCATTGTTACGATATAGAAAGTTGCGATTGGTATCATTCGCCACATAGATGTCAGGCCACCGATCATTATCATAGTCGAAGGAGACAACGGCCATACCACGACCTTCTTCGGCATTAGTAATGCCTGAAACCANGGAAACATCAGTAAAAGTACCATCTCCATTATTTTGGTAAAGTTTNTCTTTTGTGCCTTGAAACGCTCTCGGGTGTTGATAGCCTATCATACTTTTTTCTGAGTCAGGTTGACGATTCACTACGGAATATTGCAGGTAGTTTACGATGAACAAATCCAAGTCGCCATCTAAGTCATAATCCAAAAAAGCACCAGCTACAGCCCAATCAGGATTATCAATACCCACCTCCTGAGATCTTTCTGTGAAACTCCCGTCACCATTGTTAAGATAAAAAGAATCAGCACCAAAGTTAGCCAGATAAAGATCAGTGTCACCATCATTATCATAGTCGGCTGATGTACCCCCCATGCCATAGCCGAGGTCTCCTAGCCCAGCGTCATCGGTGGCATCTGTGAATGTTCCATCTCCATTATTTCTGTATAAAACGTTGCCAACTTCATTTCGGCCTATTGAAGTATCTCCAGAATTTACCAAATAGATATCTAGTAAACCGTCATTGTTATAGTCGATTAGTACAGTCCCTGACCCCATGGTTTCAATCATATATTTTTCTTTACTCTTTCCAGATTGGTGGTTGAATTCAATGCCAGCTATCTCATTTACATTCTTGAAAAAAGGTGCTGCAATTGATACATGGACTGCAATTATCATGAATAACAAAATACTCAGATGCACTGTAATTCCATTTCGCAACTGAAAAAATTGAAAGTTAAATTTTATGTACATCTAAAAAAATGGAGTCTAAAGGATTAAGATATCATCAAATTTAACTTTTGTCTTTATTCAGTGGTGATTTTCTTAAACTAACCAATCATAAATGATAGCGATCAGTTGGTAAAAAAGTTCAATCTGAATTTTTCCATCTTTGCTAGAAAAACAAGGAATATCTAAAAGCTTAGAGGGGAAATTGTCGCACTTGTACAAGGTTAGACCGGTTTTCTTCTGGGGGTAACTATCCTCTATGTTGCTTTACTATATTGGCTTAAGTATCTGAGCTTCTAGTTTTTTTAGATTTTTAACCCCTGTTAGAACAGCCGCCAATCTAGTTATGTTGCCAGCCAAGTTTGTAGGAAGTAATTCTTGAATCTTTGCTTCCGGATCGGTAGGTTGACGAATTAGCTCAGAACGAAGTTCTATCATACCATCAACTTGTGGCCGAGTATTCCAAAAACGAATTTACCTTTTTCGAAATCAAAACCAGATGTTTTGGTGGTCAGTTTGATTTTCGAAATTTGCGACAGCGGAAACTAAACCAATTAAGTAAAGTGGAATTACAACTTAGATTTTGAAAATTTCCCCTAACTTTCCACCTAAAGTCCGACTGGCTACTAACAAACAAAATATCAACAATAACATACCAACGACACCCAAAGCACAAGCTAAAAAGGTACCTTCGCCCCCTGGATACATCGATAGGTTATAAATAGCTTTCGTGATGGGCGCAAACTCGTCTTTCATAGCTAGAATCAAACTTTCACTGACCTCGAGCATCGAGAAAGAAAAAACCAAAATTGAACCTGCGATAATATTAGCAGCTATTAGTGGAAAAGTAATTTTGAAAAGCGTTTGGCTTGATGTTGCACCAAGATTTGCTGAAGCTTCTTCGTATGTGACTGATGTTTGTTGTAACCCTGCGTAGATTGATCGTAGCATATATGGAAGACGACGAACTGAATATCCAATGATTAGTAATGCGACTGGGTTTTCACGCGGGTCTAAAAAAGAGAAAATAGTCGTACTAGAAAAACTTCCTACATAGCCAAAAGCAATAGCAACGCCGGGAAGTGCCAGTGGTAACATGGCAACTGAATCCAATAAGTTTTTAAAAGGTAACTCTTTTCGAGTTAGGAAAAACGAAATTAGTAGGCCTGAAACAACAGCTAATATGGTACTGAATACGCTGTAAAAGAGACTATTTTTAATACTTGGAAAAGTGTCTTCATGCTGAAAAACATCACCATAATGAGAGGACGTAATTTGCTTTGGGAAGATGTCTTCTAGAGGCTCTAAAAAGCTAGCGTCGGGAGTCAAGGAAATCATAATAATACTTAGGTGAGGTAGAACGGCCAACAATCCTAATCCACACATAAATGCGTAGATAAACCAACGAGTTAGACCAACGGCTTCATTTTCACGCGATCCTACGTGTCCTCGGCCAACCATAGCGTATTGTCTACTAGCTGTCATGCGTTTTGATACCCAGAAACAGGCCGCTGTTAAGGTAATAATTAAAACAACAAGCGCATAACCGCTTGGGTTGACATTTATATCGCTGACTTGTTTAAAAATTCGAACAGCAATTACGTCGTAGTAATCGAAAATCAGTGGGGTACCGAGATCAGTAAAAGACCAAATGAATACGATTATAGCACCCGCAAAATACCCGGGAATCATCAATGGCAGGGTAATAGTGAAAAACAACTTTGTTTTACTCGCACCCATGTTTTCTGCAGCTTCTTCTAAACTTGGATCTACATTAGCTAAAGAAGCAGAAACGTTGAGATACATGATTGGGTACAGGTGTAGGGTTGACAACAGGACTACACCAAAAAAACCACCACCAAACCAGTCGAGAAAGGACGCAGGTACTATATCAGCCAAATCTACTAAGTTAGCCTGGACGAGAAAAGTATTTATACTTCCGTATAAACCAAATAGTTGTTTCATCCCAATGGCTCCGACAAAAGGAGGCATAATCATTGGAATTAGAATTAAACCTTGGAATACCCCTCGACCTGGAAAACGAAATCGAGTCAATATATAGGCTAAAGGTAAGCTAACTAAGGTGGTCGCTAGGGTGACGGAAATTGCTAACTTGAAACTGTTAATGACCAGAATTCTCTGTGTCTCATCAGTTACAATATTAGCAAAAAACTGTAGGCTGAATCGTCCTTCGATCCACAGAGCTGATTTGAATACGTACAAGAGAGGGTAGATTAAAAAAACTAGCAAATAAGCTGAAACCAAAAGCAACAAAAAACCAGAAGCAGGTGTTAAATTGTGTTTCCTGTCCACTAGTTTTTTTATTGAGTTTCCAACCGCGAACGATTTTTAACCTGAGTTAGTATGGATGATTCCGCTACTTGTTGACTCAAATTGTACATTAGTCGGCGAGGCGAGAATGTCTCGCAAAAACCGTACAACCCATATTGTTGGCCACCATCATTTTTGACCAATCGGCCTTGTTCCATATCGTAGGCCATCTGACGGAGAGCTTCGTTTTTACTTCCGATTTTTTGAGCGTTGAGATTTCGGTGTTTGGTTAATCGGACAATGGTTTGTAGATTTTTACCTATTGGTTTTTTTTCTTCCGTCAACTTTAAATAATTTTGTACCATTCGCCATCGAGTGGGACCACCATTGTAAAAACTATAATCTGTCCAGTGATATGGATCGATATCACTTTTTAGGTTGAGTGTCTTCTTCAACGCTTTGGCGTTTTCTTGATAAAATTTGACACACTTTTGAAACCCGTAGTATTGGTCTCGCTTAATATGGTGAGCCGCTAAGATGGCCGAAATGTGGGGGGCTTTTAGTAAGTTAATGTAGTATCTACCTGAAGGGTTACTTGGCTGGTGATAAGTTCCATCCAACTCAGACTCTAATCGAACTAGATACCTAGCCCACGACAACTGTTTCTTAGTTTCTAAATCTTCGCCAATAGAAAGAAATTCGAAATAAGGACAGTAAACTTTGCTCTTTGGGTTCAGCATTTCTCGAATTAATCCTGGGATTACTACTAGATTATTTTGAGCTATACCTATATCGTCGTCTGCATCACCCTGTCGATTGGAACCTACCGCAGTTTCAGTAAAGTTACTCTCAATTTCAAATATTTTTAGTAAACGTAAGGGATCGATACCTGCTAACTGACCTGCAATCAAAGCAAAAGCAAAGTACCGACGCCCCTCATATAGAGATTGCCGTAGTGTCATTGGTGCGTATCCGCTAACTTTTAGTCCTTTTTGATATATCAAATTTTCCGTTGTAACGCCAAAAACACTCGCTTCGGTGGCAGGATCATACTGATTATAAATTTCATAGGCTTGACTAATCGCCAATTGAATCTGCTGTTCATACGTTAGGCGGTACTCAGCTCTTTTCTTTTCATCATAAATAATCAGGCCTGAACCATTATTTGAGTCATAACCAACTGCGGCTAATTCTGCTAACTTTTGATGAACTAATTTATCAGTAGACTCTAATCTGGCTAAGACATCCTCAACCGCTACATCTTGCAGCGTTTTATCGTCGCTAAGGCTAACAGCGAATGTTTTATTCTCTTTTAGATGATGCCAGAAGGTCTCAAAATCACCGGAAGCTCTATAACCAACGAACAAAAGAGCTGTTAAACAAACCATCAACACAACAGGGATAGTGGCTAGAAGAATAAACCTAATAGCCTTGGCAGTTTCTTTTATGGGTGTTTTCGTGGCGTGATATGTTGGCAGTATTTGATGTAATCGATCTGTAGCCTTCTCTTTTTCGAAGGAACGGTAGGCTAAGTTATCAGACGAATTTTCTAGTAACTTCACGTTATCAGATTGATCTGATGGTACCGAATTACCCTTCGTCAACTTTTTCATTTGATTTGAAGAATTGCCTTACTGAGTTTACTAATCAGTGTACAGAATTAGCAGAAACGGAAAAAATACTCAACTTGTTCGAGCGGTGTATCCAAACGTTTTGGTAGTAACTCATTCAACAACGATTGGAGTTGTTGCTCCTGACCTGGGACTGTGTGTAGTTGCAAATTCTGAGTATTAAGATAACTTTGTAATTCTTGTACTAGGTACGTTTGTATGCCATTACCTGATTCGTGAAGTTGTGATGGTAAGAGAGCTGGCACACTAAGACCACTGACAAAAGTATCAACTAATTCATTCAGGTCATCGAGGTCCCTTTCTAGTTGTTTTTGGCGATCAATTGCCATTTGAAAAATTCGATCGTTGAAATCAGCAACTTTCTGGTCTACAAATTTAACGTAGTCTGAGTGCCAGTCATTATCGGAAACTAGTTTATCACCAAGGCATATCTGTTCTAATTCCGTGGATAAAGATTGAAGATAACGAACATCATCGCCTGGTACTTGGTCGCCTAAGGCCTGCTGGATTTCATCGATCAGATGTGCTAATTGATCAACAATTTCAAGCTCAAAATTTTGCGATGTAACTAAAGCTGTATCCACCGTTTGTTCTATAATTTCTGATGATTGCTCTTGGGATGACATGATATGTCCCATTAATTCAATCAATTTTCTACTAACCGAAGTCAGAATCGGGAAATCCTGAAGGCTTATTTCGACTATCAAGAAGGCTGACTTGGTCAAGGACAATGAAACATCCGAAACGGACCGACACATCTGCTTTTTGATATCTTCGATGATTTGCTGCACGTCGAGCAATTGATCATAATAGCTCCGATTTTCCGAACTAGAAGATATTTTATACTGTTGGTCATTTGGAGATTCAAAGGCTCTTTCGGTAAGAATTTGGCGAGAATCAGTAATTTCGCGTCTACGATGTAGCTCGCGAGCATCCTCTAGTGCTTGTCCTAAAGAGTGAATTATCGGTTGAAGTTGGTCGATCTGACTCCTTAACGGTAGGTAACTAGAGTAGCGATAATCGGCAATAATCCACCGAAGATCCTCTAAAACCTCCACTAAAATTTCCTCATAGGCTTCATCTTCCAAGGCTGAGTATCTCAGCGAATCAACTGTAGTTTCTTTGAGTTGACGTTCTTCAGTTTCTTGACGGAGGAAATGATAGAAATTACCGAGTTGCTTATCAATTAACATGTCATCTTCGACATACTGATACAGTTTTTCTTTTAGAGCTGAGCATCCATCCAATACTGCTGAACGATCAAAACTCAGGGAAGAAAGGCTAATATAAAGCAAATCCTCTTCAATCTCGGCGAAATGATTGTCGCTCATTACTGCAAAGAGATGATAAGCACTATCGGACACTGGGTGGTCAACAACCAAGTCGTGCTCTCCATTTCTATTCTTTTTTTGTCGGTCAACTTTAGTAATAACCAGCGGCACATCAGACGCTTCTTGGTTTAGTTTCATTGAACGACGTAAAGCTGATTTTTGATTGAACGTATCCAGAGCGGATTGATAATGCTTTAAAAGCTCTTCACTGCCTAGCTCCATCAAAAGTGATTCGATAGAATTTTTAGTATCAACCGGTACATCTTCTTGAATCAAAAGGCGATTAGCTACTGCTGCGAAACCATCAGCTCCTAGGTTTCGAAAAGGACGGAGCAAAAACGAGACATTACCACTAATAAAAATTTTGTGCTTCCCCAGTGGTTGAGGCTGATTATGCTCGTTGTTTTCTTGATTGCCATACCAGATCCGCATTTCGAACGTTTTGTCGTAAACTTGAAAACCAATTTTGCCTTGATCCAACTGGTCAAACTGTTGACGATGAATATGTTGTAGATCATTAACATCAATCGAGATCACCGACCCAGAAGCGTTAGTATACAAATTAGCCTCAATAATTTGGTCAAAGGAAACCAGGTACCGCCGCTCGACAACATGGGCACCAGTAGCGTTATCATTTGTAATAGCCAGGCGAGGGATCTGATATTCATCATGATAATAGTAAGATTTCCAACTCAGTGCTCGCCTGCGCATCTTCTCCAGTAATTGATAGCTGAGCCTCTGCTTAACCTGTCTTTCCTGACGTTTCTTTTTGCCTTCCAAAAGGACGAGCTTACCGGATTTTTCGTCATCTGACGACCCGACTGCCAGTTGTGGCAGCTTATCTCCTCGTCTTGCACCTGACAGTTTAGTTAATGCACTGTCTATGAACTCATTCCATTTTGCCATCTAGTGTTCTCCAGGACTCTAATTTAACAAAAAAATAATAAAGTATAAATAGATACAGTCAGCGGAAAAGTATGTTATTTAGATATTATTTTAATGTATAATCCAATGCCGCTAGGCTCCAAAGGACAGCCACATTATAGCACAGCCAGCAGTTGTAGGAAAAGAGCAATCTAATCAAAGTATGCGAAGAAAATTGACACCGAACTTAATCAATCTAAATCTGAAAAATCTACCAATTTCTTCATCCATCAAGACTATCCAAAACACTATGGAACTAGCAGCAAAGGACACTCGCAAGTATATTGAGTATTTGGATCAGCTAGATGGATTAGCCTCGTCCGGGTTGAATTTTCAGCAAGTTCAATTCAGAAAAACGAAAATCATACATGATCTTAAGAAATTGGCAGAACGTACAGCTGAGAATCAGGAGACTATTGCACAAATAACTCTGGAAGATATGCAACGAAAGATTGTCGATCTAGAACAGATGATTGGTGATATGCCAAGCCAGATTGATGAACGATTTGTTTTTTATAATTTTGATTTGTCTAATGATATGACATTGCGGGTCAAAAATCAGTTTCAAGTAGATAACTTCAATCATTTGGTGGAATTGGTGGAGATGCCAAAATGGAAATACACTTATTATCACTTAAAATTTGGGCACTTGAATTTGCTTCTTTGCCAGTATATGCCAGCGACAACCCAGACGTCCTCTTTATCAATTCCTGTGGCAAAATACTCGGATCCTGCTAACAGTTTTTTGAAATCTATCCAACACCGATGGGGTAAATCTATACCCGTAAAACGGGAGGTAATCCATCTCTTTGGACCATCAGAGCAGCGTCTAGATATGGGGGCTTTATTACAGACTGAGGCTCGTAATTTTTCAGCGTACCAACCTCACAAGTCAGATGAGNCTCAGCAATTACCAAAAATTATCTACGATTTTATCAATATGTATGGAATCAATGGACATCATGCTGTGCACTTATTTCGTCAACGCAATAGGTCTTTGATTTTTTTAGCACCAACATTAATTGAACCAGCCAAAGGCATTCTGGCATTTCCAACTCATGGGGCCAGCCTTGCTGAATCTGGCATAGGCTTGGCCTGGCCTCAGACATTTTTGGCCTGAATGTCAATGACCGATAAAGCGAGAAATTTACCAACAGATGTGCAAAATGGCTGAAGACTATAAATCGGGAAGACGTGCTGTAACTTGCCTTCCTAGACAGGTTCGAATTTTGGTTAGGTTATACCATCCTATATTCTATTAAAGCACGGAATGGTACTCCGCCTTTTTAATCTTGGGACAGTGTAATAGAAAGGTTTGACAGAAATTGACGATTTTGTTTATCCGTTCCCACAGTCACCCGCAAGCAGTTAATTAAAGGTTTTTTTTGTTCAAAAGAACGAACTAAAACCCCTTTATCAAGTAAAGATGCATGTACCCGGCTTGATGAAGACTGAGTACGAAAAAGGATGAAATTAGCGTTGGTCGGAAATGGGTANACACCTTCCATGTTCTTCAACGCTTCGTAAACTATTCCACGTTCATGCTGAAGCAAGGCAATCTTACTCGTAATCATTTCTCTTTGCTTCAGAATGCTAGAAATACATACCTGAGTGAATTGATTTAGGTTGTAGGGCAGCCGGATTTTGTTGACTTGATTGATAATGTCTGGGTGAGCAATCAAATAACCACAACGCAGGCTCGCCAAACCGTAAGCTTTAGAAAAAGTTCTCGTGATTATCAAATTTTTATTAGAGCTTATCTTGTCTAAAAAGGTTCGTCCAGAAAATTCATAGTATGCTTCATCTAACACGACAAGGGTGTTAGGCCTCTCCAATATTTGATCTATTACTTTGGTATTGAATAAGTTCCCCGTTGGATTGTTTGGATAAGAAAAAAAAACCAAATTCTGTTTNTTTTGGTTTAGCTGACGTTGCCAGATTTCAGCATCGAGATCGAAGTTNTCGTCAAGTGGTATGCCAAATGCAGAGATTCCTGCTATCTGAGCCAAAATACCATACATTGAAAAAGTTGGAGTTGGATAGAGTACTGCGGAATGTTCGCGGGAAAAAGCTTGAACAAGGTAAGATAATAACTCGTCCGAACCATTACCAACTACGATCCAGTCAGCAGGCAANCCTAAGTATGTTGAAAGAGACTTTCTTAGCTCGTCTGCAGTCGGTTCTGGATAAAGGTGGAACCTCAGCTTTGACAGCTTTTCTTGAATTTCCTGCCTAATAGAAGTCGGTAGATCGAATGGAGATTCGTTTGCGTCAAGCTTAATCCGGGGTTGATTTTTTTTTACAGAATAGGGTGAAAGTTTAGCTAAGTCAGAACGAAACAAATGCTGTAAATCCATCGAACCTAGCTAATTAAGATCGACCAGCTTGAAGCTTTTGGATATATTCTTCATTAATGTTATTAGATGGNTGATGGTGAGTTTGGTGATGCTCAGCGTAATCTTTTACTAGAGAGGTATAGGTATTAACTGCTTGATCCAAGTCACCTTCTTCTTCATATATCTTGCCAATCCAATATAGCGCCGAGCGGCGCATATCGTAGCTAAAGTTTTCATTATCGTCAACTACTTTCCGATATGATTCAATAGCACCGTCAGAATTCTCTTGGTCGTAGTGGATTTGGGCTATAAAAACAAGCGAATTTGGCGCATTCTCATTGCGTGGATATAATGATATAGCTTCTTCCAATTGTATGATTGCCTCCTCATTTTTCCCCATNCGTTGGTAAGCCCAACCTATATAGAAGCAGGAATCTTGTGCTGCTACTGATTTAGGGTAATTCTCAATTGTACGCTCGTATGCAGAAATTGCTTCTTCATATTTGCTTTGAGAGAAAAACGCTTGGGCAATACCAAACTGAGCATTGGGTGCTAGCCGNTGAATCCCAGAATCAACTACATTCTGAAATTCAGAAACTGCATCCTCGTATTGCTGAGTCTCAATAGCTATACGCCCAAGTTGGTAGACGACCTCATGAACGATCGAATCACTAGCCAAATCAATTCTCAATGTTCGAAACTCATCTTGCGCTATACTCCATTGTCCTTTTCCATAGTAACACATAGCTCGGTTAAATAGAGAATTGTTATGTAAACTACTACCCGGATAATTAGAAATTAGCTGCTCAAAAAAACGTAGGGCACGGTTATAATACAAATCAGATTCAGCNAATTCAGAATTTCTGGATTTTTCGTCTTCGGCAAGCCGATAGTTCGCATAGGCAATAGCGTACAAGGAATCATCGGCATACTCACTATCTGGATAGGCCGAGATCAAACGACGCAACATGATAAACTGTTGTTCTTGAGATCGAGCTAATCGAGAGGCATACTGATAAAGTGCGTCATCCGCCCAATGAGAATCCGGATATAGATCAAAAACTTTACGATAGAGTACTCGTACTTTTTCGAACTGTTTTTCCGTACTATCTTCAGTCACGGGTGGAGTATCGGCTTGCTCTGCTTTCTTCCAAGCTTTTTCAGCTCGTTCATCATACTTGCTTATCTGGTGGCTAGTANCTCGGCCAATAAAAAAACCGGCCAAACATGCTAGAATTACCAAATCNACTATAACAATAGTACGCTTCACCGACTACTCCTTGAAATCTCTTACTANGATAATACTNANCTTATGATTCTCAATACCTGAATTGCAACAAACTAACNCAATCTGCCTGAACNAAAGCACGCAAAGTTTACGNAAGGCGCTAGCACATGTCAAGACAAATCAAAAAGATAANGTCAACAGCCTGCTCGCTCCTGTTGGCTAGTGGTNAAAANGTATTAGTCAATAAACTAATACCCTACTGCACAACCGTCCCTTCGCGNGTCAGAACCTGCAACAAGTGTATCATTTTCTGGATCAACTAAAATGGCTTGCCCACCACCGAAAAATGTATCGCTACCCAATAGTAGTTGATGATTCTTACTTTCCAATGCTTTTAATACTTCTAACCTGAAACTGTCTTCAACCGCAATTTTTCCATCTAGCATGACCTGAAATCGTGGAGCGTCTAAGGCCGATTGAATATCCATATTGTAATCAACTAGATTGCTAATAAGTTGCAGATGTCCTTGCGGTTGCATTGGTCCACCCATTACACCAAAAGGCATCACAGGCATACCGTCTTTCATCATCATACCTGGAATAATAGTATGTAAGGTNCGTTTGTGTGGAGCTAAGTAGTTGACATGATCACAATCAAGTGAGAACCCAGCGCCTCGATTCTGCAANAAAATACCCGTATTANCAGCAACTAAGTAAGATCCAAANTGGTGAAATAAACTATTAATGAACGATACTACATTTCTGTTACCATCTACTACCGATANGTAAACAGTATCATACCCAACAGTTGATTGNGTTAAATCAACGGAAGGCANAGAGTNCCTCATGTTAATTCTTTTTGCTTGTTCCTTAGCATAACTCAAGGATAAAAGCTCGCTGACAGGAATATCAGAAAATGTTGGGTCAGTAACATGCTGGTGCAAATCGACCAACCCAAGTTTCATGGCTTCAATCATTAAGTGGAAACGATCTGGACTATCAAACGGCACATGGTCCTGTTCAAATTGTCTCATGATATTAAGAGCTATTAAAGCAGCAATGCCTTGTCCATTGGGAGGTAACTCGTAGACTTGGTATCCCCCATAATTGGTACAGATAGGCTCAACCCATNCCGAGGTATGATCCTGAAAATCTTTCATGCTTAGCCAACCGTTATTCCGGTTGGAATACTGAACAATTTGCTGTGCTATTTCGCCTTCATAGAANGCTTGTCTACCACCTTCGGCTAATAGTTGAAGGGTACGGGCTAAAGGCTTAATTTGAAAAACTTCCCCTATTTTAGGACTCCTGCCATTAATCAAATAGGTTTGTCGGGCATTTTCACAGTAACTTAGCATCCGTACAGACTTAGACCAGGATTTGCCAATTTGTGGACTCACAGGAAATCCATTTTCAGCGTAATCAATAGCTGGCTGTAATACCTCAGACATCGACATAGAACCGTATCGTTNTATTAATTGAGCCCAACCGTCAAAAGCNCCTGGCACATTNCAAGCTCGTAGGTCATGGTAAGCAGGTATCGTGGTTAATCCCTGATGAAGTAGTAATTCTGGATCAGCAGCATAAGCTGAGCGACCACTAGCATTTAATCCCACTAGTTTTTTTTCTGTTTGCATGTAAACCAAGGCAAAGGCATCACCANCAATGCCAGTTGACATTGGTTCAACTACATTCAATACCGCNGCGGTTGCTACAGCCGAGTCCACAGCATTACCACCTTCTTGTAGGATTTTCAACCCAGCTTGAGCCGCTAACGGCTGGCTAGTTGCAACTGCACCATTTTTACAGATAATAGGCGAACGGCTAGGACCGAACCGATTAGGTTGGTAATCACCAAACATGCTAGATTTGTTTCGCCGTTGGGATTGGGTTAATACCNGCTATCATCATACCTTGTCCTGGGGACNNGTGTACTTCTTTCAATGGCAGGTCATCTGCGGAACGAAATTGGAATAATACAATCCTTCTTGGACTTTTTGTGCGATTCGGATAAGAACCNTGNGGGGTCAGATAACTGAAAATTAGTACATCTCCAGCTTTTCCTTCACAAGGTGTAGCTTGATCTAATGGGTATTTTTCTGGTGCTAAATAATGGCTACCGTCATGTTGGTGGTCTATTGCTCCTTGACGATGTACACCTGGTACCACGCACAAACAACCATTTTCAACAGAAGAATCTTCCAAATACACAACTGCAGCTAACATCGTATCATTGGCATGAGGGAAATACTCGTAATCTTGATGAAGTGGAAAGGGTGAGCCTTTGTAGGGAGGTTTGACATGCAATTTGGTGTGGTGTAATTGTACGTTTGGGCCTATTAGACTTACAACTGCGGAAGTGAGTTGGCGGTGCACTAACATTCGGGTAAAAACAGCCGAATGATACTGCATGTTATGTATACTCAATACCGAAGTCTGCCCACGTTCAGTTTGCTCAATTTGGCTTTCTTGCCATTTGCCACCCCAAGTCGCTTCCAACTTGCCTCCATTCATTTGCAAACGTTGAAACATGGCGTCTGTTTCTTGCACACATTCACTTATTTCTTCTTTATTAAATACATTTNGTATTAACAGATAACCATCAGAATTATAANATTGAACCTGTTCTGNTGTTAACATCTTTTTCCCTATTTTAATTTCGTCCATTACTAAANTTCTGGTCGGTATGATGNGCAATCACCAAACCAATCAGAATTATAACACTGACCGAGCGAATCAACAACAACCAAANGACTAATCTATATTTGATCGGATAGCGTTAGTCTTCTTATGTNACAAAACTCTGGAGATGCCATTTTTCAACATTGGCGCAGNNTCAAACGANTTCTATTTTACAATTTTTTTACTATATTTAATAAAAAATCTTAACGAATTACCAAACAATAAAAAGCAGAAGTAAATACTACNAAAAAACTAGCGATTCGGATTATTCCTAGTATGTACTTTTGTGACTTTTNTCACAGCCGATTTATATCAATTCAGTTGTTAAAACTTGTTTCCAGAATCGATTTTCGATCTTTTTGCAGTTTACTGAATTAACTGATACAATGTATTCGTGTTAAGTTTTCATTAAGTTTANGTACAGAACAAATATGAAATCGTGTAAGCAATTGTTTCATCTAAAATNCCCTTCCTTTNTGCTTGTCTTGTTTCTTGTGTTGNTTATTAGTAGTTGTGGGGATGATAAAAACGGTGCTGGNGTTTCTACCAACTTGTTGCGTGGTGAAGGAATTGTAGCTGACTCTGTATTAGCGATTAATGTATCCCAAGATAGACCTGATGGGATAACCGATCTTTTTTTTTCTGATTCTGAACGCATTTTTCTTTGGCTCTACTGGACTAATGTAACTGGAACACATACTGTCAAAGTCCGCTGGTTTTCACCAACCGAAGGNTTAGACGACCCTCCATATGATGAAGAAGAAATTAGGTTCTCCTCTGATTTTCAGCATATAACTTGGTTCTACATTAATCCCAAATCAGGAGGTTTTTCTCCAGGTGAGTGGTTCGTNGAGGTTTTTTTGGACGACGTTTTTGAACGAAGCCATACATTTACCGTAAAGTGATTTTTCAACGCAACTTTTGTTGAGAATANGATAAGATTTTAACTGACCTTCGAAAAACGGCCAAATAGATTTCATACGAACGTATTGTTCTAAATTTTTGTTAGGGGACAGAGAAGAGCCGGACGACCGAGTTCAATTCCGTATTTGTATCCGCTGCCTAGAGTGTGCAGCCGACGATATAACGTGCAGGAGGTGGGTTATACTTGAGGTTGTATCCGTTTGAAATTAGAGTCAAATAAAATAAATGACAAAATAAGATGAAAGTCCGTAAGTAAATCAANCAGTTCCTAAAAAATTATTACAACTGGNCAACTACTTTCGTCTTATTCTTTGATTCCGAATAGGAAACTTGGGTTGNTTAGCTAAACGGAGCAAAGAATAAGCCGGGTTCTGTACACTGTCTAGAACAATGTNAGCGATCATTCATCTAGGATTAGCGTTACCACTAACCTCTTGCGACCTTACCCGCGAACAGGGCGAGCGCACCCAATTCACCTACTTGGTCTTGCTCCAGATGGGGTTTACAAGCTCTTGNTGTCACCACCAAGACTGGTGCGCTTTTACCGCACCGTTTCACCTGTACAGCACTTACAGCGCTGTAGTCTACTTTCTGTTGCACTCTCCGTAGTGTNACCACTCCTGGACGTTATCCAGCATCCCGCTCTGTGGAGCCCGGACTTTCCTCACCTCTGAAAGACAGAAGTGCGACCGCCTACTTGACTCTATTTAGCTACCCAGCCCAAGCCACAGGATCATACCACATATAAAAAATTGAGGTCAAGTCTTACCAACATAACTCTAAGTGCGATAATCAGCATTAATGCGAATATAGTCATATGAATAATCGCAAGACCAAAACGTAGCCGTTCGGATACCAGCCCTTAAGTCAATACGAATCTGGATGGTATCCGAATTCAAATGTTCTGAAGCCGTTTCCTCTTTATAACCAGCATTCATCCCATTTCTGACGATCTGGTAGTCATCAACAAAGATATNCACTTGATAGGGATCAAAAATTGCCCCTGATTTGCCAATTGCCATCATGAAACGACCCCAGTTGGCATCATTAGCAAAGAT
Organism: Candidatus Poribacteria bacterium; assembly: GCA_002714785.1. Lineage (GTDB taxonomy): Bacteria > Poribacteria > WGA-4E > WGA-4E > UBA9662 > TMED15. The sequence continues at coordinate 124,318 of PAYP01000001.1, read as the reverse complement.
AGCCGTCTTGACTAATGGAGATTCAGCAACAGCCCTACCCGCTTTAATGGCGTCGCTCTTTGTTTGAGCGTTTTCTATCAAGATCTCGACGAGTTTCGTCGCACCTTCTCCATCTCGTGCAATCATCTTAGCCAATTCAGTACATACATATGTTAGACCTTTACAGAATACTTCGTAATTTGGGTCTGTAGCGGACTCAATTTTGGCGTGGTTTGCCGCACCGGTTGCTAATACCAATACTGTATCATTAGTACTAGTATCAGTATCAACAGTGATACAATTAAAACTGATCTCATTAGCTTCACTCAAGCTGGACTGTAGTAACTCTGGTGTGATTGCTACATCAGTGGTAATAAAACCAAGCATAGTTGCCATATTAGGAGCTATCATGCCAGAACCTTTTGCTGTTCCACCGATCCTAACGGTTTGATTGTCGATTTCAATTTCAACCGACACCGATTTAGAAACTGTATCAGTCGTCATAATTGCTACAGCTACATCATTACCCCCATTATTTGACAAATGCTCGGCCGCAGATATAATACCAGTCTCTACTTTTTCCATGGGTAGTTGTTGACCAATAACGCCAGTCGAACAAACTAAGACTTCATCAACCGAAATCGAAAGTTTGTTGGCAACCACTTGAGCCATTTGTTTAGCATTATGCANGCCTTGATCACCGGTGCAAGCGTTGGCATTACCGCTGTTGATAACAATTGCGCGAGTTGTTGGTTGTTGAAGGTGTTCCTTGCAAAGTAAGACTGGTGCAGCACAAACGCGGTTTTTTGTATAAACACCAGCNGCAATCGGCTGATCAATAGGTGAAACTGAATCAGCTACTATTAAAGCTATATCTTTAGTTGCTTCTTTGTGGCCCTCTTTCTTAATGCCTGCATACACGCCTGCAGCTCGAATTCCAACAACGCTGGTAATACCACCTTGAATAACTTTCATGCACTTCCCCCAATTATGTGTTGGTAACTGTTCCTAGCGCAGCCCATTCACACCCTCTCACTAACAGTGTTTGAAAATCAGGGTTATCCCAAGTATCAGATACTCCATCACGCCCCAAATGGCCTAAAATGGAGTGAAAGACTCTAGCTTGACCATAGTTCTTAACCAAGACCATCGGCTCATACTGCCCAGTTCCGCCTGACTCAACNGTCGAAAATGCCTGTGCAATGACGTGGTAGTCAGTACCATGCATGTGTTTCANTTGGTGGTAAAGTTCATCAGAATGGTTTGTAATTTTTCCACTNGGTAATGTTTGGACAAATCCATTGACAATTGGGTGNGCGAGATCAGTAAACTCGATATCGAAACTGTGATACGCACCATGACTAGAGTNTTCNCGCCACATTAAAGCACAAATCTCTTCATATTCTACCCATTCCGGGAATGAGTTATTAGCTGCGTGAAGAATACAAACATTTACTCCACACCTGACCGAATCAANAAAATTATTGCGAGCGACGCTGCTCNATTCTGGCCCAGTATATAGGTTATCGAAGCCAGTATTATAGTCGATTAAAAATAACTGGTACTGGTCAAGTTGTTCTCGGTTTTCTAACCTAGCTGATGGGTTTTCACAGATTTCGACACTAAACCTACCCGTACTTTCTAGTAAANTTTGGCAAATTGAGGATGACTGCTCCCAGTCATGATTGTTAACNCCAGTCAGNATTAGGGTTTTTATTAAAGGANNTTCTATGCTCTTGGTTGCCAANTTATTTGGTTCATGTGTGGAACGTTTTATATCTACCCGTAGGTCTCGCTCTTCACCGATTAATGGCCGCCCCCGCTGAGGATGTGCCGCGGAGGATTTCGCTAATTTTTGCGCTAGTGGCAGTTGAATACTATCGATCCGGATTTGTTCTGAATCTATCTCAATTTTCCGCCACATCATCGGATAGCAAATGGTACTAGACGTTATGACAGTTAGTCGTTTAGTTGTCGGGTCTGGTCCAATTATCCTCTGGCAATGAAGGTGNCCATGGAAAGTAGCCAAAACATGGTCATAATTGTTGAGTATNTGNGNCACCTGTTCCCAATTTTCGATTGTTGAGTCGAGGTTTGGAAATTCATCAGTTGGCTGTAGCAATTGATGGGCAAAAACCAGAACGTCCTGCCCATCGTTTTTTGACTGTTCCAATTCGCACTTTATCCAATCAAGTTGTTCCTCTCCAACATAGCCGTGGGTTACATCACGCTCGACCTCTTGACAATCCAATAAGATCAGTCGAAAATCCTCGTAAATCAAGCTAGAATACCCTCGCGACTCTACTGCGTCTGCTAGCTCACCCGCTTGGTTTTGATTTATATTATCTGATTTTTTTTCTGATGAATGATAGCCGAACCGTTGTAGATACTTTGTTTTATCACCGCTTTCTGGGTCCAGGTCATGATTGCCTGGAATATAGTATACGGGAGCTGAAAGTTGTTCTCCCAACATCTGTGCATGATCCAGAGCAATTTGGTAGTTGCTCATTGGCATTTCAAAACTATCCCCTCCACAAACAATATCCCCACCATGAATTACCACATCGGGTCTAAAATCAGAGACTTGTTGTACCACAGCTTCGTAGATTTCGACGCTATCCTCTTGAAGTTGTGTCCCACCACCGAAGTTTTGCGGAGCCTCAGGGTAAAGGTGAGTATCAGTGATAAAAGCAATCTTGAAAGCCATTTTTACTCCGTTTTCGGTCGATTGTTTTTTTGCTCAATGGTTAGGATCTGCCGAGGCTGGATATCCATTAATACCTCTTGGCAACCACTAGGCCAGTAAATCTCTATTTTATCGATAATCTCTGCAGACGACAACCCAAAGCTTAATCGTGTATCATTCCCAACTAGATAACTACCACCGCTTAGCAGTTGTTTAGTTTGGGCTTTTGCTCCGGCTATAACTTTTACAGTTGTTCCTATACCGTTACTATTTAGACCATTGGATAAGAGATCTACAGTCAACCAAGCTACTCCCTTGGTTTCATTCTTATCCAGTAATTGATTTTCTAGTACGACTAAAGGCCGATTCGATTGACATAAAAATAGGTCCTGATCTCCATCGTTATCATAGTCGCCAGTCATTAAGCCACGGACTACATAGCTGGCGAGCCCCTCCAGCACTACTTCCGTGAAAACACCATTTTTATTCTTGAACAGTTGTAATGGCTGGGCATATGTCATACTAGAGTCAATTTGATGAACATTATCCCAAATATGCCCGTTTCCGACGACTATATCTAACCAACCGTCATTATCATAATCAATGAATTTAGTTCCGAATGCTAGTGGTACAAAGGATGGTTCTGCTAATCCTATATCAAATGTCAAATCGTCAAAATAGCCACCTCCATCATTGGCCATCAAACAATTAGCCTCCAACGAAAAGTTAGTCACCCACAAATCCATATCACCATCGTTATCGTAATCACCTACATCAACCCCCATAGAACCGTTAGCAATGCCATCAGAATTGTAAGCACATCCTCGAAGTTGCCCCTCTTCTTTGAAGGTACCATTACCTTGATTGATAAATAAAGTGTTGGGATTCATATCATTAGCGACGTAAATATCTGCCCAACCATCATCGTTAACATCAGGGCAAATCACACCAAGTCCACGTGATGTAGGCACCCAAACACCTGCTTGCTTGGTCACATCGGTAAATGACCCATCACCATTATTTTGGTAAAGTTGATCTGCAATACCATCGTATTCGTTAGGGCCACAGTAAATTCGTAGTTGTCCAAAATAGCAAGGGATATCCTCCGATAGGTCATAGTCAACGTAATTACACAAGTAAAGGTCAAGATCTCCATCTCGATCATAATCGAAAAAGGCCGCACTCGTACTAAGCAAGTCTGATGTTAGACCGGCAATCTGGGTCACATCGCTAAATGTACCGTTGCCATTGTTTTGATACAAGACGTTAGAACCTAAATTGGTCACATATATATCTACATCACCATCACCATCATAATCAGCTGATACTGCCCCTAGACCATATCCATTATCGCCAACTTGCGCCTGCTCCGTGACATCGATAAAATGTTTTCCTGACTCGTTTCGGTATAGTCGATTGGACGAGTACATTCGCTTTTTTGAATTCTTTTGTAAGTTGTCGAGGTCCGCACCTTGTACTAGGTATAGATCAAGGTCTCCATCTCCATCGAAGTCTAGCAAAGCCCCACCTCCTCCCATGGTTTCTACCAACCGTCGTTCTGGTGAAAAATCGGTCTGGTATTCAAAATCGAATCCTAACTTCGCAGTCACATCAACGAAAGCTATTTGTGGCGTAGACTGAGTAAGCGCCAAACTGATATCAAACAGTAACAAAGAAATAATTAACCAAGATTGTCGAATTTTTAGTTTAATTCTCAATTTTTCCCTTTTTCTTGACTATTCGGAAGCCAATATTGTTCGCCGAATCTAGGGGAAAAAATTTAAAACGTAGTTGCGAGCGGATAAAGATACGGCCGTAATCCCAAGACCCACCTCGGATTACTCGATCCTTAATCAAGTTTGGGTGTTGAGTATTAACCGGCCGGTTATTACCCGCAATTTGATAAAACGTTTGAGAGTAATCATCTAAACACCACTCCCAAACGTTACCTGCTAAATCAGAAATGCCAGTATCTGTATCTCCTAACGGGAATTGGCCAACTGGTGTTGTGGAAGGTTGTCGTTTCGCGAAATTGGCTAATTGTCTTCTAGGTGATTCGTTCCCCCAAGGATATTTCGCACCATTTTTACCACGTGCAGCCCGTTCCCACTGCGCTTCAGTAGGCAAACTGCCGCCAACCCACTCAGCGAAAGCTNGTGCATCGTACCAAGTCACACCAACGACCGGCTGCTGATCTTGATTCAACGCTGAATTCTCCCAAACTGGNTCCCCGTTGTATCCTCTTGGTACTGGTCGACCAGTGGCAATCACGAAAGCATGATACTGAGCATTTGTTATTTCGTATTTAGAAATTTCGAATGANGAAAGCNNCACCCACCTCTGTGGNNTTTCTGCTGAAAANNTGNTNNTNTCTAGCATTGAGCTACGGATCCTTGCTTCTTGGTATATCTTTTCTACTTCGTTTTGAGTAGACCCCATCAAGAATTTGCCACTTTCAATACGAACCCACATTATTTCTCTGCTAACTTGTTTCGCACTTGTATGACGGTTTGATAATATTTCTGATGATTTTCCACCATTCAGAGTAATCTTTTGACCCCAAACTCCTGGAAACAGGGNAATCAAAAAATAAAAGAAAAAGAATCTTANAATAANAGTATTCATCTACTTTCGTATCACAACCNNTACACCTAGNATGTAACTATATCAAAAANATTTCACCACAATATCTNGACGCCAATAACTAATCAAGGGAGTAGTACTAGTAGNCCTAAGTCACTGGGAAATATATTTTCCATTCCTGTTACTGGNTGNGCCCAATGAATCGCCTGATCATCAGAACGATAAAGAACAAAATTGAAACCTAGCCGTAGGTTCCGTTTAGTTTTCAGGGGATCAAACTGGGGCAGCAGCGGGAAGAAGGGGATACGACCTTCAATTATATAATATTGTTGACTATTGTTCTTATCTGNTGGCTGATTATAACGAACGGCGAACTGTAATCCCTTTGCTTGGTAGTTAGGAATTAGCCTTGGTTGGGCCTGACCCACATACGGTTTTTGGCCATCAAANCCAGCGCCTTTCGGACAAAACCAAAAAATATAGCGACTGTTGAGCTCTGANATATTCGCCTGATTATGACTTTCAGCGAGGCTTTTGGAATGGATTTGTTTTTGCAAATAGATCGGTTTCTTCACTTTTTCAGGAGCTAAATCTAAGTGAAGTTCAAGTGCGTCCGAACCTCGAAAGTAAGTCAACNGATCTTTAACCTCTACCGATTCGTCTCGAATTTGTGCTAAGAAATAGAGAGCTTCATGGTCCCATTGAAACCAGAGCAATATGGTATCGTTATCCGTTCTGAGAGTGTTCTCTAACGGCCAGTTGTCATTCACACCATCAATTACTATATGATTTTCAGTATACTGAGCAAAAGCATGTAAATTACTNCGACAACTAAAGGTGACTGGGATGTTAGTTGCACCAGTTTCAGTCAGCGGATCTAGNTATTGAACNGTGANAACCTCACCACCAATTAAAGGTAGAACGTAAAGAGATTTCACCTTTGAACTAGGTGTGACAACTCTCCCATAAAACGTGTCAACCTGCCCTACAAAACGACTACTACTGCTAGATTCTCTGGTTATTACAAATTGCGAAAAAGCTTCATTACCATCGACTAGGACGTTCGCAATAATTTGGTCAATCATTTGCCCATCTTCGTTTAGGTCAGGATCCTCTAGTCGGAAATAGAGACTATCTCCAACATTGAAATTTTGAATGGGTCCTCCATATTCTGTTACTAGTTCTAAGTGAGCTCTTCGACCTTTTTCAACTAATACCTGATCCTCAATAGCTGTATTACCTAACAGGAGAGGATTATGGGTAACGACCACTGTTTCTCCGCCTTTTACATCTAATATGTGATCAACAATTGGAGCTATACTATACCGTGTTGCAAAATGGCCGATATAAACTCCATCATTTTTCTTTAATGGCTTCAGATTAATCGTGATCTTATCCTGTGTTTCTCTGCTGTGGATCGTGACAGGAACACGGATAACTTCGTCCGTTGAGGCATATTTCTTCTTTGGCAAATCGTCTTCCAACCAGACACCTAGGACGTCGCCAGCTCGAAAATTTGCAATCTCTATTGCCTCATTTTGTTTAATATTGTCCATCGAAACGATTCTTATTTTTCCCTTTCGACCACTTAAAGCGATAATAGTCCTAGACAAAACCACATCGGTTTGTCCTGTTTGTGTCAAGTTGTCTATATACTGGATAGTGACTACCTGACCACTTTGAAGTGTTAGTGTTGAATCACTTTTAGTACCTCGCGAAACATTGTCTGCTGTTAAATAATTGGTTTTTAGTGAGCCAACAAAAATACCCGCAGACACTTCAGATAAATCAAGTTGTGCTTTGCTCGTTGGAGAAGTGATTAATACACTCGTAGTTTCAGTATCTTGGTCGAGAATATTCAAATCGTCATCTTCCAGAACAATTCGCAAATCTTCTCCAATTTCAAAACCAACAAATGCGTTTTTATCATTACTAATTGGCGTTCCTATATTCTGTCGATAAATCGACAAATGTCCCGTTGTACCGATATCAACTGATAACTCAAGATTGATAGGTACTCTCGTAGCTCCGTTAGATTGTAAATCGTCTACATAGTTGACACTCATAATACCGCCGCCTTGCACCTGCAAAACCTGGTCTTCGGGTATTCCAATTGTACTATACTCGGTCTGGATTACCCATCTAATTGCCTTATTTACGGATATCGCATCTTCTAATGGTAATACTAAACGATCTCGAACCTGATCTCTACTCGTGTCTATCTCTACTACACTAATAGATTCTATGTCTAGATCATTTGGCACTCTAAGCGCGTCTAATAAGTCGTCATCCAAAACTTCTAGTATAATTGCCTGGCCAGCTCTAAAATGGGTAACTGGTGCTTCTAAAATGCGCCCGATCATTTCTGGTCTCGTATCCGCACTTGGCATTTTGCTAATGGTATATGCGCTCAACTTTCCTGTTCTACCGTGCATTACTCTGGATTGAACGGAAACATCGATTTTTGTTTCACCATTCGATTGTAATTTGTCTTTATAAGTAGCTTGAATGATGCTATCTCCTTGAACTTTCAGAGTCCCATCGTTAGCTACTGGCTGATCTGATTTAGTTTCACTTTTGTTCCAGAATTCAGTTGGTATTTTACCTGCAAAATTTGCTCTACCCAACTGCCGATTTAAAATCACCTTTTCTTTATCGCCTCCTATCTGATCAATGACGTCTATAGCGACAGATGAATCAATTAAATCAGCATCTTGAAGGAGAAAATGAAGACTGGTCCCTGCACGAAACTGATCAACTACAGAGATATAGTCTTCACCGGTAATTGTCAATATACCATCATCTCCTGATTCAACTAATACACTCTCAGTAATCATTTGTTTTGTTTGTCCGCTAGACTGGTGCTCATCCAAATAACGAACTGTAATTTTTTCTCCCCCACTTATAGGTATACTGTGTATTTTTCCTCTATTGACTTCCGAAGAAAAACCAGGACTCCGAAAAACAGTCGGGCACGACGCTGTAAAAACACTACTGCTTAGGTTAGTTTCACTTAATGGCCATTCAAACCAACTCCTTTCGCTTGAGGGAAGACGATTTGTACTAATTTCGACGGTTGCAAAGTTTGCTTCACTAGGTGAAGTATTTAAATCTTTATCGATTAACCGAATTTGGAAACTTTCTCCAGACAATATTTTCCCATTTCCGATAATCTCTAACTTGGCAGTCTCTCCTGTTTTTATAGCCAATTGTGTTTTGACACAAACATCAGTTTGGCCAGTCGATTGCAACAGATCCAAGTAGGTAGCTTCAATAACTTGTCCTCCTGCTAGCTGAAGTTGGTTGTCGAGAGAAACCCCTACTGGCTGATATGTACTAGGTATATGCCCTCTATATAGCATCTTGCCCTCAGACGTAAGATCTTCAACCAAGGTGGCCGTTACCATTTCTCTTTGTAGTGACTGATGAGAAGGTTCTGGTGCTATGGTTAATATATTGAGTTCCAGTGGTACGGTTTTGACTAAATTTTCCTGTAAATCAATATCTTCAATGAAAACAAAAAGTTCAGACCCAATAGATATTTGCACTAATTCTTCACCATTAAATGTACCAAAGTAAACCCGACCATCGTAGCCTTTCTCTACAATAGCGGTCTTCTTAATTATCTTGTTTCTTTGGTTGTAGCCAAAATAGGGATCAGTATAAGTTAGTACAATTTCATCACCACCACGAACCTTAAGGAGTGATTTTGTAAGTGTATTAGTATTATTAGAAGGAATGGCCTCGTCAAACTCGGTAAGTATTTTGGCAGCAAAGAACGAACTATTAGAACTCCTATTTTGTTTTAGATTATCATCGACAAAAGAGGCATAATCAACTTCTGGCAGTTTCAGTATTGATGACACTTCGCTCCGATTATTTTTCAATTGAACAGTAATCGATTCCTCCAAAGTAGGGTCGCTATTTCGGTCGGCATCCCAGACACATAAAGAAATCGTATCGCCAACAACTAGTTTGTCAATTGATTCTAGACCCCTTTGACTCATAATATCTACTTCAGCACTGACACGGCTAACCATTTCAATGGGAAACCAGTTTTGAGGTGAACTATTCGAATCAGAAGAGGTAAAAGCGAAACTGGATAAGTTCTTCTTTTTTTCTAAATCTGTTCGATTCAGAATATAGTTTAGGCCAAATGAATAGCCAACGCCGGTTTTGAACCGATTTAAAACTAGTTGCTTTGGCAACTGAATTTCAACTGTGTAACCTTCTTTAATGTTGGAGTCAGAATTAGTGAAAGAAACTAATCGCAGTGCAACTGAGATATCTTTGTAGTTGTTGATAGTAGCAGGAATAGCATCTAAGTGATGATGGACTTGNGAAACATAGACTTCTGGTTCAGGGTTAGTGAAATTAGACAAATCAAATATAAAATGATGATCCGTTGGTGTATACATGCCCGGAGATGCCGTGCGCTGCGTATCGATGAATAAATGCAGGCGATGATGTTGGTTAATAAGCTGATTTTTTTCATCCTCTGGCTGATTAAAGTTGAGCANGATATAAAGATTATCNTCATCCCATTGCGTGTATAAGTGAACTGGTGATTCGTTTCTGGATTGGTATTGAGTTGGTAATAGTTTATCTTGTTGGCCAGTGAACATTGGTACTANGGAGTACAGNAAGTGCCAGTCATTTACCAAACCATCTATTTTGATAATGTTATCAGTTCGAATAGATCTCCCCTGCTTTTGATTTGTTAGTAAGTGAATTTTTTGACTGTCTTTTCTATTGACCGAATTATCATCACGTAAAGGTGAGGACTCGAGTAATGAAACAGTTGATACAACCGCGTTTGCACCAGCTAATCGATTGAAACGAAGGGTAACTTCACCCACAGTTGGTCCACTGGCATAAGCTTGAGTCGGAATTTGAAAAGTATATGTTTGGGCTGCATTAGTGGGGATTTCTAATGCAGAGTGAAGGAGAAATTGGTCTGCCAATAAATTTTGGATTCGTTTACCATCACTATTTTGCAGGTAAGCTACTTGTACCCAGTATAACATTCTCGGATTCATTGGACGCATGGCCCCAAAATGGATTTCAACTGTATCATAGTGATACGCGAAACTGTGCTGATCAACTAAATCACCTGAAGTTATAGAATTTGGAGTGTCTGATTCTGAAACTGTTTGTGGTAGTAAATAGCGGTTTTCAAAATCACCGGTTTCTTTATCGTACGCAAACCCTTGTTTGAGATGCGGTGCGTACTGGTTATTATTAGCTCCCAAATTTTCATATTCTACTCGCCTTGTTGCGTAATCTTCGAAGTTACGGTATTGAGGATCGAAAGGTNATTGGCTAGAAAGTANTCGATAGTCATCAGTAAACACCTCAAAATTGCTAACTTCAGCATATTCNCCATACCAATCGTTGGCATCTATTTTCAGCTTTATAAAACGCCCNCGCTNGCTTGTCTCTGGGAGATAAGTATCTTTTACTACTTCATTTGCNAGTATTTCAGATTTGTAGTAAGGGATAAAATCGTTGANNTCAGTATTNCNTTGAGTAATNGCTGACCTTCCACCAATCTCCAAACTATATNGCTTCAGGTTATTACCTGCCCCACCTGTAGTGACACGAGTTCCGTAGATGTTCTGGCGTCGGCCGAGATCAATTTTTACCACGACTGTTGCAACTTGGCCATTCAAGGTTGGTTTGCGAAATNCAGGGGCCACTGATGCATTTTCTGTGNCTTTATTATCAATGATCACATCAGCTGCAGCCCATTTTGTATTGGGTAAAAGATCAGTTAGACGAAATAGAAATTCAGTGTTGTGGGTGGCTGTTGCACCTTTGATAGGCCCATGTTGCTTATACCGTGTACCAACTCTAAATCTATCTTTTTGTAATTGTGGCTTATTAGTGAACCAGTCATTGATGACAACCTGAACCCAACGTGCTTCTGTCTGGGTTTGAAAAGATTGAAGTGGGTAACCATACTCACGCGAATTGCCAATGAAGGANTGGATTCTCTTGTAACGACGACTTAACTGATTTTTAACCAGTATATCGAATTGTCGTGGGCCACTATCCTCAGNATTATCAAATACGACCTGAGCTGTATCAATTTTGTAAATATAACCTAGATCAAAAGTTGAATACGGNGGGTTGCTACGCACTAGTTCTGTCAGGCGNAACGGCTCGCTATCCAGTGTNCGTGCAGGTGAGATTAGGGGTTGGTTAATTGAGTATTTGGTCGTTGAACGAGGGTAAAATAGAAATCCTAATAGGAGAGCAATACCAGTTAGCAATGCATATTTTAGGTTCATTCACAACCTTTTCCGTTTTCTCTAACTTATAAATTGAAGACGTCCCCTAATTCTCTGAGGCGCTGGTTAATTTGGGATTTGTCGATACCCCACTTAGCATAATTTCCTTCTTCAGTTACAAACTTTCTTAATTCGTAGGGTAATCGTTGTGGGAGCATAGAACGAGAGGTTGCTTCGCGCATTGCCAACAACCCAATAGCTTCGTTAATTTGATCAGGATAAAGTGGTACAAAGTCTGAGATTGCTTTTCGTAGATATTCATTGTTCACAATTTCCAGCCCATCTGTTTTGGCAAAAATGTAGCTCCGACGGACAATTTGTTCAATGTCAGCACCTGTCATTTTTCGTGTATGTTCATCCATTTCGTCAAAATCTATGTTTTGATGTTTTATTTGGTGTTTGTGATACAACTTACGTAAGATATCTGCTCTTTCACCGTCAGTTGGTCGCAGGAGGATGATTCTTTCTTCAAAGAGTCCTCGCCGTCGAAAAAGTGGGTCCAAAAGATCAGGCCGATTACTAGCACCAACCCACAAAATTTGACCATGTCTTGAAGGATCAGCAATCAAATCCACCAGTTCTGCTGGAAGCATACTATCATGATCTTTGTGTTTACCTACTCTTTCACCGAGTCCACTAATCTGGTCAATATCATCAATAAAAACAATGGCTGGTAACATCCCTGAAATGAAGTTTAAGGCCCCAGCAAGCTTCTTCTCGTAAGTCTTAGCATCCCCACTAGCACCAGCTCTCACCCATTCTCGTGGATTCTTGAGCCGCAGAAATGGTAATTCGCTGTATCGCGCCAGCATCTGGGCAATCATAGTTTTACCTGTTCCCGATGGCCCAAGCAATAAAACTCCGTGAGGTATTCGTTTTGGGTCTCTCTCGTGTATAGCAGTTATGATACTTTCAAGGATCGGACCCACGTGGGAATGCCCACCGACGATTGACAAATCGTAAGGAGTAGGCATAACTTCCAAAATGTTAGACGTATGTACCGATACACTTTGTCTGCGGTGCTCTGCTACCAACTCAGGCGAGATCGGAATGTCTTCTTCCTCAGCTCTCAAAGCTAAGTCATGTAGACCAAACAATTTTAAGCCAGTTGTATCTCGAGCAAACTGATCGTGTGAGTAATCATCTGCTAAACGGACTTGGCGGGTTAACTGACCTCGATAACGTTGGTTTTCTGTTCTCAGACGTGACAAGCTTTCCATATGCTTAGTTAATTCCTTTCGTTCTTCGAAATNGGGAAATGGCANTTCAACTACNGGGATCTCGATATTNTTGGAAAGCATGGGATGAACCTCAGCTAAATTCTGAGTTGCCATGAGAATAACGTGTTTACGAAGCCGCATTTCAAGGTCTGCTGACCATTGATGGATTGAATCGACAAAAAAACGGTATTCTTCATCAAATGCTAGCAGGTCAGCGTTTGGGGCAATTTTTTCCAGTTGGTAAACTACTAAACCAATCTTAAAATGATTTTGTTCAAAGAGCTCTCTTAATTTTTGGCTTAGCTCTTTTCCTGGAGGTAATCGATCGCTAATCAAGGGGTCTTCATGAATTTTATCGCGATGAAATCCGCGTTGGTTAATGGGATGATAAGAAGTATTATCTTCGGGGGTTGGTACAATTTCAAACTCGATATCTTTCTGCAGCTTAAAAGTATTGCCACCCACGTCTCGGCCCGATACTGAGAAACGATGAGGTTTTCGAACTTCTAATGGGCCNTGTGGTGGGTCCAAATGTATTTCGACTGCAGCACTAGGATGAACAACTATTCGATTAGTTTTAGCATTAAGGTTCCCTATTTGGAGTGTAATGAACCCNTCACCTCCTTTTTNTGCTACAAAAATACCCTCTCTAGAAATTTGACCAATANCTCCTTCTACCTTCCAGTCGGCATTCTGAACGCCAATNNTCTCTCCCATTTGATCAAAAGCTATAGCTTGAAAATGAATATGCTTACCAGCTGAAATATTTCGCTGGTTACTAGGTTGAATCTCTATTCGATGAATATCTCGATTGGCATCTCCTACGTACACGTTTCTCGGGTTTGAATATATCTTTCCATAGGTCGAGTCTNTCTTNGCCTGGACCCGCACTAGACCCAGTTGCTCAGCAATAAAAGTACCGTCTTGGCGAAATTGACCAATTGGCTTTGACGGATCTGGAGGCCCACCGTCCCAGTCTATTTGCTCTACCTTCAAACCTAAGGCTTGTTGNACTTGTTGCCAATGATCAATATGAGGCCAGATGATACCTTGCGAGGGAATATAACCAAGAACGATGTCACAGCCGATGATATTTAGTTGCTCCATCAAGAAATACTGNGTTGGCAGAAACCCATAGCGACGATCCCAGAGTAAATCGTGAACGTTNTGATGGAGTAAGAACACGTGGGCAGCGGACGACTTGTATTCTCTTTNGATTCGGTCAAAAAACGGGTATTGTGAACTTGTCATCTAATTGGATGAAAATACGGCATACTAACTTTAGTCAGCCAGCAGGCGCCGGAGACCAAAATTTCAGCGAAAATTTCGACATACAAAACCAGTAAAAATAGCCATGCCCCTCCTGTTGCTGCAGCTCGGATTAACCTGAATGGTCAATCAGCAACTCAAAAAGGATAACTTTGCAAGTGCGTGAATCCCTCTACCCAGTCATTCATCTGGGGGCACCTATAATTTGACTGCTACAGCTAGGCCGTCACGCAGAGGAATAATGGTTGTGAAGAACTGGTCAGATTCATAAAGAAGCCTAGTGAGTTCCCGAACACCAATTGTACTAGGTTCGTTATCCTTGTCCATCACGCGTCCATGCCAAATCAAATTGTCAGTAATAAACAACCCACCCTTTCTCAGTCTAGGTGCAGCTTTTTCGAAAGCCATTGGGTATTCGTGTTTGTCGATATCGTTGTAGATGATGTCAAAAAAACCTGTGGTTTCTTCGATAATTTCCAGTGCGTTTCCGATTTTGATGTCGATTTTGTCGGCTACACCACCTCTTTCAAAGTAAGACATTGCGCAAGTAGCATTTTTCGGGGCGCCCTCAGTACAAATAATCTTTGCATCTGGATCATTTAGTGCTTTTGCCATCCAATAAGCGGAATAGCCAAACCCTGATCCCATCTCAAAGATTCGTTTGGGATTTGTCAAAAGTACCATTTGATGCAGGAAAGAGCCCGCTGTCGGCCCAACAATTGGAAAATTGTGTTTTCGGCCGTAATTTTCCATTTCAGTCAAAATCGGATCTCTGGCAGGTGTGACTGAGCTAAGATAATCATTTATATCATAAAAACCAAGATCTGAAGATGGCACTTTTTATGTTTTTTCTCCCTTACTGCCGGCGGATTATATCATACGTCTAGAAACGCGTCAACCATGGACACGGGCATCAGTTGGTCTTGACACTCATTATGTCGAGTGCTATAATTGCAGCACTCAAGACTCCTTCTGTAATTGGGTTTTACGACNTTNCATAGAGCCTATCCCTCAGAGTAATCTCTAATAATAGATAGCGTCCCTCCACAGTTTTACTTAGAGAAAGTGACGGTTACGCAGTCAGGAGCAAGCCTCGCCTCGTTATTTAGATTTGGTTCTATCTTAGAATACAGAAAGCAAGTGTAATTAGTCTCGAATTACCCACTAATGTTAGGCAGTCATCAACAGATTGAACCGGAGATANAAACATGCCTANACCTGACAAATCAAACAAANTAGAAACGATNTCAACGCCTATCNTGGACGAAGTCTATACGGATGAAGATATTGTTCGCCAGCAAGAATACCAGATTGAGTCCCTNCAGAATGANATTAATAGNCTGCGTGAGCAAATAAATTCTCCGCCAACGGATGAAACTGAATTGCGTTTGTATGAGATGACACGTGAACTAATGTCGGCTCACCGACGGAACCGGAAGTTATCAAATGCTCTTCAAGAAACCAAAGAACATCTGCAAAGCCTGAAAGGAAAAGTGGAACAGCTTAGTGCTCCACCAAACCACTATGGGGTTTTTCTTTCTGAGAATAAGGATGGTACTGTTGATATCGACATGTTAGGAAAGAAACAACGTGTCAACGTTGATCCCGAAATTCAGGTTAGCCAATTACGTCGTGGCCAAGAAGTCATTCTTAATGGCGCATTTAATGTCGTGGGTATTTGCCATTTCGATTCTAGAGGTGATGTAGTAAAGGTGAAAAAAGTCATCGACAGGCAGNGAGTCTTGATTGGCCTGAGNGCAGATGAAGAACGTGTAGTNGAAGTTTCCGCACTGGTAAACACGGATGATCTCAGATTCGGGGATTCCGTTTTATTGAATCGGGTGAGTGGCATACTCATGGAAAAATTACCGACGTACGAAGCACAAGATTTAATATTGCAAGAAGTCCCTGACATCAGTTTCAACGACATTGGTGGTCAAAGCCAGCAGGTAGAACAAATTCGAGATGCGATTGAAACTCCTTATCTATATCCTGATGAGTACAAGGAGTTTGATCTTTCACCTCCCAAGGGAATTCTACTTTANGGGCCACCAGGGTGTGGTAAAACTATGATGGCAAGTGCAATCGCGAATAATTTGGCTAAGCGCATTCGAGAAAAAACAGGCCGTGACGATGTCCGAGGGTACTTTATCAATGTCAAAGGCCCAGAGTTGCTTAACAAATATGTTGGAGAAACTGAACGAAAAATCCGAGAGGTATTCCAGAAAGCTCGAGACAAATCGAAAGAAGGCGTCCCTGTTGTTATATTTTTTGATGAAATGGATTCGTTATTCAGATCGCGTGGTATGGGTATTTCATCAGACATGGAATCAACTGTTGTCCCNACNTTTTTGGCTGAAATTGACGGNATTGAAGGGTTACGNGACGTNATAGTAATTGGTGCTAGTAATCGNCAAGACCTCCTCGACCCAGCGGTGCTAAGGCCTGGGCGTTTAGATGTCAAGATCAAGGTGGATCGGCCGACTGAAGACGACGCTATAGATATTTTTTCCAAATACTTATGTATCGGGATACCGATTGATTCTGAGTTGCTCGCTGAGTATGATGGTGATGAAAAAAAAGCGTTAGATAGTGTAATTCTCGCCGCTATAAACGAAATGTATATGACGACTGATGATAATAAGTTTATTGAGGTTACTTATGCTCGTGGCGAACGGGAAATGTTATATTTTAAAGATTTTGTTAGTGGGGCTATGATTCGTAACATTGTTGATCGTGCCAAAAAGTCTGCAGTTAAGAGATTAATAAAGAATTCATCAAAAGGATCAGGTGAGAAAGGACTCCGACTTGATGATCTTATTCAAGCAATTCGGGAAGAATATAAGGAAAATGAGGACTTGCCCAATACTACCAATCCTGACGACTGGGCTAAAATTTCCGGACGTAAAGGAGAACGTATTGTAAATATTCGTGCCATGACTGATGAACCAGAAAAAAAGAAAAAAGAAATTAAGACAGTTAAAGGAGGTGCCTACTTGTAAAATGAGTTTTCCTTCAATAATTGGTACAGAAACTGAATATGGGATTTCCGTTAGAAACGTCAAGGAACAAGATCCTGTCGCGACCTCTATGTTAGTTGTAAGTTCTTATAGTCAAGAAGATGTAGAATCAGCTGAAAAGTCAGCCGGGAATGACATTTATTGGGATTATGAGCAAGAGTCCCCTCTAACGGACGCCCGGGGCTTTGTTTATGAGGGTGAGAATAACTTGCCACAAGACGAAGACAACACTGTTATTAACGATATTCTTATCAATGGTGGTAGATACTATGTTGATCATGCCCACCCAGAATATTGTACACCCGAGTGTACTACAGCAAGAGATATAGTCATATATGAAAAAGCAGGAGATCTAATCGTTGATTTGTCACGTAAAAAGGCTGAANGTACTCTACCAACAGAACAAGAAATCCTAATTTATAAAAATAATACCGACTACAAAGGNCATAGTTANGGTAGTCATGAAAATTATCTTGTACCGAGGGAAATTGANTTTCAGGATTTTACNGACGCACTAACACCTTTCTTTGTCACACGGCAAATTATTGCAGGAAGCGGAAAAGTTGGCTTTGAAAATGGCGCTGAACCAGNTGATTTTCAAATTTCCCAACGAGCTGATTTTTTTGAGACCGAAGTTGGGCTAAGNACNATGGTTTCTCGACCAATTATCAATACAAGAGACGANCCACATGCNAATAATGAAATCTATCGCCGTCTTCATGTGATTGTTGGAGATTCAAATATGTCGGAATTTTCAATATACCTAAAAATTGGAATTACCTCGCTGGTTTTGAAACTGATTCAGNTTGGTGCACTGAAGTGNCAGTTCAAGTTAATAGATCCTGTTANTGACATTAGAAAGGTTTCTAGAGACCTAACCTGTCAGAAAAAACTGAGACTGGAATCTGGNGAAGAAAAATCGCCAATTGANTTACAACGAGACTATCTAAATTTAGTCCGGCAAAGCTTTTCCACAGACGAACTAAGCTCCACTGATTTAGATNTTTTATCTAAATGGGATTTTGTCTTAAATCAATTAGAAAGTGATCCTATGCGTTTAGACAAGCATTTAGATTGGGTGATCAANCTTCGGCTAATGTCNGCATANATAGNCAGGCACAATCTAAATTGGAAAGACTCGCGAATTAAGATGTTCGANTTNCAGTATCACGATTTACGTTCNGATAGAGGTTTATACCATCGNTTAGTCAAAAATAATCAGGTAGTCTCAGTTGTTGACCAAAAAGAAGTCATTAACGCGATGACTTTTCCACCAACNGACACTAGAGCTTATTTTCGTGGTACATGCTTAAANAAGTTTGCCGCAGATATACACAGTGTAAGTTGGAATTCGATTGTTTTTTCNACTGGAGGTTCATCGTTGAATAAAATCTTTATGGATCGACCACATTTTGGTAATAAAGCCTTAGTNGGTGATTTGCTCAATTGTAATAGTGTCAGCCAATTGGTCGAGAAGTTTTCTTCTTCTGATGATCCGGTNGAGCCCGTTAGTGATTCATCTTAACCAAATAGGAGGTATCAAGGTGTCACCTGATAAGCATAAAGAACAAGAAGAAAAAAGTACGCAGGGTACAGAGAAAGAGGGAACTCAAGACACGGAGTCTGTTCAACCAAATAAAGAGGTTACGGAGAAAGGTGAAGAAATCAAAGATGATTTAGATCGGCTTCTGGACGAAATTGATGAAATTTTAGAAGAGGAGTATGAGGAATTTATAGAAAGTTACGTTCAGCGGGGGGGAGAGTAGTGGAACCCGATCAGTCAGAATACATAACAANTGATCTTCTTCAAATTCTGAAGTGTCGACAACCTAACCTGTTACAATCTTTTTCTACTAACGCTCANTTTATAGAATCTATTCAGNCTCGTGGNGNGGTGGGNCAATTCCTAGAAGGGACAACNATCCTNGCCCTAATTTATGCTGACGGTGTCGTTATAGCTGGGGATCGTCAAGCAACCGGAGGATTCCAAGTTGGTGAACGTAGAGTCCAAAAAGTATATGAGGTTGATACACATTCGGCTATTGCTATTGCAGGTGTTGCTGGTCCATGTATTGATATGGCTAAACTTTTTCAAACTCAGGTGGAGTTCTACGAGAAAATCGAAGGATCTCACCTAAGTCTAGAAGGGAAAGCTAGTTATCTATCAAACATGCTGAAATCCAATNTGCCCTTGGCACTTCAGGGCTTGATTGTCATACCAATCTTTGCTGGNTATGATTTAAAAGAAAATATAGGGCGCATTTTCAAATACGATATTACTGGAGGGCGGTACGAGCAAGTAGATTACTATGCCGAGGGATCGGGCGGTAAGGATGCTCGGTCAGCTCTCAAAAAATTATATCGTCCTGAAATGAAGTCAAGTGAAGCCCTTCATGCTGTTCTCCATGCTCTATGGGATGCTGCNGACGAGGATGTTGGGACCGCAGGTCCAGATTTCCTTCGTAATATTTATCCAATCGTTCGTATTATCGATCAATCAGGNATTACCGAAGTCTCCCCAGAAACGATAAAATCCTTTTATACTGATCTCTTCCAAAGAATTAGCGANAATAAAAGCTCGCTTACCGAAAGTGAGTAGTAATTAATTTCTTATTTAAGTTTGAGACTTAAAGAAATCTAGGATAGCTTGCGAGGAATTTTTTTTTATGGCATCACCGTACTATGTTTCCCCAGATCAGATCATGCAGGACAAATCAGATTTTGTCCATAAAGGTATCGATCAAGCCAAAGAAGTAATTGTTCTGGAGTATGCAGAAGGAATCGTTTTGGTCGCGGAAAATCCATTGTCAACGGTTTTTAAGATATCGGAAATCTATGATCGGATTGGGTTTGCTGCGACNGGTCTTTATCGAGAGTATGAAACACTCCGTTTTGTTGGTATTCGAGACGCTGAAATCAAAGGGTTAACTTACACAAGACAGGATGTTACNGCTAAGTGGNTGACTAATGTTTATTCTCAATATATCGGTGGTGTATTTTGGCAGTTGGATTCTAAACCTTTAGAAGTCGAGCTNTTGGTTTGTGANGTTGCTGAAACGAGTAATCAAGCGAATA
Organism: Candidatus Poribacteria bacterium; assembly: GCA_002714785.1. GTDB lineage: Bacteria > Poribacteria > WGA-4E > WGA-4E > UBA9662 > TMED15. The sequence continues at coordinate 104,193 of PAYP01000001.1, read as the reverse complement.
ATATTTACCATATCTCTTTTGATGGTACATTTTGGGAAGAAAAAGACTACGCTGTAATTGGTGGAAGATCCGATGAAATTTCTCAAATTCTGGAGGACACCTATCAGGCTAAACTTAGTTTGCCAGCTGCTGTAAAATTAGCTACAGAAACCTTCATTGCTATTGAAGATAGTGTGGACGAGGTAGATCGTTTCACGATTAACCCGTCGACGCTAGAAGTCGCGGTCTTGGACCAAAAAAGAAATCGGCGCAAATTTGCTCGCCTGTCGGTTGAGGATATAACCGAAATTTTATCATGAAAAGACGTATATTTGGGCTTGAAACAGAATACGGAATTATCTGTACTCCTAAGCAGCCAAATTCAAAGCCTATGTCAATTCAAAATACTGTTATGTATTTGTTCCGTGAAATTATTCATGGTCGAATGTATCCAGATGTTTTTCTCGAAAATGGNGCTAGATTNTACCAAGATATAGGTTGTCATCCGGAATATGCTACACCTGAATGTGATGATGTAATTGACCTTGTTGCTCATGATAAAGCAGGTGAGCGAATTTTGGCTCAATTAGCTCGTTCAGCCGAACGCCGTATGAAAAGTGATGGGTTTGATGGNGCTGTTTCGGTTTTCAAAAATAACACAGACACCCCCGGTAATACGTTTGGATGTCACGAAAATTACTTGATGGACAGGCGGGTAACTTTTCGCCAATTAGCATCGAAGTTGATACCGTTTTTTGTCACACGTCAGGTCTTTAGTGGCGCAGGTAAGATNAAACNTGAAAAAGATGGTCGTTATTCTATCTCACAGAGGGCACAACATATTCGTGAGGAAATCTCAATTGCTACCACAACTGCGCGTGGNATTATAAACACAAGAGATGANCCTCACGCAGATAGAGAAAAATATCGACGTTTACATGTTATTGTTGGCGACTCAAATATGTCAGAATTCACNAACTTTTTGAAGATAGCAACCACTAATATCATTTTAAGGATGATAGAAGATGGTTTTATTGAGCAAAATTTCAATTTGAGAAATGCCGTTCGAGCCATTCAACAAATTTCAGATGATATAACTTGCANACGTAAGATCGAACTCGAAAATGGAAAGCGTTTATCTGCGGTTGAATTACAATGGGAATATTTTTATACAGCTAAGCGCTATTTAGAGCAAGAAGAATCCGATTTTATCACTGACCAGACAATGGAATACTGGCAACATGTCTTGCAGTATTTGTCCGATGACCCGATGCAATTAGACAGAGAACTTGACTGGGTTATCAAGAAGAAACTGATTGATAAGTATGTAAAAACAAGAAACTTGAACTGGGATTCGGCGAAAGTTGCGATGATTGACTTACAGTATCATAACGTTCGTACCGACCANGGACTATACTATAAGTTGGAAAGAGAAAATTTAGTTCATCGAATGTGTAAAGACAAAAATATTGAACGTGCCATGCGCTTTCCACCTGAAACTACTCGNGCTAAATTCCGNGGACGTTTTGTGCAACTCTGCAATGAGAAGAAAATTACCTGTGGTGTAAACTGGAGTTATATCCAACTTTATGAACCTTACCAAAAGTTATTCTTATCTACTGATCCACTTCAAGCTGAATACGAAGAAGCAAGTAAAATGATTTACTCGATATAAAAACTAAAGAATTAAGTAATTAGCCAATAGGAATATAATATANCTGTGTAGACTTNCTGCTGTATTCCTGGANNCGTGCTGCGTTTTCACATTTTCCCACTTTAAAATACTCGATCGCTTGTAAAAGAATCCGAATGAAATANTNATTAATACTTAACACTAAGGAGNCATCNTTATGTCTAAATACGTCTATTCCTTTGGCGGAGGGACTGCCGAAGGTGATTCAACAATGAGGAACCTGCTAGGGGGTAAGGGAGCCAACCTCTGTGAAATGGCAAATCTTGGTTTTCCTGTCCCACCTGGTTTCACAATTCCTACTGATCTGTGTAACATTTACTACGAATTAGATGGTGATTATCCCGAGGGTCTAAAAGAACAAGTTAATGCTGCGATTGTCAAAATGGGTGATATTCGTGGGGGAGCTTATGGTTCGACTGAAAATCCTCTTTTACTTTCGGTTCGATCAGGGGCCCGACAATCAATGCCAGGAATGATGGATACTATCTTGAATGTGGGNCTAACTACGGAAACAATTGGTGGTTTGATNACACAAACCGGGAATGAGCGCTTCGCCTACGATGCCTACCGTCGGCTTATTACCATGTATTCAGATGTAGTCATGGAAAAGAGTAAAGGGATCGAGCCTACAGAAGGAAGAGGAATTCGATTNCAACTAGAACATTTACTAGAAGCTAANAAAGAAGCTCTTGGTGCTGAAGGCGACACGGATCTAACTGCTGATGATTTGAAAGATTTGGTAGATCAGTATAAAACCACAGTCGAAAGAGTNCTAGGAACACCTTTCCCAGATTCCGCCGAAGAGCAAATTTGGGGGGCTATTGGAGCCGTATTCGATTCCTGGAATGCAACGCGTGCAATCGCCTATCGCCGGATCGAAGGGATTCCTGATGAATGGGGAACAGCAGTTAACGTTCAGGCTATGGTGTATGGTAATATGGGCGAAAACTCTGCTACAGGTGTTGCTTTCACTCGCGATCCTGCCACAGGTGAGAATATTTTCTATGGTGAATGGCTAGCAAACGCCCAAGGAGAAGACGTGGTNGCNGGTTTGCGCACCCCACTACCAGTTAATGACCTAATGAAAAATGACAGTNGTGATGATTCCGAAACTTTGGAGTCTCGTCATAAAGCCTGCTACGATGAAATGATCGATCTTCGTGAAAAGTTGGAACAACACTATGGAGACATGCAGGATATTGAATTTACAATTGAAGACGGNCAGCTATGGATGCTACAGTGCCGGACAGGTAAACGTACAGGTGCAGCAGCAATTAAAATGGCTGTTGATATGTGTAAAGAAGGTTTAATCGATAAAAAAGAAGCTTTAAAAAGAGTCTCGGCTGACTCACTTGTTCANGTTTTNTTGCCTATGGTGGATCCTGCCGCAGAGGGANCGGCTGAATTATTGGCAAAAGGTTTGCCTGCTGGACCTGGNGGTGCCAATGGGAAACTGGTCTTCACATCTGATGACGCTGTAACCCAAGGTAAAGANAATGGTGAAAAAGTTATTCTTGTACGAGACGAAACTAGCCCAGAAGACGTGCACGGAATGCATGCTGCGTCAGCAGTCCTAACAGCTAAAGGTGGAATGACCAGTCATGCAGCNCTAGTAGCACGCGCTTGGGGTAAGTGTTGNATCGTTGGTTGTTCTGATATTGAAATTGATGTCGNGAATCGGCAAATGTCCATAGGTGGAAAAATATTAAAAGAAGGGGAGTGGATCACCCTAAACGGAACAACGGGTAATGTTTACGATGGACAGCTCGATCTAATAGACCCAGATTTAGAGACCAATGTCGAGTTTACTGAACTGATGGACTTCGCTGATGAATTCAGGCGGTTAAAAATTCGTACAAATGCCGATACGCCAGCTGATGCTCAAAGAGCAATTGGATTTGGAGCTGAAGGCATTGGGCTGTTCCGCATAGAACACATGTTCTATGGTGAAGGTTCCGATGAGCCATTATTTAAGCTGAGAAAGATGATTATGTCCTCAGATGAAGCGGAACGTAGGGCTGCACTCGACGAACTTTATCCGCATATGAAATCAGACATTAAAGCAACTTTAGATGTTATGTCAGGATATCCTGTCACAATTCGGCTGTTAGATCCTCCACTACATGAGTTTGTGCCACACGATGCGAATGCTCGTCAAGAGTTAGCAAGTGCGTTGAATGTTAGTATTACTGAATTTAACCGTCGTAGCGATGACCTGCACGAAACTAATCCTATGATGGGACACCGTGGTGTACGTCTAGGTATAAGCTTTCCGGAAATTACTGAAGCACAAGTACGTGCGATTCTTGAATCCGCTGTTGAGTTGACTCAAGAAGGAAGGAATATCCATCCAGAAATCATGATCCCAGTACTAGGACATGTCAATGANCTCAAGAACCAAAAGAAAATTGTAGACCAAGTCTATCAAGAAGTGCAAGAGAAATATAATGTCGATGCGATTGATCATATGGTTGGTACTATGATCGAAATNCCCCGAGCAGCTTTAACTGCAGATAAAGTTGCTGAAGCCGCAGAATTTTTCTCNTTTGGTACCAATGANCTTACGCAAATGAGTTTCGGTTTTAGCCGTGATGACGTTGCTGGTTTCTTGCCAGATTATATCGAACAAGGAGTNCTGGACAATGATCCATTCCAAACNGTAGATCAGGATGGTGTTGGCCAATTGATAGAAGTTGGCATTGAGCGTGGACGAAAAACCCGACCTGATCTAAAAGTTGGGATTTGTGGTGAGCACGGTGGTGATGCCGATTCAGTTATCTTTTGCCATAACATTAACATGGATTATGTATCTTGTTCTCCGTTTCGCGTACCGATCGCCAGGTTGGCGGCTGCACATGCAGTAATTCAAGACTAACCAGAGAAACAGACCNGCACTNTTTGAAAGGGGGCTTATACAANAGNCCCCTTTCTAGTACAAGAACAAAAATATTATATAGTTTACTGTTTTTTGANATCGAGTAAGCTGTAGATAAAAGCAGNCAGNCCTACATAAAGCTAGCAAGTAGAAGNCTTATGCTGTAGATAAAAGATNTGAGGACAGAAATTGATTTGCTGCCCTCAAACTTCTGAGTGAATATACTTTCAATCCATAAAATAGTATTTTTTTCTCAGTNGAAAAATTAAAAGCGCATCAGGCANGCAATACGATGAACATTGCCCATAGGATCNGGCACGATTGCATAATCAAACTGAAAATGGATGTTTTCCAGTGAGACACGTCCTTTNCGCTTTAGTCCGATTCCAGCGGTTATACCGTTACGTGGGTTCTCACCCTGACTAACGGAATAGCCAAGACGTACAGCAACAAAATCACCGAACCAATTCTCAGCACCAAAATGGACACTTGGATAACCTGCAACCAACGGTAAGTTTATATCCGCAACCAAAACATTTGCTTTAGTTGGCTGAAAGGAAATCCCACTACGAAGGTTTGTAGGCAGAGGTGAACCTGAATTGATACTTCCGAGATTTTGCAAGGAAACACCAAGCTTTNTTGTTTCGCCAAAAGGCTGAATTAAAACACCTAAATCACNAGAAAAACCTAAGAGTGTCTCAACATCAAGTTGTTCCACGATAGCTTTCGTTGTTATACCAACGGAAAAAAAAGAAAATGGTTGATAGGCTAAACTAAAACCAGGAGCGAAGCCACCAACAGTTACTTCTTGGTCAGGTGTANTCGTTGGGGCTTGACGAAAATCGATACGAGTAAATGCTCCTTGTAGACTTACACCGATGGCCATTTTTTGATTGAGTNTCCTACCATAGCTTAGAGCCTGAGTGTAAACATTCCCAATGGAAAAGTTCTGCATTGCTGATATCTGTTGTTTCTGGAGAGACATGAGGCCAGCAGGGTTCCAAAATAGAGCGTTTACATCATCCGCTAGGCCAGTGAAAGCNCCNCCCATGGAAATCGGTCTACTAGCAGCATCAACTTTTAGGAATGCCGCAGAGGTCGTACCCGACTTNTTATGGATGTCTTCTGCCATNGAGAGNTTGGCACAAAGCAATATAAATAGCGTCGAAAATAGTGANGTATATCGGTATTTTGTCATTAGCTTATTTTGATCTTCGGTTTAATTTNGGTATTCAATAAATCCATTACGTTAGTATGCAGGAATAGGTAGTTCAAAAGTNGATTTGATTGGAATAATAGCAGAATTTTCCTCAGCTGAGTCCAAAATACTTAAGCAAATTTCAAGGACGTGATTNGCTTGTTTACCTGTACACCTTTGCGGGACGCCCATTCTTATAGAGTCAGCTAATTGGAACACGGCTCGCCCCCATTCCACTCCTCGAAAAGGCGTAGCAATATATGGTATTGTTTTCCACTCATCTTCGAGAGTATGTACCTCTACTATGGCATCGAAGTCATGAGAGGACGAGATATAAATAGATCCACTTCGGCCGTGAAATTCANCACCTACTTGCTTGCTAAATCCGAGAAAACTTGCAGTCAACCGTGCTGTAACGCCTGACTCAAAGTGGAGAAANCCAGTGATTTGGTCAGGTGTTGTTACTTGGTAAGCTTTTCCAGCTTTGGTCTCTCGTTGAGGCTGGCATATTTGAGCATAACCTTGTACATTCTTGACAACTCCCAAGACTGAAGTCAGCAAAGTTAGGGCGTATACACCAACATCTAACATTGGGCCAACACCTTTTTGATAAAATGGAGCCGGATTGGGATGCCAGCGTTCAATTCTTGCCCAATTCATTTCNGCGTAAGCCGTCAAAATTGGACCCACCNGGCCAGACTGAACCGCTTTCAAAGCAGTCTGCTGTCCTTCTCCTAGAAAAGTGAATGGAGAGGCACTCAAGCGCAATCCTTTGGCTTCTGCTAAATCAACTACCATTTGACCNTCTTNACGGTTTGTAGCGAGGGGNTTTTCAACGTGCACATGTTTTCCTGCATTAAGTGCTGCCGCAGTTACTTCTGCATGAGCCGTATGTATGGTCAAGTTGACGACAGCTTCAACCTTNTCGTCGCCCAATAGTGCTTCTAAACTTGGATAAACTTGTCCGCCAAATTCTGAAACATAACTTTTGGCTTTATCTTGATCTAGATCGTAAGCCCCGATCANTTCGACCTGATCTGTCCTTCTATTAAGACTAGCACCATAAGCACGTGAAATATTGCCGCAACCCACGATAGCAACTTGAAGTGGTTTATATTGACCCATTCCGAATTATTCCACTACTAGGATTTTACCAACTGTATTGGATGATTCATCTTCACCATTTACTATTTCTAATCGAAAAAGGTAAATACCACGCGCGACTTTACTTCCAGAAGAATTACTTAAATTCCATTTGAGCGTAGTATCCTGTCTACCTGNTTTTATATTAGGTTCTTTATGTCGATAGACCAAGTCCCCAGATAAATCGTAGACACTAAGAGTCAGATTGGCTGTATCAGCTATATTGGGATCGAAAGATATATATGCCACCGAACTACTAGATGAAGCAGACAACGANACGGGATTTGGCCAACAAAATGTCTCACCTTTNAATCCAAGTGAAACTGTGAAAGTAACATCTTTCTTTTCATAGGTTTCGGCATTACCCGCTTTGTCATAAACTCGAACACTCAACACATATCTACCAGATTTAGGTGGTAGATAATCAATTTTCCAGCTGCTCCATTGGTTACTGCCACCTTTACTCGTGTCCACAGCTAAAGCTGGTTCTATAGCTTTTCCGTTGGGTCCTGANCCAACAATCTCAACACGACTAACACCAGAAGCTGGTATTTCTTGACTATCAGGATCTGAAGCTACACCTTTTAATGTTAAGGCNTCTCCTTCCTCAATCTTATCTTTACCACTATCGGTGAGGCTTGCAACCGGTGGTAATGTCTCATAAAGGAATTCAGTACTAATTGTTTTTGTCGGCTGGAAACCCAAGTTCTGAGGATCTAACCCAACGCTTGTAATCACTACCCTATAGTATCCTTGATTGGGTANTAATTGTGATGAGCTAAAAACTAGAAAATCAATCCCATTCTGTGTTAGGCTTCCAGTTATAGTCTCACCACTTNGTGAGATAACATTTATGCTCGAAGTTGATAANTCTACCCCTAAACCATCAGTATCCTTTATCTTAGCTGTGATGATAACTGAACCTCCACGACCNGCAACTGATGGATAATCGATATGGTTGGCATCAACAATTAGTGGCTGCCCGTTAATCTGTAAATCTGAGGCTTGGATNTCTGGGGGGCGAGTATCGTANTCAAAATCATAAATCCAATTCAAGTCATTACCNGCTTGGTCTGTAACATCGACTTTTAGCTTATATTTCCCATCTTGACTGCCGTCACTCGCCAGAGGTTTGTTTAAGACAAAAGTCACTTCTTCTTTGTCAGATTCAACTAAAATCCGACCTGCAATATTTTCCTTTTCGAAAGATTCTAACGTTATTGCAATTGGTAATGGACGTTCTAACCAATCTATACCCGAAGATGGAGACGGGTCATACACTGGTAGCTGAATTGATACTAGTGAGTTATTCATCCCCGCTTGAGCNACATTCAGCNGGATTTGACTGTCATCGATTTCTGGCGCTACAGTATCATGGACGAAACTCATAAGTTGCGGTTGCCCTCTTTGCCCATTAGCGCTAATAGGGGTAAAAACAATGGTATATGTCCCGTCATCAGANCCATCANCCTTCAATGGNTTTTGAAGCTGATATTGTAAATCTGAAAGACTATTACGGTCTTGATACCCCATGACAACTTGACCACTACTGTCGACCAAATGTAGAGTAGACAAGTGGGTNCCAACATCTTTTGGNAGTTGAACTGTAACTGAATCTAGTTGTTTTCGGCTGAATGCCTTTTCAATTGGACGTGTTACAGGTGTAGTGGACGAAGCTACGAGTAAATTGGACAAATTCGTGAATCCGCTTTCGAATATGGCTTGATTACCAGCTCGATCAGCGACTTCAACTCGAACTAAATAGGAGCCACTTGGTGCCAGATCGTCAATTTTAAAGATTATTTTAGACCTTCCATCGTGGCTTGTTTGACCACTCACCGAATTGCCCTCAGTATCTGTTACCGAAATGGTCGTTAAGCTGAAATCAATACCACTGCCGTTTTTGTCAGCTAAATTAACTGCAANCTGATTAATTTCCCCCTTAAGAAGGGCCCCATCGTCTGGAGTAATATCGGTCAGNGTTGGTGGGGAACTATCATAAAATACTGAATGTGTGAAGTCTTTTTTGTTACCAGCTTTATCAATCAAGTTAATGATTAATTGATATTCTCCNTCGTTAGTCCCATCTTTTGCNAACGATGGATTGAAAGTGAAGTATAGATTTTCTCTACCATCATGAGTTAAAAATGCGCTGACAGTTTGTCCACTACTGTCAATTAATGTTATCTTTTGTTGTTCAGTGTCAAGTCCNGCTGGCCCCAGATCAGAGACTGTTGCTGTAATTTGTGCTGTTGGATTTGATAGATAAGAGACGGGTTGTGTAATATCGACGGCAGTAATATTAATAATCTCAGGCTCTTGGGTATCGTAAGTGAACCGCTTTACTAATACTTGGCCGGATACACCTTGTCTGTTAACTGGTGTAACCGTGATCGTATAAGCTCCATCATCAGTACCGTCTTGAGCAAGATTCGTCGGAGTCCAAGTAATTTGTTTCTTGAGATTGTCCTCTGTGGTTTTACCAATAACTTGTCCNTTAGGACCTACAACTTCGATAGTAGANTATTCTGCGGTCGCATTAGCTAATTCTGCTGTGACAAGTCTCAGCCGGTCGCTAATTTTGATTGAAGTGAGTTTTGGTTTCGAGAGATTGAGGTTAATTTGATAAANCGATGGATGACCAACATTACCAGCCAAGTCTTTGGGNGTAACCACTAATGTGTAGATNCCAGTTAATTTCAATTCTGCAAATTCAACCGTAATTGTATCGGTACCATTATTCTTGACCTCAAGAACTTCGTCTGTACCGTTACCTTCACTAGTTCTCAGGCTAACTGTTGAGGTTATCAAATCGGTGCCTGCTAGCTGATCAACTATCTTAATTGTTATGGCAGAGAATGGTTCTGTAACCATGACAACTTGACTAGGNTCCAGTTCGGTTAATTCNTTCGTCTGCAGTACTATACTATCAACTCGAGGGCTTTTGGTATCATATAAGAATGTGGTGTTTTCGGATAGCAGAACCTGATTATTCTTAAGAACTGTGGACTGAATTGTATAGGCTCCATCAGCAGTTCCATCTTGTGGTAGTGGTTGATCCAATACCCAACTTACCATAGTANCCACAACCTCTTGCCGTCCTACGACCTCGGAGTCATCTGGATTTACTAATCGAACTGTGGTCATTTTTTTTATTTCAGTTTCGGCCATATTTTCAAGTACCACATCGACTCGCTGNAACTCATTCANCTTACTAAATGANGCCGGTTGAGTCGATGAAACAGTAACNGCTTCCCACATAACCGTAAAACTACGATTATAGGTCATTGAGTTACCAGCTAGGTCNANGGCTATAATTTCAAGGACGTAGTCGCCATTTACAGAAGGATCAGGTTTAGGCTGACTGTTTAGGCTTAGATTGATGGAGTATTCATTAGTTTCTATATCGGCTTTCAAGGATTTTGTGGTACTAACTTGGCCTGTAGGCGAAATCAACTGAGCTGTTGTTTGCTGCCCGTCAATTCCACTAACAGTATCAGCTAACACCAGCTGAAATCGCGAGGGTAAACCCACAACCGTACCTTGTAAATCAACCGCTAACTGTTCAGGTTGAGTGATATAAGATATTGACTTTACTTCGGGTGGTTGTGTGTCAAAAGTAATTTCACCAGACCACTTTTTATCCGAGCGGCCTATGGCCATAACTGATGGCTGGATTGTTAATGCGTAAGCGCCGTCTTGGCTTCCATCAACAGCTAATGGTATGCTTGGAGTGAAGGTTATTCGTTGTTGACCATCATTGGTCATAATACCAGGAACAAATTGCTGGTCTGGGTTTCTCAGTTCAAAAATCGTCTGCTCAAAGTCAATATTTTGCTGGCTCTTGAATGAAGCCACGACAGTTTCCAAATTGTTAGTCAAACGGGGCGTAACCTCGACAACTTCTGCTAACTCTACTCCGTATGCGTAGTAAAAAGTATATGGCACACTGCTGTTACTTGCTTGATCTGTAAGCACAACCTGAAGCATATAAATGCCACTGACGTTNAGTTTAGCTGACTTATAGCCTAGGTTTCCTGTACCATCATAACTAAACTGGCCCGGGACTACTGTTCCATCGGTATTTGATAGCTGCAGGCTGGAGTTAGTAATATCAATTCCACTGCCGGAATCAACTACCTCGAAGCTAACTGCCACTTCATCTGTTAATAGTCTCTCGAAGGATTGATCGCTTGTCCTGATGACGGGTGGTAGCGTATCATAGTAAATTTTTTGCAGCTTTTCTACCGTGGAACCAAGCTTATCCACTAATGTGATTAAAATAGTATACATACCATCTGCTGATCCATCTGTAGGTAATTTTATTCCCGTCAATGTGATCTGTGAGTCAGTATATGTTAATGAGGTTTCACCTAGAACTGCACCGTTAGAATTGGACAAGGTAATAGTTGTTTGGTCGAAATCAATACCCTTTCCACTAAGATCTAACAATGATGCAGAAATCGTAGATAAATGGTTGATTCGAGAGCTAGCAGAAGGTGTGACCGAAATAATTTCTGGCTTTTGTGTGACCAGGTAGAACGACACGCTTTGAGTCCCACTAATATTTCCAGCTAAGTCAACCGCCGTGATAGCAATCGTATACAAACCATCTGCNGACCCGTCTGTATGGCGGTCAGTAAAGGTAAGTCTTATGTGACTGTCTCCGTTATCACTTTTTGTGGTAGAAATTGTNCCATTGTCTGAACTTAATAAGACATCGGTTTGACTAAAGCTAATTCCACTTAAATTATCGTTTAGGAATACGTCAACTTCTTTTAAGGCTGAGACTTTAGANCCATCAACAGGGAGAGTNTTGTCAATAGTAGGTGGTAGNGTATCAACAGTCAANGTCGAGCTTGCCGTATAGGTTCTGCCTTCAAAATCAGCAAAGTTGGCCGTGACTATGTAATCTCCATCTTGAGTTCCATTTTTTGGTAACTGGTTTTTGATATGCCAAACTAGAGATTGCTCAACTATCTCGGTCCTTTGGGATGGAATCNTGTTACCACTAATGTCTTTAACCANTAGGCTAGATTTAGCCAGATCTAAACCAATCCCATTGTAGTTTACTAATTGAGCTGAGACTGTTTCTAACGTAGCTACTGGTACGTTATTTGGTATAAATTGTATTTCGGGCGCTCTCAGGTCGATATAGAAAGGATAGTTAATTTCTTTTCCTTGATTTCCTGCTTTATCTTTTGCTACGACTGAAAGTGTATAATCACCGGCAGTCAGAGAGCCAGCAAAGTGTAGCGCTAAACTGGAAGGGGAAATAACCTGCTTAATTGTAGAGACTAACGTTCCATCACTTTTATTGACAAAAGCTGCTGTCTGATCAAAATTTAGCCCAGAAGTAACAACACTGTCGTTTTGGTCAGAAAAGGTGAGCTCAATTGTCGATAAAGCTTGATCTATACGGACTTTTTCTTGAGAAAGATCTGGTGGGTTTGTTCCCGTCAAAGTAGGAGCTGTAGTATCGTAAACTAGCGGGTGTGTTTGTACTTGACTGTTACCTGCCGTGTCAACTGCCGTAAGCATGATTTGGTAAGTTCCATCATCACTTCCGTCTGATTTAAGTGCTCGGCTAAGTTGAAAACGAATCGTATCGGTATCGATCTGTAACTGAACGCCATCTACAACTGTACCCGATTTTGACAATTGTAGAAGTGAACTTGCCAAGTCTAATCCAGAAAGAGCATCATTTAAGTCTGCCTCAATATAACTGATACTACTATTAACATAATCTCGGTTACGCAAGTTGTCTTCATCGAGACGAATTTGTAGTACTGATGGTTGAATCGTGTCAAAAACCAAATTGGAAGTTGAGACTTCCCTATTTCCCGCGAGGTCAATAGCTTGAACATTCACTGTGTAAAGCCCATTCTCTGAAGCTAGGTCAAGAGGATTATCTAATGCCAACGTTAGGATCATATTCTCATAACTAATAGTCCCATTTTGAATAGTTCCATCAAGATCAGCCAAACTTATAATCGAGTTATCAAAGTCAATTTGACTACCTGTTCCACTTTCAAAAGTGGCTATCAACTCATTTACTGTAGTGCTCACTTTGGCATCAAGAGACGGAATTATTTGGCTGATGGTTGGTTTTTTTGTATCAATCCAAATCTGCTCAAGAGAAACGATTCTTTCATTACCAGCCAAATCTAAACTTCTTAATTGCAGATTATAAGAATTATCTGGCAAAACGGATCCGAGTCCCTCTTGTCCATTCCAGTTAAAAATTTGATTGCCTACTAGCAGGTCTGATAATTGGATTGATGAATAGTTTGGTATTAATAGTTCGAGGCTGGATAATTGTTCTCCTAAAACATAGTTAATGGATAGTTGGTCACGGTTACCATCACTATTGGGTGAGAAGTCCGTTCTTTCTAATTTAGCCGACGTTTGAGGTGATTCTGTATCAACAATTATAGGGAAGATTTGGGTGTGTGAATCCTGTATTGGATCTAATATTTCATTCTGAAAAAAGTCAACTTGCAGGCGCAGTTGATACTTTCCATCAGTTACAATTTTACCTGTTCCGGCAGTACTATCTCTTCCATCCCATTCAATACGAAAACGCTTAGGGGCATCGTTAATTGTCACACCAGGGCCAAATTTACCAAAAACCGACCAGTCGTCTTCTACATTGAACTGACCGTCAGGTTTACCAACACCGCCTGGCCCATGGACATCGATGATTATCTCATACTCACCGGTTGTACCATCCATTTCAAAGACGATGACGACTTTATCTTGGATGCTATCACCATTGGGACTAAAAACTGCATCTATTTCTGTCGTATCGTCAAGAACTTGCGGTAGAATGGCAAAATCAGCAGCATAAACGCTGATACATGAACAGAGAACATACCACCAAATGACACCTATACTAATTCCCGTGATTGGTGTCTGCACACTGATATTTGCTTGGCTATCCTTGCAACTCAGGCCCCTTTTACCCAAAATACTGTCCCCCGTAAATTTTAATGAATGCTACTTCTGATCTTGTATAACTCGATATGGAAGTGTAATTTCGATGATCAACTTTTGCAAACTCGGTCGTCCTAGTCTTTGCTGAATCTATCTTCATGTCTATATTTGATTTTCGACCTGTTTTAGACGTAGAACCGATCGTTTGGTTGATGTTCAGCAACTCAAACTTTTGTTTGTCTAATTGGAAAAGTTCATTTAGAAATATGAGCGACTCATAGCATTACCAACACCAAAAGCGTTGTAAGGNACACCTACTGGCAGGCTACGGAAACCCCAAGTCTCAGTTACTGCATCGTAACCGAGCCCAACCGAAGCAGCTGAGTCTGCAATTAGGTTGATCTGAAAGGTAAAATCTTGTCGTACACTGTTGAAATTAGGTGGCCTCTTGATGCCAATCCGATGCCAAGAAAGTCGTAAGTCCCAATCATGTAGGTTCCTTCGAATTGTTAAACTTTGAGAATAAAACTGTTTTTCCACCCAGTCATAGTCAGNATTAAAGTCGACTTCGAACATTGAATTGGGNCGATATTGAAAGCTTGTGTTAATACGACGAGAAGCATAACTCGTTCGTTTACTGAACGAGTTACCAAAAGTTAGATTCCATTTTTCGCGACGATAACTAAAATTAGAGCGAAAACCNACTTGTTTAAATCGTTTCCCATCTANCTCTGATGGGTTAGGATCATGAGTAGTACGCATGACAATACTCATCTTGCGATTAGGTAGTGGCGTGAGAGTGATATCGCTCTCTATATAATCATAAGTTCTATTATTTTCTGCTGCATATTCTGTAAAATCCCCACGCAATTGGGTACGAAAATCGATCAACCTTAGAGCTGATCTATGCTTACGAGTTTTGACTTCAATGCTTGTTTCTAATGTATAGCTAATATCTTTTCGCTCGTAAAAATAAGTGCTTGGTCCAAAGGGATATAAACGGCTATTTTCATCACGATCTACGGCAGGCTGATAATTAAAGTACACACCAGAATTGATCTGATGTCTTAGGCGTCGTGCTCCAGGAATCCAGCTAATGTCATATATACGAAATAATATGTTTCGAGCATCAGCGTTTAGGCTATAGATACCTCGCAGAATGTTTTTATGACCATCCCGATCTCGATCGTGCCACACAGCATCGGAATCGAAGCCAAGATCTAAGCGAACTTCCCGTGTGGAAGACAANTTGAGTGTGGATTGTTTTTGAATGTCGAATCCCATCACTCCTGTTTTTAAATAAACATCTCGCTCTCTTTCATAACGTTTCCTAAAAAAATTGCCTAAATTTATATCTAAATCAAATGAAGTGTCTTCTAGAGTCGGAAAAGCTATGAGAGATAATATGGGTATATTGNTTTTTGTTTTTTCCGAAATTTTGATCAATGTNTCATTGATAGTTTCAAAAACAGGCAAGTTGCTCATTCTCATTCGAGAAAAGTGAAGAGATAACTCAGGTAGTTTTTGTAGGGTAGATGCAACATCACTTTCGATTAATTCATACGAATGACTGAACTGNAAACGACCTAAAAATTCACCAATNGTTTTGGTGGAAAATTTCAGATTGCCGTCAGCGTCGCGATCATCTGTATCCCAAGCAGAAAAAGCGTTTCCCCATGTCAACATACCAAAAGAATGAATAGCGGATTCAGATGTACCATAATTTTCATCATAATGACGTGCTTGCCATTCAGTTCTTCCCATAAAGTTGAGAGGTTTTCTTCCATCTTCTGGTTTATCCCAAGGTGTGTAGATACTATGNTAATGCCCCCACCGCGNNACGTATTCTCGCCCAATTTTCATAGCATCTTTTCGCGAATAAGAATATTGATCTTGACCNTACAAGTAAAAATCACCTCGATANGTTCGCTTTTTTTNGATATCTATGAGGTGAAAGCCTACTTTACTATTGATAATGTTACTCGTTTCACCCCGATTTAACTGACGAGCTTGTCGAGCAACAGCCTTTTCATTTTGCCAACTACCTTGAAAGTCATGTTGACGAAAAACTTCTAATTGCTCCTTTTGCGCGACAACTCCATCTTCATTAATTGTCGATGCNTGCNACGGNACTTGATTTTGCAATTCCTTCTTCTTATCTGTCTTAGAAAGTTTTCTTTTGGAAGTTTCTTGCTCTGTAGGCGTACCCATTAGAAAACTCTGAGATTGTTTTTTTTCTTCCGGCTTGCGGCGTTCATATTCTTCACGTAACCAATCTCCGTACTGGNCCTCAAAGTCACTGGCTAGTTCGGCGAAGGTAGGCGTGGGCATTTTTTCAACAAGTTGGAAAATGTGTACNCCCCTGTCAGTCATAACAGTTGTAGTTACATCCCCNATTTCTTCCAANCGTCTAACNGAATACTGCCACCTGTCATCCATTTCGTTCAGGGATAACCAGTCTCCATCATTGACATGTCGCCAGATAGTACCTTTGGTNTTTAATGCTAAATCAGCTAAGTCTTTACCTGCTANCGCTTGTTCTTGGATCTGANCAGCGAGTTGGCGTATTTGATCTTTCGTTTCGTTNGTTGGGCTAATTTTGATATCGATNCGGCGGAGCTTAATCTCTCTCTTTCCATAAACTTCTAATATATGATCGACCCTAAAAATATGATAAGCAAAATTGGTTTTTAGNATTGGGCTAATTTGTCCAGCTGACAGCGAAAAAACAGCATCTTCTAACATCGGATTTAGCCGTCGCTCTCCTTCTTCATCGACTTCACCGCGTATAATGTAGCCCATATCTCCACCCTCATAGCGAGTTTCTTGGTGATCTGACTTCTCTTGTGCGANTTGTGCAAAAGCGGCTTCTGANCCTAATGGAAACCGGTCGGATGGCTGATCAGCTTCGGTCGTGATTNGATCAGTTGTTAGTGTGTTATAAATTTTTTCTACTTTGTCCTTGGCTCGAGCAAGATCCTCCGGTTCCAACCGATATTCTAGGAAGAGTTCCTTCAATTTATATGAGTCATAATCTCCATCAAGTTTTTCCCTAATCTCAGTTGCGAGGTCTTCTAATTTTTTCTTCTCGCTNGGAGTNGCATCATGAAAGATNGGGATAAAAATTTCNTCNTANCGTGTATCGTTAATTTGATAAGTACTATCGNCTCCTCCCCCACGNCCNCTTCTNGAGGTATGGTCGAACATTAGACGTGCATCCAGTCTCCTTTTTCGGGACAGTGGCAACTCAATGCTTAAAAATGGTCCCTGATAGCTATCTGTGCCTAATCTTACAATTACCTTGGCTAGTTTGTCGGTACGTAAATCGCGACGATAAGCCGGAATATAAAAAAGCGGAATGCCACCAATTTTGAGGACTACATTTTTGGCAATCAGCTCTTTGTCAACCTTGACTATAATCTCTGAACTACTGAAATAATAGTGTGGGTGTTTCAAAGAACAGGTAGTCAACGATCCTTTACGAATATAGGATTCGTCATCCTCAGTCTTGAATATTTCATTTCCTCGATAATACCAAGGTTCACTATAAGTGGAACCTTGACGGATAATACCTTTTCTATTGTCTAAGTTGAAAAGAAGTTCATCCGAGTAAGTGCGTTCTTGTCCAGAAATTAATCTAACATTACCCGAGGCTCGTAGTAGATTCTGATCAAAGTCAGCCCAAACGTGGTCAGCATAGAGAGTCATATCTCTTGACTTAACTAGTGCGTTACCATGAATGTGAACTAAATTTCCTACTAGAAATAGTTCATCTCCCTTACCAATAATCTTTCCCTCTTCAGGTTCTGTATCTTCTGGTCTCAAAAGGTCAGATCGAGAATTGAGTTGAGGAGAGAGCACCGGTGATGTCTCACTGGTATCATTCGCTTTTGATTCGGTATTTATTTCGGAGGTAAGTACTGGCCCAGTTGATGTGTCTTGAGCCGAAGCGGGGTCAAGACCGAATGAAAGCAGCAGGAACAGACCGGAGAGTAAGCTTACAGACAAAGCGTAGATGGCAGAGAATTGTTGCTGACTCGCCGAATTACTAGGGCGGGTCATTCGACAGCCGTGGCACCCTCGTTTTCAATCGGTTCGATGATCAATTTTGGGTCGAAGTATTTGACGAATGAATGTTCAATTAGAAGATTTGTATAGTTCTTCCATTCTTTCTGAAACTTTTGGTCTCTCAAGTAAAGATTCACCTGTTCTTTTTCTTTTTCATTTAACTGGCTTTGTTGTTTGTCCACAACAATGAAAATATGAAATCCAGAAACAGTTGCAACCGGGCCACTATAAACACCAACTTCTAATGACTCGACTGCTTTACGAATTTCGGTCGATAGATTAGCTAATGGTTGAAATCCCAAGTCTCCACCAACCCTATTTTTTTTGAGTTTTGAGTCATCTCCTAAAGTCATTTGGCGGTGTGTTTGCAATACTTGGTCGAAGTCACCACCTTGGTCAAGTTTTTCAACGAGCTGTTCTGACTTGTGAAGTGCCTTCTCTTTTGCAGTTTGGCTAATTTGGAAGGGGGTTAGAAAGTATTGAAAAAAAATTTTTTGATCCTTCTTTTTTTCAACTCTAAAAACATAGAATCCATCGACGGATTCCACCGGTTGACTAATTTGTCCAGAGCTTAAATCAGCTAATGATTCTTGAAAAAGTGGAGATAAACTTTTCATTTCATCTAAAGATATTTCTACCATCTTACCCGTTGTTTGTTGACGATCCAAACTCGTTTTAGTTGACATTTGGACAGCAACATCTTCGAATTTATCTCCGAGTGTCAGATCTGTAATTGCNTCTTCAACCTTCTGGCGTGTCAACTTNTTATCNTTCGTTGTAGGCTCATAAGGAATAAAAATGTGCTTCAAATAAACCTCATCTGTTTTGTTAGGAAACTGTCCTCTGTTTTCNGAAAAAAAATCTTCTATCTCTTGGTCTCTGACCTGTAGCTTAGGTAAAACTCGCTTCATAATCAACCGTTCTGCCATCAGATTTCGTTTTGTTTGCTCGCGGAAAGCTGTAAAAGTAAACCCTTCTCTTTTGAGTTGTTCCAGAAAATCACTTTCTGTTTCGATACCTGCACTTTCTTTAAAGGTGTTAATCCGCTGGTCTACTTCTTGGTCAGTAACCTGAATTTGATCTTTTAAGGTTAAAGCTGTTTCAACTAACAATAATTGACGGATATACTGGTCCAACAATTTTGATCTATCTTGTTCAGCCTGACGAATTGACTCTTCTTCATTGACACCGAATCCACGCTGTAACTCCATTGACCGTTGTTTTACTAAGGTNGTCAATTCCCATTCGGTAATAATTTCATTGTTGACCTGAGCAATGATACGGTCAAAAGTTCTAGCTTCCACTGACGCAAAATCTAATATACCGAAAACGATACATTGGCAGAAGACCAAACNAAAAAGAGTAATATGTTGGTAGTATTTCATTTTTTAATCTTGATTTCATTAGCGTGGCTAGTCAAAAAACTGACTAGCCACATGTTTTTAGCTACTCCTTCGCTGGTTCATTAGAAGGCACATTCTCCACTTCACTACTTGTATTTTCACCCGCAGGGTCTATCTTTTCTNCTTCATCAGCCTTTGGCAANTCGATACGGTCTCCAAACATCTTAACGGAAGCCTGATCTTTTAGCTTACNGAGCCAAGCTTTTGTTAAGTCTGCCCTTAACTTTTCTTCAGCTTCGTAAGCAACATCGTCTTTGACTTCCTCATAAGGCTTCTGTCGCTCTTTTTTAAACTCTTCTTTACGAAATATCATGTAGTACTTCGAGCCTTGAACTTCTACTTCAACTAGCTTTTCGTTTATGTCGCCAACTTCCATTTCAAACGCTTTATCCACAAATGGTTTGACTACCTGCGAAAAGCTCTCACGTGAGAAGAAATCAGTATCACCAGGGTTACTTGGGTCCGATCCTGGCCCCTCTAGTTGGCCTTTATCGGATAACTCCTTTGCAATTTCAGTGATATCTCGNCCCTCTTGGTGGATTTCTGCCANAGCCTTGGTAGCCGTTTCTTGATCGGAAACAGCGATACAAGTAACCCTAACCTGATCTGGGCTTACATAGTCTTTTTTATTTTCTTCGTAGTAGGTTCGAAAGTCGTCATCAGTTGGTTTGACCTTCTGTTCCACTTCAATGTCCGTGATTTTTTCCACCATCAATTCATGAAGATACTCTTGAACCTTTCTTTTGATTTCTCCCTTCTGGTCTAAATCTTGTTCCTTAGCCATAAGCAAAATCAGTCGGCTTTCTGCCATCAGTGTCATATACTCAACGAGGCCTTCTTTACTTTTCGCATACTGATTTTGCTTGTATTCAGGNAACTCACTGATCTCCTGCATCATTTCTTCCAATGTGATTTGGTGCTTACCTTTCCACTCAAATTCAGCAATCACAGTACCATCGATTGCATTAGCTTTACCACTACAACCTAACATTACTGCCAAGATTATCAAGAAACAACTTTGACCAAATTTACATATCGTACTTAGATAGTATTGCATCACTATTTTTCCTCTTCGGCATTTGATTTGTCAGATGATTCTTCATCATCGGATGGCACCTCGGGTACTGGTACTTTATCTGGGTAAAACTTTAGCTTTCCTTTGGTGGTTACATCTTCTACCCAAGCCAAAATCCGTTCTCGTTTTTTCTGCTGCTCGATTATTGTAACAATACTGTCGCGAACCTCCTCGAACGTTTGTTGACGTGCAGGAGTTTGTGATTCCTTCCGGAACAGCAGGTAGAATACATTATCACCAACATCAAGTTCCATTTGTTCACTATACTCTTCTCCCACCTCCATTCCGAAAATAGCCTCAACAAAAGGCATCCAGTTCTCGCTAGCATCTCGACGAAATTTCCCAGTGTTGCCAGGATCATTCTGACTATCGCCAGGACCTTGTAAATCGCTCTTGAAAGTTTCTGCGATCTCAGCTAAATCGATCCCTTCTTGATACATAGCGTATGCTTCCTCAGCTTTCTTTTCATCAGTTAGAGAAACACATGTCGCCTGAACAGTTTCTTCTTCGATGTACTCAGTTTTATTCTCCTCATAATATTCAACCAATTCTTTTTCAGAATAAGCAATTTTCTCATCGACTTCGACTTCGGTTAATCGCTCGACCAGCAATTGATTNCGGTAATCTTCGGCTTTTCGAATAATATCATCATCCTCGNCGAATCCGTTTGATCTCGCNGCTAAAAGCTTTAGTTTNTCGCCAACATACTCTCCCAAATAANTAGTGATTCCANCNTCATCACTTACATAGTTCTCTTGTTTATAACTGGGTAAATCTTGGAAGGCAGTCACGAATTCGGAATTGGTAATTTGATATTTTTCACTTTCCCACTCGTATTCNAAAACAACCGGATCTACAAATTCAGCTGTAGAAGCAACTACTGATACGCTGGCNACAGTACTATTCATTATTCCAATTCCACNTGGNGCATGAAGACGAATATTTAGTTGATCACCNGGGTAAACCAAGTGTGGATCAGTGAAACGGTTATCTTTTTGAAAATGTGTCCATTTTTGGCCNTGTCCATAGTATTTTTGGGCTAATTTCCAAAGAGTATCTCCCGACTGGATGGAAACGTTCTGAGTTNGATAAAAAGATTGAATCGGTATGATTTTTGATTCAGCCAATGGTTGAATCAAAAAGATAGCAAAAATTAAAAAAAGTGAATAAGAATTAATAGTGGATTGGTTACCAGCGCAAACAGACTCGCTACCTTTGTTAAAACCAATTTTAGTTTTATATTTCAAACAATTTCTCCTTTAATTCTAGATTGAACAGAATAAGACAGTTCAAGCTCCGACCACGGCAGGTTTACTATTNCACCTAAATTCCCTTAATTTTGTCCAACANNGATTGAACGGTAACAAGCANGNTTTTTTCTGTCAAACCTTCTATGTTAATCGTCAATTGTGCTGGTGGCTCTAATCCCAGTCGTTGATCTNTCTTAATTAGCGTAATAATATTCGAAGGATCAAATTCAATCCTGTCAGGATTGAATAAAATCTTTATATTTTCTCTCGTTGAAGTTATTTTGTCAATGCCCATTTGCTGACATTTCCATTTGAGAAATGACATTTGCAATAACATATCAACGGGTTCAGGTACGGAACCGAACCGGTCTTTCATTTCTGTTTTTAATTCACTGAAATCAGATTCGTTTTTTGCACTAGCAATTTTCTTGTAAAGCGATACTTTTTGACGACTATCGGGGACATAATTATCCGGAAGATAAGCTTCTATGGGGAGGTTAATTTTCGTCTCCAGATCTTCAGAAACTTTTTCACCTTTTAGTTTTTTTACCGCATCGTCTAGCATCCGGCAATATAGGTCATAACCNACAGATGCAATATGCCCATGNTGTTCTTGTCCCAGAATATCACCAGCACCACGAATTTCCAAATCTCGCAAAGCAATTTTGAAACCAGACCCTAGGTCTGTAAACTCTTCGATTACNCTAAGTCGCTTTTGAGCACCTTCAGTGATAGCACGGTCTACAGAATAAAATAGATAACCGTAAGCTTGAAATCTNTCGCGACCAACGCGGCCCCTTANCTGATACAATTGGGCTAACCCCAGTGCATCAGCTCGATTAATAAGAATCGTGTTGACATTAGGAATATCAATACCAGACTCTATAATCGTTGTACAAATCAGTACATCATATTGGTGATCCATAAAATCCAAAATTACCTGTTCTAACTGCCTTTCAGGCATCTGGCCGTGGCCGACGGCACACCTAGCTTGCGGTACTAATTTTTTAACTGTTGCAGCGATACTCAAAATACTTTGTACTCGATTGTGTACAAAAAAGACTTGTCCACCTCTACTGATTTCTTTAAGGATNCTGTCTTTAATAATATCTGAGTTATACTCCATCACATAAGTTTCAATTGGCAAACGACTTTCAGGGGGTGTGTTAATCAGGCTAAGATCACGCATTCCCACCATCGACATATTTAGTGTCCGAGGAATAGGAGTTGCAGTCAGAGTCAAAACATCAACTGTAGATTTTAATTGTTTGATTTTCTCTTTGTGTTTTACACCAAACCTATGTTCTTCATCCACAATTAGCAGACCTAAATCATGAAAATTAATTGATTTAGCCAATAGACTGTGAGTGCCAACAATAATATCGATAGATCCTTTTTCTAAGTTAGATTTTATTGTTTTGCTTTGTTTATCTGTTCGTAATCGACTCAACATTTCGATATTGATCGGAAAATCCTGAAATCTTTTCTGNAAAGTTGTGAAATGTTGTAAACAAAGAACAGTAGTTGGAACTAATACTGCNACTTGTTTACCGGCAGCAGCAGATTTGAATGCAGCTCGCATGGCAACTTCGGTTTTCCCATAACCAACATCACCACAAATAAGGCGATCCATTGGTTGTGAACGTTCCATGTCAGCTTTTACATCATCAATAGCTGATTGTTGATCTGGAGTCTCTTGGTAAGGAAATAAAGCCTCAAACTCTTGTTGCCAAGGAGAATCACTAGGGAAAGAAAAACCCGATGAGTTTTCCCTCTCAGCATACAACTGCAATAATTCTTCGGCCATCTTCTCTATGGAAGCTTTAGCTTTAGCTTTCGTACGTCGCCAACCTTTGCCACCAAGCCTATCAATTCGGGGTTTATAGTCTTCGTCTCGTCCACCAATATATTTTTGGACTAAATCAATCTGATAAGTTGGAACATATAGTGTGTCTCCATCCTTATATTTTAGATGTAGAAAATCTTGATATTTACCATCTACTTCTATCCTTCGGATGCCTTGGTAATGTCCTATGCCATGAGACACATGAACAACATAATCACCAACTTGTAAATCAATCATGCTGAGAATCGGAGCTCCAGCATGAGATTTAGATTTTTTCGGTTGCCGCACAACGGGGTTGCGTGGTTGATCGAAAAGCTCATGGTCAGAGATTACGATCCACTTTTGATCCAAACTAACAAATCCACGTCCGAGACTGCCAACTTCTAGTTGAATCCCGGCCCAAGACAAATTTCGATCATCGAAAATTCGTTTCATTCGTTTGACAGAGGGCTCATTTTCACAATAAATGTCAATCTGAAAATCTTGTTCGGTCCAATTCTTTAACCGGTCGATATTTTCCTGGTAATTCCCTTTGTGGAGGTCGAGAGGTGTAAAATTACAATTCAGAACTTCTAATTCACCAGCGAACTCATCAATTGGAGGTGTTGTTGCTGTACGAATTAAGTTAAAATCTTTTAGCTCGATCAGGGTTTGTTGATAAGTGTTGAAAACCTCATTCGGATCAACCATAAAATTATCTTGTTCCTGTTTTTTCTGGAAGACTTCTCTCAACCTATCAATTGTTTGCTTTGCTTCATGAGCTAACCAATTTTGCTCAACCAAAAGAACAGAAGATTCGGCAGGCAAATAACTGTGCAAGTAGTTAGTGGCTGTATACAACTTTGAATGAATAGCTTCAATCCCGTCCAGTACTTCTGAAGATTGACCATAATTTTGCCACCCTTCAATTCTCTCAGTGATTTCTTTGATAGTATTCAAATATGGAGGAGAAAAATGGAAAGCTTCGGTCTTTTGTGCATAATCACGCCAATTATCGACGATTTCGGGAGTGAAGATAACTTCACTAGCTGGGCTAATTTGGGCGTATTCCAATATTTCAACTGATCTTTGGTTGCTGATATCGAAGGTACGAATTGAATCGATTTCATCTCCAAAGAAATCTAATCTGATAGGATGATGACTTGTTAGTGGATATAGATCTAAAATATTACCTCGAAAAGAAAAAGTCCCCTTGATTTCGACCATGTCCGACGGGCGATATCCCCAATCAAGAAGGTTACTGATTATTTGTTGAGGTTTGATCTCATCTCCTCTTACGATCCTTCGAAATGATTGAGCTAATAATGGTTTGGGAGTGATCTGCTGCGTCAGTGCATGAATGGAAGTCACAATTATTAGCGGAGAATCACTTGAGTACTCCAGCAACTGTTGGAAACATAGCAGGCGATCGGTGCTGACTTTCTTAGGAGGTGAAATCCAATCAAAAACGAAATTTGGCCACTGTGGAAATAAAAGCGGTTTATCAACTAAAACAGATGCCAAGTCGAAAANAAGCTCTTCAGCTTCCTTTTGAGACGGTAATACTACCAAAAGAGGTCTATTAGGCTGATCAGAGGCTAAGGCCTGAATGAAGAAACTTAACGAAGATCCGTGCAACCCTTTTAGCCAGAACTGATTNGATCCAAAGTGAGANAGAAAATTCACATACGGTTGACTGTTAGTNATGAGATTGCGCATAGATTACTGGTTTCTTTGAGTTAATGGTTCAATTTTNCGTAATGTTGCCACCAGACGACCAACTCTAACTTTGGCTTCAATCCGAACCGGTATGCGACGATTATCATCNGATAACCATATTTTGCGNCTTGTTGATTCCGAGGTTATTACTAGGGTTCTAATCTTTCCCAATAACCTNCATTTAATCGTCTCTTTGGTTACTTTGAATGTAGCCTGACGTATGTTTGATTTGCTTAATAAAGGAAAATTATAANTGAATCCTATTTTCAAAGGGTGGTGACATAAGAAGTAAATCCATGAAAGTTCATCTTGGCAGCCTTCAANTAGAGCAGTTTTTGTGATTTTGCCATTTTTATTATGAGTAACTATTTGATCTCGGTAGTCATAGTAAACTTCGACAGTAGCATGGTATTTTCTATCTTCTATTGAGCGACGATGAAAAATAGGNCCGAGATGGTTAGTGTCGATATAGGTCAAGCGATCAGCCCGAAATCGGTAAAACCTCTCAACTAGGCCCGTTGAGGTTTCAAAGGAAGTTAGAGGATACACTTTTTTCCCTTTCCATTCGGTTTCTTGCCCAATTGTGATTGTTTGTATCCCAGCTCTGACACCAGCTAGCTTAATGGAATATGTCAATTTCCCTCCCATGTGGTGGGTTCTATCATTAGTTAGACTTTTTAAGCTAATCTGTTCAGCTGAAGAGACGATGAATGGATTGAGCAAGAACACAAATGTACAAATCAGATGTACTGACAGGTTAGTAATCAAAGAAGATTGCCTAAACCAAAAATCATTCAACACAATCTGCCGGTAGCAAAAGTACTGAAATTAAACTGGATACAGCTGGATGGTATATAATATTCAATCGAAAATGAGGCCGATACTCGGAGTGTTTAGCCCACACGAACTTGATCAGGTTATTCAACCNACGAATACTACCAAGGTNACCTNGGCTTTNACNCCCTAGACAAATTTAGAAAAAAAATGCANCNAGAANAAACNNAAGCATTGGTTGTTACTTCTTCTAGACACGCNCACCTANGATTTNNTTAATTAAACAGTTTCTGCCTGAACTAGNTTTGATTAGCCNAAAAATGAAAGAGTAACCACGGCTCTCTGTTTAACGCAAATAAAGTGGTGAGGAGAAAAACACACACCCGATTCAAGTATTTAAACCGAGCAAAAACCTCACAGAGAAAATAAAAACGTAGATAACAACAAAACAAACAAATTGGATCCGGCCGGAATGATATCACAACGTCATACTATCTGCAAGATAGACGCAAAAAGCCACGATGTGCTTAGTAAGCATCTACATCGTGGCTTTTTGTACGAGATTTAGATATATNCTTTTAGTTTGNTGTTTGAATNGTCGTCGTNGTNATTTTATCCCCTTTTATGATTCGGTCAGCTACCGCCATACCCTTAGTNACTTGACCAAAGACTGTATAATTCCCATCTAAGTCAGGAAAATCTCTTAGACAAATATAAAAATCGGATGCNTCAGATACANTAGCTCCTTCTTCTTTNGCCATTGCNACTGAACCTCTTAAGTGCTTGCGATCACTAATTTCAAGTGGTATTGTCTCNAAAGCTTGNAAACGTGAGCTCGCCTGAATTAGACTCTCCTTTTCTACACGATGAAAGCTCGTATTGTCGTAGAGNTTNCCCNCAANTTTGCTAGCGAAGTTNGCTACAGTTTTTGGTGCANTNTTGGCGAATAGCTCAATTTCAATGTCTCCTTTCTCCGTTTTCAAGACAACTATGCTACCCCCAAGATCAATTTGAGATTTTTCTTTGATTTTTCCGGCCATACCCTTCGGGGTTGGTCTAGGCTTGGGTGGTGTGGAATCC
Organism: Candidatus Poribacteria bacterium; assembly: GCA_002714785.1. Taxonomy (GTDB): domain Bacteria; phylum Poribacteria; class WGA-4E; order WGA-4E; family UBA9662; genus TMED15. The sequence continues at coordinate 77,175 of PAYP01000001.1, read as the reverse complement.
GGAGAGTCACAACCCAACAAACAAGCAACCAAGAATGNCCATACTAGAACGATCGTTTTTAGAGTCGAATCAAGATGAATCCTCAACATAATTTTTCTTAGCCTCCAAACGGACAGAACGCATGATGTCCCCTTTTCGCAGTTTCATCACGACATCAGTCCCTGAAATTACTCGCCCAAAAGATGTGTAATTTCCATCAAGGTGGTTAGCAGTGTCCAAACAGATGTAAAACTGNCTACCCGCAGAATCCGGATCATTACTACGAGCCATCGATACTACACCTTGGATATGCGGCGGCATCTTGGCCTGTAGTGCAGGATCTTGAAATTCACCTTCNATTGACCAGCCAGGGTCTCCAGTACCATCTCCCCGTGGACAACCACCTTGAATTACAAAACCTTCTACGTAACGATGGAAACTAAGACCATCATAGAACCCTTGTTGTATNAGGGTTTTAAANTTATCAACCGTTTTAGGAGCTGCTTGTGGGTAAAGCTCCACTACGATGAGTCCTTTGTTAGTTTCCAACACAACAACCTTCTCTCTACTGCGGCCACCTCCGGGAAATATAAGGCAACCGCTCAGAACCGAGGTGATTAGTGCTACCGTCATCAAGCACCGGATATATTTTTCCATCAGATTTAGTTTCTCCTTAGAATTCACGTCGCGAACAAAGCTTAAAATAGCAAAAATTATTAANAAAGTCAATACTCAGCCTAAACTTGACTAATCANAAACTCCTTTTAAAAATTTTTCTTTATCATTGTTGTTCTTTAAACAGAGTGTTATACTGGATCTGAAGGTTGACTGATCTACTGATTTTTCCGCTGTCTTTTGCCCCTCTACTCCAGTTCTAATGGGTGAATTCCTTGTCTGATTCCATCCGAAAATTTGCCGCCACCTTCCAGTCTCTTGGCTGGCGTTTGTTTGTTATCTTTTCCTTTCTTTTCCTGATGGTCTTTTCTCTGGCTCGAATCACTTGGAATTTGGCCCGCTGGGGGCAAAAACAAAATCTAGACTCTTTCCCTGAGATTCTTGAGACTAATCTNCCATCTTCTGCACTACCCCGTCCGACTNGCTCAGATTTCGAACCCTTGACCAAAGCTANATTTGAGCAGATCAAAGANGGTGTTCATACTGTCGGTGAATGGGAACANAATCGCCGTTTTAAGCAAGCACCAATGCTNGANCAACTTTCGNTACCTCCAGTTGCCGATCGGTTACCTTTTAACCCTTTGGTGATNTATCCGCCTGANCAAAATGGTCCCTACGGAGGTCGATGGCAGAGATACGGTACCAGNGCACCGGATGTCGGTATTTTTCGGGCTCGATTGGCCTATGATGGACTGGTTCGGTGGGGGCCGATGGCTCAACAGATTTTGCCCAACTTGGCTGTCAAGTGGAAAGTTAGTGACCAGGGAAANACTTATACATTTTGGCTGAGACGGGGAGTACGATGGTCGGATGGTAGACTGTTCTCGGTGGATGATATTCTGTTTTGGTATAACCACGTGATTCAGAACCCGCAACTAACACCAACTANACCNCGTGAATTNCAGAGAGATGGTNTNCCGATGATAGTAGAAAAAGTAGCCGACCATATAGTTCGTTTCAAGTTTGTCAGTCCCTATGGTCTGTTTCTGAAAGCATTAGCTTCGGGTCGTAGTTATCCGATGGTCGAATANCCAGCCCATTACCTGAAACAGTTTCATCCAGATTTTGTGGCAGTAGAGAAACTGACCGATTTGGCTAAGAAAAGATCATTTGATTTTTGGTATCAGCTGTTTGAAGACCGAGCAGANTGGCAAAATCCGGAGATACCACGCCTCTGGCCTTGGATTTTAAAAGTAGCGCCGCCAGCGCAGCAAATAGTATTTGAAAGAAATCCGTATTACTGGAAAGTAGACGGAGCAGGAAATCAGTTACCGTACATAGACCAAATGCTATTTCAAATCTACGATGCGCAGATAATAAACCTGAAAGCGATGAATGGAGAAATTGGGATGCAAGGTCGGCACCTCCAATTTGATAATTACCCCAAATTTAAGGCTAACAGTCAGAGCCGAGGATATAGCGTACGTCAATGGATCAGTAGCGGAGGAGGACAAGCCTTGGCTTTAAATCTCAACCATAAGGATCCGGTACTTCGGAGTATCTTTTCTGATCGTCGTTTTCGCCAGGCGTTGTCACTAGCCATTGATCGACGTGAACTTAATGAAATCGCTTTTTTTGGTATCGGTAAAGCTTGTCAGATTTCACCTCCACCGATTTCCCCATTTTATTCTCCCACTTATGAGAATGCGTACACGGAATTCGATCCTAGTACCGCTAATCTTTTGTTAGATGAAATGGGACTTAAACGACGAAAAAAAGACGATATTCGATTACGACCAGACGGCCAACCTCTACATATTCGGATTGAGATCGCCTCTGTTTTTCTAGGTACTCCGATGTTTGAACTCATTGCAAGACAATGGACGGAGATCGGGGTAAANACNGANCTTAANNTNGAAGCTCGCCAACTATTCTATACTCGTAAGTCAGCTTTACTCCACGATGTCGGTGTCTGGGGATCTGCAGATGAGTTAATTCCTGTTATGGACCCGCGCTGGTTTTTTCCGTACAGCGAAGAATCGATTCAAGGAATTGGGTATGCCCGATGGTTCCAGTCCAACAGACTTAAAGGTATTGAACCACCATTAGAAATAAAGGAATGTATGCGCCTCTATCAACAGATCGAGAAAACTCCAGAATCAAGTGAGCAGATTCGACTGTTTAAGNAAATTATCGATCTCAATCAGAAAAATCTATGGATTATTGGTACTGTTGGCCGTATACCATCGATATTCATTGTNAAAGAGACCTTTCGCAATGTACCACAAATAGCNGTTTCAGGTTGGATTTTTAGAACGCCTGGNAGTACTGCTCCTGAATGCTATGCCATTGACAATTCATCTTAAATTAATTCTGAGAAANAGNTAGANTGTGTTTCACCTAATTGTCAAACGTATTTTATGGATGTTTCCGACATTACTGGTTATTTCTGTCATTTCCTTTTTACTGATCCAATTGCCGCCAGGTGATTATTTAACTGCTTATATTTCGGCTTTGGAAGAAACCGGAGAAACTGTCGACGCGGATTTAGTTGACGCGCTTCGTCAACGGTATAACCTAGACGATCCTATCTATGTACAATATTGGCGGTGGATGCGTGGATTATTGAAGGGTAACTTCGGTATGTCGTTTGAATGGAATCGNCCTGTGAGCGAGCTAATTTTTGAGCGACTTTTCTTAACTGTTGCCATCTCGATTTCAACTCTGGTTTTCGTGTATACTTTAGCTATTCCAATTGGAATTTACTCAGCAGTTAACCAATACTCTTTGGGAGACTACACGTTTACTTTAATTGGTTTCGTTGGTTTAGCAATTCCTAATTTTCTTTTTGCACTAATTTTGATGTTTGTATCGGATGCCCTTTTGGGTTGGAGTGTTGGTGGGTTATTTTCACCATCCTACCAAAACGCACCTTGGTCGATGGGCAAGGTCGTTGATTTAATNGCCCATCTNTGGATTCCGGTTATTGTACTTGGAACGGCNAGTACTGCTTCATTAATTCGGGTGGTNCGTGGTAACCTTCTAGATGAATTACGTAAACTTTATGTGGTAACAGCTCGGGCCAAGGGAGTTCCGAAGGTCAAATTACTCCTTAAGTATCCGGTACGGGTGGCACTNAACCCAGTGGTGAGTAATATCGGTTGGGTTCTACCACAAATTGTCTCCGGTTCAGTAATTACCTCAGTTGTATTGGGTATTCCGACTACTGGTCCACTACTATTGAGATCATTAATGAACCAAGATATGTACTTGGCAGGTAGTATGGTGATGATGTTAAGTCTGTTAACAGTAGTCGGAACGCTGATTTCTGATTTACTACTAATTTGGTTAGATCCACGCATTCGGTATGATCGGTAATTTAATAAAGATATATCGAAATTGAAGTTCAGCAGAAAATCTTTTCTCTGGATAGCTGGAGGGGTGTCTNCGTTATCAGGNCTGGCTGCAGTTTACGCCCGTTTTGTAGAACCTAAATGGTTCAGGTTAAACAAAACCGAAATTAAGTTGTCCGCTTTATCCAATGATCAAAAAATCAAAATACTACACCTATCAGACCTTCACTCTTCCCCAGAAGTCCCTTATTCCCAAATTGAAACTGCAATCCGACTTGGTATTAGCCAAGAACCAGACCTCGTCTGTTTNACTGGTGATTTCATTACGCACGAAATTGAGGATTTTGACCNGTATCATCGATTGTTAAAATTGTTGACCGACCAAGCTCCTACCTTTGCCTGTTTTGGAAATCATGACCGAGTGTATCTAAACGAATATAACTCCGGAGAAAAATATCATGATAGTCGANAGGTCGCTCATTTACTTCAATGTAGTGGTGTATTCCCATTATTCAATGAAGAGTTCAATTTGCAAATCAAAGGGCTACCTCTTACTGTGGTTGGCGTTGGTGATTATCTATCTAATGCGTGTCGTCCGATAGAGGCTTTCCACAGCATAGACGCTATGCATAATCCTTGCCTAACCATATTNCTCTGTCATAACCCAGATGCTAAGCAACTCTTAACACCACATCATTGGGATTTGATGTTATGCGGCCACACTCATGGGGGGCAACTCAACTTACTTGGTGTACGGCCCTTCTTANCGATGGCTGTCAGGGATACAAAGTTAGTAGAAGGACTTTATTCTTGGCCAGATGCTTCNAGTTCCCGATCAATTTTTATCACCCGTGGTGTNGGGAATTTAATGGGGGCTAGATTCAATTGCCGGCCTGAGGTCAGCATGCTTAGTTTAGTTTCAACTGAATGAATAGACTACCGGTAAGNAGCCAAATTCATNTTAGGGTACATAATCGTTAGGTTTTCAAGAGTTTCTTGACAGTAGTAGTCAGATCCAGGAGCTGGCCAACCGAAGAGTGTGCGGACGCGAGGAGTNGTTGTTTCCCAAAATGGTTTTATGAAGGATTGCTCTGGTGCTACCCAAGGGTTTGCCAACTTTGTCCATCTACAAGTATCAGCCCGGCTCATTGANAACGTCCAAAGCGCCCTCTGTTTTCGTCTATTCCGAAATGGAACAGCGGCATGAACTAAATATGAAGAGTAGAAAAGTACACTTCCTGCTTTAGCAGTAGTTGATACTGGCTTNGCAAATTGACTAATTTGTCGGATGTCATTCATCTGGCTAGCCATACGAGGTAGGATGTCAAACGCCTGTAGATGAGAACCTGGAATAACGTGCATTGGGGCGGAATCTTCGTCTACATCGTGAAGATATACTCCACTGTTAACATAATCATAACGACCAATATCTGATGTTGGTGGTAAAAAGCAATTAGTGTAATGATCTATATGATATCCCTGCCAAGGGTGCTCAGAGTGCCGTTTGTCCGTTGGCCCCGAACGCATAAACAAATGAGCATTACAGTAGTTCATGTCCTTAGCCGCCAGGCACTCTGAAAAGACATCTAAGTAGGTATCATTTTCTATTAACCTATCCAGTTCATCAACNCCACAGGGAAACTGAGCTCTNCCAAATTCTGTTTCACCATAGTGTGGAATAGCTTTCGTTGTCTTTGGTTCCACTGAATCGGTATTTTTTCCAGCATCGAAATCTACTAGATAGTCTGTAAAGGTTTGGCCATAGAAAATTTGTTCCATCGCTCGTAAAGCCAATTTCATTTCATTAGGATCGAAAAGGTCAGGTACAATGATATAACCGTTTTGATGAAACTCATCCAATTGTGTGGCATTCAACATTAGATTTCCTCCTAATCCTTAATTCAGTTGACCACTTCGTTCTAAGTGCTGAATCTCNGTTTCCCATTCGACTCTTAGCTGNGGAGAATAGGATTGNGGTAGTAGTGACTTGCGAGTGCAGTTGATAAGTGCTTGCAAAGTTTGGTAGCGGCGAATAATACCAACGTTCGGTAAAATTCGGTCTTCAGCCACTTGAATTACTTGATCAAGGCTAAGCTCATTTCCTTCTGCCTGTAGGTCGGAACGGAGCGAGGCATAGCTAGCGGCGGAGTATTCAGCTGTAATTATCTTAAGTTGGTTGATAACATCTGCGGATATTTTTTTTTTGTAAACGCCNGATACAGACCAACGAATAAAAGCTTCCCGGTCTTTTCCTTCTGGATCTAAGACTGGAATAATCAGATCACCAACGCGGCCTTCTCGTCTCAAATCAGGAGATAAATTGTGGATACGAGCGGTCATCAATAACCAAGCAACACGGCCTTTTAGCTGTGGATCAGACATCATCGCCTGAATCTTACCGGTCAATCGACGTTCAGTTGCGTGCGCGTTTTTGTCTATCCCGCCAAATTGAGTGTCAGCTTCGTCAACAAAAATCATTGCCTTATCCAAAGCCATTAACAATCGGCGCAATCTTTCGAAGATTACATCAGTTTGACCAAACCACTGGCTACGAATATTTTTCAGCACAATAACTGGCATATCTAAATCACCAGCCAAACCCTCGAAAATAAAAGTTTTTCCACAGCCAATTGGGCCTCCAACGGCTGCGCCTACAATGGCATCATCTCCTGTTGATTTTAGCCGGGGAATTAGTTTCTCACGCAAAAAATTGAGCAGCTTTCGATTTCCTATTACATCTTCTAAGCTATGATTAGGTTTCTTGAACTCCACAACATCTTCACCTAATTGTGACTGAATGAAATCAGAAACCTTATGAACCACTGTCGATGGTTCTAGCTTTTGGTTTAATTTGGTGGTTTGATAACAAGCTAACATCAGTAACTGCCTCAGTGCATGCAAGGTCAGACCTGCAGTTAATGTAGCTAGTTGTTCTTGTGTTCCCCACAAACTCAGGCNACTGCCCGCNGCATTTTGTTTTTGNTTAAACCAAGAAATAAAATGCTGCCTAGCTATCATATCGGGTGCAGGAATTTCAACGGAAATTACCTGTGGCAATCGAGAAATTTGTGAATTTAGCAAGCTTTTAGATTCAGCAATAAATATTACTGCATCTTTTGCATTAACAAATGTAGGGTCTAAAAACCAGTCTTGTACGATACTTATGCGATGCCGATCAGGTACAGATAAACGAGAAATTTCTCCTTCTGGAAGAAGTAAATCAGCTGCTTCGACCAAAATTAGGAGGTTCTCTTCTAAAAAAGGTCTACTATCTTCAGAACGGGAAAGTAGACAAAGCTGCCGCAAAAACTCTAAAGCGACTGTTGGATTACCAATTGCGTTGTGTAGATATTCCTCAAATTTAGGTTTGTTTTCGGGGAGTAAATTTTCTCTGCCGTTGATACTATGCTTCCATTTATCATAAGCTTTCCTGACTTTGNCTTTGCTAACACCCGACAAAAATCTGATAGGTCCATTGAGTTCATAAACCACCAAAATGAATCCATCTATATCCCACTTCTGGCATAAAAAAGGTACAAGTGATAAATATTCACTCGAAAGACTGTTTTTTCTTTCGTTATCATTTACGTTATCAATATTCAAAAATAGGTCGTGGATGTTACCAGATAGAATGAGACTCCGAGAAATACCTGTGTTAATTAGTTTGCCAGCTTCGGAAAGAAAAGTGTACTCTGGTATTTTTACAGCCATCGTTCATTACTCCTTCCAGCGAGCCCAACGGGTGAGAAAAGCTTGGTTAATGAAGTTATCCATCAGCCAAAGATGCTTTTGCGGGTTTCGGTCAAAGAAAACACCCATCACTAAAACTAATAAATCTCTAAAATCTCTATCCGCCAATTGATTGAAGATTTTATGAGTGCTAGCATGTATAGCTAAAAAATTTAGGATAGATTTGCCAAATAGTGACCCGGAATTCCAGTCGGCTTGATAAAATTTCTCTAGCCGATTTTGGCAAATCTTTGTTGTTATTTGGGCTAAGTGCTCAATGTCATTGTCTTGAGCTTGGGGGAAGTGTTTTTTCAGCTCCGTTGTCATACGAACCGAACCATTTCTAATCCAGTTATCGAAAATGGCCGTTGCTTGATTAAAGCAACGATGGATATCTTTCAAAGTAAGATCAAGCTTGCCTGGTGAGTCTTTTATATGGGATGAGCTTGGTAACAGGTGGTTGTGGTCAGAATGATCAAGAACAAACTTGTACTCAACTAAGTCCCCGAGGGTTTCAGCCAAAACAGGTGTCAACGCTACTACTGACCGTTCATAAATTTCGTAATCAATGAAGTTAATAAAAGCTGATTCATCGAAGTGGATCTGACCTTTGGCTTCTAAACGAAAAGCCGATAAAAAGGACACCTGCTCACCAAATACTTCGGCTTTCTCTTGTAGTGAAAAAGGTTGACTAAAGCTCGCTAAAGCAACGTAATTATTCTCGAAATCTAATAAGCATTCTTGCCATTGATGGCCCCAAACATCATGAATCAAAAATTTGTCAACATCGTCAATTGGCAAGGTATTTACCATCCGTGTCAGTGTCAAATCGACAGTATCCGAAGATAAGCCTGATTTTTCTACAATCAATTTTTGCAAATCGGTTTGAGTTTGCTCTCCCTTGAATGGGCCAAAAGCTGGAAAATGAGCAAAGGGCTCACCACTTTTGATCTTACGGAGGAAACGCAGATATTGTTGCTGGTCATGGGGTTTAATTTGTGTCCAATTAGGGATCTTATCAATTTCAAAAGGGAGACAGAAAAAAAGAGCTGATGCTGTCTTTATTAGCTTAACTTGTTCAACCGAAAAAGGTGTATCTGGGTAAAAGGAGACAAAGAGTTGATGAATGTTTTTTTGTAGATCTGGATGGCTAGGAGTCAAATCGAACAATTTTTCTAACACTTGCATGATTTTGTGTCGATCTCGAAGTGGTTGCGTCTGATCCAGAATTTCATCTTGTTTTTGCTCAATTTCAGTAGAGCTCAGGCCAAAAACTCTCTGTATTTTTTGCATTGAGTAATCTATGGGATCTGGCTCAAAACAAAGAAATGATTTCGATCCAACAGTATCTAAATAGTTGATTCCGGGATAATTAACCATTTGATTGTAATGAGGCAGAAGCAGTAATGCCTCAACGAATATAGAATCTAGCTCTTCATCATCTAACTCTAACTTCTCATCATCTAGTAGGTATTGACTTGCTTGTTGAATCAATTGGTTATGAGAACACTGTAACTCAGCTAATTGGCTATCTTGAATAAAGGAGAGGGAATCCAAATAATCAACCTGCTGGTTGAAACGGTATACAGAATCTAATATAGCTTGACAGTTTTGGAATTCTGACTCTGCTAACCATGGTTTCACTACGGAAGGTATAAACATTTTTAATACTTAATTGACTAAATACTGAATTTCTTAGATCGGTAATTCGGAATCTGCATCTGTGTTTTTAGTAGTAGTGGTCTCGACCGAATCCGATTGTTCAGCGCCAAAAATCAGTGCATCAAATTCATCAGAGGTTTCACTGCTGCGTGCTGCTTCTAAAAATTCATTTTCTTGGGAATTTGCATCGGTTCCAGCTAATTCTTGGGATATTTCAGCTCGGCTTTTAGCTTTTTGGCGAACCTCCCTCATGCGAACTAATTCTTGATTGGTACCGTCCTTGCTGATNCCCGATAGCATATCGGCNATCTCTTCGGTTTCACGGGCTGAAATTAGATCAGCAACTGCCTCTGATTGCTCCTCTTGGATTTTTTTCAAGTCTCGGGTCAAAGTCTCGAGTTGAACTTTATGTCCGTCAATGTCTTGCTGTGCACGTTGGATGTCTTCTTCTAGTTCANCAATTCGTGCCTCTTTCTCAGTNAGTGTCGAACTGAAATCATTGTAAGCAGCAACGCACTTAGTGTAGTCCACGTCAGTTTTTATTTCTTCTGGGCTTACTCCTTGGCTTTGTAGATCATTTGCGACTTGTTTGGNTTTTGCCAAAGCGCCCTTTTTAAGGTCTTCCAAACGTGTTATTTCCTGTGTTAGTTCTTGTACTGACACTTGCTTTTGCTTTAAAAGTGCCATGAGTTGTCCGACAGCACCCTTGTAACGTTGAATATTCTCTTTTTTATCTTTTATGATATCTTCGTAAGCCCCACGAACAGCTTCGGGGTTTTCCATTATTTTGTCGGACANCTCGTGTGCCCGACCTGTAAGCATATACCAAATTGACTTGAAAAGACGTCCGATTGCCATTATACACTCCCTAGGTGAATTTCTTTAAGGTTTATCCGAAAAACATTACGGCTAAAAGAGAAGAAAACATATTCAACTATTGATTTTCCTTATCATTTACGTATTCATCATATTCATTTTGTTCAAATAGATCCCCTCTTCCTAAATTGCGAACATTCTGATCCACGGTACGAGCAAACTCAATATTGGCATCTAATTCATTTCTGAGTTGCGACAAGCGCGATGGATCATCATCGGAAGTAGAGGTAATCAANTCAGCATAAGTTTGTGCAAGCTGGTTGATTGTTTGCTTAACCTCAGATATAACTGACTCACGCTTTTCCAGTATCACGGACTTGACAGTTTCTGTTGCTTCTTCAGATTTATTTATCAATTTGATTGTATCTTCTAAACACCTGACTGACTCTACAAATAATTGGTCGATCTTGTAGATGATGTCTAGTCCNAATTCACCGGACATCAATTCGCCTCTTAAACTCGGAGTAGTTGAATCATTGGCTAGGTCATTTTTGAAAGATTGATGAATAGATCGTAAATCAGCTAACATTTGCTCTGTTCTAATGTCNCCATCTCCTGTTAGCTCACGTTGTAGCTTATCGAGTTCTTCCTCTTGTGCTTTATAAGTTTCTGCATGGAGTTCCTCCAAAGCACGACGTGATAATTGCCCCATACTTGTAGACCACTTAGTAATTACCCCACCTATGGGNCCTAGGAATCCAATCATACCGCTAAGAAACCAGAACATTAGTTGAGGTTCNAGATTAAATACTGATGTCACAGCNGCNAAAGTCACTCCNATACCAAACGGGAGGGTNACCATATTGTCTCCAAACAAGTTTAGTAGGATTTTTTTGCGAAGTTGCTTTTGGTTGATACGTTGCATGNNGCGATCAGGTCAAATTATCAACAAAATTATTATATGTTACAAAGGACTCTATACTANTACCTAGTATGGTTTTTCTAACAACATAAAAGTTACACTCTGAGCTTGGCCTCCAGTGGCGTTGGCCGGTGGTTGGCCAACGGCAGCCGCCTGAATGCGAGAATTACTTATTCCGTTTTNCATGAGGAATTTGGCAGTTGCATCAGCTCTTTGTTGGGCNAAATCTTGGTTCGCTTTTCGGTTACCTTCACTCCGTGTATGTCCAATAANTTTNATGTACCAATGTGGAAATGATTTTAGGTCATCTGCTAAAGCGACTAAAGATCGTTGGCTATTACGTTGAATTCTTGCATTACCACGACCGAACTGGATTGGTCTAACTTTCATTGTTGCTACAGGCTTCAATTTCTGCCAGTCAGATTGACCTAACGCTACCAGCTGTTTCTGAGCCCTTACTTTTGGTAAAGCGGTGNCTTCACCACCAAGNTCAATGTCTTCTAGTTCAGAATTAGAAATACTNGGGTGAAAATTATCTGAATACAGNGATCTGAGTATTCCATCATAATAAATCTGGCCAAAGTTACCCTCAAGAGGATCATCTTGAATCGCGTCTGTTTTATCTAAAACATTAACTATCTTAGCTATCATATCGTCCAGCAGTTCACTATTATCGGCCTCTGTCTTAGAAACCACACCAAAATGAGCGTAGTTTTCCATTGTATTTCGCCACTCAATTCCACCTACTAAGCTCTTTGCCTCATCTAGTTTTAATGCCTGNCCGTACTTTTTTGAATCTTCCACTAGTAAATTTACTAACCCGTCAGGTTGNTGTGCATAGTCGTACCTAGCTCGCAAGTAAGCCTCAACAATAGCCTGAACTTGATCAGGATTTTGATTTAAAAATCGACGTTCTGCGACCAACACGTCAACGATATACCCCTTCAGTTTTGAGCTATCCAGTAAAACATGAACATTGTCAAGAGACAAAGCCTGACTAACGTATGGTTCCCATAAAACAAAGGCTTTTTGCTCGCTCGGCTTCGTTGACTTGAGCATTTTGTAAACTGATTCGGGCTCATTAGCAGGCTTTAACCAGTTATTGGGTAAGCTAGGCAAGCTAAACTTATTAATCATTACACGCGCTAGAGTTTCGCTTGGTGAATCTGGTACTAACATGATAGAAGCTGAAGGANTACTTAGTCGTGAGATCTCTGGTACTCCNTNCTGGTAAGCTACAATTGCATCTGCGCCTTTCGTTTCNTCGATAACTAAAACTACTGCAGCAGGGAATGTGCCGGTTTTGCTACTAGCTTTAATATAAGCATCGATTGTAAAAACAGCCATTTGGACTTTACCATTTTTCAGTTTGTTCAACCGCTGGCTGTAATCTGCTTTATCATCAATAAATGTAATTTTGATACTCTTTTTCTTCAGCAGATTTTGTACGGCGGGAGACCGGAGAATGGCGTATCCAGAAAATGAATCGTGNGCCAATCTAATTTGGTGGTCATATCGAATTTGTGAGCTTGTCTGCTCCATCAGCTTACCAGACAACCTAGGTTTAATGNCCAGTCCATAGATTGTTAGNCCAATGCCTAAAATGACCACCCAACCAANTACCATGATAATTCTNCTAAGCGCTCGTTGGCTAGAATTTGATGGCTGATCGTTCATTNACTTAATNATCTTCGTTTTTGTTAATTCGGTTTTTGTCTGGAACGAAATATAAAGAAAATTACTCCTGACAATATTAGAAAACTAATTAAACGCAATGTGTCTTTNGGACTGTCCCTTGAGGATGACTTGTTGGTATTCCTAGCAGTTTGGTCCACGTTTTGAGGTTTGACCGATTCTACTTTCTCTTCTTCAGCTCGGATCGGCTGGTTACTAGGTGCTTTAGTCAAANCCTTAATCAAACTAATAGCTAGTTCTTCAGTNAATGGCTGAAGTAAGTCAAACTGACTATTATTACNATTTTGAGTATCAGTTGATGTCTCCGCTAGGACTTTAGCTACTGCCTCGACTAATTGTTCGGGATTATCTGCNCGACGATAGCTATCCACCACCGTAGCCAAAGTATGCTCCTCTTCCATATCGACACCGATGACATCAATACGAATCTGTCGATCCTTAATTGCCGAAGTATAGGTGTTGACCAATTCGGCCGATTTCGCNTGGCCNTCAGTGATTATTAATAGCCNGTAACTACCATAGTTAAATTGGCGNTCCCTTTGAGCTAGGAGTGTGTCAGCACCAGATTTCATATATTGCGCAAGTGGTGTTCCNCCNCCAGCCTCNACACTAGACAAGGCGGAGAGGAAGCGAACTTCATCTTTCATGCCTAAAGGNTAAAGCCAAGGGTCAGAATGGGCAACGGAAAAGACTAATAAACCAATATTNACATCTTCNGTCAACTGAGTTAGAACAGTCTCTAGGGCCTCTTTCGCAACCCGAATTTTAGTGATTGATTCATTATCCTGTTTTGTGACAGAAAATGGTTCATTCATAGAGCCAGAGGCGTCCAATAATACAACGATATTCTCCTTATGAATTGCTAGAGAAGTATCAGTTTCGTTGCTTCCCTCAGACTCAGTTGCATGAGTTGAAGAGCCGAACGCAAAAATCAGCATTGACCAAGCTATCAAAGAAAGAGTAGGCCTAAGATATTGGAAATACACGGTCAGTTGTTTTCTAATCTAGATTGAAGGCGATCAAAAATCAAAATCCGCTTCAGCTACGGTTTCCGCCGAAACTTTGACTAATACAAATTCACCCCGCCGGTTCTCACTAGCTTGTTCTGGATTTGTTGGCTTAGCGATGACTGGTTCTTTTATTCCCATCCCAATAGGTACAATTTGGTCTGACTCAAGACGAACATTTCTCTGTCGTGCGTAGTTGACAATTGCATTTTTGACAGCTTCTGCTCGCTGCTCAGAAAGTTCTAAGCCAGCACGCATTACTTGGTATGGGCTCTCGATTTCTGTACCAGATTCAAACTTTTTCTGTTGTATCAGTTTAATAAGTTTTTCTGTATCTTCCAACCGAATCGATTTCCCATCCATAAAGTATTTATAATTTCCTCTTTGACCTGTCCGCTTGATTATATTTTGCTTGATTCCTGTTTTTACTAAGGTCATCAGCGTTTTTGAAGGATCAGTATGTCCTTTGATTGCCACAGCAGCATTACCATATTTCGCTGCAAGTTCAACCACACGATCAAATTCTTCCTTATATTCTGTTTGGCTAAACTTTTCCTGATTAGGTTTGAACTGGATTGTAAAAGAAACTAGTGTTTTTTCATCTAGAACGTCTTCTTCGTTGAACGCTTCGACCTCTGCTCTAACTGTCTCTTTTTTGAACCGTTTTCGTTGAACTGGCATTCTGACCGTATTGGAAAGTAAGCTAGTGAACCTAGAAGAGCTAAAATTCAGGTCGGAAGGTAGCAAATTATAACGTTTTTCTGCAAAACCCCAGGAGGTTGCCATATCAATAGCTGATTTATTAAAACCTGAAAATCCCGTAACTACATTAGTTTGATCGTTAAAGAAAGAAACGTTACCGGGTTGACCGACATACGTACAGTCAGCTATTAACCCATGTGCGTCTTCTTCTAAAGTCGGAATTATATCAGGTCCGTATATGTCCTGAATCATTTGCAGCAATTTCATGTATTCCTGAGAACCACTATTTTCATAGTCTTTCTTCAGTTGCATCACGATTTCTACTCCTTTCAAGTAGCCGGCAAAGAATTTCTCTATAGTTGATTTGTTACTATCGTAAAAGTCTTTCCTGCAAGCATAAACATCCGCAATTGATCGTGACAACATGGCCGTACTAACCACGACACGAGCATCATCCACCGTACCTTCAGCTCCAGTACCAGTATTATCATACCCACCGGTTAGTCCTATCATGTCAGGTGTTATCACAAAACAACCGGCAATTTTAGGATCTTTCCGAAAGGCTTCAGCAGGACCTTCAGCGCCGGTTAGGTCATCTACCCAGATCAGATCGATATCGGCTTTAGAAAGGCGAGCCGTTCTGAGCATATCATATAGCATACCTACGTGAGGCCCACCGGTTTGGATGGCAATTTTTTTCCCTCTTAGATCAGAAATTCGTTTAATATTTGACCGTGCAACAAAATGGTCTCCAGCTGACCAGGTCATCTGACCGAAAACTACGGCTTTTGTCTTTGGGTTGCGACCGATTACCTCACTGGCTTGACCTAGCATCCTAAAAGTCCCACGCAGAAATGGTGTACGTCCACCTAGATAGTTTTTGACCTGTCCAACAAAATCATCTCCAGGCACTAGTTTCAGTGTTAGACCCTGTTGGGCCATGATTGAGCCAGGTTTTGTTTGCAAGCCACCATTTGCGTAGAACAATGCGGCTTCCCCTCCCCAAACGATGTAAGGCACAATTAATGTGGAAGTAGAATTAACCGGACTTACAGAATTAGTACCAATCAAAGATGAAAAATTTTGCTGACTATGAGCTAACGTAATGGTTACGCAAAAAAGACCAACGAGCAAAGGCAGGATAGCAAAGAGGCGTTTATTTCTCTCCATATGATTTGATTTCCCTTCAGATTAAGTCTCAGCTGATGTGTATTTTATGGTTTTGATTGACACTATTCATACATAGTATACTCTGGAATTCTAACAGAAAATACGGTTTGATGTCTAGCTGCATCTGTGTCTATGGATCCACAATATCTTATGGTATAATCCGCACGTTTCTGGCCATATTAGGGTATATTATTCTGCTTCTCGATGGGACTTCACATAAACTAGCCTAATGTTCGCTTATGTTATTCGGCGTTTACTACTCTTAATACCAACACTGCTCGGCATTTTGACAGTTAATTTTTTCATTATTCAAGTAATGCCGGGCGGACCTGTAGAACAAATGCTTGCACGTCTTGCAGGAAATGCTACCGATGCTACAGAACGTTTTTCTGGCGGTGGTAATAATGGGGAAACTCTAAGCAACCAAAGCAATAACCAAAGTGCTAATAGTAAGTATCGAGGTGCAAGGGGTCTGTCCCCTGAGCTGATAGCTGAAATTGAAAAGATGTACGGGATGGATCAACCTATTCATGTCCGTTTTGGTAAAATGCTAAAAAATTATTTAGTATTCGATTTCGGTAATAGTTTCTATCAGGATAGGAAAGTGATTGACCTAGTGTTGGATAAGATGCCAGTCTCGATTTCTTTAGGGTTATGGACGACTTTACTCGTCTACACCATTTCCATACCACTTGGCATCACCAAAGCTGTTCGAGATGGAAGTCGTTTCGATAACGTAACTAGTACCATTATAACTGTTGGTTATGCCATTCCGGTTTTCCTGTTCGCACTACTATTAATTATCATATTTGCTGGTGGGCGTTACCTGACCTGGTTTCCTCTACGAGGCTTAGTCTCTGAAGGTTGGGACGATTTTAGCATATGGCACAAAATTATTGATTACCTGTGGCATATGGTATTACCCATTACTGCTTCTGTAGTTGCTGGTTTTGCGACCTTAACTCTACTGACGAAAAATTCGTTTATCGACCAAATTGGGTTGCAATATGTCATGACAGCTCGTTCTAAAGGGTTAAGCGAAAGCCGTGTACTGTACGGACATGTATTTCGTAATGCTATGCTGATCGTGATTGCAGGTTTCCCCAGTGCTTTTATCAGTATTCTTTTCACCGGAGCTATTTTTATTGAAATGTTATTTTCGCTAGATGGACTAGGCCTCTTAGGCTACCAAGCAGCTATCAGCCGAGATTATCCAATTATGTTTGCCTCCCTCTATTTTTTCTCTTTGTTAGGCCTTTTGATCAGTATTATCAGTGACTTAACCTATGCTCTAGTTGACCCACGTATCGATTTTGAATCTAGGGAGGTATAAGGCTTTGTTGTCTCCACTCAATCAGCGCCGTCTTTCTATTTTCACCGCTAATCGTCGAGGTTTATTTTCCCTATTTATTTTTGGCTTCCTATTTTTTATCAGCCTGATGGCAGAGGTTGTTGCAAATGATAAGCCTATTGTTGTTTTTTTCGATGGCCAGATTCTGTTTCCTATTTTAAAGTCTTACCCAGAAACACGTTTTGGTGGAGAGTTCCCAACTGAAGCTGACTATCAAGATCCTTATGTAGTAGAGTTAATTCAAGAAAAAGGCCAAGCCATTTGGCCCATAATCCCTTATTCATATGATACGGTAGTTAAAAGTAAAACCGCCGAGCGCAGAGCTTTAGTTGCGCCTTCTCGACAACATTGGTTAGGCACGGATGACCAGAGTAGAGATGTGGTGGCTAGGTTGATCTACGGGTTTCGAACGGCTGTCGTATTTGGCTTAGTTTTGACACTGTTTTCTGGCGTTATAGGTGTGACTGCTGGTGCCATACAAGGTTTCTTTGGCGGATGGATTGATCTTGGCTTTCAACGATTCATGGAAATTTGGCAGTCTTTCCCTATGCTCTATTTAGTTATTATTCTGAGCAGTGTGATCCAACTTACTTTCTGGTGGTTACTAGGTATCTTGTTGCTTTTCAGCTGGATGCGTTACGTTGGCGTGGTACGGGCTGAATTCCTACGAGCTAGGAATCTAGACTTCGTTCGAGCTGCCAGAGCTTTAGGGGTTTCTGATACGTTCATTATGTTTCGTCATGTTTTACCCAATGCCATGGTAGCAACTATCACCTTTTTACCATTTAATCTTAGCGCGGCCATTACTACACTTACCGGTTTAAGTGTTCTAAGCTTTGGTTTGCCGCCCGGATCACCATCTTTGGGTGAAATGATTGTTCAAGGCAGAAATAATATTCAAGCTCCCTGGCTTGGGTTGACGAGTTTCTTTACTTTAGGGATTTTGTTAATCTTATTAATTTTTATTGGTGAAGCCGTCAGAGACGCTTTTGATCCGCGTAAGACTCTAGTTTCACCTAATTAGGTTATGGATATTACTCCTCCTTTACTAAAAGTTGAAAACTTGTCGGTAGAATTTCGCACTGAAGCCGGAACAGTTAGTGCGGCTCAAGATATTTCCTTCAGTATTAACCGGGGCCAAACCTTAGCACTAGTCGGTGAGTCGGGGTCTGGAAAAACAGTTTCGGCTCTCAGTATTTTGCAATTACTGCCTTATCCGATTGCTCAGCATCCAACTGGTAGTATTCTACTGGACAACCAACAACTGATGGGTGCACCTTTCGATCGATTACAATCTGTTCGTGGCAACCAAGTTTCCATGATTTTTCAAGAACCGATGACCTCACTCAACCCACTTCATACCATTGAGAAGCAAATTTCTGAGCCTTTAGTTCTACATCAAGGTATGAGTCAACAATCAGCAAATCAGCGAGCAAAAGAACTATTACAATTAGTTGGTTTAGATGAAATTAGCCAGCGACTAACCGCATTCCCACACGAACTTTCAGGTGGCCAACGTCAACGTGTAATGATTGCCATGGCTTTAGCTAATGAACCCGATCTGTTGATCGCAGATGAACCAACTACGGCATTGGATGTTACAGTTCAAGCCCAAATTCTACGACTGCTGAAAAGTCTGAAAGATCAGTTCAAAATGGCCATGCTATTCATCACTCACGATTTGGCTGTAGTCAGAAAAATTGCCGATCAAGTTTGCGTTATGCAACAAGGCAAAATTGTAGAGCAAGGTGAGACAAGCAAAATCTTCGATGAACCTAGCCATATTTATACCAAAGAACTGTTGGCTGCTCAGCCCCAGCCAAAATCAGCTATAGCTACTGGTAGTACTACGATTATTGAAGCTACTGACCTAAAAGTATGGTATCCGATCAAAAAAGGGATTTTTCGTCGAACTACCGATTACGTTAAAGCTGTAGATGGGCTAAACCTTGAAGTGAAAGTAGGCCAAACACTAGGTGTGGTTGGTGAGTCNGGATCTGGAAAAACAACANTGGGTTTNGCTTTGCTACGATTAATATCATCCCGTGGACATATCAAGTTNAAGAAAAAATCGATTCAAGAATTGAAATTCAAACAATTACAACCTTTACGNCGCCAGATGCAAATCATCTTTCAAGATCCATTTGGGAGTTTAAACCCACGTATGTCAGTAGGCGAGATAGTCGCAGAAGGACTTCAAATTCATAAAATCGAGACTGACAAAAGCAAACGAGAGCAACTTATAATCGATATTCTCACTCAAGTGGGGCTAGAGGCTGAAACCAAAGACCGTTATCCTCACGAATTTTCAGGTGGCCAGCGCCAACGTATCGCCATTGCTAGAGCCATTGTACTGAAGCCGGAATTAATTGTCTTGGACGAGCCGACATCTTCTTTGGATGTTAGCGTTCAAGCACAGGTCTTAGACCTTTTACAACGTTTACAACTAGAATACCGGCTAACTTACATCTTTATTAGCCATGACCTGAAAGTCATTCGGTCAGTATCAGACAATTTAATTGTTATGAAGGACGGGCTGATGGTTGAGCAAGGAGAGACCGAAACGGTCTTCACTCAACCACGGGCTGAATACACGAAATCGTTGATTTCAGCGGCTTTTGACTTGGCGTAAGAAAATTGTTCTAAAAGTCGATACCATACCTACATATCAGCCCAGAAAATATAACCAAACATGAACTCTCACCTGACCAAAATCAAAAAGCAACTATGGCAAATCGATTTTCAAATTTCTGACACCAAATCCAGCAAACTATTCAGATTGGAAAAAGTTGCAGAGATTTCTACCCTCATCCTGTTATTCATTGTTCAATACTTTTATAATTTCTCTGTATAGAGCCGGTATCGTTCGATCAAAATCTCCTGAGACATGGTAGCTTTCTCCNCCATCTTTGACGGTACGAACAAGAATNGTTTTTTTAGGCCGATGATAGTAGTGAGCTTGGGTCGGGCTACCCTCATCCCTAAAATCATCAAATGAAACTAGATCAAAATTGGCCGTTAAAAACCGTCGAATTTCCTGTCCCGACTGGTGAGCAACGTTGCGAGCCATAGATAGGCTTTTAAGGTAAACTTCTGGCCCCATAACTGCTGACCCCAGATTGAGGAATACGCCACCCTCTAATTGGGTTACGCTATGGACAAACCTCAAGAAATCTGTACCGGAAGTTTGCCCCATAGCAGAATAATTCGCCGATGGGTGTTGATCAATAATATCGTAACCGATACCCTTATGAACAGTAATCGGCAAACCAAATCGATACGCATTCGCAAAGATACTCAGTTCAGAATATGTAAAATTGACTTCCTGTTCATTATTAAAGATCATTTTGCCAATGGCTTCACCATAACCAAGATTTTCCTCTGCGGCCTTAATGATTGATTGATTTAATTTTTGACCTGTTTCCTGCCAATGGCCAAATTGGCCATCTTGAATATAGTCTTCGACATTTTCCAGAGTAGCCCCAATTAAAGCTATCTCAAAATCGTGAATGGCTGTAGCGCCGTTGGTTGCCAAATGCGTTAAAACGCCACGATTCATCAGATCAATGATAAACCGGGAATTTCCTCTCCGCATAACATGTGCTCCCATCATCCAGATCACAGCACGCTCTTCCCGGTGAGATTTAACTATCTGATTAGCGATATGAAGTAGATCAGGATTGCTATAGGGCGGTGTTTGGCTGTCCAGATGATAAATATCATCGACCGTCATTTTATGTTGTCGATCAGCTAAGGACATAATCCGAAGTTGAGACCGATCGAAAACTGGTTGACTCAAATTGGTAACCTCTTTAGGTATTGTATTTGTTAGTATTAATTATTCATTGGAGATCGGACCAAAGATATTGCTGCCAAATCGCCAATTCGATTTCCTAATTCAGCTGGCCGAATCTGAACCGCTTCTGCCGGTCGGCGCATTGCCATTTTTTGAACAGTTTGACGAATGGGTTCTAGTAATAATTCACCCGCGGCAATTGCTATAGTGCCGATTAATACAACTTCCGGGTTAACGATGTTGACCAAATTGGCAATTCCCCAACCCATGTAAAAAGCCGTTTGTTGAATCAGGTCAATGGCCAGCGGATCATCTTTTTGAGCGGCTAAAACTACATGCTCTGATTTAATTGCGGAAATTTTCCCATCAGCCAAATCCAGAATCTTGGTGTTGGTTTGTTTCTTCACCGCTTCTTTAGCACGACGGGCGATAGATGGTCCTGAACAAATCGATTCTAAACAACCTCGGTTCCCACAACCGCATAATGGCCCATCAGGAATTAAAATTTGGTGGCCAACCTCACCAGCACAGCCGTTGGTTCCTTGCAGTATGCGGCCGTCTGATACAATTCCAGCTCCAATTCCTGTTGACATCGTTATAAATACTACATTTTTGAATCCACGCCCTCCACCAAATTGCCATTCTGCATAGGCTGATGCGTTAGCATCATTTTCGATTACCACTGGAATATTAAATTCCTGAGTAATTATTTGTTTAAGTGGTACAGCATCCCAATTAGGAAGATTAGGTGGTGAGTAAACTATGCCTGTCTGGGGGTCTAGGGGGCCACCGCAACTGATACCGATGGCCTCTATCTGGCTGCAACTAACCTGAATAAATTCCCGTGTTTCATTTACCATCTGAATCAACTTTGATACTACGTAGTCTGACCCTTTTTTGGCTTCAGTTGGTTGGCGGATCTTATGCAAAATCACTCCGTCAATCGTAGCAACAACAGTAGCTAGCTTAGTTCCACCAATATCAATACCAATTAGGTAGCGCGACATGTTTTACCTTTTCTATGTTCGACTTTCTGTAATGTTGTCGTGTTTGGATCTGTCATATAGGCCAGTTATTAGGTCGCGTTCAGTGATTGATCTTTAATTTGAGTCCTGATACCGGGCAATCGTTTTCCAATTCTAGAATATATTCAGTTGTGATTATTAAACCGTCAAGCTCAATCATATTTAAGTTGGTTTGGTAATTTTGCTAATCACTCTTTTATGTCAGTAGTCTCTCTCAAAATATCTTCAATCAAACCTACTCTACCACCACAGTATATTGGTTGTAACTAAAAACATTCCTAATACTTATTTATGAGATCGAATCAGCATGTTACCCCTTTTAACCCAATTGTTTTTTGCTGTTTCACTTATATATTAAAAAAGATAACGTAGAGCTCAGAACCAACATAAAACCCCATTAATAGCTATTGACCTCAGAATTAAAATATGATGTGGATAATTCTTACGCTTGCCTCAAACATGATAGTGACTAAAAGACAAAAATAAGGATTGGTGCCATGCAAATTATTAGAAAGTATGGTATCATCGAGCCTCATTCATCGGTAACCGGACGGTTAGAGCGCTAATTTGGTTACCATCTAGGGCGGTGATTTCAAAACATATAGAATCTATATCTTCTACGCTATCGCCGACTGAAGGAATTCGGCCATATAATGACAGTGCGTAACCACCAATGGTATCTGCAATTTCCTCATCGATTTTCAGATTTAGTTTTTGGTTGACAGCTCTTGTGCTGGTCCGACCTAAAATTTCAAATACCTGTCCACTGTCATCTGTAGGCAAAATATCTGGCCATTCGTGGACGGAGTCATGTTCATCTATTATATCTCCAATGATGAACTCGGCTAGGTCTTCGTGTGTAACNAAGCCTGAGACTCCACCATATTCGTTTAGTAAAATAGCCATTTTTGTCTTGTGTCTGCTTAACTCGGATAACAAAGCCGATATGTTTTTGGTCTCTGGCACGTGAAGTGCGGGTCTAATTAGCGTTTGGTCAGAGTCTTCACGCTTCATTAAAACTTGATCAATGGTGGCTTCCTGTATGTTTTCGTTTGACCAATGTGGCAAATCTTTTACATGAAAGACACCACAAATGTTGTCGATACTTTGACGATAAATTGGAATCCGAGAAACACCTTTTTGGTGCGCGAGCTGGATCAGTTTTTGAATTTTAATATTTGAACGCGCCGAAATCATGTCCGTTTGTGGGACCATAACTTCTTTGGCTTCAATTTCGGACATTTCCAAAATTTTGCCAAGTAAGTCCTGTTCCTCACTTTGTAAACCACTACCATCATTTTGAACTAGTGCTTTTAAATCCTCTGCAGTTATATTATCTTCTGTTTTCTTGTTACTACCACCGAATAAGGGGATTAGGAAAATGATAGCAACTCTCAAAACTGCTCGAAGAGGTGAAATTAAAACAGAAAAAGACCATAGAGGACGAGCTGCTAGTCGGGAGAACCACTCAGCATGTTCAATTGCATAAGTTTTTGGTGTAATTTCGCCAATAATCAGCAACAGAAAAGTGATGACAATGGTGCCTATAAAAACCTGTAGGCCAGAAGTACCAATGATTGAGGTCGTCAGTATAGCAAACGCCGTGTTGATGAAGGTATTACCAAGTAGTATGGTGATGAACAGCCGACGTGGGTTGTCCAAAAAACGAACAATTGCCAAACTGCTTTTCTTGCTTTCGAGTCTAAGTCTTTCAAGCTGCGCCCTGTTCAAAGCGCATAAAGCCGTTTCGGAGCCAGAAAAGAAAGCAGAAAACAGAAGAAGAACCCCTAGTCCGACGATTTGGGGTAGATGATGTCCGACCTCGTCCATGTTTTCAACTTAGCTCAGGATGGATATTAATAAACGACCCTTTTGCTGATTTTAGCATAGCCATTACTGAAGAACAACGATAAATTAATTAGACTCAATGGAGGAAATAGTGACAAAATTTGAACAGATGGAAAAAATAGAAAACAGTGGTATTGTGGCAATTATTCGTAACGATACTAATCATGACTTGATTCAAGTGGTCGATGCAATCCATTCTGGAGGTATAGACGTGGTCGAAATTACAATGACCACTCCCGGAGCACTTGATACAGTAGGTTCGGTAACAAAACGTTATGGATCGAACTTGCTAATCGGAGTCGGTTCGGTTCTAGATACAGAGACAGCTCGGATGGCAATTTTGTCTGGAGCTGAATTCATAGTCAGCCCAATAACCAAACCGGATGTCATCGAACTTTGTAACCGATATGGAAAGGTCGTAATGCCAGGCGCTTTTACTCCTACGGAGATCTTAAGAGCTTGGGAATTAGGTGCTGACTACGTCAAAGTTTTTCCTGCAGATATAGCTGGCGCACCTTACATCAAAGCTGTTAAAGCTCCATTACCACAGATTTCGATCATTCCTACTGGTGGAATTGGTTTAAATAATGCTGCTGAGTTTGTCGCTTCTGGATCTGCGGCCTTAGGAGTCGGCAGTACGTTAGTCAATAAGCAGACAATTGCGCAAAAACAGTTTAAGAAATTAACTGAAATATCCCAAAAACTAGTTGCAGCTGTCAAAAAAGCCAAAGAAACACAAGCCCAATAAAAAGATTTACATGTTGACATAGTGTGAATTTAATGTTAACCTCAACCCCTGAAGTTCAGGTGGACAGAGGGAAATCGAGTTTTAGGCTTCAATTAGCGTGCGGATTAATAAGCTTCTTCTCAATAAATATCGAATCGAGAAACTGATAAGTCAGGGTAGTTTCTCAACTGTTTTTCGGGCAACAGAGCAGTTAATCAAGAGAACAGTAGCCATAAAGGTTATACCACGCTCTGTTTATACAGGGAATCGGATTCGTTACTTTTTCACCGAGTTACGCGCACTGGGAATGAACTGGGGACATCCCAATATTGTATCGATCCACACAGTTGAGCCTGGCGACGATGAATATGTCGCATATATGGTGATGGAGTTTGTCGATGGCATTGATTTGCAGCGGATGCTATCTANTAANCCACCTTCTCTTGGTTTAGCTGTTAGTATTGCTATTGATATTTGCTCTGGCTTATCTGTTGCTCACCAATCGAACATCATTCATCGTGATATTAAGCCTCAAAACATTCTCCTAACTACTGATTTTCAAGCCAAGATTTCTGATTTTGGTGTCGCACGAATTTTGGAAGAAAGTAATGACTTTGCAGCTACAGTTACTGGTACTCGAAAGTATATGTCGCCTGAACAATACGACGGCAACTACGACCTACGGGCAGATTTGTATGCTACTGGATTGATCATCTACGAAATGTTTGTTCATCGTTANCCCTTCTCAGGTCAAAAACATGAAGAGATTAAAAGACAAAAATTGGCNGGCAAGCTGCAAATGCCACCAGATTTGGATCCGATCTTAGTTCGATTCCTTAACAAGGCTCTTTCGCCCGACCCTAGAAATAGGTTTCAAACAGCAAATGAGATGAAGGATGAACTTTTTCGTATCCGTAGCCAAAAATATACCGAGGTCGCTAGTCAGATCATAACTAATCAATCAAAACCAGCTGATTGGCACGATGTTTTATCAACGGAGCGTAACACTTGGAAAATTCCTGCAGAAGTTGCGAAAAAAGTTGAATTTGATCTTTGGTATCAGAAAGCTGATGCTGCCAATAAGTCGGAAACATCTAACTATTCTGAAAAGGTTCATAACCACTATAAGCGAGCTAATCAACAAAATTCTGTTAATGCCTTGAAAGAAATNAAGCAAGCAGCCTTACTGGGCTTAAATGACCTAGAAACAATAAGAATTGCTAACAAAACTTTCAATAAACTNCTGGATATTGTCGAGCAACAATCCAGAGAAATAACCAGCGAAGAGTTGCTTAATGTTATCCAGAAACAGCCAAAGTTAATTCAAAGGCAAATAGCTGATCAATTGGGTTCTAAAAAAGAAACTACCAGCATGCCTGAAAAGGGGGCCTCTCTACAGAATCGTAAGTCTCTTCATCCTCATCAATCCTTGCCGCCTCAGTCATTTTCTCCCAAAACACCTCAAGTTGATGAAAACCGAAATCCAGGATACGTCCTCCAGACCATGCATCAATCAGTTCAATACGCACACGAAAACGAAGCCAAGCGAATTTTAGCCAAAGCGATCATCTACTCGGACCAAGGGCGAGTTAGGCCAGCACAAAAATCCTATAAAGAACTGGGTGATTTTTATTCACAAAAAGCCAGATCTTACTCAGAACGAGGGAATTTCAGTGTCGTAGCCAACTGTTACTCTCGTGCCTACTTAGCATATCAAAGCGCCAGTAAATTGCGATTTGCCCGTCGGTCCGCTCATTTAGCCGGAGATCACTACACACAAGTTGCAATTGATTTGGAAAAGGGACGAGAGTGGTTGCCTGCTGGCCAGATGTATGAACAATCTGGTTTACAATATACAAACGCTAATCAACCGGACAAGGCAAATGACAGTTGGTCGCGAGGTACGATTTGCTATTTCAATTATGCTGAAAATGAGCATAGTAAAGGAAAACTAACCTCCGCTTACAAATATTGCCAACATATTATTTCGATTGGGCGAGAGATGTTGACACCTTCTTATGCTGTAGCTGGAGCTACGCGGTTAATGAACGATATAAATAATAATGGCCAATCTGTGTCTTCGCCATCAACCGTGTCTGGTATCTAAAACTTGTCTTACAAAAATTACAAATCCTTTAAGCAAAACTTGCGGAGTCATTCCGTAATGGTTGGTACGTTTGTGATGGAGTTTGCCGTACCACAAATAGCTACTATTTTGGAACGTGCTGGTGCTGACTATTTTATAATCGACCTAGAACATACCATGTTTTCACTCGAAACGGTTGGCGGAATGATTCGAGCAGCTCGTGGCTCAGATATTCCGGCGATTGTGAGGATCCCGTCTATTGATCGACATTTTGTATCGAGGACGTTAGATGCAGGTGCAGCAGGCCTAATGATTCCCCGACTTGAGTCATCAGAACAAGTAGAACTCGTCGTTCAGTACGCTAAATTCCCACCCGATGGCGACCGAGGTGTCGCATTTGGTATTGGACATACTGACTATGGCGACTTTCGTAAATTTGATGGGGTTGACTTAATTCTTCAGGCTAATAGAGACCTTGTTCTGATTGGTCAAATAGAAAATCGTTCTGGTCTCGACAATTTGGATAATATTCTGGATGTTGGAGCCTTAGATGTTATTTTCATTGGTCTGTATGATCTCTCAACCTCGCTTGGCGTATCAGGTGAAATTGACCATCCAAAAGTTGTTTCTGCTATCCAAATGGTAATTGATACTGTAAAAAAAAGAGATATCATTCTGGGTTGTTACGTCAACGATTTTAGTTCTGGGAAACGTTGGTTGGAGGCTGGGGTGAAGATGGTTGCCATTGGGAATGATGCCTTCCTAGTCACTTCAAAATTTAGCCAAGAAAACCAGAAGTTCAAGACAACTGCTACTTAACTGTATTTGTTCAACTAATTCTCTCCAGAAAGAACTATTAGTTCTTTTTACTAAAGAAACATGATTACCATAACAGAAATAGAATCTATTTTTGATATTTCTTTAACAAGCATTGATAATCTCACGGACAACCAAATAGAAGATTTCATAGTTGCCCTCAATACACTTGGAAGTAAAGAAAAAATTGAAAACTATGTTGACCCACAATGGGTTGTTTTAGCTGGTGGGAAGGGGTCTAGAATAGACCCTTCAGGTCAATTGAATAAGACTCTTGATATTTGGTTTGGTCGGGATAATGTTCTAGATTTATCTCGTCGCCACTTACCAACGACTCGGCCTCATATTGTTGTCGTTAACCCTTCTCTACATCAGCGTTTGGTCAATCAAGATGACGAATCTAACCACTCAATCTTCTGTGTTCAACAAGAAGCTAATGGTACAGGCGGTGCATTGAAAGCTGCATTACCTGTTCTTCAACAATCATCTGCTGAATTCGTTGGTATTACTTTTGGCGATGAGCCTTTTTTACCTCCTAATATCTTTTGGCTTACTCTAATTTCTCATTTTATCCAAAAAGCTGATATAACTCTTTGTGCTAAAAAGCCTTTAACTGTAGTCGATAAAGGTGGTCTTTTTTTCGATCGAGATGGACATTTCATAGGTACCAAAGAGTGGTATGATATGACCCAAAAAGAGCAAGCTCAGATGCAGAAGTGGTTAGCCACCGGTTGCGCCTACACCAATACTGGAATTACCTTGGTTAGACGTGAAGCAATGATTGAGAGACTGAATCAACTAGAGCTACATAAAAATGGAACCGAATATCATTTTGTTGATTTGATCAATCACTTTTACCGAGATGGTCTTAAGACCAATGCTTACGTCTATCAAGAAACTGTTTTATCTGGTGTTAACCGTTGGTCTAATGTGCTGGAAGGTGAAATTATGCAATACAAGCAAAACCAAGCACTATTGACGGAACTGGGGGTTCGTGTGGATCCCCAAACTCAATTTACTTATCAATTCAAAGCTGATCAACTACCCCAAATTGGTGTCGGTTGTCACTTTTTGGGCCGAGTCCACCTAGATACTGATGTGAAAATTGGCGATTATTGTCGTTTGGAAAACACTAGCTTGTTCGGAAGAACCACTGTGGGTGACGGCGTCAGTCTAAAGGATGTAACGGCCAAAGATTCAGTTTTTCTGGGCAATTCTACGACTTTTCCCATTTCAGAACCCGTGTTTGGTTTAAGATGCCAAACCAAAGTAGAAGAAGCTAATTTGACTGCTGTTCAAATCGGGACTCAGGTTCAGTTAAAATTAGTTAATGCTAATGCGACCGTCATTCCATGTCGATCTGTAGTGCAAAACCGTAATCTCGGTGTTCCAACTTCACCAAGATCACTTTGGTGGGATGAGTTGGTGACTGAGCCATATTTACCCGGTGTTTTTACCCTAGGCCAAAAGCAGCATGAAGATGATTGGTTTCAGTTACGTCAGCATATATTAATGCATGCTAAAAATGAGTTAATTACACGATCTACTAGCAATCACCTATTATCTAAAATTGCTGAACAGACAGTCGCTGACTTTCTGGATTTGAAACGATGGAATGGTAAATTCGTCATATCGGAATTAACACCAGAACAAATTTGGGGCGCTGTCTTCGAAATGGTGAAGCTTGCTACTGGTGCCTCTGACCCCTACTATTACGACAAGCGACAGGCTCGTCAAACTGCATTCCAACAACTAAATCGGTTGTCGTCTTCAAAGCTGAGCTGGCAACAAAAACTCAAGCTGGTCATCGCGGGTAATATCATTGATTATAGTAGTGCGAGAGTTGTAAAAAAATTGGCTAAAAATGCATCTTATTTTGATCAAGTTTTGTCTGCGGCTATCGAAGCGGACTTGTCCATTGATTGTTTTAATCAGTTTAAAAATCTAGTTATTGATGCTTCACCGAAGTCAATCGTTTGGTTGGTTGATAATGACGGTGAGGTCGTTTTCGATTTGTGGCTAATCGAAAAACTTGCCGAAAAGGGACATCATATCACAATTGTTGGCAAGCCAGAAGCTGCTAGTAATGATGCCACAGTTACAGATATTGAACAAGTCGTAGAGCATTCATTTTTCCAGTTTTTACCATCAAAAATTCATAATGGTCAAGTTCGAATTATTTCATCAGGATCGGTCACGATAGGTACAAATTTACATCAGGCTACGTATGAATTTGCGAACTCAGTTTTGGATGCGGACTTAGTGATTTCAAAGGGACAAGGTAATTTTTTTACTACTAAAGGATTGAACCAAGATGTATTTTATCTGCTTATGTCGAAGGGAGTAACTGCAGAAGTCGCAACTGGAATAGCCGCAGATCAGAGCCAATTAATTGATGGCTTGATCCTGGCTTACGTACCAGCAGGTACACACTATCCAAATACTTTAGCTAACTACTATGATTCTTTATGAGTTCAATCCAAACGGATATCATCCTACCCAAACGATTTTAGAAATAACTGACGACGAAGACTTGCGAAATCGATTTTTCTGTTATCCTTCGGTATTTCATTGGCTTGAATTTTGGCGCAGTACAGAAAAGTACCCGATAATTATTCAAACAAGCAGCTGAACAACTGTATGTTTGCCAGATCTTTATAACCTTTTTGTGTAGCCCGAATCACTCGATCCAGCCGAATTATTTCTTGGTTCCAGAATTCGATATTCCTTGATTACTCGTTACGATACAAATTACTACCATAAGATTGATGTTGCGAAGTTTTGTGGTGTCGAGACGAAGGTTGTTTCGTTCGACCTCCAGAGGTCTCGTATTTTTATTAGCGTATGGGTTATATCAGTCCTGTCTAACAAAAAATGTGTATTGAAGTTAGCAATGGCATAAAAAAGAATGCTACTCGAAAATTGATAAATATTGTCCACGTGATGCGGTTAATCGGACTGTATTGGTTGATTTACAATCAGATCAGGTTGTAGCTTTTAGTGATTCGCCCATCATTTGTGGCCTACCAAATTAGGCGTGCTGCATTCGACGGGGTGTCGATTTGTTATCCGATATACAACGTAACTAGGCATGAGAGGTACGGTTAGTCGTTTTGTGTGTCTAAATCTAATCCAAGCCTGATTGAAAGTAAGGGGGATCGTTAGCCAAAACTCAATTTTAGATAAGACTAGTCATCTGTGATACCAACCCAATCACGCCACATATTTTCGTTAGGTGGCTCTTCCATTGTCTCTGGCAGATCATTTTTTGTGAAATCGTATAATATGGCCTGTCGTATGTTACTCGAGTAATTATGGCTGGCGGTGTGTCCGATACGATGATGCCAGAAAATAATATCACCAGCCTGCCCATGACAATCGACTCCTGGTAATCGGCTAAATTCTCGTCGATGGACCTCGTACTGCTCAGTCGGTTCGTTTTTATATTGAGAGTGAAAGTCGTAATAAAAGGTACGATGGCTGCCGGGCCAAACCATGAAGGACCCACCCTCAGGCAGCACATCGTCGATGTAGCCAACAACCCCCAAATGAAAAGGGTGTGCATCGACATGGCAGCCTGTTGACGCTTTTTTTTCTACATTTCCATAAGGTAGTGTGCAGTAGATGCCACGAATTCGGTCAGGTTCTACCAAAGTTCCTTCCCCTAATAGTTGTTCGGCCATCCCCCAAATTGATGGATTCTTAGGCAACAAATTGACCATAAATTGCTCACTTCCAGGTTCTCGATAGTTCCAACGATAGTTGTTTTGAGCATTCATTTTATCTTCTGAAGATTCTAGAAATGGACCAACCCAGGTTGATGGGTTACGCCTATCCAATTGTGCTGGTGCGCCATCCCATAAACGGTCCCTAGCTTGAGCCATTAGTTTTGGGTTTAAGATCTTACGCTTAATCAAGTAGCCGTTATCACGAAAAAAAACAATGTCTTCTTTGTCCAAGTTCTGTTGCATTTCATACTCCAATAGGTTAAGTTGCTAATGATTTTCCACAAAATTAACGCTATGGCTTTGTATATCAAATAACATATTCCTTCTATATCATTAGCACCGACAAGATGTATTGACTATTTCCCTTCACTTGTATTTTGATAACTTAATATCTACCCTCATAATGTTTTAAGTTCGCTGAAAACTGCTAAATGGCAGTAGACGGAAGATTACCATGTTTTTACGTTTGTGTGGAAGATTTGTGTGTTNCACTAATTTCACAAAAANACTCTTTTTCACAGNAACGACACTTCAAGTACATATTTGTGTAACAATATCTCTCTTTTCACCTGTTCAGATATCATCTCATTACTGTATTCTTACAATCGGTTAATTTAAAGGAAGTAAAGGAAGTTGTTTAGAATTTATTCGTGTCTGTTTGGNAATTGGAAAAGTACCCTCATTTACGGTATCTGCGTTCTAACTTTAGTACAATTTATTTCACTAACTAGTTATGCAGGAGAAGGTAAAATTAGTGGCTATTACATAGGTGAATTTTACCATGTTTTGACCTCACACGATGATAGCTATCAAGGACGAAATGGATTTCAGTATCGTCGCATCTACATGAATTATGATAAGAAAATCGATAACAGTTGGGCGATTCGATTACGTTACGAAATGAATAGCCCGTCATTTAATAGTGGCACCGTTGGGTCAACGAAGATTACCCCGTATATCAAGCATGGCTACTTAAAGTGGACAAATCCAGAATTTCGTTTTACCACTTATTTTGGTTTGTCGGGGACGCCTACATTTGCTAATGTGGAAAAAAATTGGGGGTATCGTTCTTTAGCAAAATCACCAGAGGATCTACATAAATTGGGGTCATCAACCGATTTTGGATTAGCAATCAAAGGTAGTTTCGATAATGAAAAAAAAATCGGTTACCATATCATGGTTGGTAATGGCAAAGGAACCAAAGGTGAGGATAACTCTGGCAAAAAAGGCTATCTGTCCTTATTTGCTAAACCAACAAAGAACATACTAGTCGAAGCCTATGGGGACTTCGAGTCTCTAGATGAACAACCCAACAAAATACTGACTCATGTTTTTTTAGGTTATCAAGCAACGACCTTCAGGCTTGGCTTTTTGGCATCCTATCGGCTAGGTGCTGCTAAAAACGAAGAAAAAGTAATGGCTGGTTCGCTATTCAGTAGTGTCATTTTAATTGAAAACAAGTTATCATTCGTAGCTCGATTCGATCAATTATTGGACCCGAATCCAAACGGAAATAAAATTTCTTACATACCACACAACACTAAAGCTACCTCAAGTACAGTTTTGTTGGCCCTTGATTGGCAACCGGTTAGTGATGTTAAGGTTATGCCGAATATGGTAATGATTTTTTACGGAAAGCCTGAAGGACTTGAACAACCAGATATCGATCTCATGCCTCGGTTAACCCTCTATTATAAATTTTAGGTGATTTCTTTAACTGACCTTTATTTACTTCAAGATAAACCTCAAAAGTGTGCTCTGGAAATGTTTTTAAACTTGAATTTCTGTTCTTAATAAGAGCACAATACGATTATAAAGGATTTTTATAGTGTTTGTTTCATTTGGATCACGATCTTCAAATTTCATTTCATTCCTCTTGGTACTTAGTTTATTCCTAGTTAGTTGTTCGAAGAAGGATGAATCGTCATTGAGCAACGGATCATCTACGAAAGAAGAAAAAGTCACTATTCAGAATGCGGGCTCTGACACTATGGTCAATCTAGCACAAGCTTGGGCTGAATCCTATGCCTCACTTGAACAAAAAATCTCAGTTGAAGTTTCGGGTGGTGGCTCAGGAACTGGTATCGCAGCCCTAATTAATGGAACAGTAGATATCGCTAACTGTAGCCGATCTATGAAACCAAGTGAAATAGAGAAGGCTGTACAAAATACCGGTAAAGAACCAAAAGAATTTATCGTTGGCTTTGACGCTCTAGCTGTTTACGTTCACAAGGAGAACCCACTAGAAAAAATATCCTTACAACAATTAGCTGATATCTATGGTGAACAGGGGCAAATGACTACTTGGTCAAAGCTAGATATACAATATGCTGCTTGTAAGAGTGATGAAATTATTCGTGTCAGTCGTCAATCTAACTCTGGTACCTATGTTTACTTTAGAGAGGCAATTTTAGGTAAGACTGGAGACTTCAAGCTAGGATCTAGAGACTTGCATGGATCCAAAGATGTGGTCGAATTGGTCGCAAACACTCCTTGTGCGATTGGATATAGTGGTATGGGATATGCAACAGATCACGTTAAAATGCTTAAGGTTTCAAAGAAGGACGGAGAACAAGCTGCTGGGCCCAGCGTAGAAAATACCTTGAACGGGACTTATCCAATTGCTCGTCCGCTTTATATCTATTCGCTGGGCGAACCTAGTGGAGATGTTAAGAAATACCTAGACTGGATTCTGTCTGAAACTGGTCAATCTATCGTCAGCAAAAGTGGTTATGTTCCGGTAGAGACGAAGTAGATTGTACCAACTACGTTATAATCGGCTGTGAAAAATTCTTGGCAATTCCGATAGTTATTAGGAAATTAAATTATGAAGGGTGCACAAACAGGAGTTGATCCAACTAGTCCGAAGCGAGAATATACTACGTTTGAGCAAACTTCGTCAATGGAAAGATTGATTGAAGTTGTCATCGAATGGCTAATTCGCGTTTGTGGTATTAGTGCTATCGCTTTTGTTTTTGGAATTTTCTTTTTTGTTTTTCGGGAAGGTTCCTCTTTCCTATTCAACGGCCTTGATCTAGGTGAATTTTTGTTTAGTTCAGCTTGGTATCCAACGTCGACAGGCAATGTCCGTTACGGTGTTTTTGCTCTTATCATCGGAACATTGAGTGTAACAGTTTTTGCCATGATCATAGCTGTACCATTTGGTCTTGGGGCTGCTATTTTCGTCTCTGAATTTTGCGAACCAAGATTGAAAGAAATATGCAAAATCCTGATCGAACTATTAGCAGCAATTCCCTCAGTGGTTTGGGGATTCATTGGCCTGCAGATTATGAACCCATTAATCATTAATCTCTTTGATGCTCCGATAGGTCTTTCTGTTTTAAATGGTGGTTTTATATTGGCTCTAATGAGTTTACCCATTATAGTTTCAATTGGTGAAGATGCTCTCAAAGCAGTACCAGACTCTTATCGAGAAGCTGCTGAAGCTTTGGGAGCTGGCCGGTGGCAAGTTATTTTCCATGTGCTGTTACCAGCAGCTAAAAATGGTTTATTAGCTGCTGTTTTACTTGGTACGGGGAGGGCAATTGGGGAAACAATGGCAGTTTTGATGGCAACTGGCCATTCCGTTAATATTCCGACTAGCCTACTCGACTCGGTCCGAACCTTGACAGCCACAATTGCTGCAGAGTTAGGAGAAGTGCCTGTTGGTTCAGATCACTACCAGGTATTATTTATCATTGGTATTTTACTATTCACTATTACATTTATAGTTAATTTGGTTGCCGACTTAGTCATCAAGGGTATTCATGCTGGTGATAGTGCATAACAAATGTTATGTTTAATTATCATCTGAGATTTTCAAATTTTGAATTTTACTGTTAGAAATTAGCTATGAGTCAATCAAAATCGAATGTACTATTTACCGAAACGGTAACTAGTCGTCGTAACCGACATTGGGAAGCCTTTGTTAAGGGCATTTTTTTGTTAATGACATTGCTGATTATTTTTCCTTTGTTATTGATAATCGGTTTTTTGTTGTACAAATCAATTCCTATTCTTAACTTTGAATTTCTTTTTTCTAATCCAATTAAAGGTATGAAAGCCGGTGGTGTGTGGGCTCCATTTTTGGGTACTATATATCTAGTGATGGTTTCTCTTGTGGTTTCAGCTCCAATAGGGGTACTAGCAGCTGTCTATTTGAACGAATACGCACGTAACAATTGGTTCACGCGGATCGTAAATCTAGCAGTGGTTAACTTAGCTGGTGTCCCCAGTATTGTTCATGCCTTGTTTGGATTAGGAGCATTTGTATTGTTTGCCAGAATGGGCCGATCTATCCTTGCAGCTTCTTTGACACTAGCTATCATGACGCTACCCGTTATAATTGCCAGTACTAAGGAAGCTTTAGGTGCTGTTCCAATGGCTTTTCGAGAGGCTTGTTGGAATGTAGGAGCTTCTCGTTGGCAAACTATCTGGCAGATTGTTTTACCTAATTCCGTCAGTGGTATCTTAACTGGTATAATTTTACAGGTGTCTCGTGCTGCCGGTGAGACAGCTCCCATCATGTTTACTGGAGCTGTTTTCTTTAAGGTTATTAATGAAGGTGATCTGTTTGCTTATAATATCCTAGAACAATGTATGGCTCTATCCATGCACCTATTTACCATTTCAACACAAGTCCCAGGAGTGCCAGAAGCCCTACCTTATGGTACCGCTGTCGTACTATTAGGAACTGTTTTGTTAGTTAATGCACTTGCCATTATTCTTCGTATATATCTTCGTTCGCGCAAAAAGTGGTAGCTATGATGAAGGAACTAAATTTATCTCAGAAAAAGATCGAAATCTCAGGCCTTAGTGTCAAGTACGGGAACACGATAGCCCTGAAAGATATTAGTTTTAGTGTACATGAAAAAGAGATTATTGGGATTATTGGGCCAGCCCAATCAGGAAAAACAACTTTGTTGAAAACACTAAATCGAACTATCGAACTTATTCCAACAGCAGAAGTGGAAGGGGTTGTCAAAATCGATGGTATTGATATTTCGACTATCAAGAATGTTAATCAGTTAAGACGGAAAGTAGGGATGGTTTTTCCTTTACCTGTTGGATTACCTTTATCTATTTATGACAATGTCGCTTTTGCACCACGGGCTGCGGGGTTACGAGAAAAAAGCAAGTTAGATGAGCTGGTAGAACGGTGTTTAAAGCAAGCAGCTCTTTGGGAAGAAGTTAAAGATCGCCTTGATAGTCTTGGAACTAAATTATCTGGAGGTCAGCAACAACGCCTGACAATTGCTCGTGCTCTATCGCATCAACCTGAAATTTTGTGTTTGGATGAATTTTCGATCGCTGTTGATCCTGTCACTACTATGCGTATTGAAGATGTACTCAAAGAACTTCGCTCCCAAATGACAATCGTTTTAGTAACTAACTTAGTACAACAAGCACGCCGACTGGCTGACCGTACTGCATTTATTTATAACGGTGACTTGATTGAGCTTGACGATAACGAGGTTATCTTTTCTAACTCGCCTGCAGAAAAAATAACCTTTGATTATGTACGTGGCAACTTTGGCTGATAGGCAATATGATCACTAACGATATAATTGACCCACGCAGTGATGATGAAATACTCAATGAGATAGATGTTAACAATATAGAAACCGAAAATCGAATTAGTCTTGAAACCAACAATCTAAACCTTTGGTATGGTGATTTTCAGGCACTGATAGATGTGAATGCTAGGGTTAAAAGTGGTTTAATTACTGGGCTAATCGGCCCATCGGGGTGTGGAAAGAGCACTTTACTTCGATGTTTTAATCGGGTTAATGAACGTTACGGAAATGTTACCACTACTGGCCAAATCAAAATTATGGGCAAAAATATTTATGACCCGGACGTCTGCTTGCCTGAATTACGAAAGGCCGTTGGCATGGTTTTCCAAAAGCCTAACCCATTACCAATCTCGGTATATGAAAACATCGTTTTTGGTTTGCGTATTCACAATGAATACAATAGCTTGTCTCGTACAGAAATTGATAATCTTGTTGAATTATCTTTGAAAGAAGTTTTTTTATGGGATAGTTTAAAGGATAAACTGAAGGCTAAAGCAACGAATCTTCAACTGGAGCAGCAACAGAAGTTGTGTATTGCACGCTTACTTCCTCTTAAGCCACAGATTATTTTGATGGATGAGCCTTGTTCAGCTTTAGATGCCGGTGCAACCCGGGCCGTAGAAGAATTGATGAAGGAACTTGCTGGCCGGTACACTATTTTAATTGTTACGCACAACATGGCACAAGCTCGCAGAATTAGCGAGGAGTGTTTTTTTATGTTGCTTGGTAAAATCGTCGAATCCGGTCAGACAGAGCAGATGTTTGTATCGCCCGAAGACCCAAGGACAGACGATTACATCGCTGGGCGATACGCATAAGCAAACACTTAAAGTAGTTCCTTAATTAGTTGGATTGATTTCCCACTATAGCAGATTGGTAGTAAGTACTGTTAAGGATCATCACAGCAACATCAGGGTCTTTGATGATATCCTCCCCGTTGTAAAATCGCTCTAGAATTCGAAATGCATGCTGGATGAGTTGCACCGCCATTTTTTTTGCCTGTTCGTTAGGAGGAGAGTTAAGTTCAATTTGGCACCATTTTGCAACAATTTCTTCTGTTACATATTTGTCCTCCAGGACACGTCCTGATTGACGTATGAATCGCATGATAGCGGTTACATGCACCTGACCGGTTCGCGTGTCGTCAGGGACTAGGACATCTTCAAAAGTACCGTATCCACGAGGTTGATCTTGGCCAACTCTTCCGGGAAAAACCCACCAAACAGCACGACGGTTTTTGTCATACATGTTATGCCAAGAAAAGTTGTCAACTTCTTGAAATAACTTTTCAAATTCAGGCTTCCAGTCGGCTTTAAGTGTAGGCTTCATCAACCGAATTTGTATCATTGTAAACGTTTTAACCTAATAGGGAACTTGTGACAAAAGGTTAATCTGCTTTATTTAACCAACTTTAATCCACCTGCTTTACAATTAGGCCATACCCCTTGACTGAAAGTAGTTAAAGCTGATTTCGGCACTTTCCATTGATGGCCGATTACACTGATCCTGCTCGACAATATACCAATCTGCATTCACTTCTTCACAAGCTGCGAAAATGTTGTCCCAGTCTAAAGTTCCGCTCCCGACTTCAGTGAAATCTCGTTGTTGATCCATGTCTTTTATATGAACTAATGGGCAGCGGTTAGGGTATTTTCTGAGATATGCTGCTGGATCGACGCCAGCATACTGAACCCAAAAAACATCAATTTGTGTTTGCAAAAACCTAGGGTTAGTTTTCTGATAAAGTTGGTCTAAAATGTAAGTACCTTCAATTTTCGCAAATTCCCCAGCATGATTGTGAAAATAAGCTTGAATGCCTTGGTTTATACAATTTTCACCAATTTGGTTCATATAGTCAACCGCAGCTGACATACTCGTAGGATCTTTTGGAATTCCATCAGGAGACATAGAAGAACCACCGAACCGAGGACAACCAAGTTCTTTATGATAAGTAATGGTTGAATCTAAATCATCGTAACTAACATGACTCCCAGCACATTTCAAGTTTAGGTCGGCCAGAACATCTCTTAGTTCATCCGCTGGTAAACCATAGGTGCCAGCCAATTCAACCCCTTGATAACCAATGTCTGCTACCTGTTTTAAGGTAGATAAAAAGTCTGTTTCACATAAGTCCCGAACTGTGTACATTTGTAATCCAACCGGAATCTGGCTCATAATTTACTCCTAAAAGTAGATAAAAAAAAACCCACCAACTCCCTTGAGTTAGTGGGTTTAGAGGTTATAAAACTCAAGTTCAGGATAATCAATCCTTTGCAATACTAACAATCTCAGCGAAAGCCGTCTCGTCATTTACTGCCAAATCAGCCAACACCTTACGATTCAGCTCAACTCCCGCCTGATTTAAACCATAAATGAGCTGACTATAGCTCATACCATGAATCCGAGCAGCCGCGTTGATCCGCGCAATCCACAACCGGCGGAATTGTCTTTTCCGAGTTCTTCGATGAGCATAAGCGTAATTCAACGCCTTGTCGATTGCGTCCATCGCTGTACGGCGTAGGTTCTTCCGCCCACCCCGGTATCCCTTGGCTAACTTGAGGATCTTTTTTCGTTTTTGTCTTCTCTTACTACCTGTCTTAACTCTTGGCATTAAACATATACTCCAAAGCTTGAACTATTTACTTCGTTTAGTTAGGCAGTAGCTGACGAATCCGTTTTTCATTGGAGGGATCAACAATAGTGCTCTGACGCAAACGACGCTTTTGTTTCGATGATTTGGATAGGAAAAGGTGGCCCGTATAAGCTTTGCGTCTCCGGATTTTTCCGGTACCCGTAAACTTGAGTCGTTTAGACGCCCCTTTGTGAGTTTTCATTTTTGGCATAAGCTTAATATTCTTTAGCTTTTAGCTATATCAATTTTTTAAAATAGTTAACAGATTTTCTCTACTTATTCGACTTCGGAGCAAAAATAGCAAACATAGAGCGAGATTCCATTTTGGGCGAAGACTCAACGTCAGCGATTTCACTAAGTTCTTCAGCCAACTTTTTTAATATTTCGCGTCCTAAATGAGTGTGCTCCATTTGGCGGCCTCTAAAAGTAACAGTAGCCCGGACTTTGAACCGTTTCTCCAAAAACTCTTTCGCATGGCGGACCCTGTAGTCATAATCATGGTCGCCAATGTCAGGTCGGAACTTAATTTCCTTGACAATAATTTTTGTTTGCTTTTTTTTGGCTTCTTTCTCTTTTTTGCTTTTCTCGTACTGAAATTTTCCATAGTCCATAACCTTGCAAACTGGCGGAGAAGCNTTGGGTGCGATCTCAACTANATCCAGACCTTCAGTTTCAGCAACCTGAAGTGCTTCTCTAGTTGGCACAATTCCAACCTGCTGGCCGTCTGCTCCGATTAATCGGACCTCAGAGACGCGAATCAATCGGTTTATACGATTGCTTGGCTCTTTCTTAACTTGCCCCCGGTTTGGTCGTCGACCTCTATAAATTTCCTGATCCCCCCATCAAAAGCTGGCTCCACTCGGTTACCAGCAATAAAGTAAACAAAGTATTTTCNTAATNGAGGCGAGAAACACTCGACCTACTAATACCAATATCTGTCTGAAGCGCCCAATTCTATCACATGATATTGTGTTGATGCAAGCCTAAACAGTNATCATATCTTTTGACTAAATTAATAAATTGTTTAAATCAGGTAGTAACACTATTTTCAAAGAGAAGGCCGTGCTGAATCCAAGCTACAATGGATTGTAACCCCTCCCCTTTTCTCATATTACCAAAGACAAATGGTTTTTGGTTCCTCATACGCTTTGTGTCGGTTTCCATTCTCTGTAAATTTGCTCCTACATATGGAGCTAGATCAATTTTATTAATTAACATGAAGTCNGAACGTGTAATTCCAGGNCCNCCTTTGCTTGGAATCTTGTCACCACCAGCAACGTCAATGACGTATATCGTTGCATCCACTAATTCGGGGCTAAAAAATGCTGCCAAGTTGTCCCCACCACTTTCCAAAAAGACAATTTCTAGCTGCGGAAACCTACGCTCAATCAAATCTACTGCTTCTAAGTTCGCTGAGATATCTTCTCGAATAGCTGTATGAGGACAACCGCCAGTCTCAACTCCTAAAATCCGATCAGCAGTTAACGCTTCTGCACGCAATAAAATTTCAGCATCCTCACGAGTGTAGATGTCGTTGGTAATAGCAGCTAGTTCGTATTGATTACGCATGGAATAACAGAGTTTTTCTATCAGGGCTGTTTTCCCTGAACCTACAGGACCACCGATCCCTATTTTTAGTGGTTTCAAAATATCACCTCAAGAAATAAAAAGACGATAAAATAATTGTTCGTGTTGCATAGAACGAATATCCAAGGCAGGTGAAAACGTAGATAAATCCGTCATTTCTGCTTGGCAGGCAAAATCGACTATGTCAGTCAAATTTTCATGTAAACTATAGATCACACGTTGTCCCTCGGTTGCACCGATCGGAATCAGCCGAACTGCAGCTGAGACTTGACCAGAAATAAATTGATGAACGAAACCAAAGAGAGATGACCGAAGTGGGATAGTTGCCGTTGACAGACCATAACCCACAGCATAATGACCGTCACAGGCCCCTGACTGAATGAGGGACTGATAATAGCGCAGAAGATCACATTCTAAAATCAGATTAGCATTTCGGGTAAATTGTTTGCCAGTCTGGATGCTAGACTCACGAAGTTCTTTTGGGTGTTTTATTGCTGATAGAAGTTGNTCTATGTCGATGATTGTTTGCATGTCGCTCTGTTGTGCGGCTCGGTGAACTAGCCTAACTGCCACGGCATCACTTGTTTTGATAGTATGATTCAATTGACTACNTAATAACTCTCTCAAATCATCAGAACAAGTAATTTTTCCCTCTTGAACATAGGTTTCTAAACCAAGGGAGTGAGCAAAAGTTCCAGTTGGAAATGCACTATCTACTAATTGTAGTAGAAGTGGCAAATAGTCTG
Source organism: Candidatus Poribacteria bacterium (assembly GCA_002714785.1). Lineage (GTDB taxonomy): Bacteria > Poribacteria > WGA-4E > WGA-4E > UBA9662 > TMED15. Next base: position 35,607 of record PAYP01000001.1, on the reverse strand, counting down.
AATTAGTGTCCATGTTGATAATGGGTTAGAGATATTGGAACGAAAACTCGATGATCTCTCACAAAATCAAAGCCAAGACGGCCCAGTTGAAGACTGATAGAACGATGGTAGGGTAACAGTATTTGATCACCTTGCAAGCTTATCGGTTGGTGAAGATTACCAACTTGATAACAAATTAAGCCGAATTCCTGCTGATCTACAGCTGACACGACCAACACGGGCTCAGGTTGACCAGTGACCATAATTTGTAGGATTTCATTTTGAAATAAGATATCACCAGGAGTAAGAATGGATCCCGTAGGTAGAGCTAAACCAACTTCTCGTCCTGCCGAAGTAGTTATTCTTTGCCTCGAACGTTGCCGGTCTTCCCACTTCAAAGCCACCAAATCAACTTCTCGGTCTTTAGATTGTTTAATACCGTTATTAACTAGCTTATTGACAATAATCATAAAATTGTTGATTAAAGGCTTGAAATCGATACGCTAACTGTGATTAGAATTGTGCTACAATCCTGCNTAGTNNTTCAGTGCAACCGCACTTGATTATACCATAANTGAATAGATGATATACGAGAATAACCAAATCTACCANATGNGTATTTTTGTAANAANACTTGATAGCTACAATGGATAAAACTGGCNGNCTGTTCTCANAAGGGTCCGANAATANATGAGATGCCAAATANTTAGGTGAGGCACTGGTCATGAGTGAAAAAATNAAACTCCATCGGCGANGAGTGTTCCACTTTTTACTTANCAGTCAGCAGATATTTCCATTTGCTATATGGAGCTTTTAATCAATAGTAAACGATATATTCCAATCAATAAGAAGCCAAAATAATAGGTCAAGTTTAATAATTTATAGNCAAGNAACTAACGATGTCTTTTATTGATCAATTACCAACGGACCGCCCTGTTCNGATTGTTGTTTTAACTGGAGCTGGAATTAGCGCCGAATCCGGCATTCCTACATTTCGCGGGAAAAATGGAATATGGAATAACCAACGGATTGAGGAATTGGCAACTCCGAAAGGTTGGGAGAAAAATCGCGAAAACGTTTGGCAATTTTATCAGCAACGCCGAAAACTCTTATTAGAAGTGCAACCAAACTCGGCTCATATTGCCTTAGCGAAATTAGAGAGAATACTTAATAACACTCTACTGCTTCAAAAAAAGAATATATTCAGCCATCAGTCGGAATGGGAAGACTTCTGGCTGTCAAANAGCAACCAATTATTCACATTAATCACACAAAATGTGGATGACTTGCACCAACGAGCGGGCTCCCTCAATGTNATTGCAATGCATGGTCAATTACGTTATCTTCGCTGCCTTAANTGCCAGATACTACTTGAGTTGATGGCTGACCNGTACTTGACAGATAAACTTATTGAATGCCCGTTTTGTGAAGATAGGAAATCTATCCTACGACCTCATATTGTCTGGTTCGGTGAAACTCCGTTTGGCCTTCAAGCTATTGAGCAGGCGGTACTAGGTTGTGATCTATTTCTAGTAATTGGTACTAGTGGACATGTTTATCCAGCAGCAGGTTTATTATCGTTAGCAAATCAAGCGGGTGCCTGGTCGATAGGTGTAAATCTCGAACCGCCAGCAAACAATACTCATCTTGATCAATTTTACCAAGGTTTGGCTGGTCAAATTTTGCCAGACTTAGTGGAAGATTGGGCATCACATTTAATTAGTTAGATTATTTACTTTGTCTTGCATATTTGATTAACCTCCTTTAGACTGTAGATGGATAATCTGACGAAACAAGCCACATTAGACATTTATCCTAACCGAATTTTAAGTATAATGAAACCTTGGTAGATATTGGCAGTTACGTCTTTATGTCATGGATAATTTCTGAGTTCGGTATTTGTATCTACGAATTTGGTAACCTATTCACTTGAAGATCATTTGCCTCGATATTTGAACTAGAAGTGAAACGGTCCAGTCGTAGAAACCTACATATGCTAGTAGNCTGAAACTCTTTTCAGGTTATCTAATAACTGGCAGATTGCCAGCTGAACTGAAATAGTTCGATGAAGTTAAGGTTAGCTAGCTAGTTTCCCAAAGACAGAGACTGGTCAGCTTTTTGTGTAATAAAAAATAGATACGGAAGAGGAGGGAAATGATGGAAACCCACCCTAACCTAAATGGTGGCGTTTCGGTCAATAATTCTTTATGAAATTGTTGAGTTATTCTGATAATGGAGTTACGCTGCCTGGGTTGCTTGTTGATAAGTTCGTCTATAGCCTATCACCTTTATGCCAGTCAATTTTAGACTTGATTGATAAGAATAATACGTCTTTATCATTTGTAGATCAAGCATTCGCTGATGGCAACCTACCACAGGTAGGTAGATTTGAAGAGTTACATATTAAGCCACCACTTCAACCAAGAAAACTACTTAGCGTGGCTGGTAACTTCGTTGCTCATATAGAAGAAGGTGGAGGAAAACTGGAACCCGAACATACCCAAGCTCCTTGGATTTTTTGTGTCCCTCCAACCCAGCTAATGGTAGGACACAAGGAAGAGATTCGGTTGATTGCTGAATCTCGCCAAATAGATTATGAAGGTGAGTTAGCTGTAGTCATTGGAAGAAAAGCAAAGCGAGTTTCGGCTACACAGGCATCAGAATACATAGCAGGATATACGATTTACAACGATGTATCCGAACGGAAACCATACATGATTGAACATGTAGACCAACCTCGTCAGCTTTCTTTCTGGTATACCAAGTCTTTTGATACGTTTGGCCCTACCGGCCCATATATTACCACTGCTGATGAAATTGCTGATCCACAAGATTTGACCATTCGAGTTGAAGTTTCAGGAGAGGAGCGTCAGAATTGTAGTACCCAACAAATGATCTTTACTGTCTATCAATTGATCGAGTTTTTGACAAAGTTCTTGACACTCGAACCCGGTGATATTATTACGACAGGTACACCGGCTGGTGTCGGTTCAGCAACAGGTAAGTTCTTAAAAGGTGGAGACATTGTCAGAATTCATATCGACCATCTTGGTACATTGGAAAACCCTGTAATTCAAACCTAGACTGGTTGACATAAGGAGAATTACTATTGGCTAAATCCATTTTGACGACTACCGTCGGTTCTTATCCCGTACCGGCCTGGCTATCTACAATGCCAAGTGAGCAGGCTTTAATCGATGCAACTCGTGTGGTAATTGACATTCAACGCCAGTCGGGGATCGATTTACCTACAGATGGTGAGCTGTATCGATTTGATGTCAACCATCCGGATACCAATGGGATGATTGAATTTTTTATTCGTCCGTTATCAGGCCTTCAAAAGCAAGTTGGACGCCGAGATTGGCAAGAATTTGTAGCTAAGCAGTCGATGGCATTCCGCTCTAAACCTGCTGGTGTAATTATTGACAAGTTAAACGAGGGAGAGTTAAACCTACCAGTAGCATGTCAACGGGCAACTGCTATTGCTGGACAAAACTTAAAATTTACTGTTACAAGTCCGTACATGTTAGCTAGAACATTATTAGACAAGCACTATGACTGCTTTGGTAGTGTATTAATGGAAATCGCTAGGATTTTGGCAGCTCAGGTAGCGGACTTAGATTGTGCCTGTGTACAAGTCGATGAGGCCAATATTCCAGGCAATCCCACCGACGGCCCACTAGCAGCTAAAGCTATAAACATTGTTTTGGATGCCATTTCAGGCGAGAAGGCCGTTCATTTTTGTTTTGGAAATTATGGTGGCCAAGTGATCCAGAAAGGTAGCTGGCTAGCCTTAGTTGATTTTTTAAATGCTCTTCGTTGCGATCACTTGGTACTGGAGCTGGCTCATCGTCCGGCAGAAGACTTACAAGCCCTATCTGAAATTAACCATCAAATTAAAGTTGGCGTTGGGGTCATTGATGTTAAAGTCAATCATATCGAGACCGTGGATGAGGTTGCCAGTCGTATCGAAATCGCCGAACGACAACTGGGGCCTAACAGAATCGGGTGGGTCCACCCAGACTGTGGTTTTTGGATGTTAAAAAGATCAATCGCTGATCGTAAAATTGAAGCCTTAGTAAAAGGACGAGATCTTTATTTGGGTGAATAACGTTTTTGTACAATTACCGATTTTACATGTACGTTCTATCAAAGAAACTCTAGATCGTCGCGTGTGGAAAGTACAATTGGCAGATAGTTTCCCTAGTCGATCCAAGTTTAGTGTACTTAAACAATATTCATCAAGCCACACATTAGCCTATCAGACTGAGAAAACAGTGTTTTCAACTTTTTCATCTCAGATAGATCAAAATCCTCCTGTGCCTGATTTGGTAAGGTATTCAGATAGCGAACACCTATTGCTGATAAGTTGGTGCGGGGACCAAACGCTAGAGGATTTGGTCCGAAATCAACAATCAATAGCAAAATCCAACCGAATTGTCAGTAAAATACTTTCGGCCTATTCGAGGTTGGAGTTAGCTTTTTCTTCAATTAATGTGTCTGCCACTGTAAATAATACTTTGTTTGATTTTGAGAGAACTAGTCAAACTGGATTCAGGATTTTCAATCTATTATTGACAAAACGTGTTCAACCTTCAGTGCTAGCAGGCAGGTGGGAGGAACTTATGAAGGTACTGCAACAAGCCCCAATGACTTTTGGCCCTCTCGACTATCAAGCAAAAAATATCGTATTGAACAACCAATTGAAACCATACTTCATTGATTTTGAATCAGTTGGTTGGGACTGGCCAGCCCGACGACTAGTTCAGTACCTAACTTCTCTTGGGGCTGGGCACTCTGATGGACAATTTTTCTCATTACTGAACCGAAAGGTATTAGCAAAATCAACCGAAAAAAATACACTACGTCAATTCGATGGGCACATCATGTTGTTCTATTTGATTATGCTTGACCGAATTGTACGGGCTGTCGCAAGGCCGGAATCTGGCTTTGCTCAGATTCTCATGAATGAGTGGGGTAATCTCAAAAACCGCTATTATCAGGCTCTTAATCAATTACGTACAATTGTGTTGAGCGATTGGGCTGTTACCCGCGATTTGAGGCGCTGGCTATCCTAGTACTAGTTTTTCTTAAAGCTTGTCGAGACTTTGAGCAACCTCTATCAAAACGCTTTCCCAATCACCACGTTTCGGTTGGCGAAATAGTTGCATAGACGAATACCACGGTGAATCCGACCGTTCCATTAGCCAACGCCAATCAGGGATAAATGGAATCAATGTCCAAACTTGTTTGCCCAACGCACCTGCCAAGTGTGCAACAACGGTATCCACAGTAATAATTAAATCAAGTTGTAAAATGGCCGAAGCTGTCATAGAAAAGTCCGTCAACTGTGAGCTAAGATCGCTNACACNAAANTCTCCTANGATCTGATCNTTCTCACTGCTTTCTCTACCTACTTGTAGACTATAAAATTCNCAATCTTCTCTAGGCAGTAGTAGCTTTAGCTGATTTAAGTCTATGGAGCGATTATGATCATTCCTATGAGTTTTGCTGCCAGCCCAGACCANACCNACTTTTCGTTTATGTTCGTGCTCNGAATCTGAACTAATTCCACTTACTATTTTATCAGGCCGTCCTACCAAATATGAATCAGTAGTTGGGATGTTATCCAAGGTTACACCAAACAGATAAGGCAGGCTGATTAGTGAAGCGTAATATTCATAGTTAAGATCTCCCAAATCAGTATCAGAATCTTCTTTACTAATTATTTGTTCGACGATAGTGAGTTGGTTAAACTGTTGAAATAGGTCATAAAGAAGAGGTGAAGTTTCCAGAATTACTTTACCACCTCTTGCTTCGATCAAATGCAAAAAACGAATAAACTGAATCGAGTCCCCAAAACCTTGTTCATCATAGACCAAGATCGTATTGCCTTCTAGATGCTGGCCNGCCCATTTTGTTTTTGCAAATTGACGTGATCGGACTTGATTACGACTTAAGAAGTTCATATCTAGTCGATATTCATATTCAGACCAACCTTCTTCATATTTACCCGATAAAAGTAATAAGGAACTCAGATTGAAGTGGACCTCTGCCGAATCGGGGTTGAGAGCAATGGCGATTCTTAATTCACTAATGGCTGCTTCTATTTCACCCTTGTGCATTAGAGCAATCCCCAAATTTGTGCGGGTAATGAAGTCATTAGGTTGGACTCTTAAGCCTTCTTGGTAGTAGTGGATAGCTTGTTCTATATCACCGCGATCAGNAAAAATGTCTCCTAACTTAGAGTAAGAAGGGGCATGGTTAGAATCAAGATCAATTGCCATTTTAAACGATTTTTCGGCAGCTTGATGTTGCCCTGATAGCATTTGTACAAACCCAAAATTATGATAAGCTCTATGGTCTTCGGGGTTAATTCTCAGCCCTTCTTGGTAGAGTTTGATAATGCGATTGATATCATCCAGATCAAGGTTAGAGGTAACTCTATCTTGCAGTTGATGGTTAGTCAGAGCCGTTGCTTCAAGCTGTTGTGGATAGATGTTCTTTAGGCGTTCAAATAANAACTCTGCTAGGTAGAAATGAGCCTTCTCTTGGATTGGATTCAAAAGGAGAACTGCTTCAAAGTTACGAATAGCAGATTCGATTTGGTTTTGCTCTTTCTGGATTANTCCTAAGCGGAAATACAGATCAGTGAAAGATGATTCCAAGGTATTGTCATCTGTACCCGATTCGAGCCGATATTTTTCTCCAGCTTCAATTCCNTCTTCAAGAATAGACACAGCGTCAGCCCATCTATCCTGTTTCTTATAAAAAGATGCTAAGTTGTGGTAGCTTGAAAATTGTAGAGGCTCGATCTCAATGGATTTTTGGAAGCAAAACTGCGCGTCTTCAAANAGTTCTAATTTTTCCAAAGCNACNCCAAGATTAATATAGGCCTCAANATACAAGGGAAAAATNTCTAATGCTTGCATTAGAAATTCGACTCCTTGTTCATATTGCTGAGTCTCAACTGCCATTGTACCTAATAAATGTAGGGCCTTAAAATTAGCAGGGTTGTTGTGGATTATTTGCNGACATAGATTGGCGGCTTNCGTAAANCGACCATTTTTACGCAAGNNCAGAGCNTGTTCTTCAAGTTCTGGNTGCGATGTATGAGGTAATATCTGCGTTTTTTTCATGATAGAATTGATTGATCNTCCCAAGTTGGTGCNAACCCACCTCGTTTTGCTCCTGAAACATCCNTCACCGGCCCCTCGATCGAGGTTCCATTTTCCATTAGAACATCAAAATANGGTTCCCTTGTATGTGATAGANCATTCAGTANCTCTTGGCGGANATATTGCTTTTGCTTTGGTTCGCTTGACGCCAGATTGTTCTGCTCATAAGGGTCTGTAGACAAATCAAACAGTAATTCATGGCCNGTCTCAAAATAAGCATACTTCCATTCGNTAGTTACAANTGCNCGCCAGTCCAAAAAATCTAGGCTCCACCTAGGATTACCACACATTTCAAGAAGAATACTGCTAGGACCAGTGAAATNCTCATTACGTACTGCTGGAGAGAAATCTGTACCTTGAAGATANGTAGGNTGAGTAACATCAANGAGACCCAATGTAGTTGGCAGGAGATCTACTAAACTGAATANNTCATTTCGGTTTGGCTGAGCTGGTAATTGGGTTGGAAAATGAAAAATCGTAGGAATCCGAACTGATTCCTGGTGTGGATATTCTTTACGGTTGATTGCACCATGGCTACCCATAAAGTCTCCATGATCCGAGAAGTAGACCGTCAATGTATTATTTTGGAATTTNGGNAAACGGNTAAGCCTATCCANNACCCGGCCTATGTTCCAATCCAGATTTTCAATCATCGCATAGTATGTTGCTAATTGTTCNCGCATTTGAGGNGAATCAGCAAANTTAGGCCGTANTTGTAAGCTATTGGGATTAAAGCGCATAAACTCTTCCGGCGCCTCTAAAGGAAAGTGAGGNGGTTCGATACTAAGTACTAAAAATAATGGTTCCTCTTGTTCATACGAATCTAAGTAAGATAGAGTCATATCCGTCAGAGCGTCAGTTTGGTACTTTTCAAGCCAGCGGGGATCAGTTTCATCCTGATGATAGTAAAATCCCTTAAAGGGGGCGTTGTTGATTTCAAAACCATGCCAATCTTGAAAACCCGCTCGATGATATTCAGGGGTTCGGTGAGGCCAACGTGTGTAATTTTCCCTGTCATTTCGCACTGTTTGTGGCAACTGATCTTGAACGACACCACAATGCCACTTACCGAAATAGGCCGTGTGATAACCAGCATCACGCAGGATTGTAGCTGTACTTGGTGCTGTCGCTTTATAGACATCGAAAAAGTACTGTACAGGACCTGAATGGGCATAACGGCCGGAGAAAATCATTCCTCTTGATGGGGTGCAAATTGGACAATTAGCGTAGGAATTAGTAAAACTGACCCCTTGGTTAGCCATTCGATCCATATTAGGCGTACTGACATTTGGATCTCCTGCATGGCTCATGGCCATTCCCGAGTGTTCATCAGATAAAATATAGACAATATGAGGACGCATCAGTAATTAACTCCAAGATTATACCTAACATTATGCAGAAAATTAGGAATAATATCCAGCCGAAAATTTGGGGGATGATTGGTCTGAATATGTTACAATAGTGATTATGCTACCCCAAAATCGTATACTGTCAATTCTTTCCTTGATTTTTTTTTCCGTAAGTGTATCGGTAACTCAATCTGCAGAAAAAGGAAATTACGTAGCTGAATTTCTGAATCATGGTGTCGGTGCCAGAGCTCTGGGTATGGGTAGTGTCTTTGTTTCTATCGCTGATGATGCTACGGCAGCCTATTGGAACCCAGCAGGTCTAACGCAAGTTGGCAAGCACGCCTTTTCAATGATGTATTCGGACACATTTGGCTCCGGTCAGGGTGCTTTTTTGCGTAAAGGCTTAGTACAATATAGTTTTGTCAATTACATACAGCAGGTTGTGGATATTGGTGTACTGGGCGTCAGTTGGATTCGATTGGGCATTGATCAAATCCCCCGTACTACATTCCTTGACATTAATAGCAATGGTAAATTAGGGGACTTTCAAGATAAAAATGGAAACGGAATTAAGGAAGAAGGAGAACTCTACATCGATCGACCAGTGGTCGCAGAATATTTCAGCAATGCAGATAATGCTTTGCTGCTATCCCTCGCCCGAAAAATAAGTCCCGTTCTATCGGTTGGTGGGAACCTAAAAATTATTAGACAAACAGTCTTTCAAAGTTCAGGTAATGGCTTAGGCCTCGATCTTGGACTGATGTACCAACCGGTTAAAAACCTACATTTAGGGGCATTATTGTTGGACGCAACAGGAACACAAATCAAGTGGACAAAAACTGAATCGTCTCCGACTTTTACTCGTCGGTCTACCCTTCGATTTGGTATATCCTACAACTTGAGCTTGGCTCACTTTGGGCAATTACGTCTTGGCCTTGATTTACAGACGGGTTTGCAAGATACTGTAGGCCAAGGGACAGATCTTGCTGAAAAACAACGAAAATGGATGCCTCGGTATGGTAGCGAACTCTGGTTGTTCGATATCTTGGCTGTTCGCTTGGGGCAAGATGGCCGAAATTTTTCTGCCGGTGCAGGTTTTCGATTTCGCTTAGGACAAGCAACATGGTTAACCGACTACGCATTTACTCCTCATGAACTCGGACCTTCGCAACGGATTTCTATTTCTGGGGACTTTTAATTGTGTTAATCCTTCAGTTTTCCTCNCATTTTTTGAGGTCTTCTATTCNTTCCTGAAATTTTCTCTCTTTTTATANATACAGATTACAGATTTTTCTTATACAATAAACTTTTGNATGCGAAGAATAATANTGGTGCTTCAACTCATATTACGTAANAAAAAACANGCACGATTTGATACTCAANCNGTAGGGATCTTGTTGNCCTCAATTTTTGGATAGTACTGGGCTCTTACCAAATTNTNTCCTTTATTACTCAACTAGATAATTGTTTGGGATTTAACTCTTCCAACTCAGGTAGTACAAAAATTCCATCTTTCCTTACTAATTGTTCGTCGAAGTATATTTCTCCACCACCGAATTCTGGTCTTTGAATCATAACCATATCCCAATGAATACTAGAACGAACTCCATTATCNGCTTCTTCATATGCTTGACCTGGTGTAAGATGGAAAGATCCAGAAATTTTTTCATCAAANAAAATGTCNAACATTGGACGCTGAATATGAGGATTGAATGCAATGGAAAATTCTCCTATATATCTAGATCCATTGTCAGTNTTCAAAATTTCGTTGAGTCGTGCAGTATTGTTCGCTGATGCTTCGACGATTTTTCCGTTTTCAAANTTTAGGTAGATATCGTTAAAAGTTGTACCTTGATAAATGCTTGGTACATTAAAACTGATGTGTCCATTAACTGATTCTCGAACTGGTGCCGTGAAACATTCTCCGTCAGGGATATTACATTCACCACTACAAGGAATGGCAGAAATATTTTTGATNCTAAATTTCAGATCGGTTTCTGGNCCCAAAATCCGAATCTGTTCAGCTTGCTCCATTCTTTTTTGTAATGGTTGAATTGCTTTGGCCATTCGACCGTAATCGAAGGTACAGACTCGAAAGTAAAAATCTTCGAAGGCTTCTGTNCTCATCTTAGCNTGTTGAGCCATAGAAGATGTCGGCCAGCGTAAAACCACCCACTTAGTTTTTGGCACNCGAATGTCAAAGTGAACAGGTTTNAGCCAATATTCTTGATAATTTTTCATGGCTAAGCTCGGCACATCAGATAGCTCTGCAGTATTATTGCCTCCACGAATTCCTATGTATGCTTGTACTTTACTCATCCGATAAGCTTCATAGTCAGCGATTTCTTGCAGCCCTTCNACTNGGCTAACTTTCAATAATTCTCGTTGAATACGATTTTGTTTTATTTCTACTATCGGAATGCCACCTGCTTGTCGAATGGCTCTTATGATTGCAATTATCATCTCTGATGGGACATCGGTAGCCTCGATAAGCACACGCTCATCCAATTGAATTTTGGTGGAATGATTAACCAATAGGCTTGCTAGTNGATCGAATCTTGAATCGTACATAATAGCTTACTCAGAAGTAATAAATAATTATTTAAGTTGTCGATGGTGGGCTATCGTCTTNNAGTGCAAANCCAAAAAATGAACCTANTGCCCCACCNACAATATGTGCCATTTGAGATATATTATCATTTTGTAAAACATTAACTACTTCTTTCCCTAAATAGAGAATNGCAATCAAAATGAAGGTCAGAGGAATAGTACCACGTTTAACATTTACGAATGATGATAAAACTATCAACATAAAAACAATACCGCTCGCTCCACGTAGCCCCATATTGTCGAATAGAGGAACTGCTATGTGTACAAACCCGGTAATCAGTGCAGTAGCAAGAATCATGATTAAGACTGTTCGGCTACCGTACCGTTCCTCCAGGATTGGACCCAGTAACAAAACGAGAGTCAAATTTCCTGTTAAGTGGCTCCAGCTAGCATGGCCGAGTATGTGTGAGAATAAGCGGAAGTAGGCTATAGGGTCTTTGATTGACATTGGGTCATAGATTGTGAAAAAATGCTTAGATACATCGATAGATGTAAACTCACTAAAAACGTGAATCAGGACGACAACGATGGAGAATGTTAGGATGACAGGGGAATTGTACTGAATTCGCATTGACTATGATGCTTCGAGGCTTACTACCTATCNGAGGAGNAATAGTATCAGAAGTAAGTAAGNTTTTCAAGTAGTCGACTTGGGTCTTGGGAAGTAAGTTTTGTTCGTTATTTTTGAAGATTAAATCGAAAGCTAAAAAAGGAAAAAATGGAATTGGGATTAGTAGGAAAACGAGCTATTATAACTGGTGCTAGCCGTGGTATCGGGCGAGCTTGTGCTTTAGGTTTAGCTAAAGAAGGCGTTGAGGTTTGTATCGTATCCAGAACGAAAATGGATTTAGAACAGGTCATTTCAGAAATTGAAGCCATCGGTGTTCGAGGATATGCTGTTACCGAGGATCTAGCTACTGCTGAAGGTTGTCGAAAAGTTGTACAAGAGGCTGTTCGATTCTTGGGTGGGGTAGACATTTTAATCAATAATGTTGGTGCAGCTCAGAACGGTGACATTTTAGATTTAGCTAGAGAACAAATTGAATCAGCATTACGATTAAAAAGCTTTAGCTATCTACAAATGTCGCAAGAAGTGATTCCTCATATGCAACTAAATAGATGGGGGCGAATTATTAATATTGCTGGTGCGGCTGGTACGAGCCCGACACGAGATAACATTCCGACAGCCTCAGCAAACATTCTAATTCTTAATATGACACGTGCCTTATCCGATGCTGTTGCCAGAGACGGTATCTTGGTCAATAGCATTTGTCCTGGGTTGACTAATACTGATAGAGCCAGAACGCAGCAACGACCAAGAGCCAAAAAAGAAGGGAAAAATGTAGAAGATCTATTGTTACAATTGGCGGGGCAAATACCAGCTGGGAGAATGGCTGAACCAGAAGAAATTGCGAACGCGGCGGTATTTTTAGCTTCTTCGGCTTGCTCTTATGTTTTTGGTAGTTCAATTTATATGGATGGGGGCCAAAGGCGTGGTACACCTTAAGGGCGACAGCATCTCTGTGCTGACTGACAGTATTTCATTCTATAACCCAACCTAATGGAGTACTTAACTGATAAAACATTTCACCCTGTTTTTCCTCAAATTTGACTTTACCTTGGATGACGTCCGCAATCCTTTGATCAATTGATAATTTCAAATTTATTACATTTCTTGTTTTTTCGCTAATTGTATTAGCTGCGGTCATTTGATTACTGGCAGTCAACTGAAATTGTGCTGAGGTTTCTGTTAATGTTTCAACCTCTATTCGAAATTCAATTCCAGTTTTTTGGGACTCCTCTGGTGAACTAGTAGAAATAAATACGTTCCGAATCATGCTAGAAATCAGTTGCTTAATAATTGTCCGATTTCCAACCACTAATGTTGGTACCTCTGGAGCAATTATGGTGGAAAACGCGAAAATATGAGAGCCAACCCTCCGTTCTTGCTCTTCTAGCATTTCCATTACTAACTGACGAAGGTCAAAATTAACACTGAGACTTTTACTAGGTGAATCATTCACTTCAAGAAGACTTAACATGCTTTGAGATAGATCGACCGCTTCGTAGGCTGATGATTTGATATAACCTAAATTTTTTCTCTGTTCTATAGTTAGTGGCTGATTAGTAAGTTGAGTAATTTTGTCAAGCATTTGATTAGTGGTGGAATAAAACTGTTGATTGATATCAATAATCAACTTTTTCTGACTATCGTATGTTTTATCAATTAGTATTTTTGCTCTATTAAGTTGGGATTCTGCTAAGTATCGAGCTGCAGTCTCTTCTTCTAGTTGATTACTGGTTGTAATGAGTTTTTGATCATTTTGTATGACTAATTCTTCCAGATTTTTCTCATTTTGTTTGAAAGAAACTAAGTTGCTAACTAATCCTTTCAACTCATGAACATTGAATGGCTTCTTTAGAAATGCGGTAATTCCAGATTCATAACAGCGCGCGAAGTCGTGATCTTGGTGAATCTGAGCCATAACTACAATAGAAAAAGGAAGAGACGAAAGATCTCCTACTGCCTCGTCTGAGTTTGTTACCTGAGGAAGAAAAGCCATTGTTTTTATATGTTCAAGAAATTGGAAGCCATTCATCACTGGCATTCTGAGATCTAACAACACAAGAATAGGAGAAATTTTAGGCAGCAATGCAAGCGCATCCTCGCCGTTACTAGCACTACAGATTTGGTAATTATCGTGACGAAATGCTTCCTTGACGACCGATCGGACCATGGGATCATCATCAACAACTAAAACACACCGGCTCTTTAAATCCGACAATGACTAATCCTTCTTTCGAGTTGTTTCCAATCTGGTGGACAACAGATATATTGCCACTCTAATTACGTTCCAATATATCTGTTGTCTGTAGGATAACTTCCAAGAACTTTTACAAAGGCAGATTTTTCTCGAATCGACGGCAGAGCTAGACTAACTTGTGGGTCTAATTGGTGGCCGCTGAAGTCCGCAAAGAATACATATTCCCAAGTCTTGTTTTGAGAAGGAAGTGATTCAATTTTACTCATGTTGAGACGATGGTCCCGGAGAACAGTTAACACATCTGCTAATGACCCAACTTTATCACGTACACCAAACAGAATAGAAGTTCGATCTTGACCGGTTGGTTCTGCCGTATGATGTCCAATAATTAGGAATCTGGTCATATTATTGGTATTATCCATGATCGACTTAGCAATAATGGGCATACGATGATATTTACTAGCCAACCGGCTAGCAATAGCAGCTGAACCAAGTTCGTTGGTNGCAAGCCTAGCAGCTTCTGCAGTACTGTGTACACGAACGAATTCAACATTAGACAAATTCTGNTTCAACCAGAAACGACATTGAGCAAATGCTTGCTCNTGAGAATAAATTCTCTTCACGTCTGAAAGTGGAGAAATTGACATAAGATTGTGATCTATTTTCATCATTCGTTCACCACAAATTTGGAGTGAGGTATGATGAAACATCTCTAAAATGTCTCGAACACTACCGTAAGTCGAGTTTTCAATAGCGATTACACCATAATCGACTCGTTTAGATTCCACTTCCGAAAAAATATCTGCTTGTGGTGTAATGGGCACGAATTCGACTGAGGATCCGAAGTGCTCTAAACTGGTAGCGTGGCCAAAAGTTCCGACCGGACCAAGAAAAGCAATTTTTAATGATTTTTCTGCTGATCGACAGGCAGAAATGATTTCTCCATAAATTTTATCTAATGCTTGAATCGGAAANTGGTGATTTTTTTGATGTAACCGAGCCAAGATTTGTTTCTCTCGGTGTGGAGCATAGACTTGTAACTCTTTTTTGTGTGATTGACTTTGCTCTCTTTTAAGATCACCAACCTGCTCAACGACATCGATCCGTTGGTTGAGTAAGGCCAAAATCTGGTCATCAATTGTGTCTAACTGTTTCCGAAAGTCTTCTAGCTTCAAAAAAGATTCCCCACGCTATGCATGCTCAAATTTATTGTATTTGATCCAAAGAACAACTTGTCCCCGTCATAAATCACCGTTTTCTAGTTTTTTGATGGCAACAATCATTTCTTCATCTGAGGGNTTGTCGATTACTATCTGTACGAATTCTTCTGCAGTTAACNTTTGTTCCTCCAGGAACTTATTATCCTGTGGTCAAGGATAGATATATTCGCCCAATATACCCGCTAATTTTGCCCTNACCTTGTNTGTTATACGAGCTAGCCAATCAATGTTTCCAATTACCACATCACGGTGGCGTGGTTTCCAATCGAGTCNCATTTTACATCCTCCATAGAAATTAATTATTTATTCAGTTGGGTAAGAACGATTTTCTAGGTCAGCAATGAACTTTTCAGCCATGATGCCAGCTGCTGCACCTGCCCCTCCAGCCGTAATGGCTTGTCGAAATACATGNTCATGGATGTCCCCAGCGGCAAAAATTCCTTCTACACTGGTTTGTTGTTTTCGGTCAACAATCACATACCCTTGGTCATCGAGATCAATTTTATCTCTAAATAACTCGTTGTTAGGAATATGTCCTATGAANACAAATACGCCNTCAATGGGAAAAATCTCGGTCGTGTCAGTTTTTACATTCTTTAGTTTGGCACCTGTTACCTTNTGCTCGTCCCCAACAACTTCTTCAACCACGGTATCCCAAATGAACTTAATTTTATCATTCTTGAATGCTCGCTCTTGCATGATTTGACTGGCTCTTAGTTGGTCTCTACGGTGTACAATGAAGACCTCAGAAGCGTATTTTGTCAAGAATATACCTTCTTCTAGTGCTGCGTCTCCCCCGCCAACGACAATCAGACGTTGATCTTGAAAGAAGAAGCCGTCACATGTTGCACAGTAAGAAACACCTTTTCCACCGTACTCGTGTTCCCCTGTGATGTTCAGCATTCTGGGAGATGAGCCGGTACAAATAATGACAGACTTCGCCAAATAGCTCTGGTCATGAGTATTAACAAGAAAAGGATGTTGACCAAAATCGATATCTGTAACGGTCTCAAAACGAGTCTCAGTACCAAATNTTTCAGCTTGCTCTTTCAACCCCATAATAAACTCATTAGCCTCGTTTCCAAAGTAGCCGGGATAGTTTTCGAGGTCGAGTGTCAACGAAAGCTGACCACCAAGTGCCTCGCCAGTCAGGAGCAATGGCTCTAACATAGCACGCGAGGTATATACACCAGCCGCGAAGCCAGCAGTACCACCACCAATTATGACAACATTTCGTTCTTCGGTCACCTTCGTCTCCGTTTTTTCTTCAGGTTCTTCAGTATTTAACAATTCGTTAATCTTACCAGAGTTTACTAAAGCCGCAAGATCATCATCATCTCCAATATGTTGATTGTCAATGAAGATTTGTGGCACATCTCNCCGTCCAGTTAGNGCTTCGATTTCATCTCTTTTTTTGGCATCTCCATGTATATTGATNTCTTGGTANCTTACCCCGATTTTTCCTAGTAAACGTTTCGCTACTTCACAATAGGAACAGAAGTCAGTTGTGTATATTTTTACGTCAGGCACAATTATTTTTTATCTCCTTTTTCTTTTTCTCCAAGATTTCGAATCGCCTGATAGTGTTCAGCCAATTGTTTTTGTGATTCTGATTGAACCGTTCTTTCTAAAANCGGGTCAAAATTTTCAGTATCGGTCGGTTCACTTACGATATTCGATTGTTGTTTTTGCAGATGTATATTTGTTAATGCNGCAGGATCNTTTGAGTAAACCCTTAAGCCAATTCGGTACTCCTTAATCTTACCATATTCAACTACTCCCGTTTGGTATATTATGTCAAATTCAGCCGGTCCAATTAGATCGGCATTATCCAATGCTCTTTGAGATGCATCCTCCCAACTATGGGCAGATATCCCTTCAATTTCTAATGCTAACCGAGTGGACAGGCCACTTCCTTTGGTAGGATCGGATTTGGCTAGTGTGTTACTAGACTCGTCAGTCGTTGCCTGTGCCCGACTCAAATGCTCAGCAAAAGTGCTCGTAGAAGATCGCTTCGGATTTATATCAGACATTTTTCTGATTAATCAAACTCAGTTCATTGATGGAACTAATCGTGGAATATGGTTAACTATTGGGTATTCCACTTTACAGCTGTTGCATATGATTACATCCCTTTCCCACTCTACATCAACTTTGCATAGTGGGCAGACAACAATTTCAGTCAAATCGGGATTTTTATTACTCTGATGACGTTGAGCGAACCAAGACTTTAGCTGTCTAGTAAGTTGTGTTGGCAAGATATCGGTCATGGCTTTCCTTAGAATTTTTCCGTACCATCGACTAAGCGAACGATTGGATAATTTATTGGCTAGGAGCGTCTCTATATTACCTAACTCCTTTTTGAGCACGGATTCATCAGAATTAACTAACTCATATTTGACTTTTTCATTCCATTCGTACTGAATTAGAAATAACGAGTGATATGACTGATGAAATCTGGAAAAATCAGAATCCCTAGATGCTAAAATGTGAAATAAGTGCCCAAATTGATTATCAAGCTGATTCTTTTGAATTATTAATTTATCATTTACCTGATTCAAAATCCAATCATGATATGGCCAACCGTATAGGCGCTCACCGAGTTCTGACGGAGTCTCAATATACCCGCGACTAGCAACACGTTCTAGTTCAGAGATCATTAGCTCTGGATCTTCAACATGTTCTAAAACATGTCGGCATATCACGTAATCAAAGCTATTATCAGCAAAAGGTAAATATTGCCCATCAGCTTCCACTATTGGCCTGTCAGCTACAATTTGCCCACCACGTTGAGTATCATCAACTAAAAATTTATCGCATAACACATTGGATCGAGCACTTGGGTTATGTCCACTACCAATTTCTAATACAAAATCGTTTACTTGAACGTTCATTTCTTGTCAATCACCATACTGATGTACGGGCTCAGTCTGGGGAAAAAAGCGGCAACTAATCGTCCTTTAAGACCAAAACCAACGCTCAACTTGACTATTGACAAGCCAGCATTTTCAAAGAAACGCTCTAAATCAATTGGGCTTGCAATGTAAACGCTGTCCGCATCACCACCGATAATTTGATTTTCCAAATCAGGTTGACGAAACACAAAATTTGGCTCCACCAATGACCGTTTCTGAAAGTAGTATTCTATATTGCGAATTAAGCCTTGGAATGCTTGCTTTTTTGTTTCGGCCCAAATCGGCCGCCCCTGACCGCCAGCAATCAGGCGAAGTAAATCCAAAACAGATGTAATGGGGGAGCAAAGGTTAGGACCAGCTACTATAATTCGACCTCCATTCTTGGTCACCCGAATCATTTCCTGCAAAGTTGCTTCTACATCCGGAACATGTTCAATTAGCTCGTTTGAACAGACCAAATCAAAATGTTGGTCTGGAAAAGGAAGTTCAATAGCATCGGCTATTTGATAGGTGAGTTGTTGGTCTTGCCAAGTTTGGGCTTCTTGTAGAAACAGGGGAGAAATGTCGGTCCCGACCACACGATGTCCTTGCGCAGCTAACATTCTACTCGCAATACCATTACCACAACCAACTTCCAACAGTTGCGAATTACTTCGGGCATGACCACTGACCAAAGTGACGAAGGTCTTCAAATAAGCTGTATCGTGATGCTTTAAAAGTTTTTTGTAGGTTTCAGATGTCTGATAAAACTCCCGCATCTGTTGACGGAGAGATGGGGCCGGCCGACCATTTAGGGCTTCCATAAGCGACATTATACTATTGGCCTATCAGTAGGTCAACTCAAATCTCACGCATTTTACTTTAGGAATTATTATCAAGTACTATACCAAATGCCTTTCGCCAATCAGCCCCACCATTTCGGTTAGAAAAAGGCGATGCGGGACTTGGGTGAGGAACCCAATCAACGGTGATTTCTGTATTTTTAAAAAGTACTTTAGCTTGCCTCTCGGCGTATCGACCAATGCCAATAACACTTTGAATATTCATTATCTCAACTACGGTCCTCAAGTAATCGTCACACAGAGACATTAGTTTTTTGGCAGCTGAACCTGTCAATTTATCAGGAGTAACATTTTTTCCGCTATTATCAAACATCCATAACGGACAATGGTTAGTCACAAATACTTTTCGGCTCACGTTTTCCGCTGACCCATATTTTTGAGCTAAAAATGTCCAAATCCGTCGACCACTAACTTCTGGCTTAGTACACTCTAGACCGATTACTATCCGCCTAGGGTGTTGTTCTGGTGGATGACCGATTGAAAGATCCTTGATATTTAGAAAATCTCGAACTTGTTCAGGACAACCAAAAGGTACCCCTGTATTTCCCATTCCATGCCCTGGGTTCATGCCTACTAATAGAATTTTTGCACCGTTACCAGAAAATCGGTGAATCCATTCTCTGTGAGATAACCAGGCATAGTCAAGTGGATTATATACCCAGCTGATCTGTTTACATTCAGCAATTAGTTTTGGAAATAATTTTGTCGTCTCTGACCGTAGTTTNTTGGTGATAGCTTCGATCAATTGAATAACATTTTGTTGGCTCATCTAGCAGATTGTCCACAAATACAGAGTGTTATACAGTCTTAGAGTTCTACTTAGAGTTC
Source organism: Candidatus Poribacteria bacterium (assembly GCA_002714785.1). GTDB lineage: Bacteria > Poribacteria > WGA-4E > WGA-4E > UBA9662 > TMED15. The sequence goes on along the minus strand of PAYP01000001.1, from coordinate 15,921 downwards.
TAGTATGAATTTATAAAATAGCGAATTAATCANGNTCCACAACATAAGTTTATCTATTATCTCCACGTATAGCTTATATGAAGGCAAACAAACTCCAGCAACTAGNTTTTTGATAAAATTATCGAGTGCNAACTATTCTATTAACCAATNAACACTTTGTGAAATGACTTGGCGAAAGTTAGGGTTGGAGAAGGCTAAATTGTCATGACCTGATTGATAGCAGAATACACGACTGTTCTTGTATTCTCGCGTCCATGCTAGACATTTCATGCTATCTGGATGTGTGGTCGAGAGGATAAATTCGCTACCATCTCCAGCATCTATCATACCGTAGATTTCGTCAATCATTTCCCATGCCTGTAGCCCGTCAGTAATCGGGTGATTTTTTGTAACTACTTCGGTTTCCACAATTTGGTTAGCTGCATATCTAAATTTCCGATTAGAAATACCAACAATCTGATTCCAGACGGTCCAACCTGGAAAAGCTAGTAGTGCGTGGTGCAGGATTAATAAACCTTGACCGTTTTGGGCAAGTTTATCAATCGTCTGAACTAACCTCACGTCTTCTGCTCGACTGGTTATTGGGGGCTCTTGGTGAAAATTGTAGAAAATAATAGCTTTGTAAGTGTCATTAAATTTTCCTTCGTCCGATACAAAATTATGCAAATCTTGCAAATAAAAGGCCACTTGGGGCATGCAATCTAGTAGTTTTTGAAAACCTGGAACGTCAAAGTTGTGATGGCCAGTTACTACCGCTACAGGGATTTTTCCCATTTCTTTTGCCTTTTACCAGTTGACTTGACAAAATTCGTCATAATCAATCAATTCTTTTATTGTGGGATTATCTCCACAAATAGGGCATGCTGCATCACGGCGAAGTTTCATCCGCCTGAAATTCATCCCTAATGCATCGAATAATAGAAGCTGACCAATGAGTGGCTCACCAATCTTCAGTAGTATTTTAATGCTTTCGACAGCTTGGATACAACCAATGATACCCGGCAATACACCGAAGACACCTGCTTCTTGACAGCTAGGAGCCATACCAGGTGGTGGTGGTGAGGGGTATAGACATCGATAACAGGGGCCTTCTTTCGGGGAAAAGACTGTCACTTGGCCTTCAAATTGAAAAATACTCCCGTGTACATTGGGCTTATTGAGCATAACGCAAGAATCATTAATCAAATAACGGGTAGGAAAGTTATCACACCCATCAATGATGAGATCATATTGTTCAAAAATCGGTAGTACATTCGAGGATGAAAGACGTTCTTGGTACGTTACAACTTCGACGTCAGGATTGATTTCGTTGAGTGTTGACTTAGCAGAAAGGACCTTAGGTTGTCCAACATCCTTAGTACTGTGTAAAACCTGACGCTGTAAGTTGCTAACATCTACTGTATCATCATCCATGATACCCAGTTTACCTATTCCTGCTGCAGCTAGATAAAGAGCTACAGGTGACCCCAAGCCACCCGCGCCGATCATAAGTACTTTTGATTCAAGTAGCTTTGTCTGTCCAAGACCGCCGACCTCTTTCAAAATTATGTGTCGGCTATATCGTTCAATCTGCTCGTTCGAGAATTTATACATCCTATTTATTACCCCAGTAAACGATTCAAGATATATTTAGGCAGATAAATTTCCTAGCAAGTTGCTTAGGTTTCCATTATTATTTTTGGAGGAAACTCGAATACCAAACCGCTTTCGTGGGTCCTCATAGGCACGCGAGAGAACAAAGTCATCATTCCCGTACATTAGTTCTAGAGTAGGACGAAGTTCTTCTCGGACTAATTCAAACGATCCATCTGTATTTGCCGCGATATTGCGGTTGTTGATAAAGAAGAGCGTTTGGTTCCCGTCAAATCGAACTTGTTCTTCTAATTCGCTTGAAGACTGTAACTTTTCGGCAAGACTTAGGGCCTTTATGAATGAATCCCGGATTTTCTCTTGATTTTCCCCAGGTATATTGTGTTTTTGATTATATAAAAACCCATGCTGCAAATCGGAGTAATCAATACTGTAGTTTGCTTGCTTGGAAATCAGTAACACTCCGGGGCCTGCATGCGTAAACGAATAGTCCGCATAATTAAGATAGTCATCTTGCTCTGCCTCCTCCATCCATCGGTTAAAAACCTTTATGAAGTTTGTATACACGATCTGGCTGTCTTCGGAGGCGAAAATTTTAATGTTAATCTGTTGCAAATCCATATTATTCACCATGAATCTTAGTTTCGACCATTAAAAAAAGAAGAGAAGATACCCAAAGATATCTTCTCTTCGTAACTCCGGGAATAACTCTAGGGAAAGAGAATTTGATCTCCCCTATTCTCCCTTTCTAATAGTTAGACGGTAGTACTGGCCAATTTTTTTGGTATCAATGATTTTATGACCATCATTGATCAGGCTGGCTGGAACATTCTGGATAGGCTCTCCATCATCAATCGTTATTTCCAATAATTCACCTAAACTCATCTGCTCCAGTCGAATTTTAGTTTGCACGTAGTTGTAAGGGCAAGCAACACCTTTCAGATCCATACTATCCACAATAGATTCAGCTTCTACGACAGGTTCTGGTATCCTGGCTGGTACTGATTCTTTTTTTCGCCCACGACTCCTCGTTTGCTCTTCTTCTTGCCGGATTTGCATTCTTCCATAGACATTATGTGCTTGCTCGACAAATAGGGTTGCTTCCTCCACTCGTCGGTGAGTCAACTCTTCGTTTAACTCAATACCTCTTTCTTCCAGCGACTTGAATAAATGCTCAGCATAAGCTGAAAAGAAGATTTGGGTGTCGTAATAGCGGTCACGAAATTCACGTACAGTATTTTCGTCATCGATATATTGAATGCCTTCGGTGGTTAGTAACCCATCAGCTGCACGGATCATTGCTTCAAAAGCTCTGGCTACTGAAGCTTCAAAATCTTTTTCTTCTAAGTGAACTCCAGCTTCATAGATAAGTCGATCGCCTTCTTCCAACTTAAAGGAAACTAACTCAACTAACTGGCCGGCACACTCGCCGACGCCCTTTTGCAATTTAAATTCTTTGGTATCACCAGTGTCTATATAGTAACTGGGATCTTCTTCATAAGTCGGAATCTGATCGTATTGTTTTAGAATCGACTTAATCTCAGGTTTACCCAACCGTCCTATATAATCAGTGAAGGTGTCGTCTTCACTCGTTCGTTCGTCTAAATAGCGTCCTGTTAGCTCTTCAATAAATTCTGGAATATGTTTTCCATGAATTTTGCCAGCAGCTAACCCATAAGATCCAGCATTCTCCATATCGTGACCGCCCAATGTTACTTGATAATATGGAGCAATATGACCTTTCAAACGTCTAGATGAACCGAAGAAACCAATATTAGCTATATGATGTGTACCACAAGAATTAGGACAACCACTGATTTTCACTCGTAGGTCCTTAATTGATTCAGTCATTTCGCTACTGGAAAAGTGATCACGTAGTGAAACCGCTAAACCACGAGATGAGGCAATGCCTAATTTACAGGAATCAGTTCCAGGACACGCAGTAATATCCATCAATTTTTCAGCATCCCCTTCACCTAACCCGATGGAGGCTAATTCATTGTAAACCGCCGGCAGGTCACTCATAGAAACCCATCGCAGGAGGATATTCTGTTCAACAGTAGCCCGGATCGTATCCTTTACATAACGACGGGCAATATCAGCCACACCACGTAGCTGATCTGAGGTGATATCTCCGAGTGGCAGGCTAATTTGGACAACAGCATAACCGGGCTGGGCCTGTAGTTTCACGTTACTAGCATACCAACCTTCAAACCCCTCTGGCTTTTTAGCTGTCTCAAGTTGTGTCGGTGGCTTCAGCGGAGTCTCATTGAATCTTTCGAGATCATCTAAGTATGCAGTCCAAGCTGGATCATAACGTAGTTTTTCTCTTTCAATATAAACTTGTCGGCGGAATTCCTCGATACCCAATTTTGCTACTACAAACTTCATACGTGCCTTGTTACGATTCTTTCTTTCTCCAAGTCGTGAAAAAACTTTAGCCATAGCTTGGGAAATTGGCAGCAACTCCTCCACCGGTAGAAATTCTTCTAAAACTTTTGCTCTGTGTGGAACAGCACCGAGTCCTCCACCTACGTACATCTTGAAACCGCGCTCTAATTGCCCGTTCTTTTTCTTAGTAACTGCAACTGCCCCAATATCATGCATTTGGCCAAAACCACAAGCATGATCATGACAACCAGAAAACGAGATTTTGAATTTTCGGCCAAAATCTTGCCCATCAGGATGACCTAGTAAGAATGTTGCAAGAGCCTGAGCATAAGGTGTAACGTCAAAACTTTCCTCATTACAAACACCAGATAGAGGACAAGCTGTGACATTTCGAACTACGTTACCACAAGCCTCCTTCGTCGTGATTCCAACTGAGGCTAATCGTCGCATTAGCTCAGGAGTATTGTTTATATCGACGTAATGGTACTGAACATCTTGTCGAGTGGTTATATGAATGATGTTATCAGAGAACTCTTCACCAACATCTGCCAGCATTTCCAATTGTTTAGCATCTAGGCCGCCATACGGAATTTTAACTCTGATCATTTGCGAGCCATTGTCCCGCTGGCCATACACACCATGACGTAACCTAAACTCCGTAAATACCTCCTCAGCCACTTGTTCGGATTGAACACGACCCAGCTGAATTTCATAGATATCTATTGATCGAGCTTCCTCCTCCGGAATTGATTCAGCACTGTACGCTGTGAGTTCTGGCATATCCATTTCTCCTTGATTTTTTGACGAAAGATAACTGTCCACAAATACAAAAAAGCGTAAAATTATTTTAACAAATAAAATCTACATCAACAAGGCTACAAAAGTGGAATTAACTTGATAAGACGAATTCCTACCCTACGTTAGTATACTAATCAGTAATTATCAGCTGATTATAGAGCATTAGTATGTATGTGTCAAATACCGGATTCCAATGGGTATAATGGGATTTCATAATTAATTTAGTATATTATTATTCTAATCAATTTTAAAAATGATCCATCATCGATTTGTCCAAATAAATTGTCTTTTAGCTATTTTTTTGCTGACTATCAGTGGTTGTAACTATTCACCCAAGGGTTCTAAAGTTACTGTTGCTGANTTGAGACAGTCTGTACGTTCGGTTACTGACAAAACAGCCTATGCAGGATTTGATGGACAAAAGGAACANTTTTACATAGGGAATGGTTTGATTGAACGAAGATTTCAATTGTCGGCCAGCAACAAGCGGTTACAGACGATCTCTATTGTTGATAAATTGAGTGGCGAATATTACCTTCAACAATCGAGTCAAGAATTTTGTTTCCAAATCTCAGGCTATCGTTTTTCTGGCCTCGATAGCCAGTTTTTATATCAGAGGTATAAAATTGAACCTGGCTTTGATGGATCTCGTATATTGCGTTTCTGGATGAATTACCAAAANCCTATAATTGGTTCGCCNGCTGATGGCCTCTTGGCTGAATTTACCAATCCATTCCCAGATACTAGTAGNTCTAGTAATCTAAGCTTTTCTATCCAAATTTGTTATCGAGTCTATCCAAATCAAGCTCGAATTGACAAATGGCTAGTCTTCAAAAATCAAGGCAATATTCCACTTAGTATAGAAGAGGTTTANACCGAATCATTACCNATTTTTTACAATTCTCGGTCGGCTTTGGNAAGCAGAAGCTTATTTAGCAAAATTTATGGCCAGTACCTAGAAATATCACCAGCAATTGGGTCNANAAATAAGTTAGTNTCAATAGTTAATCACACTCCTGGACCTTTCAAGACGACTGACTTATANAAGCAATACGATTATGTTTCTGTTGGCNTTACATCCTTTGACGTACAAATGTCGGAGATTATAACTGCTTGGCCAGGTCAATCAGTTATGATACCTCCCATATCACTTTACTTTGGTCGGTTTGCTGAAACTCAACTACCGAATCCATACTTAGAAGCTGAAGATTTAGCATCCTACCAAGTATTCAATTTTGAAAATGAAACGGCAGNNACATTGNAGGACGAACTNTCATCGTCTCTCGTGTCTCGACCGANAGCTNTTCGATTACCTGTAGCTACTGTTGGTAAAAATATAGTAAATCAACCGGATTGGCTCCAATCTACACCTACTGANTCAGATCAGCCGATTTATTGCTTGTTNAGTNCATATGGTTTTTTCCTACGAGATGCTGTAGATGATCTGTTGGTACATTCTCCGGTGAGTCTGATTATATTGTCCGGACCAATACTTGAAAAGGATAACAATGGGTTACAAGGTTGTGCTAACATTANGCATAATCACGGAGGACCTGTGGAATCAACATTTTTGACNTACAGGTGGTTATTCGACTTTTCTGTGTATATTCGTCAACAACACCCGAACGTTAAACTATGTATTACGGCAAGGGCATATGGTTTAGATCAACCTGACTATGCGTGTTTGCAATACTTCGATTTCTTTGTAAAATAACAAAGGGGGCTTCGTGATAGGAACTCGATTAACNGCGCAAGGTGTACAAGATTATTGGAGACGAATCGTTGACGAATGTAGCCGAGAAATTGCTGAGCTGCCAAATAATCCCTTACGCTACTATAAACGCGCACAAGCATATAAAGANCTGGGGAATTTNGAGTTGGCGTTAGGCGATTTGACTAGGGTTATCGATCTAAAATCGGACGATCCAAAAGCTTATATCTTACGAGCTGGGATTCATCGACAGTTAAAGCAAAATCGTAGAGCATTACAAGATTTCCACANTGCTATTTATCTTAATTCATCTGATGCTAACGCCTATTTATTACGTGGTAACATTTATAAAATTGAAGGTCAGCTAAAAGAAGCGGTNCAGGATGCNACTGAATCTATTAGATTAGACCCAAGTCAACCACAATCTCATGTGCTGAGAGGAAATGCNTACTTCGAGCTTAATAGCTACGATAAGGCCATTGCAGATTTTAGCAAAGCTATTGAATTAGACAATAGTTATACCAACGCCTATTACTTTCGGGCTATGCTCTACCATCGAATTCGAAAAAACGATGCGGCTATAGTNGATTACCAGAAAGTTCTTCAACTTTCCCCTGATTCTCAAGCTGGNCGATTAGCCCAACGTAAGTTAGAAATTATGACTTCNCCAGACCAAGAAAGTCAGTCAGATGCTGAAGACGAATTGTTCTAAAGAGGCAGACTGGATAGCTGTCTTGTATCATAAAAGATCGTGTGTTTCAGGCAAGATTCGTCATAGATGTTGAAATTGGTACTTTCCGCTCATGCNTTTGACCATTCAACTATAATAGAGTGAGAAGCATCCTCTCAAACCCACAATTTTGTTTACAAATAGAGAATGTATGAGCTTGCAACGACCTAGAGATAGATTTAGTTGCTAATGTATGATTCCACCTACCATTTTTTCACTTCGTTTCTCACTATCAATTNAGCCATTCNCTACTTGTTTTCGTTTGTTGATACCGGCTTGCCATTCTTTCGAAATTCATTTACTTAGAAAAGAATATATATCACTTGTCAACCNCTCAGCTAACCTTGTGAGGTTGTTACTCAAGTGATATACTTCCTAAGTATTTCTCGGTCCCCGTGGTGGGAAATTATTTGCTGATTATACGGACAAAACATGGAGATCAATATTATAAAAAATCAGGAGTTGTATGATGGAAACCGAATTTAGAGTTGAACAAGATAGTATGGGTCAGATTGAAGTTCCATCTGATCGTTACTGGGGAGCACAAACCCAAAGGTCTGTNCAAAATTTCAAAATCGGTGGCGAGCGGTTTCCTCGNGAGATGATTTGGGCTTTGGGTATTGTGAAACAATCGGTGGCNGAAGTCAATCNAGATTTGGGGTTATTGACACCTGATGAAACTGAAGTTATTAGACAAGCNACTCAAGAAGTCATTGATGGTAAGTTGGATGACCATTTNCCGTTNGTAGTTTGGCAAACGGGGAGTGGTACTCAAACTAACATGAATGTTAATGAAGTTGTANCAAACCGAGCTATTGAGATCTTAGGTGGAGTCTTGGGAAGNAAAAAGCCCATTCATCCAAATGATCACGTCAACAAATCACAATCGACCAATGACTCCTTTCCAACAGCTATTCATCTAGCTGTGGTAGATCGAATTGAACATCATCTGAAACCGATGGTTACACGTTTGAGAGANTCCCTTGCTGATAAGTCCAATGAATTTGCTGAGATTGTTAAAATTGGTCGAACTCATTTGCAAGATGCTACTCCATTGACACTAGGNCAAGAATTCTCAGGCTATGTTCAACAATTAGACAATGCTATTCGAGCAATTAACCATACTTTTCTCCATCTATTTGAATTACCGATTGGTGGTACTGCTGTCGGAACTGGTTTAAATACTCATCCTGAATATGCAGAATTAGCAGCAAAAAAAATGGCACAGAAAACAGGGCAAGACTTCGTCTCTGCACCGAATAAATTTGCNGNTCTAGGCGCACGTGATGCGTTAGTAGAAGCCAGTGGNGCATTGAAAACCTTNGCTTGNGCTCTGAATAAAATTGCCAATGATATTCGTTGGCTGGGGTCNGGCCCTCGTTGTGGTATTGGCGAGATCATTNTNCCAGCNAATGAGCCAGGNTCNTCCATTATGCCAGGAAAAGTCAATCCAACTCANTGTGAAGCTCTNACTATGGTCTGCTCCCAAGTCATAGGTAATGATACGGCGATTACTGTTGCGGGATCGTCAGGTAATTTTGAGTTAAATGTTTACATGCCAGTCATGGCTTTTAACATTTTGCAATCGATCCGNCTACTTGGAGATGCTTGTGATTCGTTTGATCAACATTGTGTTNTTGGTATAAAGCCNAATTTGCATCAAATCAATCAGTATCTANANGATTCCTTAATGTTAGTAACCGCATTNGCCCCTCACATTGGTTATGATCAAGCTGCNGAAGTAGCTAAAAAAGCACATGAAACAGGAAAAACATTGAAAGAAATTGTGATATCCAGANAACTTTTGACGGAGCAAGAATTTGACCAAGCAGTTGTTCCTGCCGACATGACTCGTCCTAACCTCTCAAATTGAATAGGACCTCCTCGGATTGGCTAAATACGTGATTTCGGCATTTGTGGCCGACTTTGATGGAACCGTCACAGAACAGGATACCATCGATCCTATGGCTCGGTTGGCAATTGGCCAGTTAGAGCAATCAGATGCTCAGCTGGAGAATTGGCTGTCCTTATCTCGGCAGTATCAATCTCAATCTACCGCAGTAGACAATTCGTTTTTTTCTGAATTTTCGTCCCTAGAATCTTTTGTGTCTAATTTTCATAAAACTGTGGAAATGCCTGCACTAGAGCAAGTGGTTTCACAAAAATTCTTGATGGGACTGAAAAAAGAACAGCTTCACCAATTAGGACAAAAAACAAAGAAGAAAAAACTTGTTGAACAAGTCCTGATTAAGCTAAGAAGAAAATCAGTTAGAATCGAAATCTTATCTGCTAACTGGTCTACGGATCTGATTATTGGGGCCGTGGGTGATTATTGCGACTTAATAACAGCCAACGACCTGTTATTTACTAATGAAGATCCCACCACTACGACTGGAGAAATTAAACTTAAAATAACCTCAGCTCAACACAAGCTAAATCGAATCGAGCAAGTGATGAATACTTATGGGAAGACGGCCTTCATTGGCGACTCAATTAACGATATATTGGCAATTTGTCGTGCAGATATAGGCATACTAATTGGTCAAAATCAATTGGCTCGTCAAGCGCTAGGATATTTCGAAATACCGTTTGTCGATATACAATTGCGTAGTGATTATTTTCCTGACATTCACTCAGGATCTGTTATCGGCCTTAGTTCATGGTCGGAAGTGGATTTTTTCTTAAAAACGCACAAACTTCCAACTAACGATGAACCAAGTAATTCTTCACTCTAAAGGTCATTGGCTTAATTTTTCCCAACCAGTTGAAGTCATTCAAACTTCGCAATTAGACCAAGTTGTCAATACACTAAACCAAGTAGAACAAAGAGTTTTGGCTGATCGTTACTATGCGATTGGTTTCATCGCATATGAATCTGCTTCCGGTTTTGACCCCGCTTTGACTGCTCATGATTCCGCCCTAGACCAATCGCCGATGCCACTAGTATCCTTTGGTTTGTTTGATTCAATGATACGATCTACAGACCCTCCCGTACCACCAAAGAATTGGGATGATGATTTGAGAAAGCTAGCTTGGCGGCCGACTGTCGACTTTAGTGAATATCAGTATCGGATACAGCAGATAAAAGACTGGATTATTAAAGGTGATACTTACCAAGTTAACTATACTCATCGGCTACAGACACCATTTAGTGGTACACCTTTGTCTCTATTTCACCAGTTACTACAAACTCAATTAGTTGAAGGCTGTGTCTTTATTCAGTCTGATAAGTATGCTATTTGTTCAGCATCGCCAGAACTTTTTTTTTCTTACGTGAATGGCCTAATTACCATGCGACCAATGAAGGGAACACGACAAAGGCACATGGAACCTGAAACCGATTTAAAATTAGCTGAAGATCTTCGATATTCCATGAAAGATCAAGCCGAAAATGTAATGATTGTCGATATGATACGTAACGATTTAGGGAAAATATCAAACTTTGGTAGTGTAACAACTAGGAATCTTTTTGAAATTGAGGAATACCCTACTGTCTGGCAAATGACTTCGACTGTAACCGCCCGAACAAATGTCAGCATTACTGAAATTATTACGGCTCTTTTCCCCTGTGCTTCAGTTACTGGCGCCCCAAAACCGAGAACAACTAGAATTATTAATATGATCGAGCCCATACCACGAGGCGTTTATACTGGAGCAGTAGGCATTATTCAACCTGAGGATAACATTGGATTACGAGCTGATTTTAATGTCGCGATTCGTACAGCAGTTGTTTGGGAGGAGAAAGCGGAATATGGTATTGGTAGTGGTATAGTGTGGGATTCGAATAGCTCGGACGAATACCGTGAGTGTCAAATTAAAGCGGAGGTTTTGAAAGCATTTAGCAAACAAAGATGACTGAACTGGTATTACTTCATTTATCAGCCTTCCTAATTGGCCTGTCTAAAGCAGGTTTTGGAGGTGGAACTGGTATTGTTGTTGGGCCAATCTTACTGCTGATTTTGCCAGCTAAAGAAACAATTGGTCTCATGCTTCCACTATTATTTGCTTGTGATATTGTTTCTCTTTATTTCTACTGGAAAAAATGGGATTGGAGTAATCTGGTAGTTCTTATTCCTGGCGCGTTTGTTGGAATTGGTAGTGGCTATTTTCTGTTGGATAGTGTGTCAGACGATCATCTTAAGACTATTATCGGAATTGCGGCTATTGGTTTCGCATTCTTTCAAGTATATCGCCGTCGGTTCGGACGGCAGAGTAGGCTTTTTCAACCTAGAGTTTGGCATGGAACCATTTCTGGTTTGGTTACTGGTTTTATTTCCACACTAGCACATATCGGTGGAACAGTAACTACTATGTATCTTTTGCCACAAAACCTTCCAAACCGTACTTTTGTTGCTACTACTACAGCTTTCTACTTTTTGATCAATTTATGTAAAATTCCGGTATACCTGCAGCTGAATGTGTTAGATCTATCAATGTTTAATCGTATATTCCCCTTATTGCCGATGTTATTTTTTGGAACAGGACTTGGAGTCTACCTGAACCGGAGAGTTTCCAACTCCATTTTCTCTATGATAATTTTGCTGATTGTCATCTTAACTGGATTGAAGCTTTTATTTTGGTGATAAGCTATATCTTGATTTTTTTGATATTGGTCTTATAATTTAGTCGTCGGCTTCGCTAATCAATCAACCTATCAGGAGAACGTTTATGGGGAAAGGAACGGACATTCGCATTCGAGAAGTTAGTTTCGATTTTGAACAACATCAGTACCGCACACCACTCAAGTTTGGGGGGGTACCCACAGATCACTGTATTTTATTCAATGTTAGGATGGTTGTCGAAACTAGAGATCAAAAAATCGGCCATGGCTTTGGCTCAATGCCACTAGGCAATGTATGGGCATTTCCACCACGTTACGTACCATTTGAGCAAAGTTTGAGTGCGATGAAACAATTGGCAGAGCAGTCTGTTGCCAAAACCCGTGAGCATCACCTAATAGCTCATCCATTGGACCACTCGGAGATTCTAGAACCTGTTTTCACTGAATTATCCAAGCAGATTTCAGATCAAATGGGGCTTTCATTACCCATTCCAAAGCTATGTACTGCCGTAACGACCAGCCCTATCGATGCGGCAATCCACGACGCATTTGGTAGAGCTAACGGTATCAATAGTTATAATGGACTCTCGTCGGTGTTTGTGAATTACGATTTATCCCATTATCTTAATACTCAGAAAGCTGGAGTTGCAAGTGAACAACTTCATCCAGATAGGTTCCAAGGCAAATATTTGGATCAATATTTATCAAATTCTCCCAAAAATTATATGCCTCTCTACCATCTAATTGGAGCATTAGATCCTTTGACAAGTGACGATATTACCGATCCAATAGATGACGGTTTACCGTTAACTCTTCCAGAATGGATTGAGGCCGATGGACTTACTCATTTAAAGGTTAAGCTTAATGGACAGGATCTAGACTGGGATGTTAACCGCTTATTATCTATTGAGCAAGTAGTATCTGAAACTCAGTCGAAGCGGGGAGTTACTAGCTGGTATTATTCTGCCGACTTCAATGAAACTTGTGCCGATGTAGAGTATCTCTTGGAATTTTTGCAAAAAATTCAGGAAGGAAAAGGTCTCGCTTTTGAACGATTAGCTTACATAGAACAACCAACGGACCGCGACCTAAAATCTCACCCCGAGAATAAAATGCATAGGGCATCGGCGATCAAACCTGTTGTTATTGATGAGTCATTGACTGACCTCGAAACCTTTCTACTAGCAAGAGAGCAAGGCTATTCTGGTGTAGCCCTGAAAGCTTGTAAAGGGCAGTCACAAGCTTTACTAATGGGAGCAGTTGCTCAAGATTACAATATGTTCTTGGCCGTTCAGGACTTGACGTGTCCTGGCGCTTCATTCCTCCACTCAGCGGGTATTGCCGCTCGTGTCAAAGGAGTCACAGCAATTGAAGGTAATTCTCGGCAGTTTTGCCCTGCAGCTAATTCCGAATGGGTAGACCAATATCCTTCGATTTTCCATGTCACAAATGGAACCGTTGGAACTCATATTTTAACAGAAAATGGACTCGGTCATAACCGAGAAACTTGATCTGATTAATTAAGGCCTAATTAGTTGCGATACTGGTTTTCAATTGTTGCTAGTATAGTTTTCACCTGTAGTTTTCAGCAAGGAGTCAAAGCTAAAGACTACGTGCTGATTATCGGCGGAATCGCGGGTGAAAAGTCGTATTACGACCGTTTTTGGCACACTAGTCTTCAATTTTATAATCTCTTGATTGATACCTATGGTCTTAACCCCAATCAGGTTACCTTTCTCTTTGAACAACCTGTTGAGAAAATTGTAACGGATCAATCAACCGCAGAGAATGTCATTTCGGCTTTCCATACTATTTACGCCTCCGCTACTTCTGATGACCGATTTATCTTATTGATGTCAGGGCACGCAAACCGGTCAGGCAAGTATCTTAAGTTCAACCTTCCTGGTCGAGATTTATTTGCTCAGGAATATGCTAATATGATCCGCCGAATTCAGAGCAAAACCAAAATAGTACTCTTTGATTTTCCTCACAGTGGCCAAATGATTTCACTGTTACCCCACCCAAATACTGTTGTCATAACTTCTTGTTCCAAGAAAGAAGGAAATGCCTTGTGTAGTTTTGGTCTGATTTTGCTCAACCGATTTCGTCAGAAGCCTAATCAATCTTTGTTAGAGGTTATGGAACAAACCCAAATTGATATCAGCCAATGGTATACAAATGAGAACTTAGTTCAGGCCGAACACCCACAAATTAAGGGAACTAAGCTGAATCAAACTTATTTGGGTATACCTGCTATCGATTTAAAAGGTGAAATACAAAAAGACACCGAGGTTTCACCTTTTGATGTAAACTATCTTCGTAATTTAGCTAAACAGTCAAAAATATCATCGTGGATCATAAATAGACAAGATATATTTGATATCAACGAGGACTCAAGTTATACACATACAGTTCGTCGAACAATTCGGATTATAGATCCGGAAGATCGCTACCTTGGACGAGTTTCAGTTCCTTATACCAGAGGTGCTGGAAATGTAGAAGTTCGTTACGCTCGAACGATTTTACCCAGTGGGGACCTCATTAACCTAGTTCCTGAGGATATAGAAACAAACTTGATACCACCAGGTACCATTGAGGCTGGAATGTTTGTGGATGCTAGGCTAGTGAGGTTCGAATTGCCACAGATGCAAAGTGGCTGTATTATTGACTATTGCTACACCAGAAAGAGTCGAGGACAATTATTAGAAGGCGAATTCTGGCAACAAATTTACGTGCAGGAGCCAGTCCGAGTTAGTCATTATGAATTAACGATTATTTTACCCCATGAGAAAACATTACACTACCAATCTCATCCTAGTAGTGAAAAAAAACATGACCTTATAGTACGACCCGAGGTCAGTAAATCTAACTACACAACCACTTATCAATTTCAATTAAAAGACTTACCTCCTTTGATTCACGAGCCATTTATGCCAGACAAAAAGGATTTGGCTTATTCTATTGCGGTCTCCACTATTCCCTCTTGGGAACCTTTAGTTGAATGGTATGCTACTCTGATTCGTGATCAAACTCAAACCAATAGTCAAATTCAAAATAAGGTAAAAGAACTTACTCTGGGCATTTTTAGTCAAAAAGAAAAGATTCGTAAGTTATACAATTTCGTTACTAATGAAATCGATTACGTCGGGATCGAGTTAGGGATATGGGCTATTAAACCTCATTCATCCCCACGAGTTTTTAGGGAAAAACACGGCGATTGTAAAGACAAATCAACCTTACTGTGTACGATGTTATCAGAGTTAGGAATTTCGTCTTATCCGGTTCTTATATCAGCAGGTAAATCTAGAAACATCAATCGAAAAATACCTTCCTTAGCTTATTTCAACCATATGATTCTAGCAGTCAAAACAAAAAGTAATAATTTTTTATTTTTAGACCCAACAGCAACTGGCCAACCATTTGATCAGCTACCAGTCTCAGACCAAAATCGCTGGGCAATGATAATTAACCCAGATGCAAGGAAAAATAGCTCAGTCGACCAGCCACTGTATCAGTTTGATAAAACTCCCACTCAATCTAACAATCATCAAATCGCTAAAACATCGGTACAAGTGTCAGGAGGTCAAACAATAATTGTCAATCAGGAGATTCGGTTTTCTGGTTATTTCAATACCGTAATTCGCCAACATATTTCTAGCGAAAATAGCCCAAAATCTAGGTCGTTTTTCAGAGATCTGCTTGAATTAAACGAGGATACTGAGATTAGTCAGCTTAGCTTTTCGTTAATTAGTCCTTACGAGAGTCGATTGCTGATAGCTTGGAAGCGCTCCAAACACTTGATAGGACTGGGACACCAACTACTACTAGAAGTTCCTTCTTTACCACTCAAATATGATCAACTTTTGAGAATAGAAAAACGAGATTCACCCATCTCATTACCAACAATAATAACAGTCCAGCACTCCTGCAAAGTCAGTCTAGCCAGATCTTTTAAAATAGACCGAGCTCCAGAAAATCAAAATTTAGTGTTTCCGTCAATTGGCTCTTTTGAATCGAATGTCAAAAGTTCTAAACGGAAAATTACCATTTTATCTAGATTTACAACGACGGAAACACTAATTCCCGCAAAAGATTATCAAAATTTCCAGTTGATGCTGGATGCCCGACAGAAGTTAAAGC